>JAOACS010000021.1 GCA_026417655.1 Syntrophobacterales bacterium
TCGGAGATGTGTATAAGAGACAGATTAAACATCTGGCGATAGAGCGTATCAATTAATTGAGAATAGGAAAGATGTCCATACTCGCTTTGAAACTCTTGGGAATTTCCAAAGGCATCGATGAGGCTTCTTAAGTCTCCATTGCTTCTTCTCAATCGCTCAGCCCAGTAATCAAGTCCCCCCGGATCCGCCCATCTTCCATAATAGGCTACATAAGCCTGCTGTATGCGAACCATATAGGGATCTGTAACCGGTTCATTAGTGTATTCGTAAGCCCCTAGATCAACCCCATTCCCTGTAGGTCTTGGAACTCCAAGGACGTCATACGAAGGAACAAGCCCACTTAAACTCCCTACCGGAAGTCCCCTATCGATGGCAGGACTCGCTGACGTTAGATGACCATCGAAGTTATCTAGGTCTGGTTGTGCAAGCCTCGGATCCTGAATTATATCGTGGGTACCAAACCGAAATCCCGATATATTCTTTACTCCAAAGACGTTATTGTAATCTTCCTGTACAAAGTTTTCAGGATCCCATATGTAGGCACTTCTTTCAAAGGGCTGGAGGAAATCAGTATTTCCAAGGAATATATTATTATACATCATTACGCCTTCTCTACCACTACACTGGGAAAATTCTCGATCACATTCAACCGAAACGATCACGTCACCCTCACCCGCTAAGGTTGAATTCACTATATAGGAGGAGTCACCATTTTGGAGAGATATAGCTATCGGGCTACCTAATGCTCTACAGTGATCCCCAGAATCTCGAGGTCCCATAAGGGAGAATCCCCGTCGGAAGAAGTAGCCACAATTTCCCACTACAACCGAATTAACAATCAGGGAATTACTTCCAACCTTTAGTTGATTTCCCGCATTTCCGTAGAAAAAACTATCTCTGATTTCAGCCCGAGCCTCTCCATGGGTATTTCTGCCAAGATAGAGCAGATCTAATCCATCGGAAGTATTATAGCGAAATGTTACATGGTCAAATATCCAACTTCCACCAGTTGCCGCTGTCCCAAGTCCATCGCCATATCCTCCGGCGGATTGGGCCCAGCAATGTGAAAAGGATTCGTTGGGTAACTCAACACATCCATTCCATTCCACAATAACACGGCGAAACACTATGGAGCCGCTATTACTACTAGAAACCCCCAGGGCTCCTACATCCCCATCCCATCCTGCCCAAGCATTTCCAGCAACTCTGACGTCTTCTATTAGCCAGTCGCTGATACCACCCGCAAGAATCCCCTTATCCCCGAGACCATGGATATTTAGGTTCTTAAGGGTGACATGGGAAGAACTATGGGCTGTAATCCCTACAGCAGCCCATTCTCCATAGGGATAACGATCATATTGGCAGGGAACAGTAGGATGGGCATATCCACAGGTGGCTCGATCGGTAATTTCCAAACACTGAATCTCGGCATGGCTAGTCCCTCTAAGATCGACAACAGTCGTAGCCCTTTGGGTACCCCATAGGGTTGGTGGTGAAGAACACCCTTGATCCCAATCTTTTCCTAGAATTCTTGTTGGTTGATTTGGACTGCCTGAAGGCAGAGGAGGCAAATGACATTCGTAGGCCCCTTCAGCTTCGCACCAGGTTGGACCTGTATTGGGAGCTCCATAGCCCATCATATAGGTTCCTGGCCCTATAATAAGAGTATCCCCTCCCCTAAGCTTCCATTGTCCATTTGAGTCGAGGGCGAAAAAGGGGTGAGACCAGGCACAGGCTCTATTATTTCCTGAACCTGGATAAGGTGCATCGGCCGTTCCGGTGCACTGCGTCGCTGTTCCCCCATCCGTTCTTACATAATAGGTCGCTGAAAAGCTATAATGGCAGACGAACAGACTAAAGATTAGAATGAACCATAGAGGTCGAGAAAGTTTCGGGAGACCTCTTTTTGAGACTATGTTTTGAAGGACCCCACAGGGAGGTCTTTGTAATACTATAGTAAGTAATCTCTTTCCAATCATTGTGGGACCTCCCTATGATAGTATTTGCCAGCAAGGCACCCACAAAAAACTTTTTAACATTTCTAAATTATTTCCTAATTATGATAATCTTCCCTCAAAAAGGCAATTTTCTATTAGAAATAGGTCACTGAGTATTATTTAAAAAACTGGAGTGGATCTTAGATATCCTTTCTATGATATAGCTTGTTGAAAATCCTTTAGTTAGCGGAACCGTAACAACTCTACCTCCGTAGCTTTCCACAAAATCCCTTCCCACTATGGCACTTAAGGCCCAATCACCTCCCTTTACCAACACATCGGGCTTTATCCTACTAATGAGGCGAAAAGGTGTTGGGTCACTGAATATTGTTACCACATCAACACAGTGAAGTCCTGCTACTAACTCTGCTCGGGCAAGTTCTGGTATAATAGGTCGAAGGCTGCCCTTAATCTCTCTTACCGATGAGTCCGAATTTATAGCCACCACCAAAATATCTCCCATTCCCTTTGCTTCCTCTAGATACCTAAGATGTCCAAGGTGCAAAATGTCGAAACAGCCATTGGTAAATACAATCTTTAGGCTGTGAGCTCGTAGATCCTTACAAAGTGTAATGAGATCCTCTTCTTCGAAGATCTTTTCTCTAGCCTTTACCATAGGGTTCCTTGTTTTTAAATTCCTTAAGCTTTTCTGCAATCCGTTTTTTAACTATCTCAATTTCCTGCTCACCCATACCCCGTCTCAAAACCAGATGATCGCTTTCTAACTCTTCAATAAGCCCTTCCTGAAACATCTTTACCCAGAAAAAAAGGCTTTCTATAATTGAATATTCAGAACAAAGGATCTCTCCTGGATCTTGTACAACAATTTTACCCTTGAAGATCTCTTTAAGCTCCTGAAGAGCCTTACGTCCTGTGCCTCGCTTCTTTGGACCTAGGACCTCTAGATAGTATATTGTTAAATTCCTTCCCCCTTCCTGATTCAACTCTATACTTGCTATGCCGTGATAGACCCAAGGTTTTTCAAAGGCTACAATCTCCATAGATCCAAAGCCCTTAAGGATCGTAAGTAACTCTTTATAGGAATAGTTCCCGTAGGCAGACCTCCAAATAAGACCTTTCCATTCAATCTCGGCCAATCTTCATCTCCTCTCGCCAAATGCTATGGATTAACTCATACGGCAGCTACCACCCCTTTTGATCCGTAATCTTCCCGTGCCAGCGACACTAAGGTTTTTCTTAGCTTCTTCAACAGCCTTTTTTAAAGATTCTCGCCATTGATATACATCCTCTGATAAAATTTGAACCGAAGTCAATGGGGGTTGCTTCTTAGAGCAATCCTTGCTCTCGAAAATAACAACTCAGTAACCATTCCTTTTTTTGATAACTACAGTGTAGAAACCATACTCCTTAAGCTCAGGACATGCCTGCTCTAACTTTTCCATCATACCGTTTTCTTCCTTCATGGAAATTTCCTACTGTTTCGTCAGAATATTAAAAACTAGTAGGCCTTAGCCCTTAATTGTCCTATCTGTCTAAGGGCCTCAAACAGGGCTATCCCAACTGCCGTAGATAAATTGAGGCTCCTCACCTTAGATCTATCAATAGGAATGTAGGCAACAGTATAGTTTCCTGAGAAAATGAGTTCCCCCGGAAGTCCTTGAGTTTCCGAACCAAATACTAGACAGTCACCAGGTTTATAAGAGATTTCATCGTAATATACGGTTCCCCTAGTGGAATACAGGATACATCGCGAAGGGTTTATGGTTTCCAAAAACTCCTCAAAGGACCTATGGACATGAAGCTCCACATGGGGCCAGTAGTCTAGGCCTGCTCGTTTAAGATGGCGATCAGAAAGCTGAAATCCCAAAGGCTCTATTAAATGTAAGGGAATGTGGGTTGCGGCACATGTTCTTGCTATGTTTCCAGTATTTTGGGGAATCTCGGGCTGATAAAGAACAACTCTTAGCTGCCTATTTTGACTGCCCATACCTTCTACTTCCTGTAGAGGTCCTTTGTTGATATCTCGAACTGAGAGTAACACACTACAGGAGTTTTACACAAGCCTTCTCTGTCAGATCAAGAGTCGAAGGATAAATTCCCCCGACTCTTGAATCGTTTTATATGGAAAAAAGGGTTCCCTCATATAGGCCAAAAGGGCTCCAAGACTAAAAGCAAGACCTATACTCAATTCCGCTGCCTTCGAAAAGGTAATTCCAGCTAAAGCCGATAAACCCTTCCCCAAACTGAAGGGAGGTATTGGGATAACAAGATTTGCCGCCGCAACATAGCAATTTATAGTTATGGCAAGCCTAAATACTGTTGAGGGTAAGATAGTCGTATACAAGGTGGCTATAATACCTGCGAGAGCAAGATTTCCTATTGGTGCTGCCAGGCAGTAGATAAACCTATACAATCTATTATCCCCCAAGGGATCCCCCGAAGATATTCTGTATTGTTTTGCCCATCCCCAACCTGTTATTAAAAAGAGAGGGATAGCAAGAGGATCGATAAACTGAAAAGGATGTGGAACTGGCTCTTTCTTCATCTTGTCTGGAGGAACCAAAATCATCAGAGAGAAGTATTGAGCAATTCCTTGAACTCCTGAAGCGAGAGCCACCGACACTGCCCAGGCTATCCATAACTCGACAGAGGATGAAATCCTCGTCACAATCCAGTCCATCAACCTTTCCTAATACTCATTGTACCGTTAGAAGTTCTACACCTTCAGCACCCAGCTCAAAAAGAATCCCCTCGATCTCATCTTTTGTGCTTCCAAGTCTGTCAAGGCTGTAAACTACAAGTCGTTTTACTTTGTGGCGTTCAATATCCATAAAAAGGTCTCTTCTGCTTTTGTAAAATTGCACAGAATCATTTACCTCTATTCCCCATCGACTTTTCATCGCCTCAACAATCAACTCTTTTTGTCTCTGCAAGGGACCTTCGTAGGAATCTCCGTCCTCTGGTGTTAGCTCCGATTTCCTAACCATAAGATAGACCGCTGTGATCTTTTCGTCTCTACTCATTTCACCTACTCCCTTCGATTATAGCCCTTCCTCCGTTTAAGGTTCCTTCGTTGCCCTTTTTGCAACAAACCCTTATTATAATGAATGAACAAACGATTCTGGACAAGATATTTCTTCTCAGGAGGTATTGGAATGAGAAGTTCTCAACTTTCTTTTGAACAGGGACCTATTCGTCCTCCGAGCGAAGCAGCAAGTTTATTGTTAAGATTTACGAGAAATTGTCCGTGGAACAAATGCACCTTCTGCCCAGTGTATAAAAATTCTACCTTCAGTAGGCGCTCTCTTGAGGAGATAAAGAAAGATATAGATAGGGTAGTCCATATCATCGAAGACATCAAAGGCATTTCGTGGTCACTTGGTGAAGGTGGAAAAATCACATCCTCCGTACTTCAGGAAGTAATGATGCGATCAAGGGTTCCACAGGCTTACTATAACGTTGCCCAATGGTTATTTTTCGGTACTGGCCAAGTGTTTATTCAAGATGCCAATAGCCTTATTATGCCCTCGGCTGAGTTGGCCGAAGCTATAGCCTATCTTCGAACTAAGATCCCCGGTGTAAAGAGAGTAACCTCCTATGGAAGAAGTAGCACCATTTCAAGAAAATCCTTGGAAGAATTGATAATGCTTAGAGAAGCAGGTCTTGATAGGATTCATATAGGTATGGAAAGTGGAAGTGACAGGGTTCTCAAATATGTCCGTAAAGGTGCTACGGCTCGTCAACATATTGAAGCTGGCCATAAGGTCAAGGCTGCAGGCATAACCCTTTCTGAATACATTATGCCTGGCTTAGGTGGAAAGGCGTGGTCGGAAGAACATGCTCTTGAAACGGCTCGAGTTCTTACAGACATTGATCCTGACTTTATAAGACTTAGAACCCTCATGGTTCCACCCTTTGGATCCCTATGGGAGGATGTTCTCTCTGGACGATTTGTTCCTCTTACGGACGATGAGACTGTAAAGGAAATTCGACTAATGATAGAATCCCTAGGGGATATCCATAGCACTCTTACATCCGATCACATAAGAAATCTTCTTGAGGATGTAAATGGAAAGTTTCCTGAAGACAGAAAGAAAATGCTTACGGTGATTGATGAATATCTGAGCCTTCCTCCGGAAGACAAAATTCTTTTTAGACTTGGAAGACGTGGGGGAGCATTGAGATCCGTAAGAGAAATTCAAAATCCCATGATCAGGTTACGTTTGGAAAAGGCCAAAAGGGATCTCGAGAGGGAACTTGGGCAGGATGTTGAATCCATCATTGGAGAGCTTGCTGCTCAGTATATTTAGAAAGGCTAGATTGGAGAGGATTAGAGGTCTTAGGGATTTTCCTCTCTAAGCACCTTAGGATGGATTACTACTACCACCTTCTTTTAATGCGATTTTTATGTTCTCGTGGTATATCTTGTATAGTTCTAAGTCCATGGTTTTCCATAGATTGAGAGACTCCTTCCCAATAACACCGTTCGATACGGCCAATTCTCTCAAAATTCTTAATATCCATGCTCCTCTTACGCCTTGAGGACACACACTGATGCAACGTCCACAGTCTATACATAGCCATATTCCAGGCTCAACAGTGGCTTCCCCTACCATTCCCCATTTTGCCATTCTAAAAATCTTCATAGGACTAAACACTGTGCTACCTGTTGAGGCTGGACAAGCATTAGTGCATGATCCACAGGAGATGCATCTTCTTATATTCGTAGAAAACTCAAAGTATTTCATAAACTTTTGTTCTAACCTTAGTCTATTATGAGGTACCCTTGTCAGCAGACCATCCCCTTCCATCTCCTTAGGATCCCAGCCATCAGCTTCCTTCCAAGCTTCAAGGGGGGTAAGACCTGAAGATTTTTTCAAATCTTTTTTAAAGAGACCTCTTAAAATAAGACATCTTGCCTTTTGGAGTTTTTGATGCATCCTATAGGAAATAAAAAGGAAGTTACGTAGTCTTTCAGGTTCACTCCTCGAGGCCATATCCTGAAGTTTCGAGATCACTTCAAAGGGCTTTACACCCATAGGACATACGGCACTGCACCTTCCACACTTTACACAGTACCAGATTTCGGGATATCCGGAGGCCTCGGCAGAAAGACCAAGAACATAGGCTCTAACAATCCTTCTAGGAAACAATTGATTGCTACGCCTATTTATAGGACATTCATTGTCACAACTTCCACAGGTGTAACATAGGTTTGCCATTTTCCCTCTCCCCTTTTTCCTATAAGGTCTTTCCAGCGACCACCCTTTTAAAGGATAAGGAAGATACCTTTGAGGAAGGTTTTGGTAAGTCTTTTAAAGACCTCTGCTATTTAAAGAATTACAGGTTAAGGGTGGCGGAGAGAGTGGGATTCGAACCCACGGTCCCGCTTTGGGCGGGACACTCGCTTAGCAGGCGAGCGCCTTCGACCTACTCGGCCATCTCTCCATTCTCCTTCAAGTAAAGTAGTCCTTACCACACAAAACCAAATCTCGTCAAGGATCTAAAATGCTTAGATTATGAAACCTATCCTCGACGTTTTGGGCGTCTTGGAGCTGGTAAATCAACCTTGAAGATCAGGGCAGCCAAAGAGACTATAAGCCCAAGCATCCCAAATATACTCAGAAACTTAATATTATACATCCCAATGGGTAAACTTATACCCAAGACATCCCATCCTCCAGCTCTGGAGAGGTATTCCCTTGCCACCTCAGGCTCTCCCTGAGCCAAGAAGATCTCCCCCATGAGACGATAGGCCTGAAGAGAGATCCTATCATTGTGGTTTTCTCTGAGAAGTAATCTAAGATCCTTCAATGCATCGTCGTAATTTTTAAGCTTAGCATGGGTAATGGCCCGATCCAAAAGTAACTCCCTATTTTGTCCATAGCTTTCGATAGCTTTAGAGAGGTCTTCCTGGGCTTCCCTATACCTTTTTAAGGCTATGAACACCTTGGCCCTCATTGCTAGCACTTCACTTCCATTAAGGCCCCTTTCGATACATACTGTAAGATCCTCTAAAGCCTCTTCGTATTTTCTTTGATAGTAAAGGATAAAGGCTCTATCTCTCCTAGCATCGAGTAAGCCTTTATCCATATCAATGGCCTCGTTATAGATGGCAAGTTTTTTGAACATAAAGGATTCCTCTTTTGCTCGCTCATAGATTTCTTGTGCACTAGCAGAACACAATCCATCGGATGCTAGGCCACAAAAGGCTAGGATTATCAAAAGCGCTACCGGAAGTATTTTCCTGGTCATTGTCTAATTACCCCTCCTGTTATCTTAGCTTTACAAAGCCAACCTATTTCTTCATTTTTAATCGGTTTTCAAGTATAAAATAATTATAGAAATCACAAAAGTTACTTGGCCCAGTTTTTATGGTTGAAGATTGAAGAAATTTCGCTTAGTTTTTATAATGTTTTATTGGTCATATTGGTGAGCCAGAGATTCCTTCCATCTAAAAGCACTAACCCTCAAAAAAAGGAGGCAATATGGCTCTTCCATCTTTAAAAGAGGGTTTAACTCATGAAGTATCGTTAAAAACCTCGCAGGAACATTCAGCACAAAAATTTTTCCATCAAGTGCCAAATGTCTTTGCCACACCATTTCTAGGTGGACTTATGGAGCAGGCCTGTGCAGAACTCATCCATCCACATCTTGAAGAGGGTGAACAATCCGTTGGTGCGACAATGGAACTTAAGCATTTAGCCCCTACGCCCCTTGGCATGACTGTAACTGCAAGGGCCACTCTAAAGGAAATCAAGGGCAAACAGCTTATTTTCCATGTTGAAGCCTTCGACGAGATCGAAAAAATCGGGGAAGGGATTCATCATCGCTTCATAATCAACGCAGAAAAATTCAATCAGCGTGTTACTCAAAAGGCTCAATCCAAGACCAGCTAATAAGTTCATTTTCAAACCAACATGCCATTCTGAGAATATAATTATTCTCAGAATGGCTCTTTAAAAACACACAGAGGATTCAAGTTTATTCCAAGTCGAACAACCCTAATTTTTGGAGGAGGGGAAAGATGTCCGATGCTTTAAATGCACTTTTTCAACCCAGAAGTGTGGCTATAATAGGAGCCTCTGATAATCCAGCTAAACTGGGACACACTATTTTGAAAAACATCATAGATAGTGGTTTTCAAGGAGCGGTTTATCCCATAAACCCAAAGGCTGTTGAAATCTTGAACCTGCCCTGTTTCAAAAATATTACCGATGTTCCTGACACTATTGACATGGTTGTAGTTGTCGTACCAGCTTCGGCGGTACCTCAGGTCATTAAAGAATGTGGAGAAAAGCGGGTCAAAGCAGCAGTGATCATATCCGGAGGCTTCGCTGAGGCAGGTCCTCAGGGTGAAAAATTACAGAAGGAGATTGTAGAGATCGCAAAGCAAAATGACGTTAGAATTCTTGGCCCCAATTGTCAGGGCATAAACCTACCCTATCATCCCCTTTGTGCTTCATGGCCGCTTCTTACTACGAGAGGTAGGGTAGCCGTTATAAGCCAAAGTGGAACGGTAGGGGCTGCCATGATGGACTGGTTTTCTCAGGAAAACCTTGGAGTGTCAGCCTTTATAAGTTTGGGGAATCGCTGTGATGTAGATGAGACGGATCTTGTCTCCTATTTCAACAATGACGAAAAAACCTCTGTCATAGCTCTCTATATAGAAGGACTTAAGAATCCTCAGGCCTTTACCCAGGCTTTAGAAAACCTTCAAAAACCCGTAGTGCTTTTGAAATCAGGTCGGACGCCGAAGGGGATTAAAGCTGCTGAATCACACACTAGATCCCTTGCAGGCGATGATGCCCTCTACAACGCCCTATGTAGGAAATACAAAATATATAGAGCCGATACTATAGAAGAGTTTTACGACCTCGCTAAGGCATTTGCATACCTTCCTTTACCACAGGGGAACAGAATCTTTTTCGTTACCACATCAGGGGGAGCTGGAATACTTGCTACCGACCAGGCCGAGAGAGAAGGTCTCGATGTAGCTCCACTTCCCGAGGACCTTGCAGCCGAACTTCGACCTCTTATTCCTGCTCATGCCATTTGCTCGAACCCCCTCGATCTAACAGGCGACGCCACAGCGACTATGTTCGGAGAAGTCATAAGACGGGTCAGGACATTCTATGATATTGTGGGCGTGATTTTCGGTGATCCCGTCCAGGGAGCATCTGAAGTGGTAACACCTTCTAGTAATGAGCTGGTAATATTTCTTGGTGGAGCTGACGTAGAACAGGTAGAAAAGCAGAAAATGCATAAATTGGGCATACCCGTATTTCCAACCCCGGAACGAGGAGTTCACGCTATAGCCCAACTTATACCTCCAAGCCAAAAAGGTAAAAAGGAGCAACCCTCTCTTATGCCAAAGATTGATACCATTCCTGAAAATACGGAACTTCTCACCCCATCTCAAGCTCTAGAATTTCTCAAAAATGCTGGCTTCCCCTGTCTTCACTTTCATCATGCCGAAAGCGCTGGCAAAGCTGTCCATACTGCCCATCTCATGGGCTTCCCCGTCGCCGTCAAACTGGACTCTTCTTTAGTTGCCCATAAAACCGATGTAGGGGGCGTCATCCTAAATATTCAGTCGGCCAATGGTGTTAGACGAGCCTTCGAACAAATAAGAGAAAGATTTTCCCGGGTCTTTCCATCTATTGCCTTTCCTGGAGTTGTTATTATGCCTATGGCTGAACCTGGTCAAGAATTCATCATGGGAGTTCATAGAACTCAGGATTTTGGGACAGTACTGCTATTTGGACTAGGAGGACTTTATGTCGAGCTATTCCAAGACGTTTCTATAAGACTCCTTCCAGTAACAGATAGGGATATTGAAGACATGATAAACGAGACGAAGGCTTCAGCCTTCTTCAGAGGTGTGAGGAATCGAGAACCTCTCGATAAATCAGCTATAATGAGAGGTCTTAAGGCCCTTGCAAAACTTATGGACGAACATCCCGAGATTGTCACGATAGATATTAATCCCCTTATAGTCTATTCCGAAGGTTATGCCATTGTTGACGCAAGAATCATTAAGAAGAAACAGTAATTTGAAAGACTTGAGCAAGTCGAGCTAGTTCCAAGGTTGAAAGGGGCGGAGGAATTCTTCCTCCCGAAAGGAGAATTGAAAGGGCGAAAATTAAAGCCGCCTGCTCGAGCTTTTCAAGCATAAAGAAGGCCTTTTCTAGATCGGAGGCTAGAGTTAAGGAGCCGTGTCGCTCCAAAATTATGGCATTATGATTGGAGATGAAGGGTTTTACAGCTTCAGGAAGTTCTTCAGTTGACGGAGTAGCGTAGGGTGCAACGGGAACAGGGCCCAGGGAGACCCATAGTTCAGGAAGGATAGCTGAATCAAAGGGAAGTTTTGCCAAAGTAATAGCTGTAATTATCGGAGGGTGGGCATGTAGAACCGCTCCTATATCTTCCCTCAAAGAATAGGCGAGTAAATGTAGTCGTATTTCAGAGGAAGGTTTTTTACTTCCTTCAAGCACTCGACCCTCTCCGTCAACCACTATAAGGGAGTCTTCCGACATAAAACCTTTGCAAAGGCCAGAAGGTGTCACAATGAAACGATCCCTATCGAGTTTACAGCTCATATTTCCATCGGTTGCGCTTATAAGTCCTCTTTCATATAGACGCCGGCCGATATCTACCATAAGACGTCTAGCTTCAGACTCATCTGGAAACCTTTCCATACAACCCCTTATCACCTTTTGAATTTACAATGTATCAGGTTTTTTGTAGCATGACCATGGAGTAAAAGTAAAATCCATTATGACATTCTCGGAGGCTTCTGTCTTAGAAAGAAGGGTTATCAAAATGGAATGGTATAGACTGAGTCCTGAAGAAATCTATCGAAATCTTCAAACCAGTGAGAAGGGATTAAAAGAAGAAGAGGCTCTAAAGAGACTAGAAAAATACGGTTTAAATAAGCTTGTCGATGAGGAGGAAATAAGTCGGCTTCGCATATTTTTACACCAATTTACAAGCCCCCTCATTTACATACTCATCATCGCTGGGGTTATCACTATAGCACTTAGAGAGTTCATAGACGCAGGGGTTATATTTGCCGTTATAACTCTAAACGCTATTGTGGGATACCTTCAGGAGTATAAGGCGGAAAAGAGCGTAAAGGCCCTAAAGAAACTGGTTGTATCGAGAGCTCGAGTAATAAGGGATGGTGTGGAAAAAGAGATCAAAGCAGAAGAGCTGGTTCCTGGAGATGTAGTTATTCTTGCCTCGGGGATGAGGGTTCCTGCCGACATTCGATTAATCCAAACGGTGGAATTGAAAGTCGATGAAGCAATGCTCACCGGGGAATCCTTCCCAGTAGAAAAACATGCTTGGGAACTGGAAGAGGGGAACCTTACTCCTGGTGATCAGAGGAATATGGCCTTTATGGGAACTATTGTTATAGGTGGTCGCGCCAAGGGTGTTGTAGTATCAACCGGATCTCACACAGTCCTTGGCTCTATCGCTCGTGACATTCAAGAAGCGGCAACAGTAAAGGCACCCCTTCAAGAAAAAATAGATCGCTTTGCTAAAAACATAGGCTTCCTTGTCCTTGGAGCTTCTACACTGCTTTTTGTTATTGGGATTCTTATTGGTGAAAATGTAAAAGATATGTTTATGACAGCCGTTGCAGCAGCCGTTGCGGCTATACCCGAAGGGTTCCCAATTGTGATAACCATCGCTATGGCCGTCGGTGTATCGCGAATGGCAAAACATAACGCCATAATTAGAAAACTTCACGCTGTAGAAACCTTGGGAAGCACAACAGTAATAGGATCCGATAAAACGGGAACCCTCACGAAAAATGAGATGACAGTGAGAAAGCTTTACGATGGGAAACATATATATAATGTTGAAGGAAGCGGATACACACCTATAGGCAATATAACGATGAACGGCTCTCCCGTTAGCATCCCACCCGGTAGCGCTTTGGAATGGCTACTTCGAATAGGGCTACTTTGCAATGAATCCCGGCTGATACTAGAGAACGGAAATCCAACCCTGGAAGGAGATCCCACAGAGGTAGCACTGATCGTCTCAGCCATTAAAGGGGGGTTTAATCCTGAAAGGGAGATTCAATTATCGCCTTCCATTTCAATAATCCCCTTTGAATCCGAAAGAGCCTATATGGCTTCCCTTCATTATTCTCAAGATGGGAAGAGATATATCTTTGTAAAGGGTGCCCCCGAACAGGTTCTTAGAATGTGTCGAATATCCTTTTCAGGAGAACCAATCAATGATGAAAAAGTCCTGAATATAGCTGAGGGCTTCGCAAAGGAGGGGATGCGAGTCCTAGCCTTTGCCTTCAAGGAAGTTCACCACGATTTTAAAGAGTTTTCCTGTAAGGACGTTGAATGGTGTGATGAGACAGAAAATCTTACCTTTGTGGGCCTTCAGGCGATGATTGATCCACCACGTCCAGAAGCGATTGAAGCGATTTCCCATTGCAAAAGCGCAGGGATAAGAGTCATCATGATCACAGGAGATCACGCCGTAACAGCTCGTGCTATCGCAAAAGAATTGGGTATAGCAGATGAGGATTCCCCCGTCCTTACCGGTCGTGATTTGGAGGCTATGGACGATAGAAAGCTTTTCAAAATGGTACCAAGCGTTTCGGTCTATGCTCGAGTTTCCCCCCAACATAAATTAAGGATTGTTCAGCAGCTCAAAGAGCATGGTGAGATAGTTGCAGTCACTGGAGATGGAGTAAATGACGCTCCAGCTCTTAAGGCTGCCCACATTGGCGTTGCAATGGGTAAGGGGGGCACCGATGTAGCCAGGGAAGCAGCCGATATGGTACTTACTGACGATAATTTCGCTAGTATCTTTCATGCTGTCCGTGAAGGAAGAATTGTCTTTGACAATATAAGAAAGGTTACTTTCTTCTTGATTCCAACAGGAGTAGCGGCCATTATATCTATTGCTATTTCGGTCGCTATGGGAATCCCAATTCCCTATTTTCCTGCTCAGCTTCTTTGGATAAATCTTGTTACAAATGGCCTTCAGGACGTAGCTCTCGCCTTTGAACCTGGTGAACGGGATATTCTCAATCGTCCACCGAGAAAGCCGGGAGAAGGGATAATGTCCCGTCTTCTAATTGAAAGGACCATTCTTGTAGGATGTGTCATTTCAATGGGCATTGTTATAACCTTCATGATGTCCCTCTCTTCTGGAGATTCCCTAACGAAGGCTCGAACTATTGCCATGACTACCATGGTGTTCTTCCAATTCTTCCAAGCCTGGAATTCCCGTTCCGAATACGAGTCTATCTTTGCCATAAACCCCTTGAGTAATCCCTTTCTATTCTATAGCATGATCGCTGCACTTGCCGCTCAAATAGCCGTTATCTACGCTGCCCCCCTTAGATGGGTTTTTCGAACGGAACCTCTTTCTTTTAATGAATGGCTGCCTATACTAGCGATATCTTCAACTGTGATCATAGTTGTAGAGATAGACAAGTGGATTAGGAAAAGACATAGGGCACTGAAAGCTTAATTTCGAAAAAGAGGTAAAAAGTGAAATCTGGACTTGTTGAACATTATGTTCTGTGCAGAGACCTAAGAAAGATCTGTACGATAGGGGACCGGGCCGAAGGGGTATATATATGGGACAAGGAGGGGAAACGGTACCTAGACGGTTCTGGAGGGGCCTGCGTTGTAAGCATTGGTCATAGTGTTCCTGAGATTATTGATGTTATGACAGCTCAGGCTCGGCGAGTCTCCTTCGTCCATGGAAGTCAATTTCTAAATGAGGGAGCAATGGAATGTGCTGAACGGTTGGTGAGGTTGGCTCCCGATCCATCGCTTAATAGAGTTTATTTCGTCTCTGGTGGTTCAGAAGCGGTAGAGACCGCAATAAAGATTGTGAGACAGTATTGGTGTAGTGTAGGAAAACCTGAAAGATATAAGATAATCGGAAGATGGCTAAGCTTTCATGGAAACACGCTTGGGGCTCTATCAATAGGTGGTCATGTAGCAAGACGGCGATTTTATCTACCTTTATTCTCCCATATGCCCCATATATCACCTTGCTATTGTTACCATTGTCCCCTAAGTCTTAACTTAGACACATGTAATTTATCCTGCGCTGATGAACTGGAACGAACCATACTCTACGAAGGACCAGAAAGTGTAGCTGCATTCATTGCAGAACCCGTAGTTGGAGCAACCGCTGGAGCGGTAGTTCCCAAAGAGGGTTATTGGCGGAAAATTCGTGAAATCTGTGACCGCTACGATGTTATACTAATTGCTGACGAAGTTATGACAGGGATAGGAAGGACAGGGAGGAGTTTTGCCCTCGATCATTGGAATGTTATTCCCGATATAATAGTGGTGGCGAAGGGTCTTAGCTCTGGATATACCCCTCTTGGAGCCGTTATCGTAAAAGATCGGATTTGGAGTGCTATAGGAAATGGTTTGGGTATCTTTGTTCACGGTCATACCTATGGCCAGAATCCTTTATCCACTGCAATAGGAGCAGCGGTTTTAAGATACATAGAAGATCACGGTCTGGTAAAAAGGGCTCACCTTCTTGGCAACTATCTTCTAACCTGCTTAGAAAACTTACGTGAATTTAGAATAGTTGGAGACACAAGAGGAATTGGGCTCTTTGCAGGTATTGAATTTGTTAAAGATAAAGAAACAAAGGAGTCCTTTGATCCTCAGAGAAAGATAGCTACAAGGATAGCTCAGGAGGCTTTTCGAAGAGGTCTAATAACCTATCCGGGATCTGGTGGTGTTAACGGATCAAAGGGTGATCACATATTGCTAGCTCCGCCCTTTATAATAGAAAGAGATCAAATTGATGAAATAGTTGATATACTCACAGAGGCTATCAGGGTGGTTGAGTCGGAAGAGTTGGTATGATGTTCGAAAGTAATCAAAGGGCATAACAGTAAAATGGAGTAGCTGCCCTAAAAGGGACACATTTTTGTTATTTTAACACCAAACAGCAAGAATAGGAGGGAGATTTATGAGAAAGTCTGGAATCTTTTTGATTGTAACCCTTGTTATTTCGGCATTTATCGTTGGAGGGATCGCCGTCGTAGGAGAGGCGACGAAGGGAAAATTTATAACTATTGGAACCGGGGGTATTACGGGAGTGTATTATCCTACTGGTGGTGCCATTTGTCAGATGCTAAACAAGAAAAAGGATACTTACGGCATTCGGTGCACTGTTGAGTCTACGGGAGGATCGGTTTTTAACATTAACGCTGTTATCTCTGGAGATATGGATTTTGGAATAGCCCAATCGGACATTCAATTCAAGGCCTATCAAGGTATAGGTGAATGGAAAGAAAAGGGATCACAGCAGGATCTTCGCTCTGTCTTTAGTCTTCACACTGAGGCAGTAACCCTTGTCGCAGCAGAGGATGCAGGGATTAAATCTATAACGGATCTTAAGGGTAAAAAAGTAAACATTGGAAATCCCGGCTCCGGCCAACTTCAAAACTGTATGGATATCCTCCCCCTATTTGGCATTGATATCGAAAAGGATATAAAGGCAGAGCAGGCAAAGGCGGCAGAGGGACCAAGTCTTCTTCAGGATGGTCGCATTGACGCCTTCTTCTACACCGTAGGACACCCAAACGGAGCAATAAAGGAGGCTACCGCCGGTGCTAGGAAAGCCCGAATAGTTCCAATCTCAGGGGAAATGGCTAATGCTGTTATTAAAAAATATCCCTACTATGTAAAGACCGTTATCCCCATGAGCCACTACCCGAGCGCTGTAAATAAGGAAGATGTGGAAACTCTAGGAGTAAAGGCTACTCTAATCACCTCAGCCAAAGTTCCCGACGACGTAGTCTACGCCATTGTAAAGGAGGTTTTTGATAATCTCGAGGATTTCAAAACCCTTCATCCAGCCTATGCTGAACTCTCTAGGGAAAAGATGCTTCAGGGACTTTCCGCTCCAATTCATCCCGGAGCTCTTAAATACTTCAAAGAAAAAGGTTTAATAAAGGAATAGTCTTCCTTGGGGCAGGATTCCCCCTGCCCCGTCGTTATAGATCTTTAAGAACCTTTTCCGCTCTTACCTTCCAAGAGAAGTGTTTAATAAGTGTTTCTCGAGCCCTCTTACCCATTTGGATACCAACGTCGGGATAGTCCCTAAGAAACGCTAGGGCATCCCTCCAGGCATAGGGGTTTTCGTGGGGTAACAGAAAACCGGTTACTCCCTCTTCCAGGACCTCCTTAACACTTTCAAGGTTCGAGGCAAGGATTGGAACCCCCGCCGCCATGTATTCAAATAGCTTTAACGGTGAGACATACCATCCTTCGTCAATATTTCCGGCTACATTCGAAACGAGAGGTTGAGTCGGCATAAGAGCTACATCGAAGAAGGAAGAAAGATACCCAGTAAGAGCATGTGGCACGTATCCGTGAAAATATATATTAGGCCGAGACAACCTTCTTTCCCAGAAGGCTATCTCTTGAGGGCTACCTCCTATGATATGGAAATCGGCCCAGGGACAAAGACTGGCTATCTTGGAAATTAATTCTATTCCCTTCCCAGGATAGAGATTCCCAATATATCCAACCCGAGGCCGACCTGAACCATTATTTAAGGTGGCCTTAAACCTAGAAAGCCTCTCCTCGAAACCTTTAGGGATGGAGGATAGGGCTAGACTATCTGGATCTCCTCCATCGTGGGCAACACATAGTTTTTTAGATACGGAAACTCCTAATAGCTTCCTTAGATAACGTGCTAGACCCTCACTTATTGCCACAATACGCTTAAGATTTCTCATCCTAGAAATGCTTCTAAGAAGCACCCTTTTCAAAGGAGTCCTAGGGGGAGAATGAATCTCGAGGATAGTTGGAATACCAAGGGTTGAGACTCCAAAACAGGCTTCAAGAGAACGACCATAGGCAATATGGGGTCTATATTTTTTGGTCTTTAGCATGCTATGGAGGATATAAAGAAAATCCCCTGGAGAATCATTAAGTGATACAACATGACTCATCCCAAACTCTTGTCTTATTCCATAGTAATCGAAGATATTAGGAATGTTACTTTCCTTAAGATGTCCAAAAAGAAGGACATCGTGCCCTAGAGAGGCAAAGGCTTCACACATCTTCATTACATTGACGCTGTTGGCAGCAGAAGAGGGAAAGGAGAACCTAGAAAGATAGGCAATTTTCATAGATTTGACCTCACCTTACTGTTGATATACTTGGTTGATTACCCCTAAATTTTACGCTATAAAGGCAAAGATACAATCTAAATTCTATTTGGAGAAGAGCCCATGTATAGCGAAGACGCGATACAAATTCTAAAGGAACTTGTAGCTTTCATAGAAAATAATCACGTCTTTGATAGGATTTCTGACAGTGGCTGTGGTTATATCGATCCTCATCGTTCCGATGCATTCCAGAACATATTGGATAGAGCAAAGGCTCTCCTTGAAAAGGTCTGATCCTTTCCAATCATTCATTATAACGAGGAGATCTAAATGGGAAATCTTCGCCTGGTTCGGGGTGCTATGGGGATTTTAGTTGCTATGGTCCTTAGCTCTATAAAGGCAGAAGGTATTATAAATAACTCTCCAAATCCTAAAAATCTAAAGTCCAATATAAATATCTCTTCCGAGTGGGAAGAAATGGTTTTCAAAGGAACATGTAATCAGAGGGCTCTCCAATATTCTCCTATAAAAAACCCTCCATCTCGTAGTAAAGAGATTAACAACAAAAAATCTACCATTTCTCCCCAGTTAAAGACCATTACTGGCTTCATAGACGATAATCTCTACAATTGCGGCATAAAAGCTGGTCTTCCCCCCTACGTTATTCTAGACCTTACTGAGATCTTCTCCTCCCATATCGACTTTACAACCGACCTTAAAAAGGGTGATACCTTTTCGGTGCTTCTCGGGAGATCAGATCAAAACTCAAAAACTCAAAAGTGGCAAATTCTTGCAGCACGAATAGAGCTTCAAGGAGAGGTCTATGAAGCTTTCCTATTTCAAACCAATGGCCAAAAAGGAGCCTACTACGACGACAAAGGAAGACCAATGAAGAGAGCCTTTTTGAGGGCCCCGCTACAGTATAGAAGAATCTCTTCTGTTTTTACCAAGAAAAGAGTTCACCCTATTCTCAAGATACCCAGAGCTCATTTTGGGATTGATTATGCCGCTCCCACAGGAACTCCCGTAAGTGCCATAGGAGCAGGAAAGGTGGTTTTCGTTGGCAGGAAGGGAGGTTTTGGAAATTATGTTGAGATACGGCATAGTAATGTCTATTCCAGCTCCTACGGTCATCTGTCTAAATTTGCCAAGGGGCTTAAGGTGGGGAAACAGGTAGAACAAGGTGAGGTAATCGGCTATGTAGGAAAAACTGGCCTCGCCACAGGTCCTCACCTCGATTTCCGTTTCTACGCCAATGGTTGCCCGGTAAATTTTGTTGCCCTTTCTAACACCATCTCCTACGATCCTATGCCCAAGAGTCTCGAAAGAAAATTTCAGACCACAGTAGAATATTACCGAACCCTTATGGGACAGAAAGAATCTAGAAAAGTCGCCAAAGTACAAACTCAATAATATGTTTTTGAATGTTCAACTTCTTGATCCCACAGGGGCAATTCTTACCTACAGGTTCGACGGAGCAGAAAGGGACAACCTCCGAGGTTGCAGAGTAATTGTCCCCGTTGGTCGACAACAAAGACTTGGTATAGTCCTTGAGGTAACCCCTCAAGAGCCACCAATATCAAATATAAAAACCGTAACCGCCCTTTTAGATTCAGAACCTATATTTTCAGAGGAACTTTTGGTTTTCTACCAAAGGGTTGCCTCCTACTATCTCTATCCCTTGGGACTAACCCTGTTACGTGCTCTTCCGGATCCTCTCAGGAATAAGCCTTCCGGAAAAGAGGTCCTTAAAAGGAGTAAGAAAATCGGTATTCTTCTTGTTCCGCCGGACTCGATACAAGATAGGGCCTTCGACGATAGAGTAAGAGAGCTCTTTATCTCTAATCCCTTAGGGGTTCCTGTGGCCAAACTAAGAGAGATGCTAAAAAAAGATTGGCATAGGTTCATAAGCAGAGCGAAGCGAAGAAAATGGCTAGAAATAATCTCTATTCCAGAGGAATCCGTAATCGAATCTCCCTTCGGGCAAGCTATGGAGGTTTCTGCGCCGATACAACTTACGGATGATCAAGCAAAAATTCTTAATGAAGCTGAGGACGCTTTAGATCAAGGGAAATTTCTACCCTACCTCCTTTATGGGGTCACTGGGAGCGGAAAGACAGAAATTTATTTACGTCTTACTGAAAGAACCCTCGAGATGGGAAGATCTGTTATGGTTCTTGCTCCGGAGATAGCTCTTATCACCCAACTCGAAACTATATTTAGAAAACGCTTCGGGGAAAAACTAGCTCTGTGGCATAGCGGTCTTACCTCTCAAGTTCGCATTTCCCAATGGGAGGCGATCATTAGGGGCCAGAAAAGGATTGTTCTAGGAACCCGTTCGGCAATTTTTCTCCCCATAAAGGACTGTGGTTTGATAATCGTTGATGAAGAACATGATCCTTCCTATAAACAGGAAGACCGCATGCGTTATAATGCAAGAGACGTTGCGCTCATGAGAGCCCAGGTGTTCCAGATCCCTATAATCCTTGGTTCCGCTACTCCCTCCCTTCAATCCTACTACCAGGCTAGAAAAAAACAATATGGACTTTTTACAATAACCCAGAGAGTCCACGGTCATCCATTGCCAGAAGTAGAAGTAGTGGATATGCGTAAGGAACGATATCCAAAGATCTTTTCCCAAAGACTAAAGGAGGTTCTTCAGGAGACCTTTTACTCAGGCTTTCAATCACTGCTCTTTATTAACCGAAGAGGCTATGCGCCCTACGTGCTTTGCCGAAGATGCGGATATGTTGTCATCTGTAACAGGTGCAATATAGCTCTTACCTACCATATAGACGAAAATAACCTAAGGTGCCACTACTGTGGGTTTTCCATGGACTCGCTCAAAATATGCCCAGGATGTGGCAAAAGTGTCCTGTTATACCTAGGGGTAGGAACTGAAAAAGTGGAGGAGGAAGTAAAAAAACTTCTCCCTCAAGCTAAGATCGCCAGAATAGATAGAGATGCCATAAAAAATATGAATACCCTCGTGACAACTCTTAACTTTATCCGTCAAGGCAAGGTGAATGTAATTATCGGAACCCAAATGATCACTAAAGGCCATGATTTCCCTTTACTTACGCTTACAGGCGTAATAAATGCCGATATAGCCTTGGCTCTTCCGGATTTTCGTTCCGGAGAGCTAACAGCTCAGCAGCTTCTTCAAGTGGCTGGAAGATCGGGAAGGAAAGAAACCATCGGAAGGGTCATCATACAAACCTATAACCCTTCTCACTACATAATTGAAGCATCTCAAAAGGGTGATTACTCGCTATTTTGCGAAAGAGAGCTGGAGTCAAGAGAAAGGCTTTTCTATCCTCCCTACTCCAAAATGGCTCGGATTATCTGTGAATCGACAGACATGGAGAGAGTCCATGAGGGAGCCCAAAAGCTCTCTGATCTACTCAAAAGTCTCGCCGAAAGATACGGCTGTATTGTGCTTGGTCCTGCTCCCACTCCCTTCTTTAAACTCAGAAACCGTTACAGGTGGCATATACTGATAAAATCATGGCAAAGCGGGACCCTTACAGAGCTTTTAAAGACTACCTTCAAATCTATTGAAAAGCTCCGAAGAAGGATTCATATCGCTATTGATAGAGATCCCCTTACTTGCCTTTAAAAAACCCGACTAAAGTAGCTCAATAATGGGACGGATGATCTTACTCCACTCGTAACGAGATAGAGCCATTTCTCTAGCAGCTCTTCCCAAGACTCTGATATCTTCGGAGCTTGATGATAGAGCCTCCAGTACCTCCGAAAGCCTATCCCTCCACTGAGATTTGTTAGATATTATAACCTCTTTCCCATCTCTAAAAGCAAGCCCCCTATTACCCGTTTCAGTTGTTATAATGGGCAACTCATAGGCAGCATACTCTAACATCTTAACATTGGTGCCTGACCCTCCTTCTACTGGATTCATGGCTATATGAGAAGCATTTAAAAGTATCGCCTTAGTCTCAGAGGATACCATTCCAAGAGGCATCACATTGAAAGGAAGGGTGGTAGGTTTTAACACATTACAGACACTTCCTATAATGATGAAAAGTACCTCAGGAAAACTTATAGCCAGGTCGCAAATCCATAGGGCAGCTTCATTATTAGGACCATGAATACTTCCCATAAAAATTGCAACAGGGCGGGAATCAATACCTAGTCTATGCCTTAGAGCATACCGCTCCGATGGTGTAAGAAGAAAGACCTCATCACTGCTTACACCATTTGGGACCACAACCATCCGATCCCTATCAACGCCGTAGATCTCCATAAGCCTTTTGGCATCTTCATCACTACAGGGCATCACCAAAGAAGATTCGGAAAGGCAAGTGGCTTCAACTTCCCTAATAAGGCGAAGAGCCTGATCCCTTTCTTCAGAAGGCTTAAACATCCATGCTTTAAGATCGATTTCTACATCCTGGGCATCATACCAAAGGGGTCCCTTGTAATGCTTTCTCAGAACCTTTATAAGATAGGGATGAGACAATAACACGAGGTCGCAGGAATTGGCGTAGGTTTTAAGAAGTTCCTCGAAAGATGGGGTAAGTGACCACGAGTTAATTGCGGAAACATCTTGGGCGCTCACACCGAGTGCAGAACTCCATCTTTCGTCCTCCTCAGCGTGCTCCTTAGACTTAGGCACAAGCACTTCCTTAATGGATGGAGTTATATTACGACAAACAAAGGGTGATGAATGAGAGGTAAAACTAAGAAACGTTACCTCTCCACGACGAGATAGAGCCTTTACTATTTGAAAAAGCCTTATTTTTCCACCACTTACTGGCGGGAAAATGGAAAACTCATTAACAACCAGAATCCGCTTATGGTCTTTCCCCCTAATAGCCCAGAACCTCTTTCCATCATGAAAATGATCGGTTATATGCTGTATAAAGCTAGTTATAAACCTTTCCCACGTGATATGGGAAACCGTCTCCTTAGCCCTTCTACCCATCTCAATAGTTTTTTCCCTGTTACCTATAAGCTGGGCCATAGCTTCAGCTATTGATTCCTCAGTTGGTTCTACAGAAAGACCGTTCTCTCCATGGGAGACTAACTCGTTAACACCTCCCGAGTCAGTGGTCGTAAGAACAGCCTTTGCTGAATGCATGGCCTCTACGGTAATAAGACCATAATCCTCATTGTAAGGAACGAAGGGCACAAATAGAGCATTACTGTACCAGTTAATTAGTGCCCCGTCATTTAAAAAACCGAGAAAGTGTATTCGACTATCCCCTTCGGCGATAAATCTTAGAAATTCTTCGGCACCACCGGTGCCAGCTATAAAAAAAGGAATATCAATATCGAGACGGCGGAATGCCTTAATAAGAAGATCAATCCTTTTGAGTGCTGTAAGCCGACTCACTGTAAAAAGGTATCGATACTCTCCCTCACGGAAACCTTCTAGATCAGAGGGATGGTGAAAAATCTTTACAGATATTCCTTCAGGGAAATAACCCTCTCTGGTTGCTACAGTGCGGGAAATAGCACTATAGCTTCTTATGTAGGAGGGATGAAGGGCTATAGAGTCAAGCCATTTAATAACTACTCGGGAAAAGGGACTTGTAAGGGTGAATACTTCCTCAGGGATAGAAGTTTTCGAAGGCAAAGCGAAAAGTCTTTCAAAAAATTCTGGGAGTAACTCCTTAGAAGGAGCATATCTCCTCATAAGCCTTAACAGGGGTATTAAGTCAGGATGAGGGATGGTATCATCCACAGGTCCTTGATAAAGCTCATAGACTCCCCTACAGGGATGTTGCATGTAAAGATGATGTTGGGGATGTGAAACCATCCATGCGGGATATTTGGTAGAGATCACCAAGTCGTAAGAGGAGACATCAAGATTTAGAAAGTTTCTATAACCCTCCATTAAACTCCAGAATTCATCGTCTCGACAAGGAATCTTTAACAGTTCGGCTATATGAGAGGTATAGGCATTGATATTTCTAACTAATCCCCAGAAGAGCTTCTCCGCTCCGCCAATAATAAAGGGAACTGGACTCGGAGCTACAACCGCTATTCTCATGCCAACGGCTTCCTTCCACTCCAGGCAAAATCTCTAGACACACTCAGGTAGCTATGAATACTATCAAATCTTACACTCTTTACTGGAATGAGTCGCGAACGGTTCTCATCAAAAAACCAGGCGGTTGAATTTTCAAAACCTGTTATTTCTCCCAGAAATTCCAAAGTATCGGGAAACACAGGATAGATATGGGTTGGATCCCGGTAAAAATCTCCCGCACTAACAAGAATATTACGTGGATTTGGGGTTTCGATGATAGCGATCCCTCCCGGTGCAAGGGCTCTCCATATAGATCTAAGAAAGGAAACCCATCGATTTGGAGGAATATGTTCTATAACATGGAAAGCTGTGACTGCCGAAAAGCTATTAGGATTAGATCTCTCTAAAAAAGTAAAGATATCTTCTTTGGCAAAGGGTAAGTTCTCTTCCTTTAGAAAGGAGATAGCTAAGTCGTTAGTATCCACTCCAATAGCATAAATGCCTTCTTCTTTTAGCAACCGGAGCCATTCTCCCCGTCCACATCCAAGATCAGCGACGGGAAGATCGAAAAGACAATGGGAAGAGCGAAGTAGAGAGAGATAAACCCTAACTCTTTCCTTCAGCGTGTCCGAATCACCACGGAAGTCTTCTTCAAAAAAGCCATAAGCTATAGGCGAAAGAGTATTATTTGGCTCTGTTTGCGTCTCATGTGATGGGGTCCCCATACGTTCTTCAAGAAGAAGGAGGACCCTACGTAAAGTATTGGTCCTATCAAATAACTGGCGAAATTGGGTTTTAGCTAAGTTAACATGATCCTCCAGTCTGCTAGAGAACTTTTCCTGAGTAGCCTTTAAGCCTATAAGAGTGTCAGTTATCTTTGCTAGCTCTCCCTTCAAAAATTCTGTCCGATCCTCTATAGTATTTAGGCGATATAATTGGTTTTCAATCTTTTTAATGGTTTCAAACTCCAAGCGGTGAACGTCTGACCAGCAGTGTTCAAGCCGTCTTACTATACTAGGGAAAATAGCGAGCCCATACAATAACTTAAATATACGCCCCACTACAGGTAGACGTCTTGCTCTAGATAAAAAATATAATCCCCTGATACCCCTAATCTTAACCCCTCGTCTCTTACCCTCTTCACTAAACCGAAGTAATCCTAACACCTCTTCACGAGTAAGATGATCCGATCGGAGTCCTTCAAGGTAGCACCTAAATCCTTCCGCATCGGGCGGTCTTCCTAAAATCAATCTGTAGGCCGCTTCTAGAAATCCTTCCAGGGAGTATTGGTTAAAATCATCCACCAAATAATAGGTTCTATTCCCATCAATCAAATTAGATAGACAAAGCTCCTCTTTTGACTTCTCACATCCCATATTTTCTTTACAACGATTGTCTTCCTCAAGGGGCAAACCACACCAATACCTCTCCTCCCTTTGAAGGCGCCTTAGAAAATCACTATGGAATCTAGCCGGATGAGCACTAGTTACCTTTCTTTCATTGCCTTCGCCACTCGATCTGTGAGAGGTTTTGTTAGGTAATTCCATAGCGTTCTCTCTCCAGTTTTAATTATCACCTCCACTGGCATTCCTGGACGAAGCTCTTTATTACCTAATTTCCGTAGCTCCTCAGGCGTTACTTGGACATGACACAGGTAGTAGGGAATCCCTCTAGTCTTGTCCACAAGGCGATCAGGGGAGACAAATATTACCTTACCCAAAAGTGTCGGAGTATTACGATCGTGGAAGGCAGTGAATCTCAAATCTGCTGAAAGACCTGGATGAACCTTATCAATCTCCTGGGGAGAAACAATCGCTTCTATTATTAAATCCGCATTCTTCGGAACGATTTCCATTATCGGCTGTCCTGGGGATATGACCCCTCCCAAAGTATGGATAGCAAGGTTCATTACTATTCCAGAAACGGGGGCCCTTATTCTGGTTCGTTCCAAAGTGTCAACCTCGGCCTGGTATTGTTTCTCAAGAGCCTCTACCTTCTTATGAACGTCACTTAGCTGGGCGTCCACGTCCTTTAGAAACTCTTCCTGGAGATTTAGTATCTTAAATTTAAGTTCTGCAATCGACCGTCTAGCACGCTCAATGTTTGCAAGTTCTTCACTTCTTGAGCCTATTAGATCGGCAAGAGCTCTTTCTAGATCAAGTAATCGATTTCTGGGATAGTATCCATCCTTTGCCAACTCCCGAAGTGAAGTCAGCTGCCCTTGAAGGATTTCGATCTGATGTTGTTTCGATTGTTGAACCTTCTCTATGCCTTTTATGTATTCCTCAAGTCCGCGAATTTGTTCTCTAAGAATGTTTGTGCTATTTTCTAAGGACTTTCTTCTGACTTTGAAGAGCTCCTGCTGGACTTTTATATATTCGGCAAGCCTTGGATCGTCCTTTGCTTGCTCTATAATGTCCTGAGGAACTTCAAACTCTTTTGCCATAATTCGTTCAGCAAAGAGCCGTGCCTCCAAGACCCTTGCTCCATAATATTCAGACTTTGTGGCTATAGCCCTTACCTTAGCCTGAGCATCATCCAATACAATAAGCACTTGACCTTCCTCAACCTCATCCCCATCCTTTACCAGGATATCCTTTACAATGCCGCCCGTAAGATGCTGGACAACCTTTCTTTGAGAAAAAACGGTGATATTTCCAGGAACAGGGACCCCCTCATCGAGAGGAGCAAAAATTGCCCATACCATGAAGCCTCCGAAGGCTACAACCAATATCAGAAGGGCTATAACAAGAATAGTTTTCGTATTGGTCTGGAGACGGGAAGAACTCAAGGAAAGAGTGTAAGCCTTACCAGGAGAAGTTGATTTATCCTGTTCGGTAGAAGGATCCTTATCTTGCTTTTTAGGTTCGTAGGGTATTACCGTGCCACTCCCTGAAGGATTCATGTCATACTCCTCTGCTGACGGCTGTTGTGTTTTGGGAAGAGCTCTGGTGAGCTGGCTTTTGTTGAGGCGGTTGTTGCTGTTGGGATTGAGATACAAGAACCTTAAGCACCTGTTCTCTTGGGCCATAGAGCTGTATTACACCATTTACAAGAACCATGATCTTATCTACAACCACTAAAATTGAAGGGCGATGGCTTATAACTATTATGGTCTTGCCAAGTTCCTTCATGGTCTTTATGGCGGTAACCAGGGCGGCATCTCCAGCTTCATCGAGATTTGAGTTTGGCTCATCCAGAACAATAAAACTTGGCATCCCATAGATGGCTCGAGCAAGTGCCACACGCTGACGCTGTCCTCCCGATAATACGCTCCCACCTTCTCCTACCTGTGTCTCGTAACCCTGAGGAAGTTGTAAAATCATCTCATGTACCCCTGCGATCCTTGCGGCCTCTACAACCTTTTTAGAATCGACTTCCCCAAAGCGAGCTATATTTTCCGCAATTGTTCCATCGAGAAGTTCAACGTCCTGAGGAAGGTAGCCAATGAAGGGACCGAGCTCATCTCTGTTCCAATGGTGGATATCGGCCCCATCGAGTCTCACCGTTCCTACATAAGGTTTCCAAACCCCTACCATAGCTCTGGCAAGCGTAGACTTACCCGCCGCACTGGGGCCTATTACTGCAACAACCTCCCCAGGTTTTACTTCAAAGGTTAGCCCCTTGAGAATCTGAGCTGTCGATCCAGGAGGAACAACAATAAGATTTGATACAACAAGATGACCCTTTGGAGGAGGAAGGGAAAAACGTGTTTGACGGGAAGGGAATGTAATAAGTAGCTCCTTTAGCCTATTGTAGGCATTTCTTGCGGAAACAAACATTTTCCAAGTTCCTATAGCGAGATCCACTGGCGAAAGGGCCCTTCCCATAAGTATCGATCCGGCTATCATCATACCGGGAGTAATCTTTCCATCTATGGCAAGTAATGCTCCAAGTCCTAATATGAGGGATTGAAAGCTTATTCTTAAGAACTTCGTTATAGAAGAGATCATCGATGCCCTTTCGCTCGCTATAGATTGAAGGGCTAACATCTGTTCCTGTTTGGGAAACCAATGGCGTTTTACATTTTCAAGCATTCCCATGGCTTCTATAGCTTCGGCATTTCTAAAGTTTGCGCTAATAAAGGAATTTGCCATGATAGCGTATTTGTTGGCTTCGGCAATAGGTTTACGACTAGCAATTTCAGTCATAACAGCGATAATTATAAGAATTATCGCAGCAACAGAGCCAAAAATACCCATGACTGGATGTATCCAAAAGGTAACAGCAAGGTATATAAAAAGCCAAGGAGCATCGAAGAAGGCAAAGAGCCCATTACCGGTAAGAAATTGTCTGACGGTTATAAGATCACTCATAGCTTGAGAAGCATTACTTCTTGAAGTTACCAGTGCCTTTTCAAAGGAAGCCTGAAATATTCTTCCATTTAGTCTAAGATCTAAATTATTTCCTAGCCGAATCATAAGCTGAGATCTGACCCACTCTAAAAAGCCCATCACAAGATAGAGGAAAACGGCTATTATTGTGAGCATTAAAAGGGTATCGTGATTTCGGCTCATAAGGACTCGGTCATAAATTTGAAGCATATAGATTGTGGGAACCAGGTAAAGAATGTTTATAACAAAGCTTACCACACCTATGGTTAAAAATATATAACGAAACTCCCACAAAACCTTTGCTATTTCGTTCTCTTCCTGTTTCTTCCTAAGCCACTGTTGAGGATGCCACATATAAACTCCTTTCCTTTTAGTTCAACCAAATCGAGATCATACAATAATCCCTTGATAAGTCAATTTTATATATTCCCCTCTCAAGCAACCAAATAACTGATTCATATCGGCCCTAAAAAATCTTGCATTTTTATCATCATGGTGATTGGATAAGCTGGTTTATATTTTTCGGAGTATATCTCCTTTGTTAATCAAACTCGTGGAAGGGGAATGTCTATGAGAGGTAGACTGTTCAGTCTCCTAGCGGTTGGTATACTTACAGTGCTTTTCGATTACTCCCAAATTCTTGCAAAAGAGGATCTTCTCAGTCTTTATCGATCGGCTCAACTATATGATGCAACCTTCGCAGCAGCAAAGGCTGCCCACGAAGCGGATTCTACAGCGAAGGCTCAGGGTCGATCATATCTACTTCCCCAGGCAAAGATCACGTCCTCTTTCTCACACACCGATACCGATTCACCCTACTATGGTGATTATAATTCGAAAATTTATGGTATCTCCCTAGTTCAATCCATATTCGATCTCAGTCGTTTCTTTGCCTACAAACAGTCTCTAACAAGTGTTGCTATCGGCGACGCTAAGTTCGAAGCTGCAAAAAAGGAGTTGATGCAACGTGTTGCAAAGGCCTACTTCGATGTCCTAATCGCTCAAGAAAAGCTTTTCCTTGCCATTGCCGAGCTTACTACAGTAGAGGGTGAACTCTCCCAGGTCCAAAGGTTATATGCCCACGGTGAAGGAACCATAACGGACATTCATAATCTAGAGGCGAGAAAGAGTCTTGTAGAGGCGGATATAGTATCGGCAAGAAACGAATTAGCCCAGAAGAAAAGCGATCTAAGTTATATAACTGGAATCCCCGTTGAAGAAATTTTACCTCTTCGGGAAAATATACCCCTCGAAATACCCCAGCCTAATGATCTTAAAGAGTGGATCGGTCTTGCAAAGGAAAAAAGTCCATATATCATTCTTCAGACTAA
Source organism: Syntrophobacterales bacterium (assembly GCA_026417655.1). GTDB lineage: Bacteria > Desulfobacterota > Syntrophobacteria > Syntrophobacterales > Thermodesulforhabdaceae > JAOACS01. Next base: position 29,760 of record JAOACS010000021.1, read on the forward strand.
AACCTCAGAGTATCACAAACAGGAATGGAATAAACAAAGAGCCCAGTTTTTGCCAACAGCAAACCTCGTGCTTTCCAAGACTGTAAGCGAACGGGATCTAATTACCTACGAAAGAGCTTCGGAAATTCGAGTGGATACAGCATCCCTTCAACTACAATTACCTATTTTCGAGGGAGGTTATACTATGGCAAAGACAAAGGAGTCTTTCTTCCGTTACCAACAAGCTTTGGAACAACTCAGGGCTACTGAAAGCGAGATCGCCCATAGAATCACGAATGCATATATGAACATTGTAAATGGTGTCTCCAAGATACAGGCTCTACGCCATGCCGTTAAAGCCCAAGAAATCTCTATAGAATCTACCAAAAAAGGTTATGAAGCAGGCATTAGAACTATAGCGGACATTCTTAACGCCCAAAGAGACTACTATTCAGTAAAGCGCAATTTAGCCGAAGCTAGATGTCTATACGTAATAAACATCATCGATTTGAAGGCCTATTCAGGTCTTCTCTCTGATGGTGATATAGCCTTTATAAACAGTTGGTTAGAGGACAAATAGAAGTTTCATAGCCTTTTAGTTCCATCCTTAGTGATAATGTAGTACCATTTATTATTGATAACAATGTCTAAAAGATTCTTAACACTTTCTTTCCACGTAAGCCAAGGCATCCCCTCTACCTTAGGATGTAAATTCTTTTTATAAAGTGAACACCACTCTTCCAAAGATAGGGCCAAGGTCTCAGGAGAATTATTATTTGGAAAATAAAAGGCATGGTTTCCTGCAATCTCCCGAAAAATAGGAATATCTCTTGCGACAATAGGAACCCCATGCCTAGCCGCTTCTATAAGAGGGAGCCCAAATCCTTCAGCCTCCGAAGCCATAATAAGACACTTAACAGCTTTGTATACCCTACTTAGGTATTCATCGCTTATCCCACTTAGCCAGAAGAGCCGCTTCCCCAATTCTGGATGGGAACGTATGGTCCTAACTATAAGAGGAATTGTCCTCCTCATAGAATCCGGTAGTCCCTTCCAACCTTCTTTACCAACAATGACCAAATTAAAATCGAAACCCTTTTCCCATAGACTAGAAAAGGCCTTAAGAACCTGTAGGTATCCCTTTCTAGGCTCGACCGTTCCCACCATAAGAAAGGAGAGTTTTTTGGAAAGTTCTCTTAACACAGCCGTTGCGTCCTTTGGTAAGCCCTTAGAGGGAGCAGAACTTTCAATATCAGCACCGTGGTGATTCCAGGCTATATGAAATGGACGACGCCTTAAAAAATTAACGTTTTCCCCCATCCACCTAACTAACCCTTCTAACGTACATTCCGATACACATATGGCTCCATCTAGAGAAGCAATGATTCTTAACCAAGCTTCGAAGTCTATGTTTTCTCCCGGAGGGAAAAACTCAGGGTGTGTTACAGGTAGCAGATCATGGACGATAAAATAGATCTTAACCCCAAGATTTCTACAACGGTCTAAAAAGCCAGCTTTACCCGCCCTTACCAAATGGTCTTTGGATATATCTAAGCCTAATACTATGTCTCCAGGTTGTAAGTCCGCTACCTCATCCTCAAAAATTCCTTGGGGACATTCTAAAAGATTCAGTGCATACCTTCGAGCATACCTATAATGCCACAAACCGCCTCTATTCGATAAATAAATAGGTTCCACCCTGTAACCACTAGGTGGGTTTTCTATAAGGGTTTTTAGAATAGCCCTTGCCGCTCTCTCAATACCAGTTTTTAAGTCATTTTGAGCTGTAGCGGTAACATCCACTAACAACTGCTTAACAGTGACTCTAGGATAGATGGATAGGGCAATAGAGTTTGAGATTTCGGAAATACTATTCTCCAAAAATCCATGTTTATTATGTAAGGCAGCAATCGATCTTATCAAGCTGTGAACATGCCTTTGGGGCATGGAGTAAAAATGCTCTATAGCTTCGTAATACTTTAGAGCACACACCGATGGATTATGGTTGGTTTCAATAAAGGCTCTCGCCTTTTCTCCCAAGGAATACCTAAGTTCCACATTGTTCTTTAATGTCTCAAGGGCTTCAATAAGTTCCCGATCCTCGAACTCATCGGGGAGCATCCAAAGAGCATCCTTAGGAAGCTCTGCCATAGAACCATGAGCATTAACAATCACCGGAAGGCCGAAGCTCATACAATCCAACACTGCACCGGAAGTCTCACCACGAGAGGAGGTCCTGAGTTGAACAGCAACATCTGCACAGGCAAGGTAATTCCTAAATTCACCTGTATCAACCCACCCAGTTACCCGAATATTATTTCGACAATTGCTCCTATCTATAGATTCCTTTACCATTTTACCGTAATCGCCTCGAGCCTCTCCAACAAATATAAGATGGCATCGTTCATCTCTGGAAAGAGCTGAATTAATCCACGCATCGATCAATCGGTGATTCAATTTCGCAGGCCCTAGGATACCGAAACTACAAACGACAAAATCATCTAAGCCTATGCCCAGCAATCTCCTAATGTTTTTACGATCTATAGGAGGAGCTGGAGTCTTCAAATGGGGGATTACAACCCATTCCTTCGATGCTTCATCTCCATACCATTTCTTTGCAAGCTCCTTAGAATACTGGGAATGAACAATCATACCTAGGGCGTTCTGAATCACCCCGAAACTACAGGGGTATCTCCATAAAACACGGGATGGGTCCCTTTCGTAGAACCTCTCTTTAAGGGCTATATAACCATGGCTTTCGTAAAGAGATCTTGTCCATTGGTAAGATCTTACACCGTACTGCTCCATATAGGCCATAGCATGAGAAAGAAAGAAGTCATGGAGAACCACTACCCCAGGAACTACCTCCAAAAGATCTATCATATACCCGTGAATAGGCGAATTCCCTACGTGGTATAACACCCTATCATAGTAGCTTACATGGGCCATAAACCATTTCAAATCTCTTATAGGACAGTTCCTCCTTATCCACCCATCCTTTACCTCTTTCTGAGTAACTATTGCCTCTATATCGTAATATCTGGAGAGCTCAGGTAAAAGTTCGTCACTGTAATTACTTATACCACTTTTTTCGGGTGGTAGAGGTGAAAAATAGGCAAGCCTTGGTCTATCTTTTGAGCAAAAAAAAGGAGTATCCTGGTAAGAATCTTTGCTGTTAGAAAGGAGCCTCTCCCAAGTGTCAATAGCTCGCCTTGCCATCTCAGTCCATCCGTCGGAATGGCCATTGGAAGTAACATTTACAATTTTGTTCCTAGGAATACTTAAAGACCTATTTACGCTATCCTTTATCTCTTCGGAAAACACAAATATGACCGAGGCCCTTTTCAAATACTCCTCTTCTCTTATATCAAGATCATAGACACTGACTCCGACAGGAGTTCTCTTATCAAAGACTCCTATGCTCATTACGGTCTCATCCTCAAGACTGCGGGAAAAATCCATAATATGCACTAAGTCCGGTTCAAGACTCGCTATAAAAGCTTCACGGATATACTCAGCCACCTGCCGAAAAGACTTCTTTTCGAGAGAAGGAGTATACCATACACGAATGTTTTCTTGCGGCAGTAGATCATAAAATTCCGACCTTATAAACTCAATCGCTCCATCTAAAAGCCCATTAAGGGCAAGAACAACTTCATGGCTTCCACGATTTCTAACAATGGACTTTGCAAAGGATAAAACGTAATGCCCTATAGTCTCAAAGCGACTCTCCACCTGACAACACTGAAGATCAAGAACAATCCGCATCCTATAACCCCTCTAGTTCATCGATAGCCCTTTTTAAAGCTACATATATACGCAGAGCACGTCGATTAAGAATCGGAGCGTTACTTGGCAGACTTCCATTTAGGGCTAAGAGCTGGTTCTTTGAATCCACCAACTCTAACTTAGAATAGAACTCGTAAAATCTATGGTATAGTCTCGGAAATTTAACAAGAAAGTTGTAAATATTATTAGAAAGCCATGGGTAACGAAAAACAATTTCCCTCGCCCTTAAAGCTAAATAAGCTATCAAAGCATTTAAAATATTTCCTACAGATCGCCCTAGCAACAACGAGTTTTTTTTTACGGCCAAAAGAAGCCATCCAACTAGGCGTAAAGGGTAAGTTATTCTCCATGAATAACTTTTATACACAGCGTCTAACTGACTTCTTAGGCTGGCGATCTCTTCACTAAGGGATACTCTTAATCTCCTTTCGCTTGTCAGCTCATCTTCTAGTGCTTTACTAGATTCTATAAGTCTTTTAAGCTCATATTGTAGAAGTTCGAGTTTTTTGTTTACCTCTTCTAGCTGCTCCTTAAGCTCTTTTTCTGGCATGTTAACCATCATACCCACTCAATGCTTACAGGAAGATTGCACACCCCTATTGAAAGAGGATAATTTCCTGGAACAACCTCAAAAACCACTGCCCTATCCCACCAGTCATAGTTCCCCGAAAGGTGAGAGTGGTCTTTGTGGAGAGCAACCGTCAAACTATAACTCCCCTTTCCAAGTAAGAGCTTTGGAATCCTAAAATCTACCCTGAGGTCCTCCTCCACGGGAGGGTTATTAAGAGAACAACCGTGATGGAAGGTATTAGTTCCAAATACATCATTTCCGAAAGGGTCTCTTATAAGGATTCCCACCGTTAGCTCATCGATTGGTTCCTGAACCTTAATCGAGACCCTAATGGTTATGGGCTCTCCGCTCCTAACTGCCCTGACCGATTTGCCATCATTTAAAAGATCTACCGCCGTTACAAAGGCTTTACCGTTTCCGGAACGGGTCACTTTTCTACCTGTTTCTTCCTCCACCTGACGGATCTTTAACTCCTCCTGCTGCTTTACTATGACGGCGTTGTAGAAATCTAAAGTTGCATCGGGGGTGTCATCCTTTATGAGAAGCCCTCCATCGATAAGAAGAGCCCGGTCACAGAGTGTCTTTACCGTTGCAGGACTATGAGATACGAAAAGAAGGGTCGTTCCTTGTTGACGAAAAGAACGTATTCTATCAAAACTTTTGTGCTGAAAGTAGGCATCCCCCACAGAGAGGATTTCATCCACTATCAACACATCTGGTCTAACCGCTGTAGCTAAAGAAAAGGCAAGGCGAACCTGCATTCCACTGGAATAGGTTCTAAGAGGTTGGTCGAAATAATCACCAATCTCAGCAAAGTCTTCTATTTCCCTTATCTTCCTATCTAGCTCTTTTTTGGTAAGTCCCTTGAGTTGGCCGGACATATAGACATTTTGGCGTCCAGTAAAATCAGGATGAAAACCTGTTCCAAGTTCGAGAAGAGCGGAGACTCTTCCTCCCACTTCAACGTATCCTGTTGTCGGTTTCACAATCCTTGCGATAATCTTAAGAAGGGTCGACTTACCAGCTCCATTGACTCCAACAATGCCGACGGCCTCTCCCGGTTCCACATCGAAAGTCACATCCCGAAGCACCCATCTAAGATCATGGTATAGTCCAAGATTTAGCCACTCCAGGATACGACCATATCGAGATCTATAACGCCTATAGGCCTTTCCCAGATTTTTCACCCTAATATATCCCATTTAGAGCTCATCCACAATTTCACCCTGAAGTTTCCAAAAGGAGAACATTCCAAGAAACATAGTAATAATAGAGAGAGTAGCAGGATAAAGCAAGGTATGCCACTTGGGAAGGGTCGATTGGACAAATATAAGATGCATCGCATCGATTATGGGCCACAAGGGATTCAGCTTAAGAAAAATGTTAGCTGATTCAGGAAGACTTACATACACAATGGGAGTTAGCCAGAACCAAAACTGTAGAACTATAGCTACGGTTTTTTCCATATCTCGGTAAAATACGTTAATCACCCCCAGAAAGATTCCTATCCCTATTGCAAACGCCACAAGGACAACGAGAGGGGGGATCATTCCCACTATTACCAGCCCAGGAAAGTTTTCTGTCGCAATAAGGAACAACATAAAAATTCCCATAACAATGGTAAAATCAAGAAGACTCGAAAGTATAGCCACAATGGGAAGACAGAGTTTAGGAAAGTGAATCTTTTTAAGAAGATAGGAGTTATGAACAAATATAGAAACGGATCGACTCAGGAGATCGGAAAATAGTGTCCAGACAAGTAACCCTGAGCAGAGATAAATACTGTAAGCAAACTTTGAGGACTTTCCTGGAAGTGAGGGTTTCATAATCTCAGCAAAGATAAGAGTATATATCAAAATCATAGCTAGGGGTTGGATAATAAGCCAAAGAGCTCCTAATCTTGCATTTACAAAGCGGGATAAAAATTCCCTTTTTACACTTGAAAATATAAACCCTCTAAATGCCCAAACATCCTTAAACATTCCCCAGGAGATCACAAAACTCCTCCTTTTCTTTTTGCAGGACTTAATTTTGTTGCACTTATGGTAAAAAAAGTCAAGACAACTCAAGCTCTCGAAAGATGTTTACAGGTCTATTAGTAAGGAACCGATCAAATATATAGAAAACAATTGGTATTTTCTATTTGACTAAATGATAATAGAGAGGGCTATCTTTGGGGGTCAGTATTAGGTTAAATGCAATAGAGTGAGGAAGAAGGATGGAATATTTCTTAGATTGTCGAGGACTTGCCTGCCCTGCCCCAGTTTTAAGAACTAAAGAGGTAATAGAGGGACAGAGGGTAACCAAAATCACTGTCCAAGTAGATAACCCTGCTGCAAGAGACAATATCTCGAGATTCTTAAGTAGGGCAGGCTATAAGATTACCTTAACTCAGGATAAGGAGGGGGATTTCATAATTACCGGGGAGAAAGAAGTAAAGATCCTATCTTCCTTAGAGTCGCTACCATCGGAGCACTCTTCCTGCCCAACAGTAAAGGATCAAACCGAAAGGATTCTAATATTGATCGCCACTGATCGCTTGGGAAGAGAAGCCGAGCTTCCATCATCAGTCTCTAACTACTCCCTCAGCGAAGCGCTCATGAGAAACTTCATAGCCACTTTAAAGGAGATGGTGGGTTTATGGCGCATTGTGTTTCTTAACGCAGGCGTTCGGCTTACAATAGATGGTGCAGCCACTCTACAGGCCCTTGAAGAATTAGAAAGATCTGGTGTAGGCATACTGGTGTGTGGAACCTGCCTTAATTTCTATAACCTCCTTGATAGAAAAAGGGTTGGCGAAACAACAAATATGCTAGATATCATCACCTCAATGCAATTGGCCACTAAAGTAATTACCATAACGTGAGGCTAGGAAAGACTTAATATCATGAAAAGGGATGAAGAGGAAAGAGTGATTAAGCTCGCTGAAACGGTTAGAGCGGCAGGTTGAGCTGCTAAAATCGGGCCTGGAGTGCTCACCGAACTTCTTAAAGATCTTCCTGTAGCAAGGGATGAGAGAGTTCTTGTGGGACATGAGACCTCTGATGATGCAGGGGTTTTCCTACTTAGTGAACATATAGCTTTAGTCCAGACTGTAGATTTTCTTACACCCATTGTAAATAACCCCTACGATTTTGGCCGCATCGCTGCAGCGAATGCTCTAAGTGACATTTATGCTATGGGAGCGATTCCCCTTACCGCGATGAACATAGTCTGTTTCCCCACAAAGAAGTTGGATCTCCTTTATCTTAGGGAAATCCTTAGAGGAGGTCTTGAGAAAATACACGAAGCTGGAGCTTTTCTTATAGGTGGTCATAGCGTTGAAGATGATGAAATAAAATACGGTCTCTCTGTAACAGGTATCGCCTCTCCCCAGAGAATATTTACAAATGCGGGAGCCCGTCAAGGAGACGCTATCGTGATTACAAAGCCTCTTGGAACAGGTATTCTCGCTACAGCCCTCAAAGGAAAACTTATCTCAGATGCCGATATGGAAGAGGCGGTCGAATGGATGGCAACCCTTAACAAGACAGCTTCAGAGGTTGCAAAAAACTTCTCTGTCCACGGCTGCACCGATGTAACCGGCTTTGGTTTGCTTGGTCATCTTCTGGAAATGGCTATTGCAAGCAAAGTAGTGATAAACCTACAAGCATCTTCAATACCCATTTTTCCAAAGGCCTACGAGTTTGCCTCCATGGGAATTATTCCGGCAGGAAGTTATACAAATAAAAACTTTTGTTCAGACTATCTAGAGGTGGATCCCTCTATAGATCCAGTTCTTCTTGATATCCTGGCTGATACTCAAACTTCTGGTGGACTACTCATTAGTCTTCCAACCTCCGAAGCTTACAAGCTGGTAGAGGAATTAAGAGGAAGAGGACTTAGTGTAGCTTCAATCATTGGCCAGGTAGTAGAGAAAGGAAAGGGGAAAATTATTGTCACAGCCTGAAATCCTCCGTAAAAGCTGTGATTTTTGCAACTGTTTGTTCGTCTGTAAAGAGTTTAAGTTCTATCGCCTTACCAGGGCAGACCGCTACACAGGCACCACAACCCTGACAAACGGCAGGATCTACGAAGGCCCCCGATCGACTCTCAGTTATAGAAGGTGCACCGTAGGGGCATGTTCTGACACAAGTAAGACAACGAGCACATCTTTTTGAATTTACAACGGCAATGACTCCCCCTACTGTCATAAACTTCTGTTTTAGGAAAACCGCTACCCTCGAGGCAGCTCCTTTAGCCTGAGCTATACATTCTTCGAGAAATTTTGGGCCCTGAGCTAGTCCACATATGAAAATACCTGGAGTTGCAGTATCTATAGGCCTTAACTTCATATGGGCTTCCATTAAAAACCCATCGGAATCTAGGTTAAGCTTGAATATCTTAGAAAGTCTCCCATTTTCCTCAGGCGGAACAACTCCAGTACTTAGAACTATTAGATCGACAGGAATCCAAATGGATTTTCTAAGCACGGGATCGTCATAGCGTACCCGAAAAATATTTGATCCTCTTCTGTCCGGATCTTCTTCTACCACCTGAGGAGGTCGCCTTTCATCAAAGCGAAGAAATCTTATACCCATAGCCCTTGCCTTGGCATATAAAAGCTCCTTAACGCCAAAGGTCCGGATGTCTCTATAGAGAACAGTAATCTGAGCGTCAGGATACATCTCCTTATAGGAGATGGCGTTGGCAACAGCTGTTGTGCAACATATACGGCTGCAATATGGGTGGCTCTCATTACGGGAACCAACACACTGGATCATGACAATCCTACGAACACCTTCAAGAATCGGGTCACTCATAGCCATAGCCTTCTGAAACTCTCTCTGAGAAAGGACTTGGGGTGCTTTGCCTCTTAAAAAGTCATCTCCCCCATACTCTTTTGCACCGGTGGCTATAATAATTGCACCGGCTGTGAGGATCTCCTGTCCCTCATTGCCTCTTTTTTGAAGGGTTACCATAAAAGCTCCTGGCCGTCCCTCGCACTTGACTACTTCAGCCTCAGAAACTACCCGAATAGAGCTTGTGTTCATTACTTCATCTATAAGGCTCTTTACATAATTTTGAACGGAAGCTCCTGAGTGATGAATATAATGCCATTTTGAGGCATTACCGCCTAAGGCTGAAGTCTTTTCCACAATAGTTACCTGATAATCCTGCCGGGCGAGCTGAAGAGCCGAAACCATACCAGAGGGACCTCCTCCCACTACAACAACGCTTTGGCAAAGGGGGATCCTAAGTTCTTTCAACGGTTCCAAAAGTCTAGCTTTAGCTACCGCCATTCTCACAAGGTTTTTAGCCTTCTCTGTAGCCTTCCCAGGATTGTCCCTATGGACCCAAGAACATTGATCGCGAATATTAGCCATCTCAAAAAGATACTTATTTATGCCCGCCTCCCTTATAATATTTCGAAATAAAGGTTCGTGGGTTCTAGGAGAACATGAAGCCACAACAATCCGGTTGAGATTATATTCTTCAATCATTTCTTTTATTCGCCGAGTTCCATCAGAAGCGCAGGCAAAAAGAAGATCCTCTGCCACAATAACATCGGAAAGAGTCCTAGCGTATTGAGAAAGGGTCTTAACATCTACCACACCAGCTATGTTTGTACCACAGTGACAAACAAAAACCCCGATTCTTGGTTTATCCAACTCATCGGCCCTTACTTCAGTGGAACTAGTAAATTCCCTCTCATCTTCCCCTTCTGTCCTAGCAAATTCCTGAAGTGATGAAGCTGCGGAACACGCCTGAACAACGGAATCCGGTATATCCCTAGGTCCCTCTGCCATACCACATACCACGACGCCCTTATGCCCTGTTTGAACGGAATCAAAGGGATCTGACTGAATAAAACCGTAACTGTCCCTCCTAAGACCTAGCCTTTCCGACAGTTCCAAGTCAGGAACGACCCCTACGGAAAGCACAACCAAGTCGAAGATTTCGGTTATAATCTTGTCCGATTCGTCAACATAAGATACCTCGATTTTACCTCCTTTAGGGACCTCCACAATACGGGATATGCTGCTTTTTACAAACTTTACGCCGTATTGATTTTTCGCACGTTCATAATATCTTTCAAACCCTTTTCCCATAGCTCTAACATCAATAAAAAAGATAGTTGTCTCTAGAGTGGGATCGTGATCTTTAGCAACCATTGCCTGCTTCATGGCATACATACAGCAGACGCTGGAGCAGTAGTCTCTACCTATGGAGGCATCTCTCGATCCAACACATTGAATCCAGGCTATTTTCTTTGGATGGCTCCCATCCTTAGGGCATCGAAGTTCGCCACCTGTGGGACCCGAAGCAGCAAGCATTCTCTCAAACTCAAGGCTGGTTACAACATTGGCATAGCGACCGTACCCGTATTCCTGTTTTATTGATGGATCAAAGGGCTTAAATCCAGGGGCTAGTACCACACCAACAACGGGAAGATCTATCTCCTCCGGTCTCATTCTATGCTTTACTGCATTCACAAGACAGGCCTCTTCACATCGATAACATTCAGAGCAAATACCGCACTCTAGGCACCTTTGAGCCTCCTTTTGGGCCTCTTCTTCTGAAAAACCCAAAAAGACCTCTTTGAAAGAGTTTATGCGTTCTTCTAAAGGGATTTTCGAATACCCTATCCGTCTCTTACTAGGCTTTACCCGGAAAGGCTTTTCAGGCACGGGAAGAAAATAATCCCTCCCCTCGACCAGATCCTTCCCCTGTAACAGCCCATCAATAGATATGGCAGCCTCCTTGGCTGAACCTATTGCAAGAACAACTGTTGCAGGTCCAAAAACTGCGTCCCCAGCGGCAAATATACCAGGGACAGAGGTTTCATAGGTTTTAGGATTAACCCAAATAGTGCCCCATTTATCAAGCCTTAGTCTAGTATCAGGTGGTTCAAGTTGGAGCATCGGAAACTCAACACGTTGTCCAACGGCGGCTATCACCGTATCTACCTCCAACTCAAAAAAACTTCCTTCAATAGGAATAGGACGTCTTCTTCCACTTTCGTCTGGGGGACCAAGCTCCATGCGAATACACTTAACTCCACAGACCCTTCCCCTTTCATCTCCTAAAATCTCTACACATCCGGTGAGATATTCAATGTGGATCCCCTCTTCCTCAACCTCTTCAAGATCTTCCCACACAACGGGCATCTCAACCCTACTTCTTCGATAAAGAATAATCACCTCCTCTACGCCTAGGCGTCGAGCGGTCATGGCAGCATCGAGAGCAACACTTCCTCCACCTATAATGGCTACCCTTTTACCGACCTCTGGCGGATTTCCACAGGAGACGGCCTTTAGGAAATGAATTCCAGCGTAAACGTTTTGAAGATTCTCTCCAGGGATGTTGAGTGGAATCGGTTTCCAGGCTCCTATTCCAATAAAGATAGCGTCAAAACCTTCCTGCCTAAGTTGGTGTAAAGTAAAATCTCTTCCCCAGGTTGTATTAGTCTTGAATACAACGCCCAGCCGCTCAACAATTTCTATTTCCCTTCTGACCACCTCACGATCAAGCCTAAAGGGAGGAATACCGTATTGAAGAAGACCTCCAGGCTTTTCAAGGGCTTCGAAGACAACCACATCGTAACCTTCAACAGCGAGATAGTAAGCAGCTGTAAGACCAGCAGGTCCCGCTCCAATGACAGCAACTCTTTTGCCCTTTGGGGGTTTTTTTTCCGGGATGTAGGGATCTGAAGAAAACAAGTCCAAATCTGCAACAAAACGTTTCAGTTTCTCAATGGCTACCGGATCATCCTGTCTTCCTCTATAACAGGCAGTCTCACAGGGATGAGGACATATCCGGCCACAGACTCCAGGAAAGGGATTATCTCGTTTTATAAGTTTTACGGCCTCCCTATAGAGTCCCTTCCGTATAAGGGCTATGAACCCTTCAATACTTATACCCGATGGACAGGCAGCTTTACAGGGGGCTGTTCCTGCTTTGTCTATTGCATAGGCTGGAGGAATGGCTTGAGGGAAATGTTTATAGGTAGCTCGTCTTATTGAAAGACCCTGGTTAAAGGTATCAGGGATTTCAATGGGGCATACCTCAGCACACTGGCCACAGGCCGTACATAGATCCTCATCGATGAAACGAGGAAGCTTTCTAATTCTCAGGATAAATTTTCCCGGTTCCCCCTTAAGATCAAGAACCTCTGATCGAGCGAAAATCTCAATATCAGGGTGGGCATTCAACTCAAGAAACTTAGGAGAAATCATACAGGTTGAACAATCGTTAGTGGGAAAGGTTTTATCCAGCTTGGCCATGTTTCCGCCAATACTTACATCCTTTTCGATCAGATAGACGTGGAAACCACTATTTGCAAGCTCGATGCTCGCCTGTATACCAGCGATCCCCCCACCTACAACAGCTACAGCTGGTTTAGAAATTTTTCCCTTCATAGCCTATCCTCTCTCAATAAAACAAAAGCGACCCGTAGCGGATCGCTCCCTTATATTAATCCCCCTCAAAATGTGTTAGTTGCGAAAGACTATATAAGACCACACTCTCGTAAAGTAGGTAGTGGGTCAACAACGTGTCTGGAAAGCCAGCCAATCTGGCGTTCATCACCAAAAGCAAGGTTTATCAATTCAGTGAAATAAAAGACCGGAATATGGTAACGCTCGCCAAAATATTCCGATATTTGATCCTGGTACATATCGAGATTTGCATGACACATCTGACAAGAGACCACTATACCGTTTGCTTCCTGAGCAATAGCTCGGTCGTAAAGTTTTTTTACAAGAACAAAAACCAAATCAGGACGAGCCACAACGTGGCTTGCTCCACAGCAATCAGTCTTAAAGGGCCAGTCTATAGCCGTGGCACCAAGAGTCTCCACAAGTCTATCCATCTGGGTCGGATTTTCGTGATTTTGTGCATCGGTAATTCTTGGTGGTCGATTCACCATACAGCCATAATAGGAGACTAGTTTAAGCCCTTCTAAGGGTTTCTTTACTAAAGAAGATATGCCTTTTAACATATCCGGTGTTGTAAGGTAGGCGAGAAGATCATGGATCTTTATAGTCCCCTTGAAAGGATACTTTTTCGTAAGCTCTGGATGAGTGTTTTTAAGGAGATGCTTCTCTGTTGTCTTTAAACGATTAAAACAGAGAGCACAGGGGACCACCACATCAAGTCCTCTTTTCTCAGCAAGTACAAGATTTCTTGCGGGAAATTCTAGAGCCAAAAATTCATCCAAACTATGGGCTGCTGTTGCCCCACAACATATCCAATTTTCAAGTTCTATTAAATTCACACCAAGGCGTGAACAGGCAATCTCTAGAGAATCCCTATAATCTTGGGCTGTTCCTTCCAAAGAGCAGCCGGGATACAGAGTTACATCTACCATAATAAGATCTCCTCAAAACTAATGCGCTTCAGTTCCAACGGTATGACCATTTATATTAACTCGTGATGGAAATAACCGCATCCTACGATTCCTTAAGAGAAATAGACCCAACTTAACATCACGCCATAATGAACCACTTTCTAGCTTTTGCTTCCAGGCACCAGATCTTAGTAGATAATCGGCAAGGATCTTCGGTTCATGAACCCTTCCATTCTTAAGCATGTTCTCGAAGAAAACCCTATGAAAGGCATAACTCCAATTATCTTTATGACTTACTACGGCCTGTTTGTGAGCCTTCTGTTTTAAATAATCCATAACACCGGCAATATCTATACCATTTGGGCATCTAGTTGTGCAGGTTTCGCAGGAAGAACAAACCCAGATAGTTCGGCTCCTTAGGGCTTCCTCTTCTTGTCCTAATATAATAAGCCTTATAATCTGGTCAGGATAATAATCCATAGCAAAGGTCAAAGGACATCCATTGGTGCATTTCCTACATTGAAAACAGGAAAGCACAGGATTTCCGGTTTCTCGGAAAATCTCTTCTGCTAGGGAGAAGTTAATCTCCCTTGGCACGTCCTGTATAACTTCCTGCCGTTGAACGTATTCTGCCATCATAGGAATTCTCCCTCCCTCTAGATCAGGAGACAGACCAATAAAACCTTTCCCCCTCCCGAAAATACATAGCCTATTCTGGCCAACCGTTTAAAAATTTTCAATCTAATTCGATATATTAGCATTATAGCCTTCCCTACTTCCTTATCAAGAACTTTTCAACCACTCTATCCCATCCAATGGATCTCATATTTCCATAAATATCCTCAGATCGTTCACCACCCGTTGCTGCTATCGCAACTTCATAGATCTCATCAACAAGTTGATCTAACCTGGCGGCTTCCATCTTAAGCCAATTTTCCGCGTCTTCATAATGCATAAGTCTCTCCGACACTGAAGGGAGATTCTCAGGCTCTATCATAAGAAGCCATCCCTCCCCGTAGGGATCATCCTTGGCAATACCTGGATCAAAAATGACTTTGTAATTTCTGGCAACTACCTTACCACTCACTGGGGACATTACCGGTGAAGTTTTATCACCACGGCGTAAGACCCATCCCTTCCCGGAAGCTATGACCTGTGCACCGATCTCAGGAAGAGATATTTCATCGGGAAATCCAACAAGCTTCCAGGCGAAATCATCCATTCCAACTCTCACAAACCCACCATACTCCATCCTCGCCCAGCTATGACCAGGATGGTACAAGTAGTCTACTGCCAAGTTAAAGCCAGAAATCTTCAACATCCTGATAACACCGGGAAATTCGACAAGTTGCCTTTCATAAAGCTCCTGATCGAATTCGCATCTTGCACAGGCATAGGCATAACTACAGGCTCTCACATTCACATTGCCAGTCAACATATGACGACATTGCTTCTCGGGAAATTTGTCTAACATTTCTTTCCGCCAACTATTAAGCCCCCCATCTTCCTTTAAAGCCCTTTGCATAGCTTTATCAAATGAACAGCTCATACAATCATAGACATTATGACAAAGTTTAAAATCCACAATGCCTGCCCGCATCCAGATGCACTGTTGCTCCTGAATACCAAACACTACCTTCTTTACTTTCCTAGTAACCCTTGTTCTCATCGGAAATCCTCCTTTCCGACTCTCCAGGGGCATTTGGAGCAATATATGTGCCACGGGCAGAATCTCCAATTGGACTCTGATTTAAAGGCACAAAACCTATTTCAATATTGACAAAACTACTTGAAAAGGTGATGAATTTTTATACAAAGTGATGTAATTTGCTACAGTTTAAAACTTCTTAAGTGAGGATGAAATGGGACGAACAAAACGAAGTCGAACAAAAACAACAGAGTCCTTTGTTGCTATTCCACCCTCTTCCGAAGAAACTAAAGACAGTAACAAAAAACCTCTAAGGATAGCTATAATTGGAGGTGGGCGCCGTTGTAGGTCCCTTCTTGAAATGATAAACGCAGAACGCTTTCCCTGGCTCAATGCTGAAATCGTTGCTGTGGTTGATCCTAATGATCAAGCGGTAGGAATTCAACTTGCTAAAGAAAAGAACATACCTACCTTCGAGGATCCAAGGGAGCTTCAGCTTTCTAACCTGGATCTGGTGATAGACCTTACAGGACGAGAGGAACTTTTAAAAGAATTCATGAACGAGGGGCATCCTACCGTTAAGGTTTTAGGCACAACCATATCTCGACTTTTTATAGATCTTATCCAGCTTCAGGAAGAAAGACTTTTTAGGGAACGTCAGCTTGCCCTTATAGAAAGCATTGTAGAGACGATTTTTTCAAGCATCCGAGATCGAGTAATGATTATGCAACCCAACATGAAAGTGCTCGATGTAAATGACGCCCTTCTAGAATGGCTTGGAATGAAGAAGGAGGATGTGATTGGAAAACCTTGCTATCAGATTACTCACCGTTTCACTGAACCTTGCGGCAATTACGGGGTTCACTGTCCACTTAAAGAATGTATAGAAACAGGTGGAACCGGTCACGCCATCCATGAACATGTGGATCGGGACAATACCGTCCGGTACTGCGAAATAAGCACCGTTCCATTGAAAAATACCAAAGGGAAAGTTGAAGCAGTTCTCGAGATCATAAGAGATATTACCGATGAATTAGAAAAAAAGGTGGAACAGAAAACCAGAGCCTTCAAAAAGGACTTAGCTCGATTGATCCACGAAGACAAGATGATAGCCCTTGGAAAGCTTGTTGCAAGCGCTGTTCACGAGATAAATAATCCCCTTTCTGGAATTCATGCCCTTGCAAGACTTATGAAAAACCGCCTAGAAGATCCATCACCTTTAGATGAAAATGAACGTCAGCAGTTTTTCTATTATTTGCAGCTCATCGATCAAGAATCCGCCCGATGTAGCAGTATTGTAAGCAACCTCCTCTCTTTCGCTCGACAGCAAAAAATAGAACGTCGACACTTTGATGTGAATGAGCTTATCCAACGCGTGATACTTTTAAGCAAACACAAAATGGATCTTCAACATATTACGGTTATTACTGACCTTTCCGACAATCTTCCCCAAGCTTACGGAGATCCGGGGCAGATTCAACAATGCCTCATAAACCTCGTTTTTAATGCTGTAGAGGCCATGCCGGATGGGGGAACTCTCACCGTAAAAAGCTCATATGAAAGTTCTAGAAATCAAATCAGGATAGATGTAATAGATACAGGTCCAGGGATCCCCAAGGAATTGATCTCACAAATATTCGAGCCCTTCTTCTCAACTAAAGGAAAGGATAAGGGGGTTGGTTTAGGACTTTCGGTAGTCTACGGAATTATAAAGGAACATCGGGGGAGCATATATGTAGTTAGCGAACCAGGAAAGGGCTCAGATTTTATTGTAAGGCTTCCCTGTGGAGATACCCGCAACGCAATTTGACTTATGGAGATATAGGGCTATGGGACACATTCGCATACTCGTGGTTGATGATGAATTAATTGTGAGAGAGTCGCTTATAGGATGGTTAAAAAAGGGAGGCTACGACGTAGATCCAGCATCCAGTGGCATGGAAGCGTTGAAACGACTGAAAGAAAAGGAGTATGATCTAATTTTTCTCGATATAAAAATGCCTGATATGAGCGGTATTGAGGTTCTTAAAAACCTTAAAGAATCTTCTCCCAATTCTCTCGTTGTCATGATTACGGCCTATGGATCAGTTGAAACAGCAGTAGAAGCTATGAAACTTGGAGCAAGTGACTATCTTATGAAACCCTTCGAACCAGAGCACCTTGTTCTTCTGGTGGAAAAACTCCTTCAACAGAAGAAGCTCATTGAAGAAAATCTATTTCTTAAAGAACAGGTTTCCAAGCGGACTAAGTATCAGGAACTTATTGGATCAGCTTCCTGTATGCAAAAGCTTTTTGAGATCATAGAGGAGGTCGCTTCTGTCGATTCTCCTGTGCTAATTCGGGGAGAAACTGGCACAGGGAAAGAACTCATCGCAAAGGCTATCCATGCCAAAAGTCCAAGACGTTTTGGCCCCTTTGTGGCCATAAATTGTGGAGCCTTTCCTGAAAGCCTTCTTGAGACCGAACTTTTCGGACACGAAGTAGGAGCCTTCACTGGTGCCATTCGAGCCCGCAAGGGACGTATAGAAATAGCCCATGGAGGAACCCTTTTTCTCGATGAGATAGGTGAAATTCCCCTAAAGATGCAGGTCGATCTTTTAAGAGTCCTTGAAGAAAAAAGGTTTCAGCGCGTAGGTGGGCGAGAGTATATACCGGTTGATTTTAGATTTATATCGGCTACCCATAAAAATCTTGAGGAAGAAATACGCCTAGGGCGTTTTCGTAAAGATTTTTATTTCAGACTAAACGTTATAGAAATTCAAGTTCCGCCCCTAAGGGAGCGAAAGGAGGACATATCACTTTTGGCTCAGCATTTTCTTCAGAAATTTCGCCGTGAAACGAATAAACCTGTAACGACCATATCGAAAGATGCTTTGAATCTTCTCTATTCCTACGATTGGCCCGGTAATGTTAGAGAACTGGAAAACGCTATCGAACGTGCCGTAGTGTTAGCCAAAAGCCGAATTTTAACAAAAGAGGACTTCTCCTTTTTGCTACGCCCTAAGTTATTGGAAAACCAGGTTGATGAGCCAAAATCCCTTGAAGAAGTGGAAAGGCGTCATATCGAAAAAATTCTTAACGAGACGGACTGGAACATTAGTAGAGCAGCAAAGATCTTAGGTTTGAACAGAACAACGCTTCACGCTAAGATTAAAAAATACGGTCTTTCACACCATCCTAGAACAAATTAGAATGGACCAGCAAACAAATCTTCCATCAATTGGTATTGTGAGCGTTGGGAAGCTCGGAAATCTTATTCCAAGAGTGGTTGCCGCTAACATTCAGGGGATTCTTGATGTCCCGGTAAGTATAATAGGAGAGATAGAGATTCCAGAAGAGACCTTTATTCTAGAGCGTCGACAGTATGATGCTGGGCTTATGTTAAAAATCCTCGAAGAAGTGTCGACAAACCACTTTTGTATACTTGGGGTCACCTATGTGGATTTATGTATCCCAGTTTTTACCTATGTCTTTGGAGAAGCTCAACTGGGAGGCCGGACAGCTATTGTTTCTACTTATAGACTTCAGAGAGGAGAGCTTGGAGAAACTATATCGGAAAGCGTCTTTTATGAACGGGTAGTTAAAGTCGCCCTCCACGAAATAGGTCATGTCTTTTCCCTATACCATTGCGAGAATGAATATTGTCTTATGAGGTTCAGTTCAAAACTTGGCGCCCTAGATAGCCTACCAATTCTTTTCTGTGATAGATGCTTGTTTTTGCTCAAACGGCTTATAAGAAGTTAGTTTAAAGGGAAAAAGTCCGCCTCCAAAAAGGCGGACTTTTATAACATTTCCTCTACGGCAAGTAGGTCATATACTTTGTTGTAATTTCGAAGAAAAACTGGGGGAAAATACCAAGAAACAATATACCAACGGATGTAAGAACGAGAGCTGTTGTTACCGTAGCAGAACTCGTCCTTAAAGCTCCACCTGCATCGATCGGTTTTTCGAAGAACATATACACAAGGACTCTCAAATAGAAGTAGGCAGACACTGCAGAATTTAACACTGCAATAATCACTAGCCAGAGATAGCCAGCCTCCAATGCTCCCTTGAATACGTAAAATTTACCCATGAAACCTCCCGTTGGAGGAAGTCCAACCATAGAGAACATAAAAATTGTCATCATGAGCCCAAGGAAGGGATAGAGAAATCCACATCCGGAAACATGCTCCAAATCTTTACCCTTTTCCTCCAAAAGCACAAGCACAGCGAAGGCTCCTAGGTTCATTAAGGCGTAGGCGATGAGGTAAAAAACTATAGCTGCAAGCCCTGTTTTGTTAAGAGCGACAAAACCTATTAGCATATATCCGGCATGAGCGATACTGGAGTAGGCAAGCATGCGCTTGATATTTCTTTGGGTAAGCGCTGCAATATTTCCTAAAGTCATAGTGATGATCGATATAAAGACCATAATATCGACAAAGTTAAAGACGGCAACTTTAAGGGCAATAAGAAAGACTCTGATAAGCATAAAGAAAGAAGCTGCTTTGACCCCAGAAATCATGAAGGCTGTAACAGAAGTGGGAGCTCCTTCATAGACATCGGGAGTCCACATATGAAATGGAACCGCAGCGATTTTAAAAAGAACTCCCGCCAGGATAGCCGCTACCCCAAACAGGAAGATACCAGTCTGAATTCCACCGTGGAGGTATTTATTATAGTTTTGCACAATGAGACTGTAATTAGTCGTTCCAACTGTTCCATAAACGAAGGCTATGCCTAAGAGCATGATAGCGGTAGAAAAGGCTCCCAAAAGGAAATATTTTATTGAAGCCTCTGCCGATGCTTCATCATGCTTGAACATGCCTGCAAGGATATAGACAGAGAGCGACATAGCCTCTACACCAAGGACCAACATGATCAGATCGTAGGATGTTGCTATAAAACTCATACCCACTATCGACAGAATAATCAGAGCATAATACTCACCCTTATGCTTTATTTTACCCTCTATGTATGGATCAGACATAAGGGAGACAATAATACCTATACCATAGAAGATGAACCTGAATATACCCGCCAGTTCATCGTAGAGCATCATGTCGTAGAAGCCGAATCGCTTACTACCGAAGAGCAGCAAATTAAATAGTATTGCCAAAGAGAAGGCAGAAATTGATAACATGTTGTAATTATGGACCCCGGGTGTCCTCGAGAAGGATCCCATCAGGAGGAACAACACCGCAAAGGCTATAAGCACTAAATCAGGAGAAATGGATAAGAAGTCAAAGTTTGCCATTACTTACCCCCTCTTATCAACGCCAGAGGTTGAACCTTTTGTTCATACACATTTATCGCAATGCGCTTTTCATATCCCTTCAAAAATGCATCAAAAGACGTATGCATCTTTTCAAGGAAATAATTGGGGCAAACACCCATTACTACGTAAAGAAATACAATAGGTGTCATCATAAGAACTTCCCTTAGATCTAAATCCTTCATGTATTTGTTTTCTTCGTGGGTAATTGGTCCAAACATAACCCGCTTATACATCCACAAGAGATAGCAGGCAGCGAAAATCACGCAGGTTGCAGAAAGAATAGTCCATAGAGGTTTTACTCTGAACGCACCAAGAAATACCAGAAATTCCCCGACAAAGCCATTGAGCCCCGGAAGTCCTACCGAGGATAGAACCGTTACGCTGAAGAAGGCCGCTAAGATAGGAACACTTTTAGCTATTCCACCGTAGTCAGCTATGAGACGACTATGCCTTCTCTCGTAGAGCATTCCTACTATGATAAATAGGGCTCCTGTACTAAGGCCATGTCCAAGCATTATGTACATGGCTCCCTCTAGGCCCTGGATATTCATAGCAAAAATACCGAGCATTACCGCTCCAAGGTGGCTTACTGAGGAGAAAGCTACCAGCTTTTTAACATCG
Source organism: Syntrophobacterales bacterium (assembly GCA_026417655.1). Taxonomy (GTDB): domain Bacteria; phylum Desulfobacterota; class Syntrophobacteria; order Syntrophobacterales; family Thermodesulforhabdaceae; genus JAOACS01. The sequence goes on from JAOACS010000021.1 coordinate 50,959, forward strand.
GGTTGAACAATTGAGACCAATGCTCCATAGATAATGCCTATAATCGCAAGAGCTATAATAAGGGGTGTCATAAAGTAGGCTGCATGAGGATATAAACCTATAGCAAATCTTATGAAACCGTAGGTTCCCATTTTAAGCAAAATACCAGCAAGGATAACACTTCCCGGCGTTGGGGCCTCCACATGAGCGTCCGGTAGCCATGTATGGAATGGAAACATTGGAACCTTAATAGCAAAGGAGAGAGCAAAGGCGGAGAATAACCAAACCTGCATGCTAAACGGTGGTAACACCTGATACCACTTAAGGAGATCAAAGGTATATTCACCCGTTTGAGAAGCCACATAGAGGTAATTGAAGATTATGGCAACTAACATCAACACACTTCCAACAAGCGTGTAGAGTACGAATTTTATAGCTGCATAGACTCTTCTAGGACCACCCCAGACACCTATTATGAAGTACATGGGAATAAGCATGAGCTCCCAAAATATGTAGAAAAGGAGTAAATCAAGAGCGCAGAAGGTTCCGAGCATACCAACTTCGAGAACAAGCATGCAAATAAGGAATTCCTTTACATATTTATCGATATAGGCCCAAGCAGAAAGGATGCAGATTGGACAAATGAAGGTGGTAAGGAGATAGAGAAACAGCGAAATACCGTCAATTCCAAGGAAATAGATAGCACCGATCGATTCGATCCATTTATAGCGCTCCACGAACTGAAAATCAGCCCGTGATGGATCGAAATAGATCAGCAGATAAAGGGAGAGAATGAATGTTACGGTTGTAACAATGAGAGTTATAGTTTTTTGGAGCACCACATTTTCTCTGTCCACAAAAAACAGAGCAACCACTCCAACCAATGGGAAAAAGGTGACTATGCTTAAAATTTGAATCCCTTCCATCGCTTACCTCTTAAAAAAGTAGGATAAGAAGACCTAACACAATGCCCCATACGTAATGATAGATGTAACCCGTTTGTAGCTTACTGGTTAGAATACTGGACCAGTATAAGCTTTTACCTGTACCATTTACAGCTCCATCTATACCCTTTTCGTCAAAGGCTTTGAGACCAAAGCATGTATTCAAGGTACCTTTGACAAAGAGGAATTCGTAAAGTTCATCCACAAAGTATTTATTGTAAACCCATCTATAAATATTCCGGTAACTCTCGGCAAACTTGACCGGAATAGATGGATTCTTGACATAGCAAATATAGGCGATAGCGAACCCCGCAAAGGCCACTGCGACTGAGACGATCATTAGGGCATATTCGAGAGCGTGAGAATAATGGGGTCCTTCAATCTTATAGGCGTAACGGGTGACCGGTTCTAGAAAGTGATGGAAGTGGTTCTTACCACCAAGAGATTCGGGAATTCCTATATAACCTCCGACTATCGAAAGGAAGGCCAAAATGTAGAGAGGAACTAGCATAACGTTAGGAGATTCGTGGATATGATGTTTGGTCTCATGATCCATCCTCTCTTCACCAAAGAAGATGAGGAATAACCATCGAAACATATAAAAGGCTGTCATCCCCGCTGTAATAACCCCTATTGCCCATAAGAACACACTACCATAGGGGCTTGAATAGGCCTGCCAAAGGATTTCATCTTTGCTGAAGAATCCCGACAGACCAGGTGCTCCTGCTATAGCGAGGGTTCCAACAAGGGATACTATAAAGGTCTTTTTTATGTGACCCTTAAGTCCTCCCATTTTCATAACATCCTGCTCTCCACCCATAGCATGGATAACACTACCTGCGCTCAAGAATAGAAGAGCTTTGAAGAAAGCGTGGGTTACAAGGTGGAAAATACCAGCTGAAAAGGCTGCAACTCCAACACCTAAAAACATGTATCCTAATTGACTTATCGTAGAATAAGCTAGAATGCGTTTTATATCTCTTTGGGCAAAACCCATACTGGCCGCGAAGATCGCTGTGAGGGCACCTATCGTTGCTACAACGGCCATTGAAATGGGTGCCAAGGTATATAGGGCATTACACCTTGCAACCATGTAAACACCGGCCGTAACCATTGTAGCAGCGTGGATCAATGCAGAAACGGGGGTAGGTCCTGCCATTGCATCGGGAAGCCACACATACAGGGGTATTTGGGAGGATTTGCCCGTTGCACCAACAAAGAGAAGAAGTGTTATGGCTGTTACAGTAAATCCATTGTAAGATAACACTCTGCTCGCCGTTTCGAAAACATCCTTATAGTTTAGAGATCCAAAGGTAACGAAAATCAAAAACATCCCAAGGAGAAACCCAAAGTCCCCTATTCTATTTACTATAAAGGCCTTATTTCCAGCATAGGCATTATAGTCATCTTCAAACCAAAATCCGATTAAAAGATAGGAGCAAAGTCCAACACCTTCCCATCCTATAAACATCATCGGGAAATTGTTGGCCATCACTAAAATTAACATAAAGAACACGAAGAGATTAAGATAGGCAAAAAACCTAGGGTAGGAAGGATCATTGTGCATATAGCCAACTGAATATACATGGATCAGGAAACCAACTCCTGTAACTACAAGAATCATCACGGCACTTAAAGGATCTAGGAGAAATGCTATATCTAGAGAAAGATCTCCCGAGATCATCCACTTATAAAAAACGACCTCGATGAACCTTGCTTCTGGCTCTAGATGGATAAGCTTCCAGAAGGCTAGGACCGACAAAATAAAGGAGATACCTATTGATCCAACGCCTATAATACTGACCAGTTTATCACTCCATCTATAGCCGAATATGAAAGCAAGAAAGGCTCCAAGAGCTGGCACTAACGCAAGAAGCACTATCGGAACACTTACCATCTTATACACAAGAAGTAGCATCAAACCAAAGGCAAGCCCTATCGAGGCGATTCCTATAGTATGAGATGGCTTGTCAGCCCAATTACTACGGAATACACCGTATATTCCGTTCAGAAATGCACCAAAGGCTGGAAAAAGCGGAATTAGCACTATAAAATCAAACATGTCACCACCTCTTTATCCCTTCATGGTGTTTAGGCTATCCATATCCACCGTGCCTTTAAGCCTGTATATCAAGAGAATTATAGCAAGACCTATTGCCACCTCTGCTGCAGCAAGAGCCATGATAAATAGAACGTAGAGTACACCTACCGCAGATTGAAGATAGTGAGAAAATGTAACGAAAATGAGGTTCACACCATTTAGCATCAACTCGATACTCATGAAGCATATAATGAGATTTCGCCTTATCAATAGACCCAGAGCTCCTATCCCGAAAATCAAGAGCCCTGTTAAAAGAAAGAAATTCATTTGACTTATCATTCAAACACCCCCTTATGAACTACATAATCAGTGTGTTGAACCAATCGTCTTAACGACCACTTCCTCTTTCTGTTCTCCATTAGGGCGTTCTTTTCTACCTAAAACCACAGCCCCAATAATACCTATCAACAACACAACGGAGATCACTTCAAAGGGAAGGATATAGTTTGAAAACAGATATTTCCCCACAACCTTTGTTGAATCTAAGTCCTTGGGTACAGGTAGATCACCCTGCTGAATCTTTATGGCCATCGAATAGCCAACTATGAGAAGTTTTAGTAAAAGCGCCACTCCAATAATCACTCCAAAAATACGTCCTCTATAATACAGCTTCTCCCGCTTCGCATATTCAATATTGAGGAGCATAATCACGAATACAAAAAGAACCATTATGGCTCCAACATAAACGATCACTTGAATCGCCGCGATAAACTCGGCATTAAGAAGCACATAGTTACAGGCCAACATTAACATCACACCAATAAGAGAGGCCGCACTATAGACAGGGTTCTTCTGTATAATGGTCGAAATCGCGAGAACCACCGCTAAAAAGGAAAAGGCATATCCTAGATATTCCTGGATCATTTTACCATCTCTCCTCTTTTAAGGAGTGCATTCTTATCCAACATAAGTTCCTCTTTAGTGTACCTCACATTCTCATATTCTTTAGTGAGATAGATAGCGTTTACGGGACAGACATCCTCGCAGAGTCCGCAGTAAATACACCTAAAACCATCTAGCTCATAGGTTATTGGATACCTTCTGCCCTCGTATTCACCTATCTCAATTCTTATTGCAAGGGCTGGACAGACAACTTCACACAACCCACAGGCAACACATTTTATACTACCATCTGGGTTTCTGCGAATCGCCTGAAGCCCTCTGTATGCGTCGAAGGATCCAACCCGTGCTTTGGGATACTGGACTGTGATCGGCTTTGAAACAAAGTGTTTAAAGGTTACCCATAATCCTTTGAGAAGTGGTGTAATCATAGGCTCGCTCCCACCTTTATTTAACCAAAATCAACACAATAGCCGTTGCAAAGATATTGACAAACCCCAGTGGTATCATCACCTTCCAACCAAACTTCATAAGCTGGTCATACCGGAGACGAGGATATGTGGCTCTTAACCATATTATCACATACATTAGCACGAATACCTTGAGCATGTACCATACAAAGGGAGGTAGGAAAGAGGGTCCATGCCACCCACCGAGGAATAGCACTGTTCCTATACAGGAACAAACTATTATGCTCGCATACTCAGCCATGAAGAACATCGCAAACTTCATACTACTGTAATCCGCATGAAAGCCCGCCACTAACTCGCTCTCTGCTTCAGGCAGGTCAAAGGGGGTCCTTTTAAGTTCCGCAACTGAAGCTATAAGGAAGAGGATAAAGCCTACGGGTTGATAGACTATGTACCACATATTCTTCTGTTTATCCACAATCTCAACGAGATTAAGAGACCCAGCAAGGAGTATGACACCAAAGACCGACAGGGTAAAAGCAACTTCATAGCTTATAAGCTGAGCAGCTGCTCTCACTCCACCAAGTAAAGAGTATTTATTGTTTTGTGCCCAACCACCAAAAACAATTCCATATGTGGCTATCCCACCCATAGCAAAGACATACAATAAACCTATATTCAGTTCCGTAATACTAAGCTTAACGGGCTCCTTAAGTAACCCCCAGAGCGTAGTCTGATCTCCAAAAGGTATAACGGCAAAGATCATTAAAGTTGGGATTATACTTAAAGCAGGAGATAGGAAATAAAAGAGTTTGTCAGCTTCTTTGGTAATAATGTCCTCTTTAAAGAAGAGCTTAATACCGTCTGCTATGGGCTGGAGAATCCCGTGGGGTCCAGCAAACATAGGACCCAAACGGATTTGCATGTGCGCAAGTATCTTACGTTCTAGGAGCGTAAGATATGCTACAACCAACATAACCAACGCAAATATTACTAGAATCTTTATCACAACAAAGACTATAGCATTAGGGCTCATGGTCTATTCCCCTTTTCCAACCTTTTCAATTCGCACAGCCGTAACCTTTAACTCTGGAATCTTTGCAACTGGATCAAGTTCCTGGCTCCCTGTAAGAACATTAACCCTCGCCTCATGGAAATGGAATGTGGAAAAGACCTCTCCTCGCTTTACCCTCTCACTCAGTTTAGCCTTCAACTCTATGCTTCCTCTCCTTCCCACAACCTTCACCATATCCTCATCGGACACACCAATAATGTGAGCATCTATCGGATGGATCTCGAGAATTGGTTCGGGAGCTCCATAATTTAACACCTTGCACTTTCTGGTCATGGTTCCAGTATGGTAATGGTAGTAATTCCTACCTGTGACTAAAACAAAGGGATATTCCCTATCGGGTTGTTCTACAGGTGGCCTATATTCAACAGGCACCAAAAGACCCTTTCCTCTCGCTATCTTACCCACATGAAGGATTGGTGTTCCAGGATGATCTTCCGTCGGACAGGGCCACTGGATTCCAACCCTGTCAATCCGCCTATAGGTTATTCCCGCATATTGAGGCGTAACTTTTCTGATCTCTTCAAATATCTCCTCCGCATCCCTATAGGGCATAGGATAACCTAATCTTTCTGAAAGCTCTGCAATAATCTTCCAATCGTCCTTTGTACCACCCTTGGGCTTAAGGGCTCTTCTCACCCTTTGAACCCTTCGTTCAGTGTTTGTGAAGGTCCCCTCCTTTTCGGAGAAGGCACAGGCAGGTAAAACTACATGGGCGAAGTCACAGGTTTCGGTGAAAAAGATATCCTGCACAACTAGAAGATCTAGCTTTCTCAAAGCTTCTTCCATGTGATGAAGATCTGGATCGGTTAGCACAGGATTTTCTCCCATAATGTAAAGAGCCTTAACCTTTCCCTCTATGGCCGCATGGCCCATTTCGACAACGGTAAGACCTGGCTCCGCACTGAGCTTAGCATTCCATAGCTTTTCAAATTTTCTTTTTACCTCTTCCACATCCACCCGTTGATATCCAGGATAGAAGACGGGAAGACCTCCCATGTCACAGGCCCCTTGAACATTGTTTTGGCCTCTTAATGGGTTCACACCCGTCCCAGGTTTACCAATATGGCCACAGACAAGGGCGAGATTAGAAAGACTCTTAACATTATCGGTTCCTTTAGCGTGCTGGGTTACTCCCATGCAGTAGATAATTGAGGCTCTCTCAGCCTTAGCATACATCCTTGCGGCCGAGATAATGTCATCCTTAGGAACTCCCGTTATCTCCTCAGCTAACTCGGGAGTATACTTTTCTACAACTTTTAAAAGCTCTTCAAAGCCTTCTGTATTCTCCTCAACAAATTTTTTGTCATAGAGTTCTTCACGGATAATAACATTCAACATAGCGTTAAAAAGAGCTATGTCTGTCCCCGCCTTTAATGGAAGATGAAGCACCGCATCATCAACAAGGTCGATACGCCGAGGATCGATAATAATGAGATTCGTCCCCTTCATTCGAGCAAGTTTCCTAACCTTCATACCAAAGACGGGGTGGTTTTCGGTGGTGTTACTACCAACCACCAGTATAACTTCCGCATCCTCAATATCGCCCATCGAATTGGTCATAGCACCAGAGCCAAGAGTTGTGGCCAGACCAGCCACTGTTGAGGAGTGTCAGAGACGGGCACAGTGATCGACATTGTTGGTTCCGATCACTGCCCGCATAAACTTTTGGAACACATAATTGTCTTCGTTCGTGCATCGAGCAGAACAGAGACCTGCAATAGCAGACGCACCATGCTTTTCCTTTATTTCTTTTAGCTTCTTTGCAACATAGTTAAGAGCCTCATCCCAACTAACTTCCCGGAATGAGCCTCCCTGTCGAATAAGAGGTTTCGTAAGCCTCTTGTCGCTGTTTATAAACTCAAAACCGAAACGACCTTTAACGCAAAGCGTTCCATAATTGGGAGGAACAGCTTCATCGGTAGTAACCTTTATGACCTGACCGCTTGCCACATTGAGTTCAATTACACATCCTACACCACAATAGGGACATACCGTCTTTGTCTTAGTCTTTTCCCAGGGTCTAGCCTTTAGAGGACTCACAGCTTCCGTAAGGGCTCCAACCGGACAGACCGAAAGACATTCTCCACAGGCTATACACTTTTCAGGATGGGCTGGAAAGATTCTTGGAGTTCCATCTTCTTTACCTGCTTCAAGAACTCCACATCCCACCCTTTCTAAACACACATGAACGCAACGTTGGCAAGCTACGCATCGGCTTGGAAAATAATTGATGCCAATGGTTGACCATTTCACCGGGGGCTTATGAAGCATCGGAACCCCAACTGAACCTTCCGCAATAGCCCTATCATATCCAAGCTCATACACAAGATCCTGAAGCTTACACTCCGCTGCCTTGTCACAGATAGGACAATCAAGAGGATGATCAAGAAGGAGAAGCTTTAAAATATCCCGTCTCATTTCGAGAAGCTTTTCCGTGGTGGTTCTGATGTTCATGCCATCCGTCACCACCTGCACACATGAAGGTTGAGGCTGATCATAGCCATCAACTTCCACAATACAGAGCCTACATGCTCCAATGGGAAGAAGATCCTCAAGAAAGCATAGGGTAGGGATGTAAATCCCATTGGCCCTTGCCACCTCTAGAATCGTCTTCCCAGGCTCAGTCTGTATCTCCCTTCCATCAATCGTTACAGTTATCATAGCCGACATCCAATCCCCTGTTTTTACGTGGATTCGCTCTTTAGACACAATATCCTAATAGGCAATCATTCCTATACGATAACATCTGAGGCACCTTTGTGCCTCGGTTATAGCCTCCGACGGCATATATCCCTTCTCAACCTCGTCGAAAATCCACTTCCTCACTTCCGGATCGAGCTTATGAAGTTCCTTCCTCTCCATCCCACCGGCAACTTCTACTTTTTCGTTTTTATTGAACACCTTGATCTTTGAAAACAACCTATCAAATCTTTCTTCATCGCTCGGTCCAGGTTCAATTCCCCTAAGATACTGATCGATCCTATCAGCGGCCTTTCTTCCGTCTCCAGCAGCTCTTACAAGAACATCAGGACCCGTCACACAGTCTCCTGCAGCAAAAATTCCCTTTATTGAAGTTTCAAAGGTGTCCGGGTTGACCTCTAGCGTTTTCCACTTGGTAAGCTTCATATCACTACATCCCGCAAGAAAAGATAGATCTACTGCCTGCCCTATAGCAGGAATAAGAATATCAGTTTCCAAAATAAACTCAGATCCGGGCACTGGAACCGGTCGCCTTCTACCGCTCTGGTCAGGTTCCCCAAGTTCCATTCTTATGAGCTCTACCCCCACGACCTTACCATCCTGTTCTAGAATCCTCGTAGGATTACATAGAAAATGGAAAAGGACCCCTTCTTCCTCGGCATCATGAATCTCCTCGGGATCAGCAGGCATTTCAGCTCGAGAACGCCTGTAGACAAGATGAACATCCGTTTTACCAATCCTAAAAGAGGTTCTTACACAATCCATGGCCACATTGCCACCGCCTACAACCACAACCCTTTTCCCTTCAGGATAAGGATCCATGCCATTGTTAATATCGTAAAGGTACCTAACTCCCGGGATGAATCCTCTATATCCCTTGTCCTCTCCTTCTACCCCCATTTTGGCGCTTGTCTGAGCCCCAACGCCTATAAAAACAGCGTCGTAGTCTTTGTGAAGATCCATAAGCATTATATCTTTTCCAATTTCGACCCCGTATCGGATCTCCACCCCTAGGCCTTTGATAATGTCTACTTCATAACGGGTAAGGACACCTCGAGGCAATCTGTAATCAGGGATACCATAGGTAGCCATTCCACCAGGCTCTTTCGATTTTTCAAAAATAGTAACACTATAACCCTTTAAAGCCAAATAAAAAGCACAGGAAAGCCCGGCAGGCCCAGCTCCTACCACAGCGATCCGCTTCCCGATGCTAGGAGGAATCTGGGGCAAACGAGGCTTCTTTCTATGACCCATCTCAAAGTCGGCAGCAAACCTCTTCAACCATTTTATAGATACTGAACCCTCTACAAGAGCTCTTCGGCAGTTCGATTCGCAGGGACGGACACAGACTCTACCAAGAGTTCCAGGAAGACAGGTCATCTCCCTTATGGTAGAAAGAGAGTCCTCAAATCTCACTTCCCTAATCTCTTCTATATATTTTGGTATATCAAGACTACTAGGGCAGACATTCAAACATGGAGCGGTAACAGCATAACGATAACGTCCAGCCTGAGCCGGCTTTTTAGATGAGACCCTACCCTTTATTTCCTCCCCAAAATACTCAAGAACGTGAAGGATAGGTACCGGTGCCGTCTGTCCTATAGAACATTTAGAAGTTGACTTTATAAGGGTCGCAAGAGAGCGAAGTCCCTCAATATCATCGTTTGTGGCAACCCCTTTGGCCATTTTCTCAAGAAGAGTTCGCATAAATCTTGCTCCCTGGCCACAGGGAGTACATTTGCCGCAAGATTCATTGAGCATCGCCTCGGCATACCTCAAAGCCATATCTACAGGATCAACGGAGTCGTCGCAGATGACGATCCCATCCCATCCAAAGAAGGCTTTGATTTTTTCGCCGGGTTTAAACTCCTCTGGTAAAGCTATTGCCTTTGGACTTTTTGGTTCTTTTTTATTTCTGTTGTCAACAACTTCTCCTTGCCATGAGCTGAAGAGTATCATTGCTTCCACTCACTTTATTTCTGAGGTTCAAATCATCTTAGCGATCAACTTCACCCAGAACAATATCAATGCTCCCAAGTGCCGCTATAAGATCGGCAACAAGGCAGCCCTGAGTCATAAAAGGTAATGCCGAAAGGTTAACAAAACAGGAGGATTTTATCCTCATCCTATAGGGTTTAGACGAACCATCGGAGACAATGTAAAAACCAAGCTCTCCTTTAGGATTCTCTATAGAACTATAAACCTCCCCTTTAGGAACCTGGAACAATCCTGCTGCTATTTTGAAATGCTTAATCAAGGATTCAATGTTATTCATTACCTGATCTTTTGGAGGTAGAGTAATGAAGGGCACATCGGCCATAATAGGACCATCTGGAATATCCTTCATCGCCTGCTTTAAAATCCTATTCGACTGGCGCATCTCCTCAACCCGCACCAAATAACGATCGTAGCAATCCCCTTTAGTCCCAATCGGAATATCGAACTCATAATTTTCGTAACCACAGTAAGGAGTTGCCCTTCTGAAGTCGAACTTTACTCCCGATGCCCTTAGAACAGGCCCCGTTGTTCCCCAGTTAATAGCATCTTCCGCGGAAAGGACAGCAACATCCTTTAGACGCTCAACCCATATTGGATTCTTGGTAAGGAGGTTTTCATAGTCACGAACATAGTCATTAAAAGTGTCACAAAATACCCTAAGAGCCTCTAGAAACTGATCTGTAATGTCCCTTCTTACGCCACCTATACATATATAGGATGGAGTAAGCCTTTGCCCTGAGATCATTTCAAACATATCGAGAATTTTTTCACGCTCCCTGAAACAATAAAAAAATACACTCATCGCTCCTATATCGAGAGCATAGGTTCCAAGCCAAAGAAGATGAGCCGCAATTCGTTGAAGTTCCGCCATAATCACCCGAATCACCCTTGCACGTTCCGGCACCTCAATACCACAAAGCTTCTCAACAGCAAGAGCATAAGAGAGATTATTACACATAGAAGCCGTATAATCCAGACGATCCGTAAAAACTATATTTTGAAGGTATGTTCGGTGTTCACCTAGCTTCTCAACACCTCTATGAAGATAACCAATGATAGGGATGTTCTTTTTAACAACCTCGCCTTCCAGGTGCAAAAGTAGCCTCAACACCCCATGGGTTGCCGGATGTTGAGGACCCATGTTTAAAATCATTTCTCTTCTGATCTCATTCCCTTCTATCGTCATCGCCTATTCCTCGATTCCTTCTAATGGGAAATCTTTTCTCAAAGGATAATACTTAAAATCCTCTTCCATTAGTATCCTTCTAAGGTCAGGATGATTATAGAACGTTATCCCAAACATGTCGTAAACTTCCCTTTCGAGCCATTCCGCTCCCCGCCAAATACAGGTGACGCTTTCAACTCCACCCCCGTCATCTACAGAAACCTTTACCCTTACCCGTTGGCTGTTTTTTATGGAAAAAATATGATAGATAACATCAAAACGAGGAACCCTCTCAGGATAATCTACCGCTGTCACATCGGCAATAAGGTCAAAGGAAAAATCCAGATCGTTTTTGAGAAGTTTCATAAAATCAAGAAGCATTCCCTTTTCTACTCTCACAACGGGGCAGTCTATGCCTTCAGAAACCTCCATTATAATAGAAGAAGCCTTCTCCTTAATCCTTTCTATAAGTTCTTGTTGAGTCATGATCGATCTTTACCCTCTATTTTTCAACGATTCCTTGTCTATCTTATCCCTTAACATCACTATTGCCGTAAGAAGCGTCTCCGGTTTGGGCGGACAACCCGCCATGTAAACATCTACAGGGATGTATTGATCAATTCCCTGCACCACATTATACGTTCTAAATACACCACCAGTGCATGCACAATTGCCATAGGCGATAACCCATTTAGGTTCAGGCATCTGTTCATAGAGCCGAAGAACCATAGGAAGCATCTTCTTTGTAAGAGTTCCAGGAACAATCAAAAGATCTGCTTGACGAGGCGAACCTCGATAAACCTCAGCTCCAAACCGAGCAATATCATGGCGGGCAGAAACGGTAACCATCATCTCAAGAGCACAACAGGCAAGCCCGAAAGTCATGGGCCATAGCGAATTCTTTCTTGCCCAATTGAGAACCTTATCAAGACAGGTTGTAACTATACCAAGGTTGGCAAGGTTTTTCTCTATTCCCATTCCAGCGCCCCTTTTCCCCACACATAGGCTAAACCTAGCATGAGGATCAAAACAAAAATTAGCATCTCTATTAAACCCAGCATCCCTAAGTTTTCATACAAAACTGCCCATGGAAACATGAAAGCGACTTCAACATCGAAGATTATAAAAAGCATTGCAATAATGTAAAACTTTACCGGAAACCGCTCCCTCGCAGTTCCTATAGGAACATTACCGCACTCATAAGGTATGAGCTTTTCCTCGGTTGGTTTCCGCTCTCCAATTAAATGAGAAAGAGCCAAGGTCACAAAGGCAAAACCAACCGATATAACCCCTAGGATTAAAACCGGCACATAGCTTTCTAACATAATGACCTCGATTACTTTTTAGGGACTATTTAGACCTCTATGTGTATGCCCACAAAACGCTATTTCTCAAGCCTAACTTTTATTAGGATTAGCCACTTTTTGTCAAGCCTTAAGTGTGAAAAAAATCTCTTGCATAGAAACCAAAATTGTTCTTCCCTTTCCCCACCCCTCCTTCAAGGAGGAAGGGGGAAGGGGTTAATTCCTAGTACTTACTTAGAAACTCTTCCATAATGTCTATGCTTTTCTTCTCAATTACCATATCAAACATCTTATCCTTTACTTCTCTTGGCAGAAGCTCGATACTCTTAGTAGTAGCTGAGTCAAACTTAGCTGTTGGGAACACTTTGAGAATCTTGTCTTTCTGAGCATCATTCGCATAAACTCGCAACACCTTCAATCCAGCAAGCATTTCTTCACACATATTCGCAAGCCCAACAGCTTTGAGCTTTTCATACCGCTCTTCGTTAATCCAGATATTAATTGGATATTTTTCCTCTGCCATGTTTCTTCCTCCTCTCAATGGTAAGTTACGCTAAAGGTGGTATTGTAAAAACGGGTATTCTATTCTGGAGATATTCATCAGTTACAAAGGGCGACCCAAACCCATACTTTTCGGCACACTCCATAACCAGATCAAATACCTCGGGACGGAAAATAAGTCTTGGGGGCTTTACACCATCAAGAATAATACTTCTAATAACAGTTCCACTGAATTTCTGCCACTCATTTTTATGGTTACAGAGCCCCTCTGAAGTTACCTCACCACAATGCGGACAATAGAGCCAATTCATCGAATATACAGGTGTAATTGAAAGCTCATTCTTATGCTGCTCAAGGAGAATGTGAGCATCGTAGGGACCGTAGTAGGTTCCAACCCCTGCATGGTCTCGACCAAACATATGGTGAGTTAGACCAAGATTTGTCCTCAGGATAGCATGGAATATAGCTTCCTTGGGACCAGCATATCTCATGTCCCAGAATGTCAAAGAGGTCAAGTGGTTATGGTCACCAAAGTATCCAGATTTTCTAAGCTCATCCTGCGTGAGAATAATTGCTTCATCAATATAGTCACCCTTTCGCTTCTCTCCAATAATTGCATTAACTAGAACACCCACCAGAGGCTTATCAATGGGCAGTTCACCATAGGTTTGGAGCCAAGCACCCTTCATAAGCCATTCATGGCCAGTATGGGGCACATTCCTGGTTTGATGAGCCACAACTCGAACCCACCCTTTCTCCTTGAAGCGCTTTCTCATCTCTAGAGGCGGAATAAAGTATGGATCATAGGGAGGATTAATTATTGGCTTATTCACAAGGGTAATCTTTCCTGCGATAAATTTATCTTTATAGGCATAAGTTCTGGCACAACCTGGATGCTTATCATCCGTTGTGCCGTAAACAGCTTGACAAATGGTCTTTTTGTCATATTCATATATTTCTTCAATCTCAAAAAGGGCCATTGGATTGCCCTGGTAAGTAAGGACTACACTGTCTCCCACTTTGATCCCGTAATCGGAAATTTCGGCGTCGGAGAGATCAAATAGGATCGGAATACTCCAAAGAACCCCGTTTGCAAGATGCATATTTTTACATATACCGTCGAGGTCAGCCTTTCCCATAAATCCCTCAAGGGGAGAGAAAAAGCCATAGGCAATACCTATTACTTCGTTAGCTATCTGACTTCTAATTGGAATCTCCTTAAGCCCTTTTATTTTCTCCTTTGCCTGTGCTGGATCCATAATTCTTTCGACAATTTCCTTACCGCCATGCCCTATTTCCGCCATACCTTCTCCTTTCTAACCTTAAAATTCTTTTTATTAAGACCTCACAGCCTATTGCACAAATGCCACCCCTCTCTTAGGTGGCTAACATCCAAGAGTGAGCATAATCATTGTGTAACTTATCACAATTTCTATAGCTGTCAACAGCTTTTTAGAAGCCGCACTCAACCCAAATATTCCAAAAAGGAACTAGGTAGCAGCCCTCTCTTGAACCTCTCCACTTTCTACGCTCTCAGATGCCTGATCCCTTAAATAGTTTTCTCGGACCTTCATGAGGAAAATCACAATAGGCCTATAGGCGAGATGAGCCCATTTCGCGAAGGGAACTTCCAAGACCAACATAGGAACCGCCACCATAAGATGAATAACATACAGAGCGTAAGTAGCGAAGGGCCAATCAAGAAGTCTTGTAAAATGAATGAAAATACCAGTTAGAGTGGTAAGTTCCAATAAAATCAGGAACATCCAGTCTGTAGAATGGGAGTTCTTATAAGGGGGTTTACTCTTATTTAGACGACCAATTAGAGCATAGGTGCAGCCGTATAGGAGAGCAGCCGTAGAGTAATACCCTAACAGCCTAATAGGATGTAGGAGTTCGTATTCAATATGGTCTCTTTGAAAGAGTCTTATAAAAACCACAACGAGCAAGAAGGCCGTGCTGTATCCCGTCATAATAAGTAAGTGGATCAACCATTGCTTTTTATCTTCGCATTTTGAAAACTGTTTTTGTGTAAGAAAATGAACTATCAACTCCCGAAACTGCTCTTTGTAATACCTAAAGGGAATTTTGCCTAATAGGTCACCCATAATAAATTTTATGCATCGATAAGCATTACTTAGGAGAAGAAAAGAAAGTACTGCCGCCATTATTAGATCAGCGATTTCTATCTTTTCCTTAGGCCACAGGGAGTTTATTCTAGCATGTTCCCAATCCGGCTTTCCAGTATTGAAAATAAGAAGTGCTATACCTACCAGAAGACCTACCACTACTATGGCTATGATCTCAAATCTTTCAGAGGTGTAAAACCTCTTAGAAAAACCCGTCCAATCGTATTTGGAAGTCAAATAACGTCGCATGACCATCATGGTCTCCCCTGGATCGGCTCCCCGAGGACATTTTTCCGAGCAGGTTCCGCAGTAGTAACATAACCAGGGTTCAGGACTTCTAAGTATTTTATCTTTAAGGCCTAGCTGGGTATATTTTACAAGTTTTCTTGGAAAGGGTGTCTTACCCTCCGAAAGAGGACATATAGCCGTACAGTTGCCACAGTGAAAACATTTGCTCGCATCCTTTAGTCCAAAGCTCTCCAGTTCCTTCATGAAATTAGGATCAACCTTTACGCTCATGCCTTTCTCCTCCTTAGTGCAATGCGTTTATTATGATTAGGGGCATGG
Source organism: Syntrophobacterales bacterium (assembly GCA_026417655.1). Taxonomy (GTDB): domain Bacteria; phylum Desulfobacterota; class Syntrophobacteria; order Syntrophobacterales; family Thermodesulforhabdaceae; genus JAOACS01. Next base: position 66,672 of record JAOACS010000021.1, read on the forward strand.
TGTAGATCCATGCCCCCTTCCTTCTGTTAGAAACCTTTGTAAGGATTAGGTCCAATCTCCTGAACCCGCTCTGAAAACTCATCAAGAATCTTTGACAGTCTATCGTAATCTGAAATTGACACCGTCTCAAAACGAACTCTATCGGATTCAAGAGCGAGTCGATCAAGGGTCTCCTTTATCTTACTAAGCCTAATATTGGCGAGCTCACTTCCTTTTATAAAATGACACTGGTAATCATCACCATACTTACAACCGAGCAATACAACCCCATCAATCCCAGAAGACAAAGCATCGGCAATCCATATAAGGTTCATAGAACCAAGACATCTGAGTGGCACAACCCTTACCCAGGGGTTATATCCCATTCGCCTTACACCAGCCATATCCAGAGCGGGATAGGCATCATTTTCACAGGCAAGAACCAAAATTCTTGGCTTCTCCTCATATTCATCGGGCACGTTAATAGCCTTGATCATATCACCTATCATACCCACAGAATAATTTTTGAAGGAGATAATACGCTCAGGACAGGCCCCCATGCAGACTCCACATCGTCTGCATCGAGTCGGTTGAGGTAAAGGATTGGCCTTTTCATCCTCGTTGATAGCTCCAAAGGGACACTCAACGGTACATCGTTTGCACTGAGTACATCTTTGCATGAAAAATTCGGGAAAAGATGTGTCTCCAGCTCTCGGATGAACGGCCATTCCTTTATGGACGAGCTCAATACACTGGATCGCCTTCATCGCTGCTCCAGCGCCGTCTTCAATAGCCGAAGCGATCCCCATCGGTCTCCTTACGCAGCCAGCAGGATAAATACCGGTTCGCCTGCTTTCATAGGGGAAGCATATAAAATGGGAATCAGGGAAACCGTATTTCAATATAGGAACCTCTGGCCCTTGGCGATACTGAAGGTTCAAAATATCCGAGTTAAGAATCACATCGGCAGGTACAGCCTCCTCTTCACCTTCCTTCTTCTCCGCCGCAAGAACGTTTTCCCCAAAAGATGTAGTGGGGACCATACCTGTAGCAAGCACGACAAGATCAAGGTCATCAATAACTATTTCTTCTCCCACCAGATCTTCGAAGCCCTTGATTGTAAGCCCCTGGGCGCCTTTGCTTACTTCAGGATTTTGACACCTTACAAAAATAACTCCCTCCTCCTGAGCCCTACGATAAAGATCTTCCGATTGCCCCGGTGTTCTCATCTCCTTATAAACAATGAAAACGTTAGCATCGGGACTCTGTCTCTTTACTTCCAGCGCCTGTTTAAGAGATGTTAGACAACATACGGTAGAACAATAGGGCAAATAATTGGGATCCCTCGAACCGGCACAGAGAACAAAAGCTACATTCTTTGCTTCTCCACCATCCTTTGGTCTCTTTATCCCTCCCTCTGCAACCATTCGTTCGAAATCAACACTCGTTATAACGTTTGAGAGACCGTAACCAAGTCTTTTATCCAACTTGGTAGGATCATAAGGAACCCATCCAGTAGCTAGAACTATAGCTCCAAATCTATGTTCAAAGGATGAGCCATTTTGAGAAATCTTTACATCAAAGAGTCCTGGACCTCCTGCAGTGCTTTCAATTTTAGCTCCCGTGTAAACCCTAATATTCTCATGACCTTGAACCTTCTGTATTAGGTCGCTTACAATATTATTACTCTGAAGTCCCTTCTTGTACGGGAACGTGGCAATCTCCTTGACGTCTTTTTGAAAACCTCCAAGTTCTGAGGACTTTTCCACAAGAGTAACTCTGTAGCCAGCACTTGCAGCGGCTAAAGCTGCCGACATGCCAGTTACCCCACCGCCAACCACTAGAACATCCTTTGACATCTCTATGTCGGGCTTGTAGGGTTCTGGGAGTTCCATTCTGTTAACCTTTGCAAGCCCCATACGAAGATAATCTTCCGCCATCATTTGAGTATTCTCATCTCCCGGAGGCTGACTCCAAACCACCTGCTCCCTAAGGTTGACCCGATCTATTATACAACCATCGAAGGAGAAGACGTCATACATCACTCGGGGAGAACAGGCTGCAATAACAATTGTGTTAATCCCTTCCTGTTCTATGTCATTTCTTATAAGCTGGAGACCCTCTTTACTGCAAAGGACAGCGTGATTTTTACAAATAGCTACATTATGTTCCCCTGCTATCCCTGCTAGCTGATCAATATTTAAGGCATCTCCGATACCACAACCTGAGCATATATAGACACCTGTCTTTTTTTCCATGGAATTACCTCCTTCCTACAATCGACTTTATTGCTCGTATAGCCGCAGAAGTTCCATCCTGTACGGACTCAGCAACATTAAGAGGGCTTCTTACACATCCGGCCGCATAGATCCCTGGTTGTACCGTCAAAGCTGGTAAAAACTGATAGTCGTCATATGCCACAGGGATTGGTAAAAGATCCCGGGCGGTGGAGGGCTCCATACCTGTTGCCAGCACCACAAGATCGAAGGGCATCTCCATAAGTTCTTCCGTCATTGTGTTTTCGACCCTGAGGATAAGCTGATCAGAGGTCTCGCTCGGGAAGATTTTGGCTACTTTCCCTTTAAAAAACACTATCCCTTCATCCTGCTTTATTTTAGAGTAAAAGTCCTCGTATCGATCGGTCGCCCTTATATCAATATAGAAAATGTAAACTTTAGAGTCGGGAAGCTGATCTCGCACATAGGTTGCCTGTTTCATAGAAGCAAGGCAACATATACTAGAACAAAAGGGAAGATGGTTTTCATCTCTCGATCCAGCACATTGGATGAAGGCAACATTTTTGGGAGGTTGTCCCGTCGATGGGCGGACTATCTTACCCTGGGTAGGACCGTTATTTGCTGCCATCCTTTCCATCATTACATTAGTAATTACGTCAGGATAAACTCCAAAACCGTAGGTATCTAGCTTTTTGGCATCGTAGGGATTCCATCCCGTAGCCCAGACAATAGAACCCACCGAAAGGGTAATAGTCTTTGGTTCCATGGAAAGATCGATTGCATCATAAGGACAAGATTCCTTTACTTTTTGAGCCTCGGAACTCTGCACAAGAACTGGATCAATAACATACCTCATAGGAAAGGCCATATCATGGGGCAGATAAGCTGCCTTAACTCTGTCCATACCGTAATTGAAGGGGTTGTCGATCTCTAGGGTCGTTGCCTCAGCGCACTTCCCGCAACATGTGCATTTTTCATTAACATACCTGGGTCTTAAAAGAACTGTTACCTCAAAGTTACCTTCTTCTCCAGTAATGGATTCCACTTGAGCCATTGTGAATACACGAATCTTCGGATTCTGCTTTATTCGTCTGAAATTGATCTCTAGCCCACAGTAGGGAGGGCATAGCTTAGGAAAGTAGAGATTGAGTTGAGCAACTCTCCCACCAAGATAGGGATTCTTTTCAACTAAGTAGACTTCATAACCTGCTTCTGCGGCTTCAATTGCGGCTGTCATACCGCTCATTCCACCGCCCACCACAAGAATACTTTGGTTTGTTGGTCCGCTCATCATTTTCCTCCTAACGTTGTCTTAACATTCGGAAACCCTTTAATGTGGATATATGTGATTCAGCCGAAGACACGACAATAAACCTTTCCAGAAGTGTAGATTAAATAATCGGTTTTTACCATGTGCTTATATACACAAACGAATTTTGCAACGCAAACAAAAAGTTTTAGATAGAAGCTTGACAGAATGCAAAAAGGATGGAAAGAAGAATTTCGTGAGAAAAAGAACACAATATTTAAAGGATTTCTTCACTCCGAAGAAAATAACAATTTAGGACAAAAGAATGGAGAGAACTATGAGTGAAAAAAAAGAGCAGAAAAAGTGGACAGAGTGGGTAATTAAGTTTGTGCTTTCCTGTGCGGCAGCTTTTCCAATTTATGCCTTTTTCTATCTCACCTTTCCAGCTTCCATGTTCGCTATCTACCTTATTACGGCAGGACTTATCACGGCCTTTGCTCCTTGGGACGACCTTAAAAAGAAATTTATGTCGTGAGGTTAGTAATCAAAGAGTGTTAGCCCAGCCAGGCGTGGGAAAGAACTAATTAAAAGGAGTATCTTGCGTGAAAAGGGAGATAGAAACGGAAGTTTCGAAAAATATTCGGCGTATATTTATCTCCGTCTCCATTCTTTGGCTGGGCTATCTTTTCATAGGGATTATGGTGGCTGGAATATGGTGGATTCTAAGCGATCGGATGAAGGATCCAATCATAAAAGGGATCTCTTCGGAATTTCTTCCACAACTTAGAAATATCCTAATAGGAATTGGAGTTATAGAGATCGTGGTTGGACTGTGGCTAAAAAATAAGTTTATGGAGTCACTTACAGGAGGGAAGGACCTTAACCTTCAAAGAATTGCAAAATCATACGCTCAAGCCCATCTTATTCCATCAGCCCTTGCTCTCTCTATTTCCTTTTATGGGCTTATTATGGGACTCTCTGGCGGCGACAAAAATTCCGTGCTCCTTATGTTTATCATAAGCTTTTTCGGGCTATGGCTATTTCAACCTAAAATTAAAAAACTCCAATCACTCGTAAGGCAATACTAGCAAGAACCGCCATGAAGATTCTCCCTATGGTTCAGTCATAAAATTTTAAAAATTTGACCTACAAAGTCCTTAGATAGCCTCTACTATCGTTGACATTTAGGTTAAAGATCGCTATAAAAAAACCGGCTTAGAAAAAGAAGCATGGTGTTTACCGACTTGAAAGAAGGAATTCTTTACCCAAAGGAGATCCGTTATGGCTGGCAAAAACATCGTGGAAATTACAGATAAGAATTTCGAGCAAGAAGTAAGCAAGTCTGAGCTTCCGGTTTTGGTTGACTTCTGGGCTGCCTGGTGTGGACCCTGTCGTGCTATCGCTCCCGTCATAGATGAGCTCGCAAACGAGTATGCTGGAAAGATAAAAATTGGAAAGTGTAATGTTGATGAAAATCCAATTACGCCATCTCGATACGGTATAAGAGCCATCCCAACGCTGATCTTTTTTAAGAATGGTTCTGTAGTCGAGCAAATTACGGGAGCTGTTGCAAAATCGCAGATAGCAGCCGTAATTGATCGGATTATCGCATAATTAAGGATAAAACCTTCCGAGAGTCTAAGCCTTGTTTCCCTGCTAAAAGAGGGACAGAATGATATATGATCTTGTAATTATAGGAGCTGGTCCTGCAGGGTGTTCGGCCGGAATTTATGCTGGAAGAGCTAGGTTAAAGGTGGTGGTGATAGAGCAGCTTTCCCCTGGAGGACAGCTTCTAAGTTACTCTAGAGTTGAGAATTATCCTGGCTTCCCAGAGGGGATTGATGCCTTTGAGCTATCCGATCGGTTCGCAAAACATATGGATCTTTTTGGAGCGGAGCGAATAAGCGCTACTGTTGAATCCATTGAAAATCATCGAGAAAAGATCAAAAAAGTCATAACATCAGTAGGTTCAATAGAAACTAAAGCCATTATCATTGCTTCAGGAGCGGTTCCAAAGAAGCTCGATATACCTGGCGAGAAGGAGTTTATAGGCAAGGGGGTTTCTTACTGTGCAGTATGTGATGGGCCCTTCTTCCGTGACCAAGATGTAGCGGTAGTAGGAGGTGGGGATTCAGCTCTTGAGGAGGCGCTTTATTTAACCAGATTCGCCTCAAGGGTTTTTCTGGTCCATAGGCGTGATCAGTTTCGGGCAGCCCAGATTTTGCAAGATAGAGTGGCAAGTAATGATAAGATTACCCGAATTATGAATACTACCCTAAGCAAAATTAGAGGCGGATCGGGGGGTGTCGAAACAATAAGTCTTTACAACAAGTTACGCCATGAAACCTTAGAACTACCCGTAAAAGGCGTATTTATATTTGTGGGCTTAGAGCCGAATATTTCCTTTTTGCCAAAGGATGTAAAACTCGACAGTAATGGATTTATAATAACCGATGAGCGGATGCAGACCTCCGTTGAGGGTATATTTGCAGCAGGGGATGTTCGGTCAAAACTTTTAAGGCAAATCGTTACTGCCGTAAGTGACGGGGCTATGGCTGCTTTTTCTGCCCAGCAATACCTAGAACTCTTGGCATAGCCGTTTTTTTTAGCTCCAAAGCATCATTAGGATTGTTAACATGATAAAAGGGTTTTTGGTTGGACGTTCTAAGTTAGTGCTAATATGGTTGGTGTTACCCTTATTATATGGTTGTGGAACGGATCTTGTGCGATTTTACTTCGAAGATTTACTAGAATCAGGAAAAGCTACAGAATCGTCGGCTGATCAGCTCGCCTGGAAAGGGCTTGAAAATCTTCGTAAGAAAAAATACGGAAAGGCTCAGGAGGCATTCCAAAAACTCATTGAACAGTATCCCTACAGCAAGCATGTTATTCTTGCCGAGTTGAAGTTGGGTGATGCCTATTATCTAGACAAGAAATACGCTGAAGCGGCTGTGGCCTATGAACAGTTTGCTCGTCTTCACCCAGCTCATGAAGCTGCTCCTTACGCTCTCTATCAGCTGGGGATGAGTTATTTTAAGATGGGAGAGGATGTAGAAAGGGATCATGCCCAACTAAAAAAAGCTCTTTCTGTTTTTGAAAGACTATCAAAAGCCTATGTTGGAACCCCTTACGCCACAAAGGCAGCAACTCAAGCATCCCTTTGCAAACAAATGTTAGCTAAACACGAAATAAAGGTGGCGACATTTTACTATAAGCGCGGCAAATACACTGCGGCAAAGAAAAGACTGGAGTATGCTCTGGTAAATTATTCCGCAGAACTATTTCAAATAAATAAACTAAAGGAAGTAGAAGAAATGCTTAAAGAGTGTCAGAATAAGATTAATGCTGGAGCCGAAAAGCCTAGTTTCTGGACACGGGTTGGCTTCTAGCTTTTTCAATCCCTTTGCCCCCCTAATCCCGGATTAACAAGCAAAAATTCACGCAACTTAGAAACTAAGTAAGAGAGGAGATAATTATGGCAAGATATGAAAAGGATGTCGAACTAGCTCAAGAACATGAAATCGACCTTGAAGTAGTGCCTGGGGGAGTGCTGAACCTAACCGAGATCAAACGTAAAAACATTCAAACCCTGATCCGATTGGCCCAGGAATACGGGATCGAGGGTGCATCATCTATGAGAAAACAGGATCTAATCTTTGCGATACTTCAGAGCCACGCCGAAAGAAATGGTATTGTCTATGGCGATGGTGTTTTGGAAATTCTTCCCGACGGTTTTGGATTTCTTAGAACCCAAGATTATAATTACCTCCCCGGTCCCGATGATATTTACGTATCGCCATCCCAAATTCGACGCTTTAACCTTAGAACTGGAGACACGGTTTTTGGCCAGGTTCGTCCACCCAAGGACAATGAACGCTACTTCGCTTTGCTTAAGGTCGAATCCATCAATTACGAACCCCCAGAGGTCGCCAGAGAGAAGATCCTCTTCGACAATCTTACCCCTATTTATCCCGATAGGAGAATCAAGCTCGAAACTACCTCCGATAATTTTTCTACCCGTGTGATGGATATGCTTACTCCAATAGGGTTTGGTCAAAGAGGGTTAATAGTGGCCCCACCCAGAACAGGAAAAACCATGCTCCTTCAAAACATAGCTAATGCTATAGCTAAGAACCATCCGGAGGCATACCTTATAGTGCTTCTCATCGATGAGCGCCCTGAAGAAGTGACTGACATGGAGCGAAATGTTCGTGCTGAAGTTGTAAGCTCAACCTTCGATGAGCCAGCTCAAAGACATGTTCAGGTGGCTGAAATGGTTATAGAAAAGGCGAAACGACTGGTAGAGCATAAGCGAGATGTGGTCATACTTCTTGACAGTATAACAAGATTAGCAAGAGCTTACAACACTGTGGTACCTCCTAGTGGTAAGATTCTTTCGGGAGGTCTCGATTCTAATGCCCTACATAGGCCAAAAAGATTCTTTGGAGCAGCTCGAAATATTGAAGAAGGTGGCAGTCTTACTATTGTTGCAACGGCTCTCATCGATACTGGAAGTAGGATGGATGAGGTAATTTTCGAAGAATTCAAGGGCACTGGTAATATGGAAATAGTCCTTGACAGGCGCCTTGCTGACCGTCGTATATTCCCGGCTATAGATATAAATAAGTCTGGAACTAGAAAGGAAGAGTTGCTCCTACCTCCTCAGGATCTTAATAGAATATGGATACTGAGAAAGCTTCTTTCACCCCTTAACCCGATCGATGCGATGGAGTTCCTTTTGGATAAGATGGCGGGAACGAAAAACAATGCAGAATTTCTCGCATCCATGAGCCATTAGGGAAAAACATACTAATATGGTTACTCCAACTTTAGCTATTGTCGGACGTCCTAACGTAGGAAAATCTACCCTTTTTAATAGACTAATTGGCAAGAAGAAGGCGATCGTCGATGACAAACCTGGAATCACTATTGATCGCTTATACGGTGAGCTTCAATGGAGAAAATCGAAATATACTTTGATAGACACGGCTGGTCTTTCAACTCTTTATGAATCTTCTCCTTCCGAAACCATTATTAACCAGGTTATGTTCGCTATTGATGAGGCCCATCTTATCTTGCTTATAACGGACGCTAAAGCCGGTCTCCAGGAGGAAGATAAGCTAATAGCTAATCTATTGAGAAAATCGGGAAAGCCCTTTCTTGTTGTGGTGAATAAGGTTGACAATACTGTAAAGGTTTCTGAGGCCGTAACAGAATTCTACAGTCTTGGAACAGACCGTATCTATCCTATCAGTGCCCTTCATGGCACCGGGATCGATGAATTGCTAGACGATGTAATAGAGCTACTCCCTCCATCACCCGACTACTCCTCAAAGGTTGGTTCCCTGGAGGAAGAGGCTATAAAGGTTGCCATTGTAGGGCGCCCTAACGTTGGTAAATCTACAATGTTAAACAAAATCTTAGGGACTAACAGAGTCCACGTAAGCCCTGAGCCTGGAACAACAAGAGACCCCGTTGATGTCTACCTTGAGCGAGATGGCCATCTTTTTTGCTTTATAGATACAGCTGGAGTAAGGAAAAGGGGACGAATAAAGGACAGTCTAGAAAAGGTTTTTGTCGGCAAAGCCCTTGAGAGTATAAGAAGATGTGATATTGTTATACTACTTATTGATGCTCAAGAAGGAGCAACAGATCAGGACCTACACTTAGGAGGCTATGTAAAGCGGCTCAATAAGGGGTGCATTATAGGCATAAACAAATGGGATACCCTCGTTGGTAAGTCCCAACAGGAAATAAAAAATCTCCTAAATTCCATTAAAGAGCGTTTTAAATTTCTTCCCTATGCTCCGGTAATTCCCTTTTCTGCTATGACAGGAAAGAATATCCCCCGATTCTTCTCGGCCATAAAAGACATACATCAACAATACACAACCCGAATAGGAACAGGAGTTCTTAATAGAGCTTTGGCAAAGATATTGGAAAAACATCATCCCCCTGCCATATCGGGAAAGATTCTCAAATTTTATTACATAACTCAACCTTCGGTAGCACCACCTACCTTTGTAATATTCTGTAATAGGCCCGAAGATATTCACTTCTCCTACGAAAGATACTTTACAAACCAGATTAGAAGCACCTTTAACCTAACTCATACTCCCATAAGAATAATCTTCAGAAAGAGAGGAGAAACTCTTAAGCCTACTCCCGAGTAAAACCTTATTTAAAACGATCTCTTCATCCTTTATTATGCCATAACGGATCATAGATGGGAGATAAAAGAAAAACTTATACTCCTCTTCTTTGCCCCTCTTTAATGCTCCATGGGCATAGATTTTACACTTATTGGACAGTTCTTTGAAAATAGCCTCCTTAAGAGAATCTGAAAGCTCTTCCCGAATAAATAGCTTAACCATTGCAAAGATTCTAAAGCGATCCAGAGCAACTACATTACTTGAAAGCTGATCTGGGTGTCCTCCTCTTTTAACAACCAACTTCTTCCTAATCAGTCCAATAGGAAATCGGCAACCAATTCTTAACCACAGGTCGTAATCTTCGCAGGCTGGAATACGCTCGTCAAAAACGCCAACTCTTTCGAAAATAGATCTATGGATCATAACAGCAGAGGGGCTTATAAGACATCGTTCGAGAAGCCTTTCAAAGCAATAACCTTCAGGTTTTTCATGATACTTTTTGGGATTAAGCCTCACTCCCTGTCGAAGCCATATTTCATCAGTCTGAGATATAAGAATGTTAGGATTTTCAAGGCAAAATTGCCAATGGCGAAATAGCTTATAAGGAAGCCACAGATCATCGGAATCCAAGAAGGCGATCCACTCTCCCCTTGATGAATCAATTCCTCGATTCCTCGCGCAGCTTACCCCCCTATGCTCTTTCCTAATATAGGTTATAAATTCTCTAATTTGAGCCAACACCATGGGAGTCTCATCGGTGGAACCATCATCCACAACAATTATCTCAAGGGGCTTGACATATCTTTGAGAAAGGATCGATTGAATGGCCTCTAGCACAAAACTGGCGCGGTTGTAAGTCGTAACAATTACACTCACGGGAATAGTTATACATCCCATTCTCCCTTTCCATTCCCCCAGAAAATCATTGTCCTACGTCTCCTTTGTGTAAATTTATCGCGACAAAAGTCAAGGTTGAGATATTGAATATAAAAGCGTCTTATGTTAAAAGAACATAGAGACAATAGGCAAAGAAAAGGAGAAGCTAGTAAATGAGCCTCACAGCTAAAATCTACCGATCTATGGAAGATCTTGACCCAAAGGTAAGAGATGTTCTTCTTCTGGTCATTGAAGAGATAGAAAAGGAGCAGAAAGAGCGTGTAACTAAAGATGAATTTAGAGAATTAAAGGCCATTATTAGCGAACTTTCGTCAAACGTAGTAATCCTTACTCAAGCCCAAGCTAAAGCCGAAGAAAGGCTCTCTAGGGTAGAAAAAGCTATAGAAGAGCTTACTCAAGCCCAAGCTAAAGCCGAAGAAAGATTATCTAAAGCAGAAAAAACTATTGAGGAACTTATCCTCGCTCAGAAGAAAACCGAAGAAAGGCTTGAGGAACTCGCTAGAGCTCAGAAGAGAACTGAAGAAAAACTTGAAGATCTTATTAAAGAGCATAAAAAAACAAGAGAACACCTAGGAGGCATTACTCATACTATTGGTTATAGGTTAGAAGACGAGGCGATCTGGGCACTTCCTGCACTTCTTAAGCGAGATTTTGGAATTCATGTTCGTGGACAACTTAGGAGAGACTTTATTGAAATATCTCCTAACCGCTACATAGAAGTCAATATATGGGGTGAAGGAGTGAGAAACGAAACTCCTATCGCCATATTTGGAGAGGCCAAGACTCAGTTAAGAAAAGATTTTGTAAACAACTTTCTAGCTAGAGTGGAAAAAATAAAAAAATTTATAAATCCCAATGTATTCCCTGTGCTAATCACCTACCATACTTCGCCCCAAGTTAAAAAATTCTTGCAAGAGGCAGGAATAGCCTTGTATGTCTCCTACGAGTTAAGATCCTAACAGAATTCTACCGGTATCACAAACTATAGAAGGTGCAAAAAGGGACGCTCTAAACGTCCCTTTTGCGGTTTTTTAATACTCATTTGGGAGCTGGGAAAGCTGCTCAAAAGTAAACACGGGACCATCCTTACACACATATTCAGTTCCAATGTTACACCTTCCACACATGCCAATTCCACACTTCATCCGCATTTCAAGACTTGTAATGATTCGGTCGGGCGCAAACCCCAGTTCTCTTAGAACCGGCAGAGTAAACTTAATCATAATGGGCGGACCACAGACAATGGCATAGGCATTTTCAGAGCTTGGGGCCTTTTCCTTTGTAACAGCGGGAACGAAACCAATATTGTATCTCCAATTAGGATCATTCGTAGCATCAACCGTAAGATGCATTACAATGTCATCTCGCTGTTCCCAAGCAAAGAGTTCCTCCTTGTAAAGGAGCATACCAGGATTCCTCGCACCATAGATAACCGTGATATTTCCAAACTTTGGACGGTTTTCCGGATCAAGCATATAGACAATCGAAGATCTCAATGTAGTAAAAGCAAACCCTCCCCCTATGATAACGACATTACTTCCCTCGAGCTTATCCCAGGGATACCAGTTACCAAGGGGGCCACGAACACCAATAATCTCACCAGGTTTCATATTATGAAGATAGGTCGTTACCTTACCAACCTTGTTCACTGTAAACTTGAGATAACCTTTCTCCGTAGGAGAGCTAGCAATACCTATGGGAATCTCACCCTGGCCAGGCACGGAGATTTCGGCAAACTGGCCTGGATAGTATTGAAAGGCCGCCTCATCCTCTGAATTCAAAAACTTGAGATGGAAGGTCCTTAAGTTGCGGTCATCGGTTTCCACAATTATCTCATCAATTTTTACAGGATATGGCTTATATGGATTATTCACCATCTTCCTCCCTTCCCACTTACAGTAAAAGCCTTATAAACTACATTGGCAATGTGACACCATAAGCCTCATGACTTCTCTTATATCAATGTTTACAGGGCAGAACTGAACACATCGTCCACAGCCAACACAGGCTACACCATTTCGATATTTGTCTACATAGTATTTGAGCTTGTGCATAAATCTCTGTCGAACCCTTTGAAGTTTCTGGGATCTAGGATTATGGCCCGATCCATGAAGGGTAAAAAGAGGAAACATACAGGAATCCCAGAGCCTAACCCTACATCCTTTGTTTTGCCATAGCTCATCCTGGATATCGAAACACCAGCAGGTTGGACAAAGAAAGGTACAGGTTCCACAGTTTATACACGAAAACTGGATATCCTCCCAAAATGGTGCATTGAAAATATCAAGAAGTGGACGTGTAGCCACCAATTTCTCATCCCAAAATTTTGGCATTGAAGCCTCAGCATGGGCCCTTCTGTCCTGGAGTGAGCGTTCCTCCGATTCTGAAAGGGCCCTCGCCCCCAGAGGCTCTCTTCTTAGGAGCTTCTTTCCTCGCTCAGAGCAAAAGGATAAAGAAAACCCTCCATCAACCTTTATAACTAGCACATCGAGCCCTTTGGTATCAAAGGGACCAGATCCTACCGACAGACAAAAACAGGTCGAGCACGGGTCATTACAGCCATAGCCTATAATCACCGTCTCCTGTCGGCGTTTTTCCCACCAAGGATCACGATATTGAGGCGTGATAAAGTTCCTATCCACAAGCTTCATAGCATAGGCATCACAGGGCCGGATCCCTACAACTAGACGAGGTCCAAAGTCCTTAGGGGCTTCTTTAAGAATAGCTCTTTCAGGATCATCCGGATCCATTGAGAAAACAAACATCTTCTCCGCTGGGGGGAGAAAAAGCGCTTTAGGTGAAAGGCGGGTATTGGAATAATCCCAATCTATCTCACCTGGGTCTTGTAGTCTTTTAAATTCATGATAACTTCCCGTCAGAACGGGACCATACAAAGTATAAATATTTCCTAATCTACGAAGCCACTCCGTTAAACCTTCCTGCGTTAACCTTAGCCTACTCATCGACACATCCTTTTCACTACTCTGGGTTATTTAATGAAATCTTGAGGATCTTCAGGACGATAAGTATCAAGAGGCGGGCGTTCTCCCAGTTGGACACCCGCTTCATAGCCATAAAGTTCCTTCACATCCTTTTCGAGCTTTTTTGTAAACATACGAACCCTTATTCCCACGGGGCAAGCACGCTCACAGGAGCCACAATCGGTACATCTTCCCGCGAGATGAAAGGCTCTAAGAAGATGAAAAGTCAAAGTGTCCGTCGGATCAATGGTTTTACCTACCCACTGAGGCTTAGATTCATCCACAAAACATTGGGGGCAGTAGCAAAAGGGGCAAGCGTTTCTACAGGCGTAACATCTTATACAGGGCTCTGTTAGCTTACTGAAATACTCCCACCTCTTCTCCGATGACATGGATTCAATAGCTCGAATATCTTCATATCGATCTATCTCCTGTTCAGGAACCATCTCCCCAACCAATTCATCGTAAATCACAGGATTTCGGTGAAGACATATAGCGCAGTTTTCTTGAAGATATTGGTTTCGATCTAACCCTAAGGAAAAATCCTTTCCCGTAACTACTATTAAACCGTCCCGTTCCATTACGTCAGTAATATCTCTGCCCCGAGTTCTTACGGTATCATAAATCTTTCTCCTATCTAACATTCCCTTACATGGAATTCCGATAATATATAATTGATCTCTAGTAATCTGATTTTCCGCTATAAGCACAACTATACTTCTACTATCACATCCCTTTGCTACAACTGCTACCTTATCTTGACGCTTCGGAAGGTAGTTCGCCAGATTAACTCCACACCAGCTATCCCAGTAAAGCTGGGGCACTTGCTCAATATGCTTCATAAAAAAAGGATGATTCATCATAGGTACGGTGCCTTTTCTGAAGCCGATGACACCATCTACCACCCTATCCTGAAGGAGTCTTTTAACTATTTCCCTGATTTTTTCAGTATATTCGAACATTCACTCCACCTCGACTTCTCGTTTTACTAAATACCGTGCTGGTCCAACTTTCCTAACAGCATCTACTACCTCTTCGGCCACTTTTGCAAATTTTGTGGCCTCGGCCGACGAAATCCAGGAGAAATGAACCCTTTCGGGCTCTATCCCAACATATTCGAGAAAGTCCTTTAGCAAAGCGAACTTCCGTCGAGCATAATAATTGCCTTCTATATAGTGACAATCGCCTGGATGACAACCAGAAACCCACACACCATCCGCACCTTTCCTAAGTGATGCTAAAATAAACTTAGGATTAACACGCCCAGAACAGGGCACCCTTATTATACGAATGTTAGGGGGTTGTTTCAGACGGCTTACCCCAGCAAGGTCCGCCGCCCCATAAGAACACCAGTTACATAACAACGCGATGATCTTAGGTTCCCACTGAGCCATTGAATCACTCCATCTTTTTACGAAGAATCAACTCTTTTCCAAAACCAAATGTCTCACCTTTCTATGCTGCCTCTATCATTGCAAAGATCTGAGCATCGTCAAAGCCCATAAGCCTTATTGCACCAGAGCGGCAAGAGGCCACACAGAGTCCGCATCCCTTGCAGAGAGCTGGATTGATTTCAGCTTTGCCCTTTTCGTTAAAACGAGGTGCAGAATAGGGACAGATGTTTACACAGGTTCCACAGGAACTACAGAGGAGTTGATCGGTCTGAGCCACTGTTCCACTGAAGGTCATGGTTTTCTTTGAGAGTATGGTTACAGCCCTAGCTGCAGCCGCCTTTGCCTGAGCAATACTTTCATCTATGGGTTTTGGATAATGGGCAAGACCACAAAGAAAAACACCATCCGTTGCAAAATCTACAGGTCTTAACTTCGCATGGGCCTCCATAAAGAAACCGTCTTCGTTAACGGGCACCTTGAAAAATTGGGAAATAGCGTCATTTTCTCCGGGAATAATTGCCGACGCTAAAGCCACAAGATCGGCATCCAATAGGATAGGACGTTTTAAGATATGGTCTATAACCTCTACCTTAATCTTACCACCATCGCCAAACCATACCTTTGGTTTGTTCTCAAGATCAAAACGTATAAATATAATCCCCTGACGACGGGCCTCCAAATAAAGCTTCTCTCGCTCACCGTAGCTTCTCATATCCCTATAGAGTACGTAAATATCAGCCTCCGGATTGAGTTGCTTTAGTTCAAGGGCACTTTCGAGGGAGTGAGTACAGCATAGACGACTACAGTAAGGTCTTGAAGGCTCTCTAGAACCTACGCACTGGATGAATACTGCAGACCCTATTTGATATAATCGAGGATCCTTTGCGAGGAAAAGCTGATCTAGCTCAAGATGGGTTACAATTCTAGGATCGGTCCCATACCCATATTCCTGGGGTTTGAATTCTCCCGCTCCAATAGCGATAATCGCCACTCCGTGTTTGATTTCAGCTTCCCCCGTAGGGCCCTTTACAACCGTTGTGAAGTTACCGACAAATCCATCAACCTTTGTAACCTCTGAAGAAAGATACAAAACTATGTTTGGGTGCGTTTCCACCATCTCTATAAGTTGAGCAAGAGGCTTTTGAATTTCCTCACCGGTCCAGGTTTTGTAAAGCCTAAGAGCCTGCCCACCTAGGCGGTCAGTCTTTTCCACAAGGTGAACTCTATAGCCCTGATCGGCAAGGGCAAGGGCTGCTGTCATACCAGAAACCCCGCCACCTACTATCAGAGCTTCGGGGATGACTGGAAGTTCTGGTTCGGCAAGAGGTTGCATAAGGGCTACCTTATAAACGGCCATACGCACAAGATCCTTAGCCTTCTCGGTGGCCTCCTCCTTGTCTAGATGCACCCAAGAGTCGTGATTTCTTATGTTAGCCATCTCAAAGAGATATTTATTTAAGCCAGCATCTTCTAAGGTCTCTTGGAAAAGAGGCTCGTGGGTTCTTGGAGTGCAGGCCGCAACAACTACGCGATTTAGATTATACTCCCTTATGACCTGTTTCATAAGCTCTTGAGTATCCTGAGAACAGGTATAAAGATTGTTGGTAACATATTCAACAAAGGGTAGAGTCTTTGTGTATTCCTTTACCGCCTGAATGTCCACGACTCCGGCAATGTTGATTCCACAATGACAAATAAAGACACCAATTCTGGGAGGTTCGTTAAATACATTAATCTGCGGTGGTTTAACCTTCTCTTTAGTGAGGGTTCCCCGAGCTGGGTGAAGGATCCTTTCCGCTTCAACAGCAGCAGCACTCGCTTCCATAACTGACTGGGGAATATCCTTTGGACTTTGGAAAACTCCGCACACATAAATACCCTGTCTGTTAGTCTCAACAGGCCTAAAGGAGCTTCCTCGGCAAAAACCGTATTCATCAAGTTCTACACCTAACCGTTTTGCAAGCTCCTTAGCTTCTTGGGAAACTTCAAGTCCTACAGAGAGTATAACCAGATCAAAAATTTCCTGCACAACTTCGCCATCTTCATTAACGTATATAATGCTCAAATCATCGGATCCAGGAATCACATCGACACTGTGAACTCTTGAACGGACAAATCGAATACCTAACTCTTTTTCAGCTTTCATATAGGAGCGTTCAAAATCTTTTCCATGAGTTCTCATATCCATAAAGAAAATAGTTGTTTCGAGATCCCCCGTTGCATGTTCCTTTGCGATTCCAGCCTGCTTTATAGCGTACATACAACATACGGCGGAACAGTAGGGATGATCACAGTGATTTATGTCTCTGGAGCCAACACATTGGAGCCAAGCTATCTTCTTTGGCTCCCTGTGATCGGATGGTCTAACGAGGTGACCCATGGTGGGGCCTGTTGCTGAAAGGATTCGCTCAAATTGAAGTGACGTTATAACATTTGGGTGTCTTGAGAAGGCATAAGTTTCATAAATGGTTGGGTCGAAGGGTTTAAAACCAGGGGCTAGAATAACTGCTCCTACATCGATTGTCCGCTCTATAGGTTCATCATCGTGTTTTACAGCATTGGCCTGACACACCTCAACGCACTGATAACATTCAGAACAAATGCCGCAACTTACACATCGGGAAGCCTCTCGCCTGACCTGTTCCTCACTAAATCCTAATTGAACCTCTTTAAAACTACCCCTTCGCTCGCTAACATTAAGACGAGGCATGCGTTCCCTAGGAGCCCTTTCGTAGCCTTCAAGGGGAATGTTTTCTACGGCTTTCCATTCTTCCTCTCGTCCCTCCCTAAGATCCTGACCCTTTAGAAAACGATCTATAGATCGAGCGGCTCTCTTCCCTGCTGCAATAGCATCTACTACAGTCCACGGTCCCGTTACCGCATCCCCTCCAGCAAAGACATCAGGCTCGCCAGATTGAAGCGTAAGAGGATCAACCTCTAAAGTCCCCCATCTAGAAATTTTGAAGCCGCTTTCACCTTCAAGACATGTCCAATCTGTATCCTGACCAATAGCTGCCACAACAGAATCGACTTCCATAATGAATTCGGAACCAGGAACAGGTTGAGGTCGTCGCCTTCCACTCTCATCGGGTTCGCCAAGTTCCATTCTAATACATTCGAGAGCCTTAACCCTTCCATTTTCTCCTATTATGCGAACAGGCGCCGTAAGAGTAATAATTTCTATTCCCTCTTCATGACATTCTTCTATCTCTTCTTCGTTAGCTGGCATCTCTTCAATACTTCTTCTGTAAACAATGAAGGGTCTTTCCGCCCCAAGGCGCCATGCGGTTCGAACCACATCCATTGCAACATTACCACCACCGATAACGGCTACTCGATTTCCCAGATCCACCTTCTTTCCAAGATTAATATCCCTAAGAAGTTCAACACCCGCATAGACCCCTTCAAGATCTTCTCCCTCTATGCCTAGTTTTTTTGAGCGGTGGGCACCAACGGCAATGAAGATCGCCTTATAACCTTCTCTTCTCAGGTCACTAATGGTAAGATCCTTTCCAATCTCAACGCCAGTTCGAAACTCAACACCCATCTGACGAATAACATCGATCTCGGCCTCTAAAATATCTTTAGGCAGGCGATATTGGGGGATACCTACAGCGAGCATTCCTCCTAACACCGGCAATTTTTCGAACACAGTCACCTGGTATCCCTCTATAGCAAGATAATAGGCGCAGGTAAGACCAGCAGGTCCAGAGCCTATAATGGCAACCTTCTCTTCTCTCCTTTCCTTAATCTCCGGTATGTATCTAGTTTCGGCATTAAGATCTAAGTCAGCAACAAATCGCTTTATGAAATCTATCGCTACAGGTTCATCAAGTCTACCTCTCGTGCAGGCCGACTCACAGGGATGGTGGCAAACTCTACCGCAAACAGCTGGAAGTGGATTCTCCTCCTTTATAAGCTTTAGAGCTTCAAGGTATTTGCCCTCTGCCACAAGGGCTACGTAACCCTGAACAGAAATATGAGCGGGACATGCAACCTTACAGGGGGCTGTTCCCCGTTTTTCAATGGAAAAAGCTGCTGGAATAGCCTGAGGATAACGTCTGTATGCTGCCCGTCTCTGACTTAACCTCTCATCATATTCACTAGGAAGCTTTATGGGGCATACCGTTTCACATTGTCCACATCCAGTGCATTTAGATATATCTATGAATCTTGGTCTTTGGTAGATTTTCGCTTTAAACCGCCCTGGTTCCCCTTGAAGATCCTTAAGCTCTGAAAGAGTAATAACCTCTATATTGAGATGCCGGCCGACCTCGACCAGCTTTGGGGACATTATTCACATAGCGCAGTCATTTGTGGGAAAAGTCTTATCAAGTTGTGACATAACACCGCCAATACAGGGCTCCTTTTCTACTAAGTAAACATAATAGCCAGATTCTGCGAGATCAAGCGCTGCCTGCATTCCGGCAATACCGCCGCCGACAACCATAACTGACCCATGAATCGTCTCAGACATGACCCCCTCCATATTCAACAAGTTCCTTTGTTCACAATGTAAAACATAAAAACTCCCTTCGACATATAATTTTTCTTTCACTTCACGTCAAGTCCAAACCGTTCAGTTCTTCATAATAATTGAACTTTTTTTGAGCTGGCTAGACGCAACACCTTGGAAGAAATCTTCTTCGAGATTTTTTTATTTTTATACTTGCCTCATCGTCACTTAAGGCTTAATCTAGTCATGTGTAATAGGCTATTATTAGCAATCGAGGAGTAAAATCAATGTTGCTTATTGAGGATCTTCAGGTAGAACTTGCAGGCAAAATAATTCTTCGCCACATAGACATGGAGATCAAACCGGGTGAGACCCACGTATTGTTTGGACCCAATGGGTCTGGGAAGACATCACTTCTTATGACTATCATGGGTTACCCTCAATACAGGGTTCTTGCAGGAAGAATCATGTTTAAAGGTGTAGACATCACTCACCTTCCTATCAATGAACGAGCCAAATTAGGTATAGGCATGTCTTTCCAAAGACCGCCTACTATAAGGGGCTTGAAAACACGTCAGATGGTAAGTATCTGTGCAGGAGAGAGGAAAGATGTGGATGTGGAGGCCCTTGCTAGGGCTGTGAATTTCTACGACTTCCTCGACCGAGACGTAAACGATGGCTTTTCCGGAGGTGAGATAAAACGTTGCGAGCTACTCCAGTTAATGGCTCAGGATCCCGACCTTTTTCTTTTTGATGAACCAGAATCTGGTGTTGATTTGGAAAACATGGAGCTTATAGGTCGAACCATAGCAAAACTTTTAGGTCAGTCTATCACTCCCAAATCGGAAAAGAGTCTTATTCAACAAAAACGGGAACGGACCAAAATGGGACTCATTATCACCCACACGGGCCACATCCTAGATTATGTTTCTGCAACAAAGGGACAGGTGCTTTTTGAGGGTGTCATGAGTTGTGTAGAAAACCCTAGAGAAATCCTAAGGTGTATAAGAGAAGTAGGATACGAGGAATGTGTGCGATGCATAATAGGGAACAATTCAGAGAAAAAGCATTAAAAGCCATCGATAAAAAGGCGGCCTTTGGAGAAGATATAGATCTAAGGTCCTTCGAAAAGTGGGCTGAACCTGAAAACTTAGACATTTGCGCTCTCCCCGAGATAGAAAGAGAACTTCTCGCTATGGCGGGAATCGACGTGACGGAGAAGGAGCGAGGAGGAACATTCATTCAGAAAAATACTAGCGTGGCCCACTGTAGTGTCAAGCAGGAAGGGATCGAGGTTATACCGCTTAAACAGGCTTTAGAAAGGTATGATTGGATCTGGGACTACTACTGGAAGGTTGTCCAAGTAGATGCCGATAAATACACAGCTTCAGCAGAGCTGGATCTTCATGATGGTTATGTTATAAGGGCACTTCCAGGTTCCAAAACCATTTATCCTATCCAGGCCTGCATGTTTATGGACCGAGAAAATCTTCAGCAAAATGTTCACAACATAATTATAGCTGAGGAAGATTCCGAACTCCATGTTATTACTGGCTGTGTTACATCCCACAGGATGAAGCGAGGAATCCATGTAGGTATTTCCGAATTTTTTGTCAAAAAGAAGGCGAAACTTTCCTTTACAATGATTCACAATTGGGCAGAAGAGATGCATGTTCGCCCAAGATCTGGTGCAATAGTCGAAGAGGGTGGATTATTTCTCAATAATTACGTCTGTATGAAACCGGTTCAATCTATCCAGATGTATCCAACAACCCATCTGATGGGAGCCGGAGCTATTGCTAGGTTCTATAGCATTATTGTCGGTTCACCCGGTTCCGTTTACGATGTCGGAGGAAGGATATTTTTAAATGCCCCTGGAAATCGGGCGGAGATTGTCTCTCGAGCCATAACAAATGGAGGCACTATCATAGCTAGAGGACACCTTATAGGAAAGTCCCCAGAAATTAAGGCTCACCTTGAATGTCGAGGTCTTATCCTAAATGGTGGTATCATGAATGCCATACCGGAACTTGAGGGACATATCGATGGCGTTGAAATGTCCCATGAAGCTGCCGTGGGAAAGATCGCTCAGGAAGAGATCTTTTATCTGATGGCACGAGGTCTTAATGAGGAGGATGCTACCTCCACTATCGTAAGAGGTTTTCTTAACGTTGACATACCTGGTCTTCCCCCTCAACTTAAAGCTGAAATAGATAAAGCCATCGAGGAAAGCAATAAGGACGTAATGTAAATAAATTCCATAGCCCTTCATCGTTAAAGGCCATGAAGGGCTATTTTTTTTTCTTGTATCCATTTCCAGAAGCTGGTCTCCATGAAACGCTCCCTGCTACCGGTTACAATGAAAGGTCCATTCTTTAAAGAAGGTTTGTTGTAGTATACATCTCTACCGGTAAGATCGAACACGGCTCCACCTGCTGCTTCCACTATTCCTTGCCCCGCCGCTGTGTCCCATTCCCAAGTGGGTCCAAAACGAAGATAAATATCTATAGACCCATCGGCCACATAGCAAAACTTGAGAGCGCTACCGCAAACTATAGGAAGACATTCATCTCGGAAGTTTTCTAGAAAGACCTTTGTATAAGGGTCAAGGTGAAAACGGCTTATGCCAACCTTTACCTTACCACTTTTAGCCGACCAGTTTGATGGTTTAATAGGGACTTTCCTACCCTTTCCTGTAATCTTCCAACTCCCCTTAGACCTATACCCTACATAGGTCAGATCATAGACCGGGACATGGACAATCCCAAAAAGACAAAGCCCCCTATGGATAAGGGCGATATTTATCGTAAATTCATCCTGCCTATGGATAAACTCCTTGGTTCCATCCAAGGGATCAACAAGCCAGAACCAATCCCATTTAAGCCTTTCCTCAGAGGGAACATGGGAAGACTCTTCTGAAAGTACGGGAATGTCTGGATACCTTTTCATTAGGGTCTCGACTATTATGTTGTGAGAGGCAATATCGGCGTTCGTAAGGGGAGACCTATCCTCCTTGGTAGTAGTTTCAAAACCTTCCCTGTAATAGTAAGTGATAATGCTTCCTGCCTGACGGCAAAGCTCTAACAAAGGCTCTTCTTCTACTCTCAGCCCATTAACCATTAGCTTCCCTTCCTGTAGTTATCTTTACATGACGGGGATTGATCAAAACCCAAGGTCCCTCCGTAAAAACATTGACCCCCGTACAACTTTTCTTTAAAAGCCTTTAAAAATAGCATAATCATAATGAAGGGAGGAAATCTTTTATGAAGCAGTACATTATAGATCAACTAAGAGAGTCCGACTATGAGGGGATAAAGGAGTATCTAGATCTCCACGCCCGTTCTGGAGCCATGGAAGGCATTTACTGGATCGACATACCTAAGGAACTCTACACCAATATCCAAAAAGAACACAACCAGTGTCAGCCCTTTTGTTTTGCCGTAAATCTTAATAGAAGGTTTGTAGGATTCGAATTTCTAATAAGGAGTCATACAGTTTTGAGGTGTTCATGCATAGGCTATGCAACCAAGCTCCAAAGGGATTTTATCATAGATTTTGCCGACTCAATGATCGATCTTCTTAAAATAAAACTCTAAAATTTAAGAACCAGAAGATGGAGCGGAAGTTGATCTGGTTTTTTTGTTAATATGTTCCCTTATTAGATCATCCGTTGGGAAGATTCCCTTTGCCTTAAGAGCTTCCTCCCAGGAAGCTCTTGCCTCATCCATTTTGCCCTTCAATTCAAGTATAAGTCCTCTCCTCCAATAAATTTCTCGTTTCCATTCCTCTGGTGAAATCTTTGCCAACTCGTCCCAGGACAGTAACGCTCTATCCAAGAAGTTTCGTTCCGTGTAGGCTATTGCCAAGTAGCGTAGAAAAAAAACTTTCAAAGGGTGGGACGAGGGTAATTTTTGAATGGTCGATTCGGACTCTTTAATAGCCCTTTCCCAGTTTCGATGCTCCACATCTAATCGAACCAAATCTAAACGCGCTAGAACCGCCATGGGGTGGCCGTCGTAGCGATTTAAAAAATCAACTATCGCCCTCTCCCAGCCTTCTTGAGCCTTTCCGTGCTCTGACAAGGATTTAACAATAAGATAGTAGGCATAGGCTGCTTGTTCGTCCTGAGACTTTGAATACTTATCATAGCCCCAAAAAAGGACTCCCAAAATAAAGATCACCGCTACTATACAAAGTGCCCATCTGGGATTTTCCTTTATTTTTCTAATCGTATGTTGAACTACCGTTTCCACCTCTTCTGGTCTTAGCGTTTTAGAAGTCCTCACTTTTTGTGGCTTCATCGTCCTCTCCCCATCGTGAAGTAGTCATAAAATAGATAAAACCGGCCAAGCCAAAGAGATTTTCTACCAAAGCCTAGCCTACTCAGTCAAACATATTACTGTTACTGAAAAACTCCTCAGGGATAGGAGCTTCAAGAAAGACTTTCTGCCCTGTAATTGGATGTCTAAACTCCATACGCCAACCATGAAGCATGAGGCGTGGGGCGGCGGGTCCTCCATAAAGTTTATCGCCGTAGAGTCTAAGACCACTAGCCAACGTGTGGAGTCTAATTTGGTGAGTCCTCCCTGTAGTTGGCTCTGCCATTAGGAGTAGCTTCGAGCCATGGCTACGTAAAAGAGTAAACTTCGTCTCTGAGAATTTACCCCCACTTTCATGTTCGTCAAGACAGCAGTAGATACCCTTTTTCTTGGTAATAGCCCTCTGACATGTCCACTTTTCTCCAGGAGGATTTCCACTAGCCCATAAGATATAAACTTTTCTCACCCTACGTTTGGCAAACATTTTGGAAAGCTTAGCATTTACAACCCTATCTATAGAGAAAAGAAGGATGCCACTTACTTCTAGATCTAGCCTATTATGGATGGCCACATAGGGGTTTTTAGATTCTTTGCTAAGAAAACGTCTTAGAGCTGATAGCACATGGTTATAATCGTCATAGGGCACCTGATGAGATGGGATTGAGGGCTCTTTATTATAAGCAATAATCCATTGGTCCCTATAGATGATCCTCCGAGGATCCAACTCGTAGAATCTTTTTACACCATAGGAAGGTAGATAAAGATCAATCCTTTTTACCTCCTTTAGTCTAAAGGAGGGGTCCTTAACTCTAAGGTTATCTACATGAACACAACCGAACTCAACTATATCTTTGGCAATCTCTGGTCTTACAGAGAGGGCCTGCGATATAAAATCTTGAAGTAGATAATTAGCTTCTTTGGGACTAATCTCCCAACTAAACCTAGTTTGGAGAAGACCTAAGGTGTTTCTAGCAAACAGGTTTTCCACCCTTTAAGAATTAGCCAGTTTTACCTTCCGATAAGCTATCTTCAACCCTTTCAGCTTCCATAGTTTCTTCAACAAGGGAATCTATATCGTCGGCTTCCATGTCATCGTTTCCCATCTCTCGTCCCAGAGTTTTCATAAAATTGGCTACACTCCTCGGATCGTTTTCATCAAAGTGGCTCCATCTAGTAGGATCACTAAGCCGTTCAAGGCGAGTTTCTTCAGAAAGGCGGACTCGAACTCGAGAAATCAACCTTGCTAGATCAGTTCCCCCGCAATGGGAACATATCAAAGGAGAAATCTCCTCTGAGACCCGGAAGGTGATAAATTCGCTTTTTCTTCCACAGGAAAGGCATCTATATTCATAGATAGGCATAGTTCCTCCTTAATTTACCGGAAGAGTTATAAAAGTCTAAGGATCATGAGGCTATAGAGGGAACTCTATGATAGACGCCTTCGAAAGAGGGGTTTGCATCCGTAATAATCTGTTTGTCCCTTTCATAGGATTCCTTAAGGTAAGAGGGAAGCACAAAAAGCTTTTCAAGCATTTCTTTGTTAAGATATTTTAGCTTCATTCCGGACATTTCAAACCGTTTAGCTGTCTCCTGAGGTGTCCAATCCTTTTGAAGCGTTGTAAAAATATGTGAGTCAGGACGATGGAAGCTGTGCATGCTGTAAATGTGGGGCATAACCACAGGGAATACTTCCCTTAGGGTGTTTACCATTCTGACGTGGAGAGTATGCTCCTGAGGGCTTACACCCTCTCCCTGTATGCTTGTGCATCCATAGGGCGTAAGGTGTTCCTTAAGAAGCAAATAAAATTCCTTTGTAAATAAAAAGACTGCCGGGCTGTCCTCAAAGGGATCGCTAAGATCGACTATAATGACATCAAACTTCTCCTGAGAGTTCTCCACATAGGCTCTCCCATCATCTATAACAACTTCCACTCTGGGATCATCAAAACTTCCCTGATGCCAGCTTGGAAGATACTTTTTACATATCTCCACAAGCTCCCCATCTATATCTACCAACACAGCACGCTTCACCGTCCTATGTTTAAGAACCTCTCTAAGAGTTGCTCCCTCTGCACCACCAATAATCAAAACCTTTTCCGGCTTCGGATGAGCAAACATCGCAGGATGGACTAAAAGTTCATGATAGATGAACTCATCCCTTTCTGCTGACTGAGCCACACCATCGAGAAAAAGCATCTTTCCGTGAAGCCTTGTCTCAACAATATCAATCCTTTGATACTTCGAAACCCCGTGATAGATTATTCTATCACACAGATAGGAGATAGATACACCATTTAGAGAAGGCTCCCTAAACCATATATAATCGTTATTTAGACCTTCGTGCCTGCTCATGGTTTGTGTTTTAGCTCTCCTTCTGGCACATCTAGCGTTCCGCGTTTTAGCTCCATAACTGACATATTCTTTGCGCGAAATTCCTTCTTCAAAAACTGGAGGGCAAGATCAGAATCTATCTGATCTCCACAGGTAAAAATGTCTAGGGCGCAGTAACCATATTCGGGCCACGTATGAATTGAAAAATGTGATTCAGCTATTACCACTACGCCACTTACACCATGAGGATTGAATTGGTGAAACACGGGCTTTATAATGGTTGCCTTTGAAACTTTGACAGCCTCGACCAGGATGGCTTCCACCTGATCCACGCGATCAATTAAATTTTTCTCGCAATCATAAAGTTCAACTATCAGGTGTTTTCCCAGTGATTTCATCTTCTTCTCTTCTTCCTCACGTCATAGTTTTACCTTCGGTTAACGTTAACAAAATAAAAACCTCCACTTCATGGGTGGGTACCATCTTCCCCTAAACCGCCATAAATGGAGGCATCACCTCAAAACCGTCGTCACTATACAAAAAAATTTTCGAAATGCAACAAAAAAGTTAGCATTTTTTCACCGACGAAGGTAGATTATCCCACTTTATTTCACTTTTTCATGTTTTTTTTCGACTAATAAGTTAATATCGCTATCTGGTACCTTGAATAAACACGGAAGAGGAGCAAGAAATGATACCAATAAGAGATACGAATCCATCAAGGGGCTTTCCAATAGTAAACTATCTTATAATAGCTACATGTATAATCGTTTTCATACATGAGTTGATGTTAGGACCTGCCCTTAAAAGATTCTTTATGCTATACGGCATCGTCCCAGTAAGATACGTTAGACCAGATATAGCTCTCCACTTCAGTTTTACCTCCCAGCTTATTCCCTTCTTTTCCTCCATGTTTATCCATGGCGGGTGGCTTCATCTTATAGGTAACATGTGGACTCTCTACATATTTGGAGACAACGTGGAATATGCTCTAGGGCATATTCGATACCTTATATTTTATATCCTTAGTGGCATCATTGCGGCAATCATTCATATAATCACCAATCCCTTCTCTCCCATCCCAACGGTAGGGGCCAGTGGAGCAATAGCAGGCGTTATGGGGGCCTATATGTTTCTATATCCAAGAGCCAGAATTCTTGCTCTTGTTCCCATCTTTTTCTTCATAACCTTTGCGGAAATCCCGGCCCTCGTATTCATAGGAATATGGTTCATCTTACAATTCTTCAGCGGAACTCTATCGCTCATAGGCGGGACCGATACCTATGGAGGTATTGCCTGGTGGGCCCACATTGGGGGATTCGTTGGAGGAGTGTTTTTGCTGAAAGTATTAAAACCAAGATCCTAGAATTACATAAGTCCAAAGTCCTCTCTATTTTTTGGAAGCTGGGGGTTATAGTAGGGGTCGTTGTCCAGGAGGTAGGCCCACCGATTTCTCATAATCTCAATCTCACAGCTAAAGCGCCTTTGCTTATCCACCGTATCTTCATATCCCCTACTCTTGGACTCATAGTGGTAAAGGCGAACATGAGGAAGGACTACATGACGGTAGCCCTTGACAAGAAGCTTTAAACAGAAATCAATGTCATTGAAAGCCACAGAAAGGGATTCGTCAAATCCACCTACCCTGTCCCATAGATCACGCCTAACCATTAGGCATGCACCGGTTACAGCAGACCAGTTGGAGACAACCCTTAACCTGTCGAAATAGCCCGGATGATTTGCAGGAAGACATTTAAATGCATGTCCAGCAACACCTGGACATGCTGGATTGGGAGAAATCCCAAGAATAACACCACCGTGTTGAATTGTATCATTGGGATATAGGAGCACTGCTCCCACGCACCCTATAGGCTCTTTTTGTGCATAGGCGGCCATTTCCTGCAACCAATCGGTCGGCGTGATAAGCTCCATGTCATTATTTAAAAGCAGGATAAGGTCTCCTCTGGAATTAACTACCCCTAGATTAACAAGGCGGGAAAAATTAAAGGGCTCATTACAGGTTATCACCCTAAATCTAGATCCCAAAATCCCTTGCCATTTCCCAAAGGTATCGAAGGTTTTTTTCTCTCTACTACCATTGTCCACTACCACGATCTCATAACGTTCATAGGTGCTTTTATGGTGCAGGGATGTTATGTTCCTGTCGAGATCGTATGCGAGATCTCTAGTAGGAATTATAATACTTATGAAGGGTTCCCCACGGAGTCTGTAACGGACCAGGTGTCGCCCTGGGGCAACGGATTCAACAATCCCATCATCACCCCTTCTTTGAAGGGCCTCCACTACGGCTCTTCTTGCCGCTTCTTCTGCGTAGGTTTTATGACTTGCATCCATGGCCGTAGAACCCCCGTGCATGCGCCAGTGGTATAGGATCTTAGGAACATGATAGATCTTTTCAGTAACTTCACTAATTCTCAATACAAGATCCCAGTCTTGAGACCCTTCAAACCCCTCCCGAAGTCCCCCTACCTTTTCAACAATTTCCCGTCTGTAAACCCCCAAATGGCAGGTAAACATCTCACCAAGTATTAACTCCGGAGCCCAATTGGGCTTAAAGAAAGGATCTCCATAGCTTCCATCGGGGCGTATCTTATCTTCATCGGAATAGATCATGTCCAAATCGGGACGATCATTAAGAACCCTAACTATCTCAAGGAGAGCATCAGGGGAAAGCTCGTCATCATGATCCAAGAAGGCAATAAATTCACCAGTTGCCATGGAGATACCATCGTTTGAGGCCTTAACGATATGTCCATTAATCTCTCTAAACCTTAACTTTACCTTCTCTGGAAATCTCGAAGAAAACTCCTGAAGAACCTTTCTCACGAAAACATTTCTAGAGGCATCATCCACTATGCATAACTCCCAATTTTCATAATACTGCCTTGCAACAGATTCGAGAGCTTCAATCAGGTAAGAGGGTTTTGGATCGAAGACGGGCATAACGATACTTATTAAAGGCCTGTAGGAAAGTTTTTCTAGAATCTCCCGAGCCTTTTCGGGTGAAAGGGTTGAATGGGGTAATACCTTCCCGCGTTTAAAGACTCTTTTTTTGATCCAGTGAAAGGTTTTTAGGACTGTAGCGTAGAACCCTATGGTTCTACAGTAAAGTATGAACCTATTAAGGAGTTCCAAAAGAGTGGCCATGTTCTTTCCGGTTTTTCTCACCATCTGAGATATCCACCTTAGGGGAGCTGTAACTCGCCAGGATCTTGATTGAGTTATATCGTAGAAGGCCTTACGGAGGGCCTCCTTCTCAACTTCTAGGGAGGAAAGCCTTTGCTGGAGGATATGGTAAAGTTCCTTTTCCTTTTCTAATTGTTCGCGGCAAGTTCTTTTCTCTTGTTCTAGCTGAGTTATAAGTTGCCGTTTTTCGTCTTCCCGCTCTTTTTTCTCTCGTTCCCACCCTTCCAGAAGATGTTGTTTCTCCTCTTGCTCCTTAGCAAGTTGCTGGGAGATTTTAATAAAGTCCTTATATTGAAAGGAGACAAAATCAAAGTAACATTTCGTAAGTTTATCTGGATTTATAGTGCCAAGGTGTTTTTCGTAAAATTTTCTTCTCCAAAAGAACTCTTCTGAAAAGTCCTGTCTAAATACGAAGGCCTGTCCCCCAAAGGAACGATACGTAGCAACCCTATGGGGCACATAAAGAAAGTTCTTACGGCATGCAAGGCGATATATGAAATCCCAGTCTTCAAGTCTATCAAAGGATTCATCGAATCCTCCTATCTCAAGAGCAAGCTCACGTCTAAATAGAAGTCCACAAATCGGAATATAGTTATTGATAAAAAGGGCTTCCCTTGAAAATTCCCTTCCGAAAAGCCCAAGAGACCTCTTAGTGCCATCTGGTAGAGGCTCTACTAATTCAACTTGACCATAAACTACTGAAGAGGTTCGCCCATACCAGCCCAAAATACCTATAGCGCTATCCTCTAGTAGGTCATCATCATCGAGGAGTCCAACCCATTCACCATTAGCTAATTTAAGCCCCACATTGGCAGCTTTAGCCCGCCCTTTGGACAGCTCGTGGCGTATGTAAATAACGTGGTGGATACTATTTTTAAATTCGTCAATAATGCCTTTCACCTCCTCTCCTCCATCGTTTACAACAATGGCTTCCACCTTAGGATAGGACTGCCGGGCTAGGCTTTCCATAGTCTCCCGCAAAAGAGAGGGACGATCCTTTGTTCTGACGATTATTGAAACTATGGGAAGATCCAACCCCCTTTCCAATCCTCCAAAGTAGCGCCTTGTTGACACTATGACGTCGAAGAGGTCCCTATTCTGGTGGAGACAGAAAAATCCCTCGGCATATCTCGCCTCTTCGGGCAGAGTGAAAGAACGGGCTCTGTTAATGGACAAAACAATCTCTTCATAGGCTCTATATTTTATTTGACTTTCGTAGACCCTAATAGCTCTTCTCTTGGTATCTATTACTGGCGTTATATCAATAAGGCGGTTTACCTCTCCTTGTTTTACTATCTCGTAGAGCCAAACTCCTCCATCGAATCCACGCTCTCTAATCACTTCCCAGCTTATGAATGTTACGGCTCTATGATCCGGATTAAGTTCAAACAGCGAAGGCAAGAAAACGGTCTTTGGTTTTACGAAGGAGATGATTTTAGAGAGCTCCCTTCGAAGAACCGAAGAAAAATTATTAACCCTTCTATCTTCAATATCTAAGAAAAACACCTTCTTTATGCCAAGGACCTCAGCTGCTCTGAGGGCTTCTCCATACCTCGTTTCCCTATCTCCACCGTGGGAACCATCGGTCACTACAACCACGAAAACCTCTATGCCCTGCTGAGTAGCAAGGGCGATGGTTCCTCCCATGCCAAAGCTCTCATCATCGGGATGGGGAGCGACTACCAAAAAGGGACCTTCTGGAAGATCTGAAGGTTGGTAAGGAATTAGCTGTTCCTCTACTAAAAGCATAGTTTTTACCCTCGCTTTGGAAATCCTATTCGGTCTAGGAAAATAAATCCTATTAAGTTGATTTGCAAACCCTATTGACGCTAGAAAAATCTTGTAAGAAGATCTTTCTATTCTCTACAATAACACATTAATGTTAAAAAGGCTTGAAGACCCTGCCGGTTAAAAGATTTCGGCAGATGTGACTTTAAAATTACACAAAGGAGTTAGAAACTTATGATACTCAGCCGGCTTCTAGGATGGTTTTCAAACGATCTCGCTATCGATCTTGGGACAGCAACTACTCTTGTCTATGTGAGAGGAAGGGGGGTAGTTTTAAACGAACCATCGGTGGTTGCGATACGTAAAAATGCCCACGGCGCGGGCAAAGTAGTAGCGGTGGGAACCGAAGCAAAAATGATGTTAGGAAAAACTCCTGGAAACATCATTGCCATTAGACCCATGAAAGATGGGGTCATCGCCGATTTTGAGGTTACCGAGGCGATGCTTAGATATTTTATCCGTAAGGTTCATAATAGAAGAGCCTTTGTAAGACCAAGAGTGATTGTAGGAGTTCCTTCAGGTATTACTCAGGTGGAGCGAAGAGCGGTTCGAGAATCGGCGGAGTCTGCTGGTGCAAGGGAGGTCTATCTCATCGAACAGCCCATGGCCGCAGCTATAGGTGCGGGGCTACCTATAACAGAGCCCGTATGCAATATGGTGGTTGACATTGGGGGTGGGACTACTGATGTTGCCGTTATCTCTCTTGCTGGCATTGTCTACAGTAAGTCTGTACGGGTAGGTGGGGACAAAATGGATACCTCAATTCTCCAATATATCAAGCGAAAGTACAATCTTCTTATAGGCGAAAGGACTGCTGAGCAGATTAAGATTGAGCTAGGAAATGCCTATCCCGATGAGGGAGACCCAAGAATTGCCGATGTGAAGGGAAGAGATCTGGTTGATGGAATTCCAAAAACTATCCAAATCACCTCAGACGAAGTAAGAGAAGCCATACAGGAACAGATAGATACGATAGTTGAGACAGTAAAGCTTGCTCTTGAGCAGATGCCTCCAGAACTTGCAGCCGATATAGTAGATAGAGGTATCGTGCTTACAGGTGGCGGATCACAACTTAGAAATTTAGATTATGTCATTCGTATGGAAACCGGCCTTCCTGTAACTCTGACAGAGGATCCCGTATCTACTGTTGTGCTTGGTTCAGGAAAGGCCCTTGAAGATATAGACATCCTAAGGGATGTGCTCATGTAATAAAAGAGCTAGCATATGTGGAATCTTCTCCGTAGAGTCCGAGGTTTTCTATTCGTATTGTTTATTTTGCTACTAACCTTTTATATATTTTCCCTTAACTATAAACGCCACACCATGGATTCTATCCAACAGGCCCTTCTAAATCTAACTGTTCCAATTTTTTCTGCCTGGACCGAGATTTTCCATTCCTTTCAGGAGCTCGTATCTAAATACCTTTGGCTTGTTCGGGTAGAAGAAGAAAACAGAGCCCTTAGGAAAGAAATAGCTCGACTTGAAAATGAACTCATTTCCTATAGGGAAGCCTATTTTGAAAATCAACGCCTTAGAAGGCTTCTTGAATTTCGAAACAGTATTGAATGGAAATCTATATCGGCTCTTGTGGTGGTAAATGACCTAAGTGGCTTTTTCCAAGCGGTCATTGTAAACCGAGGAAAACAAGACGGCGTCTTTGAAAACATACCTGTGATCAATGACGAAGGAGTTGTGGGAAGAACTATTAATGCAGGAAGGAACTTCTCTAGAGTTATGCTTATAACCGATCCGGCAAGCGCCGTTGATGTTTACATTCAGCGCAATAGGACCCGTGGTATAGTTGTAGGAAAAGATTTTCAACATTGTGCTCTAAAGTATATTAGAAATGACGCAGACGTAAGGCCTGGAGATCTTCTAGTTACCTCTGGGAAGGATGGGGTATTTCCAGAGGGGATAAAGGTTGGTATTGTAAAGGCAAATTACAAGGATCCCCTTAAGATGTTCCAACAGGTTGAGGTAACCCCATTGGTTCGGCTAAATCATATAGAAGAGGTGCTTATCCTTATACCATCGACTACTATAGATCGGGATATCGGTAATAGTAGATGATCGCGCCAAAGTCCTCTAGTGTTGGCTATATTATCTTCAAGATCCTAGTTGCAATAATCCTTTTAACCTTTTGCCGGTGGCTTATGGCCTATATAGCTCTTCCTACCTATACCCGTATAGACCTCTTTCTTTATCTTATTGTGGGAACGGCATCAGTTCTGAAGCCTTTACACCATCTCTTTTTAGCCATTGTTCTAGGTTATTTTACAGATGCACTCTCAGGGCGGCTTTGGGGGTTTCATATAGCCACCTACGTATGTGCTGTAGCGCTAATTCACCTAAGCGCCGATGAAATGGAAATGAGATCTCTTCCCTATCAGGTCATTCTTTCCTCAATCTGTGTAGCGATTCAAAGTCTGTTTATAGTGATATACGCCATAAACTCTTACGAATCTTTTCCCAATACTTTAGAATTTGTAATATCAGTTTTAGTTCCTCGATTTGCATTAACAATGCTAGGAGCGATAATCTTCTTAAGGGCGATATCTCTTTGGATAGGTAACGCCCCACAGCAGAAGCGATGAGACAAAGGGGGTACCTTTCCAAGCGATGACTGGATACGAAAGATGAAGATCCGAGGTTTTACTGTAAAAAATGGCGATCCCTTTGTAAAAGTAAATGTTTATTTTGTGATGTTTTTCTTCATAGGGGTTATATTCGCTTACGCCTTAAGGTTATACTATCTTCAAGTCATTAAAGGAGAATTTTTCCAAAACCAAGCGGAAAACAATAGGATTAGAACGGAAACCACATCAGCTCCTAGGGGAATTATCAGGGATGCCCGGGGGGTGATTCTCGTTGATAATAGACCGGCGTATCACGTCTATCTTGTTAGAGAAAAGATACCCGTTGGGGAGGTTATCAATAAGATTTCGAAATTTTGCGACGTTCCTGAGGAAAGCCTCAAAGGAATTCTTGAAAAGAACAAACGGACTCCTTTATTCAAACCCATTCGTCTTATGGTTGATATAAACTGGGACTGTCTTGCCAAAATAGAAGCTAATGGCTATAGACTCCCTGGAGTTTATGTAGAGGTAGAGCCAGTAAGAAGCTATCGTTTCCCTGGTTTGGCATCCCACGTATTGGGACATTTAGGAGAGATTACGGAAGAGGAATTATTAAAACCCGAGTACTCCGATTACACCGGAGGCGATGATATAGGAAGAACAGGAATAGAGAAGGCCTATGAGAAGGTGCTTCGCGGGGAAAGAGGTTTGAGAGAGGTAGAGGTTGATGCTCTAGGGAGGAAACTTAGAGTTCTTGAGGAGAAGGATCCTACAGCTGGTCATGGCCTATGGTTAACAATTGACGCTCAACTACAATATAAAGCTACGGAATTGATGAAAGACTTAGAGGGAGTTATGGTGGTTCTTGATGTAAAAACAGGGGCAGTAAGAGCTTTAGTTAGCACCCCTTCCTTCGATGAAAACCTTTTTGTAAAAGGTATTAAAGCCGAGGACTGGAAGAAGCTTAACACAGACCCTAAACATCCTCTTCTCAACCGAGCCATTCAGTCTGCCTATCCACCTGGGTCGACAATAAAGCCTTTTCTAGCTTTAGCAGGGCTTCAGGAAGGCATTATTGGAAAGGGTGACAAGGTAAACTGTCCTGGATTTTTCCGATTTGGAAATCGCGACTATAGGTGTTGGAAGAAGGGTGGTCACGGAAGTGTTGACCTTTGGCGAGCTATTACTGAGTCTTGCGATGTCTATTTTTATCAACTCGGTAATAGACTAGGTATAACAAAACTTAGCGCCTATTTTAAAATGTTTGGTTTTGGTAGTCCCACTGGAATAGAACTTCCAGGGGAAAAATCCGGTATAGTCCCCAGCCCAGAATGGAAGTTAAGGTTTTTAAGGCAGCCATGGCATAAGGGTGAGACAATTTCGGTAGCTATAGGACAGGGTTATCTCTCCGTTACCCCTCTTCAACTGGCCGCTGCATATGTAGCGATAGCAAATGAAGGAATGTGGCTGAAACCGTATCTAGTGGAACAAATCGAAGGCGAAGAAAAGAAAGGGATAAGCTCAAGAGAGCGAAGGCACCTTCCCATCAAAGCCGAATACTTTAAAGTGGTCAAAAATGGATTAGAAGGAGTAGTAAGAGATCAGCGAGGCACGGCTCACCGCATTTGGAATGAATCGATCCCCATTGCCGGGAAAACAGGAACTGCCCAGGTTGTCAAATTAATTGAGAGGGTAGAAAACGAAGCTAAGATCCCAAAGCAGTTCAGAGACCACGCATGGTTTGCTGGGTATGCTCCTACTAATGATCCGGAAATTGTAGTTGTTGCTATCGTGGAGCATGGGGGGCATGGAGGCTCTGCTGCGGCTCCTATTGTAGGCGCAGTTATTGAAGAGTACTTTCAGATATTCAAATCTAGGGGTGCTACTCAATGATAGACCGAAGGCTTATTATCCACTTTCACTGGCCACTTTTGGCTACGGTTCTTTTATTAATAACTTGCGGTCTTATCAATCTTTACAGTTCAACTTACGTAATCTACGGTTCCTCAACGAGCTGGTGTAGCCCCTTTTTTGCTAGACAACTAGTATGGACAGTAATTGGGCTATTAGGGATGATAGGAGCTACCCTCTTTGATTACAGACGTCTCCAGACAGCGGCACCAGTCATTTATATGATAGGAATTTTTCTTCTTTTCCTGGTCTTGGTTATAGGAGAAGAAAGCCACGGTGCAGTACGATGGTTAAAGTTTGGCCCTATTCAAATTCAACCCTCCGAATTTGAAAAGGTTATTCTTGTAATTGCAATAGCCGCTTGGGGGGCCTCAGATCGAATAAAGACCTACCCATCTATAGGCCAGATTGGGATCTTTCTGTTAATTAATCTTCCCCCCTTTATACTAATCTTTTTGGAACCAGACTTAGGAACAGCCCTCATATTGATCATTACATCCTGCACTACTCTATTTTGCCTTGGTATTCAGAGACGAATCATTGTAGCCTTTACCATCCTAGGTCTTATGGCGGGCTACCCTCTGTGGCACTATGGCCTAAAAGAATACCAAAAGGATAGGATAAGAACTGCCATAGACCCTGACAGAGACCCCAAGAAGCGCGGCTATCACATAAGGCAGGCTAAAATAGCGATTGGATCCGGCATGGTCTGGGGCAAGGGGTATCTCCAGGGAACTCAGAGTAAACTTCGATTTCTTCCCGAGCGACACACAGACTTTGCCTTTGCTGTATGGGCAGAAGAATGGGGATTTGTGGGAGCAGTAGCGGTGCTTTGCCTATTCTGTTTACTCGTGTATTTTTGCTTCCAATCGGCCTTTACGGCGAAGGACCGTTTTGGGAGTCTTCTTGTCATTGGGTTAAGTGCAAACATTACTTGGGAGATCGTCATTAATACAGGAATGGTGTTAGGTTTCCTACCCGTTGTGGGCGTCCCTCTTCCATTCATAAGCTATGGAGGCTCAGCTCTTTTACGTTGCCTTGTCTCCATAGGACTCATTCAGAACGTATGTATGAGACGTTTCGGTTTCAAAAAATAAAGCCCTTCTAATCTCTTCTTAGATCTTGTTACACTTTTCCCTTGCAATGTATTTTTTCTTGTGCTAGAAAATTCGACGGCTGGAAATAAAAAGCAATCCTTCTAAAGTTGTTTTCACCCGAATAGAGAAAAGAGTTAGTGGTATAAGGTTTTGTGATTTTTGTCTCAATATTTACAAAAAAGGGGTTTTGCCATGATTGCTATTGATGTGACCCTATTTATCCAAATGGTGAGTTTTTTAGTCTTTTTGTTCATTATGAACATTTTGCTCTACAGACCGGTTCGTCAAATGGTTGCCAAAAGAAATAAGTTGATCATGGATCAACGCCAAGGCATAGATAAGGCGAACCAAGAGGCAGAACAGGCTCTGAGGGAATTTGAGGAAACTATCAAAAATGCCAGAATTGCAGGTCGTAGAAAGTTCGAAGATTACAAGGAACAGGCTAGGCAGCAGGAAAAGGAGCTTATTCAAAGGGCCTATCAGGAGGCCTCTGAGGAGCTTGCTAAGGTGAGAGCCGAGATCCAAAAGGAGAAGGAAGCAGCGCTTAAGGAACTTCGAGAGCAGATTCAGGTCTTCTCTCTTGAAGTTGCAGGCAAAATATTAGGGCGAAGTTTATAACAGTCGAGGTGGATTTTATGAAAAAAGAAGTGTATAGCCATCTAATACTGGGAATTGGTTTAGGGGTTGGGTTAACATCAGGGCTTGCCTGGGCAGCCGGAGGTCAAGCCGGGGCCCACGAACTTAATTGGATGGATTTTACTCTCAGAGTGATAAATACGGGAATAGTTGCAGCAGTTCTTTATAAGCTTCTAAAAAAACCTACAGTTACATTTTTCAAGAGTCGACAGGAAAATATTCAGAAACTTCTCGAAGAGATGGAGCAGAAACGGGAAGAAGCAGAAAGGAAATGTGCTGAGTATAAGGCCAAACTTGCCCTTTTAGATAAAGAAGCCGAAAAGATTTTGCAGGAATATATCGCCCAGGGTGAACGTGAAAAGGCTAAAATTATTGAGGCGGCCGAACGGCAGGCAAATTATATAAAACAGCAGGCTCGCCTCGCAATCCAGCAGGAAGTTAAAGCGGCAAAGGACGAACTCCGGGAAGAGGTCGCCGAATTAACCGTTAAGGCGGCTGAAGATATACTTAGGCAAAGAATGGACATGGGGGATCAGGAAAGATTAGTTGAAGAATTCTTAGTAAAGGTGGTGGAGGCGAAGTGAAAAGTCAAGTCGTTGCTAAAAGATATGCTAAAGCTCTCTTTGAGCTTGCTCTTAGTGAGGGTAAGCTTGAAGA
This sequence comes from Syntrophobacterales bacterium, assembly GCA_026417655.1. Taxonomy (GTDB): domain Bacteria; phylum Desulfobacterota; class Syntrophobacteria; order Syntrophobacterales; family Thermodesulforhabdaceae; genus JAOACS01. Next base: position 104,539 of record JAOACS010000021.1, read on the forward strand.
ATGTATGGAGGAACTAAAGGCTCTGGAGCGCCTCCTAGATGAGGTGCCGGAATTTGAGAAGGTGTTTAAAAGTCCTATTTATCCTGAGGAGGTAAAAAGACAGACCCTTGCTACCATTAAAGAACAGAGCGAGATGTCACCGCTTTTATTTAGATTTCTTGAACTTCTTATAGAAAAAAGAAGGGCCGATTATTTGCGTGATATTGTGCACGTTTACGAAAGGCTTTATGACGAACACAACAATATTGTAAGGGCAGAAGTAACTGCTGCAACGGATCTTGACGAAAGAGTAATAGAAAAGATCGCATCGTCACTTAAGGAAATGGTTGGAAAAACGGTTATCGTCGAGTTTCGCAAAGATCCCGAACTTATTGGAGGGGTCATAGCGAAAGTCGGTGATTTAGTATTGGACGGGAGTGTTAGGACGCAGTTAAGGAATATTAAAGAAACATTGAAGAGAGGTGAGCTGGGTTAATGCAGATCAGAGCCGCAGAAATCAGCCAAATTATTAAGGAACAGATTAAAGATTACGAAAAGTCGGTAGAGCTCAGCGAAACTGGCCGTGTGCTTTCCGTCGGCGATGGTATCGCCCGTGTCTACGGAGTTGAAAAGTGCATGGCCATGGAACTACTTGAGTTCCCGACTGACCACGGTCCCATTTACGGACTTGCCCTTAACCTTGAAGAAGACAATGTGGGTGTTGCGGTCCTTGGCGAAGACATCCACATCAAGGAAGGTCATCTTGTAAAAAGGACGGGGCGAATTGCTCAAGTTCCTGTTGGAGAATCGGTTATCGGGCGTGTAGTGGATCCAGTAGGAAATCCCCTAGATGGAAAAGGCCCAATCGAGGCCAAGGAATTTAGACGGATAGAAGTCATAGCTCCTGGTGTTATTGCCCGTCGCCCAGTGAATGAACCCATGTACACTGGACTTAAAGCTATAGATGCAATGACGCCCATTGGAAGAGGTCAACGTGAATTAATCATTGGTGATCGTCAGATCGGAAAGACAGCGATCGCTGTAGATGCCATTATTAATCAGAAAGAGAGTGGTATTAAATGTATCTACGTTGCAATTGGTCAGAAGAAATCAACTGTTGCTCAGGTTGTGGAAACCCTTAGACGTCACGGCGCTATGGAATATACAACGGTCGTTGCAGCCTGTGCTAGCGATCCAGCACCCCTTCAATACATTGCTCCATATGCTGGATGTGCAATGGGTGAATACTACCGTGACAAGGGTGAACATGCTCTAATTATTTACGATGATCTTTCTAAGCAAGCCGCGGCCTATCGCCAGGTATCACTACTTCTCCGGCGCCCACCTGCTCGGGAAGCCTATCCTGGAGACATTTTCTATTGCCATTCAAGACTTCTCGAAAGGGCTGCGAAGTTAAATGACGAGCTTGGTGGTGGTTCACTTACTGCTCTTCCAATCATTGAGACTCAGGCCGGTGACGTTTCCGCCTACATCCCCACAAACGTTATCTCCATTACGGATGGTCAAATTTACCTTGAAGCAAACCTATTCTTTGCAGGCATTCGCCCAGCAATTAACGTCGGTCTTTCGGTTTCTCGAGTCGGTGGTGCCGCTCAGATTAAGGCTATGAAGCAAGTGGCAGGTCGCCTCCGTCTAGAACTTGCCCAGTATCGAGAGCTCGAAGCCTTCGCAAAGTTTGGAAGCGATCTCGATAAAGCCACCCTTGCTCAGATCAACCGTGGTATGCGTCTGGTGGAACTTCTTAAACAGCCCCAGTATCAACCAATGCCTGTAGAAAAGCAGATTATGTCGCTTTATGCGGGCACTCGTGGCTTCCTCGATCCTATTCCCGTAGAAAAGGTTACAGAGTACGAAAAGCAGATGCACGAGTTCATGGAATCGAAACATCCCGAAATCCTCAGAGAGATCAAAGAAAAGAAGGAGTTGTCACCAGATCTTGACGAAAAGATTAGAAAAGCCCTTGAGGAGTTCGCCGAGATTTTCCAGGCGGCTTAAGAGATGAGATATAAAACTTCAAGTGGAAGGAAGAGAGTGAGCCTATGCCCACGTTAAGGGATATTCGAAGAAAGATTGATGCCGTCAAGAAAACGGCTCAGATCACCCGCGCCATGAACATGGTGGCAGCGGCGAAGCTCAGGGGCGCTCAGATGAATATGGAGCGTTTCCATCCTTACGCTACGAAATTTAGAGAGGTCATAGGAAGGCTTGTAGCTAGGGTGGACAAGAGCGCTACCTTTGAGTTAATTACTCCCAGGCCGGAGGTAAAAAAGGTTGAGTTGGTGCTCCTTACGGCCGATAGGGGGCTATGTGGAAGTTTCAACAATAACCTTATATCGACGGCTGAGCGATTTCTAAATCAGAGGATAGCCGAGGGAAAACAAGTAAGTCTAGTAGCCGCAGGACGTAAAGGAAATGAATATTTCAGAAAGCGGAAATATCCACTAAGAAAAGCTTTAACAGGGCTTCTGAATAAACCTAATTACGACGATGCCTTCAGGCTCGGCAATGAACTCATTGAGTTGTTTCAGGCTGGAGAGGCTGATGAGGTCTATATCATTTACTCCCATTTTGTGAGCATGCTAAAGCAGGTTCCAACCCTTATTAAATTACTTCCTATCGAACCTGAAACCACAACTGGAGGAGCACTGGAGTATCTTTTCGAACCTTCCCATGAAGAAATCCTTAACGATATTCTCCCAAACTACGTCTACGTGCAGATCTTAGAATGTTTTTATCAAACTGCAGTCAGTGAACACGCAGCCAGAATGACGGCGATGGACAATGCTACAAATAACTGTAAGGAGATGGTAAGAACCCTTACCCTCGTTTACAATAAGGCTCGACAGGCTTCGATCACCAAGGAGCTTATGGACATCGTCGGTGGTGCAGAAGCTCTAAGGAAAAAATAAAGGGGCATAACACAATATGCCTTGATCCATGTAAGGAGGCATAAGGCAGATGAATATAGGAAAGATTGTTCAGGTTATAGGAAACGTTGTTGATGTTGAATTTGAGGAGGGAAAACTTCCTCCGCTCCTTACGGCGCTTCTTGTGAGCAACCCGGGTATTAGCGACGAGGAAGACAATTTAGTCCTTGAGGTTGCTCAGCATCTTGGAAACAACGTCGTAAGAACTATAGCTATGGATCTTACGGACGGTCTCGTTAGGGGAATGCCCGTAAAGGACACTGGGAAACCCATCATGATGCCGGTAGGAAAGGAAGCTCTCGGTCGTATCCTTAACGTCGTAGGGCGTCCTGTGGATGGGCTTGGTCCAGTTAACGCTAAACACTACATGCCAATTCATCGTCCTGCTCCTACCTTTACTGAGCAGGACGTAAGTATTAGCGTCCTTGAGACTGGTGTCAAAGTTATTGATCTTCTCGTCCCCTTCCCTAGAGGTGGGAAGATGGGAATGTTCGGTGGAGCGGGTGTTGGTAAAACGGTTATCATGATGGAAATGATCCATAATATAGCCATGCAGCACGGTGGTATTTCGGTCTTCGCCGGCGTGGGCGAAAGAACCCGTGAAGGGAACGACCTTTACCTCGAAATGAAGGAATCGGGAGTTCTCCCAAGAGCAGGTCTTGTCTACGGACAGATGACGGAACCACCGGGAGCTCGTGCTAGAGTAGCTCTCTCAGCTCTTACTCTTGCCGAGTATTTCCGAGATGTGGAAGGCCAGGACGTGCTTCTGTTCATTGATAATATCTTCAGGTTTACCCAAGCAGGTGCTGAAGTATCGGCACTTCTTGGTCGTATGCCCTCTGCAGTTGGTTATCAACCCACTCTAGGAACCGACCTTGGAGAACTTCAGGAACGAATCACCTCCACAACCAAAGGATCAATTACCTCCGTGCAATGTGTCTATGTTCCTGCAGACGACCTTACTGACCCAGCTCCAGCAACAACATTTGCTCACCTTGATGGAACAGTAGTTCTCTCCCGTCAGATCGCTGAGCTCGGTATTTACCCGGCCGTTGACCCCCTTGATTCCACATCGAGAATTCTCGATCCCAATATTCTCGGTGAAGAACATTATTACACGGCTCGAAGAGTTCAGCAAATCCTCCAAAAATATAAAGATCTTCAGGATATTATCGCCATCCTTGGTATGGACGAGCTTTCAGAAGAGGATAAGATCATTGTGGCACGAGCCAGAAAGATCCAAAGGTTTCTCTCTCAGCCTTTCCACGTTGCTGAAGCCTTTACAGGAACACCAGGTCGATATGTTAAACTAGAAGATACTATTCGCGGATTCAAGGAAATCTGCGAGGGCAAGCACGATGATTTACCTGAGCAGGCATTTTACATGGTAGGAACTATAGAAGAGGCAATCGAAAAAGCTCGCCAACTCGTGGCTTAATTTGGGTAAATAAACTAGCGGGGAAAACATGGCAAATAAACTGCTGCTAGAGGTAGTAACACCTGAAAGAAAAGTGGTCAGCGAAGAGGTAGACATTGTGGTTGCACCAGGTGAGCTTGGAGAGTTCGGTGCTCTGGTGCGGCACGTGCCTTTCCTGACCAAACTAAAAATTGGAGAGCTTCGATTCAAAAAGGACGGTGTTGAGCGATACGTTGCAATCATGGGAGGATATGCGGAAGTGTTACCTGATAAGGTAACAGTCCTCGCTCCCGCTGCTGAAGAGGCCACCGATATTGATGTTATTAGAGCTCGGGCAGCTAAAGAACGAGCTGAGCGTCGTCTGAGGGAAGCAAAGGATAAGTTAGAATTCGCAAGAGCTCAGGCAGCACTTCAGCGGGCTCTAGCAAGACTTAAGGTGGCCGAAAGAGGAAGTAGATAGGATAAAGATTTTTTAAGCCCTGTAAAACCTGTAAAATATGTGGACACCCTCTCATCAGGGAGGGTGTCTTTTTATTGTAGGTAACCCCTTTTAAAAAGAGAAAAACGATGTGTGGTATTATTGGCTACATTGGAAATCAGCAGGCTGTGCCTATTCTGATAGAAGGTCTTAAACGGCTTGAATATAGAGGCTACGATAGTGCAGGCATTGCTTGCTATGATACTGAAAAGGGAGAAATAGTTAGAATAAGAGCTGTAGGGAAGATATCAGAGCTAGAAAAAAAATTACGTGATACAGTCATCCGGGCCTCTACTGGAATTGGTCACACAAGATGGGCAACCCATGGTGCTCCCAGCGAAAATAACGCTCACCCCCATAAATCGGGACCCTTTGTGGTTGTTCATAATGGTATCGTGGAAAATTACCGAGAACTAAGATCAAAGCTTACTCAGGAAGGATATCAATTTACATCGGATACCGACACGGAAGTCATTGTAAAGCTCATGGAATACCTCTGGAACGAAAATAAGAATGAGTGGAAGGCCTTCCAAAAGACTATCCAAAACATAAGAGGAACCTTTGCTATAGCAATCATATGCGAACATCTTCCCGACAGGATATTTGTTGCCCGTTATGAAAGTCCCCTTGTAATAGGTGTGGGAGAAGAGGGTTATTATGTAGCTTCCGATATTCCTGCTCTTCTTCCCTTTACTCAGAAAATCATCTACCTAAACGATAAAGAAATGGCCCTTATTAAAAAAGATAACCTTGAAATATACAATTTCAATGGAGAAGAACTGGAACCAAAAATCGAGTTAATCACATGGTCACCTACCCTTGCGGAAAAGGGCGGTTATCGCCACTTCATGCAAAAAGAGATATTTGAACAGCCTAGGGCTATCTCAGACACCATAAAGCCTTATCTCAACGTAGAAAAAGGCATAGTGTCTCTTCCCTACGCCTCCGCTTTAGAAAACGTTTTCAACACAATAGAAAGAATAATATTTGTCGCCTGTGGTACCTCATACCATGCAGGGCTTGTGGGAAAGTATCTTTTCGAGGCGTTTTTAGGCCTTCCCTGTGAAGCGGATATAGCCTCTGAATTTAGATACCGACCGTCTATCCTAACGCCCCGGACTCTGGTGGTGGCTATAAGCCAATCGGGAGAGACGGCCGATACGAAAGGAGCAATCAAGGTCGCAAAAGAGATGGGAGCTCCAACCTGTTCCATAGTAAATGTTTTGGGAAGTAGTCTCTCTAGAATGACAGATTCAGTTATTTACACACATGCGGGTCCAGAAATTGGGGTAGCCTCAACCAAGGCTTTTACATCCCAGCTCGCCGCCCTTGTGTTGATGGCTCTACTGGGTATTCAAATACGGGAGGGTAAAACCTCCGATGAAGAGTTTATTAGCGCCCTTTTGGAGATTCCCCATAAGGCATCCAAGATCCTCGATAGTTCCTCACAGCTTGAAAAATGGGCACGTCCAATCTCCAAAGCCCAGACGGTTATTTACCTTGGCCGAAACCTGCTTTATGCGGTGGCACTTGAAGGCGCTCTCAAGCTCAAGGAAATTTCTTACATTCATGCAGAGGGTTATGCTGCGGGAGAAATGAAACATGGTCCAATAGCTCTTATCGATGAGAGAGTTCCTGTAGTATGCCTTACTCAAAGGGGGTTTTTCTTCGAAAAGATGAAAGCTAACATTGAAGAAGTGAGAGCTAGGGGAGGAAAGGTTTATCTTGTTGCCGACGAATTACTTCGAAAAGAGGTAAGTGAGTTAGCTCACGAGTTATTTTTCGTCCCCTCTACGCACGATCTGCTCATTCCATTCCTTTTTATTATTCCTATGCAACTTCTTGCTTACTATGTGGCTGTAGAGAAGGGAACCGACGTAGATCAACCAAGAAATCTAGCGAAAAGCGTCACAGTAGAGTAAAAAAATCAGGACTAGAAAGGGGGCTAAAGGGCCCCCTTTCACTATTTAGTCTTGGGATATGGTTACCTTACTTTGCTGGCTTGGCTTCCTTGATCTCTTCTACTTTGATAGTCTGGGTAGCCTTATTTAGCTGACCCTTCACCTCAACCTCTTTTCCAACATAGTTCTTGAGATCCTTGCCATCAAGATTGAATTCTTTCTTGTCTTCAGTCTTGAGCAGGAATTTTTCCCCAGCGGCTTCGATCTTACCTTTCACTACCACACCCATTGCGGCTTCCTTTTTCTCAGGAGCAGCCTGAGTTTGCTGTGTTGGCTGTGTAGAAGCCGGCTTCTTCGCTTCATCGCTAGCTTGAGCTAAGGTAAAGGTAAGACCTACTGCAAGAGCTGTTACAAGACCTACCAGAGCTTGCTTTTTCATAGACTTTTTCCTCCATTTAACATCTAAGGTTTATTTATCTTATCGGCGCGGTAACCAACCTAACGATTGGTTTTTTCCGCTACCGTCACCCTATCTCTACAGCATGCTTCATGCCAAAACTATAAGTGCCCAAAAAACAAAGGATTCTCAGATGAAACCCATAGGGAGGTCTAAATTATGAGAATTTTCCGTTCTTCCCATCCTATGGTATCGTGAGAACATAAGATTCCCACTTCTGCGGTCCAACATGTTGAAGAGCTAGGTGAAGCTATCTCTAAAGATTGAAAGTGTGAAAAAGAGGAGCCTTTAAAAAAACCTTTCCGTGTTTTCCCAAAAATAACTATAATTTTAGCGTCCGAGAAGGGAACTTTTCATTTCTTGACCTGGATGGTGTAAACATGACACTTAGAAAACGGTTTCTAACTACTATATGTCTTGTATCCATAGTCATTCTAGGTGCAACTTACATAGTTTCACAGCTTACATTCGTCCGTTCCTTTTCCCTTATTGAAGAGAGGGAAGCCCTTACAAGAAGTAAAACCATCCTTACTTATTTTACTTCTATTAAAAAGAGACTCAAAAGCCATGCCCAGGATTGGGCAGCCTGGGATGAAACATACCACTTTGTTAAAAATGGAGACCCGGAATATAGGGAACGCAATCTCATGGGAGAAACCTTTAAAAATCTTTCAATATCGTGGATGATCTTCTTCGATTATAACGGTAATATAATTGAAGAAGCGGGAACATCGCTTCCTGCTCCACTGGAATTAAAAAATCTTTTAATTTCTCGCCAGGAGATCCTTAAATTTGAGGATACCCGTTCTCATCCCATCACTGGTGTTATAAATTCTTCTAGAGGAATTATCCTATATGCGTTAGCACCAATAGTGACAAGCCGATACGAAGGACCCATAGTGGGGACCCTTGTTCTGGGACGTCCAATCGATGAAGCTATGCTTTCAGAACTCACCTCTTCCGTAGGGGACTCAATTAAATTGTTCGTTGCCGAATCCCCTACAAAAGACAAAGATAAAATGCAACATTTAGAAATTTTATCGGAGAATTTACTCAGCATCTCAGGTATTATCCCTTTCGATCACAATGGGATCTACTTTCAAGTGGAGTTTCCTAGAGAGATCTTCCAAGAAGCTCAACAGACCGAATGGCTATTTCTAACAACTGTAATGATGATGACTCTCGTAACATTGATCGTTGCTTGGTGGTTTATAGATCGAGGATCCCTTAAGGAGCTCCGGAAGCTTAAGGAAGAAGCTACAAAAAAAATTGAATCTAATGATTTTTCCCCCCTAATCTCTGAAAATCTCAAGACAGAAGAATTCAAGGAACTTACAGCAGTTATCAACGCTTTGATTGAGAACCAAGAAGCTGCCATAATTTCTAAGATTGAGCAGGAGAAGGCTATTCTTTCCCTCTTCGATCGTCTTTTTATAGGGACAGTCCTTATCTCAAAAGAGGACTATAAAATTTTGTGGGTAAACGGTACCTTTTTTCACATTACAGGATTCAAACCGGAAGATGTTATAGGGAAAAGATGTGACGAGACCTTGTGTATTGAAAGTTGCTCGAATAGTCCTGTTGAGATTGAAGAAAAGGGTTTCGATTTCAAAGAATGTAAGATTAAGACCTCTACTGGATCGGTATTAGAAGTTCTCAAATCCATAGTTCCCGTAAATTACAGTGGAAAAGAGTGTCTTTTCGAGGCCTTCGTAGACATAACAGAGAGAAAACATCTAGAAGAAAAACTTCGTAGAGCCGAAAAATTTCAAACTCTAGGCCTTATTGCTGGAAGAGTTGCTCACGAGCTCAACAATCTTCTAACCTCACTAGTTATCTATCCTGAATTCCTACTTAAAACGGGTAACTACACAGGAAAGGAGCGCCACTACCTTGAAACAATGATGAGGTCCTCTTTTAGAGCATCGGAACTTGTAGAAGACCTTCTCACAATGACAAGACGTCAACTCCCCCTACGGGATACCGTATCTATGTCTAATTTAGTGCACGAGATCGCAACTTCCCCCGAATTGGAAAAGCTTCAAACAAACTATCCCCTTGTGGATTTCATCTTCTTCACAAGGGATAGCGAAGACCTGTGTACGCTGGGTTCTCAGGCTCATATCATGAGAGCTGTTATTAACCTCATGAAAAATTCGGCCGAAGCTATTGAAAGAGCTGGAAAGGTAGAGGTAAGTATTTTTAAAAGAACTCTCTTAGAACCCTACAGGGGGTATGAAGAGATTCCTCCTGGGGATTATGTCATTTTAGAGGTTAGAGATACTGGAAGAGGTATCTCAAACGAGGATCTCCCATATATTTTTGAGCCCTTTTATACTACAAAAAAGCTAGGCCAATCTGGGACAGGCCTTGGCATGACTGTTGTGTGGAATGTCATTAAAGACATGGACGGATACATAGATCTTGAAAGCACCTTAGGAAAGGGAACTACAGTAAGGCTTTTTTTACCAAATAAAGAATGCGAAAAGAACAAGCCTCTTGCCCACGTAGGTACGATAGATGAAGGTTATGAGTCCTTTAATCCCCTACGGGTGCTCGTTGTTGATGATCTTCCAGAACAGCGAGAAATGGCATCCCTCATCCTAAAACAAATGGGTGTAGAAGTAACTACCGCTTCCGGGATGGAAGATGCCCTGGAAATGCTTCGTCTTCAAAATTTTGATCTTGTGCTGCTTGATATGGTATTAGGCAGTGGTCCCGATGGTCTCGAAGTTGCTCGTTCTATACTTCGAGAACGTCCTAACCAATCCATAGCCATAGTAAGTGGTTACGGAGAAAGCACTCGTGTAAAGGAAGCCCTCCATGAGGGTGTTCTCTGTTGCATAAAAAAACCATACCGTAGTGAAGATATTACAGAGGTTTTAAAAAGAATAAGAGTAAGTAACAAACAAACACCTTAAGAAAACCACTCCAAAACTTCCATCGTTTGAATCTTAAAAAGAGCCGTTGGTATTTCACAATTTTTTCACGGGATCTCTGTCGACTCTCTAGATAATATATGATTGTCTTTATTTACTCTAAAAATAGTAAAGATAAAGGAGTAGGCCTTGAAAAGGGATAAGCTATTTAAGGGTTTAACGATATTATGCATTTTGCTCCTCCCATTCACTACCCATGGGCAAGAGGATCACCTATACTTTAACGGAAAAATAGAAGAATTCGACAAGGATAAGATTTTTATCTCCTTTGGTGATGGAAGGGGTTGTGCCCTTTGTCTTTGTAAAGGCGTAAGATATCTTGCCCATCTAAAACAGGATAATACAATCTTAGAAGAACCAACCAGGGAGGGTAATATCTCAAAAGGCAAATGGGCTACGATTCTTGCGAAATCTGGAGATTACCCATTAACCTGCTTAATCCCATCCAACCTAGCATTTCAAAATATCTGTAAGGCGAACCATTGTGCCTCAACGGTTATTGTAGAGGAGTATAGAAAATAGGGTTTATAGTCAGGGAGCAGAGGCAAATGAGGGGGATATGGTTTAAGGTTATCGTCCTATGGTTCATTGGGACTATCATGGCTTCGAGGATTTGGGCTGTTGAACAAACAAACTACTGTTATATTCCTCCAGGTATATCAGTAGCTAGTAGTGTTTCTCCCCTTGTACAACTGGTCATAGGAAGGGACCACAAATTTTATTACGAAGCCTATAATGATGCCTCCGATCTAGATGACGACGGAATAATTGACGTTGGGTATAAACATTCCATTACCTACTATGGATATTTTGACCCATACAAATGTTATTCCTACGAAGGAAGCGGAGCAAATGCCAAGTTCGTTCCCAAGGCTGTAACAATCAATAAGTATTGTGATCAGGTAGATGGTGAATGGAGTGGTAACTTTCTTAATTGGCTTTCCATGTCGAGGATAGACATTCTAAAAAAGGTTCTTTACGGAGGGGAACGATTAACTGACTCTGCTAGCGAAACTGTTCTACAAGGAGCGTATATACCCCAGGATGCCCATAGCTGGGGAAAGGAATATAGCGGCGATGACACACCTAAACTTACCCCCTTTTCAAAGCCTGGTTCAGGAAGAAGACATTTATTCTGTATCACCAGCACCTCTAAGTATGACGCTCACAAAATAAGAGTTGCAAAAAATGATACCAATAGAATATGGGACTGGGCATCTACGGAGAGAGCGGTATGTAGCGGGCCGGATACGCCTGGAGACTATCGCCGTGGGCCGGTAGGAACAAGAAGTGATATTGAAGATTATTACGTTCGAGTTAAGGTATGTGACTCTAAAGTAGGCCTTGAATCAAATTGTAAGGCCTACCACGATGATAAAGGCAATACAGTGTATAAGCCTATTGGATTACTTCAGAGATACGGAGAAGGTGACGGGAGCAAATGGTGTTCAAAATCCCTCAAAAGCTGTAATACCAACTCAGATTGTAACATCTCAAATGACGGTCTTTGTGTCTATAAAGGAAGGATGTACTTTGGACTTCTCAGCGGTTCTTACACCAAAAACCTTAGTGGAGGTGTGCTTAGAAAGAATATCTGGAGTATCCAGGACGAGACAAATGCTCAAACCGGTATCTTTCAGTCTTCAGAAAACGTGGAAGGGAATATTATTCTTACCATCGATAGAATGAAAGTTATAGGGTTCCAATATTCCGACTATTCTTACCAGGATTCGGATGGAGGTACCTGTGGATGGCTTACCCAAGCCCTCCAGGAGGGTCAGTGCCGGATGTGGGGAAATCCTATAGCCGAGATGATGTATGAGGCTCTCCGGTATTTAGTTGGTAAGGGAAGTCCAACCTCCCCTTTCACCTATAGCGGAACCCAGGATTCAGGCCTTAACCTTTCAAAACCAGATTGGGGTATCAAACAGGGAAACACCTATTATCAAACAACCCAGTTATTTCCCTGGTGTGCCAAGCGATTTATGCTTGTTATTAGTGACATTAATAATAGTTATGACTCCGATAGTGTCCCTGGAAGTTTTTTTAGCTCATTTTCTGGCGATTTACCCAATTTAAATGTTTCTACTATAGCAAACACAATAAGCTCCCAAGAAAACATAAGAGGCAGTAAATTTATTGGGCAGGTAGAAACAAATACCGACTTTCTTTGCACTCCCAAAAATGTATCTACTCTTTCCAAAATAAGAGGAATCTGTCCCGAAGAGCCAACTAAACAAGGAAGTTATTATCCAGCATCTATCGCCTACTATGGAAACATAATCGCCAAGGATAATACTGGCTTAGGCTCTGATGTAAAAACCTATGCTGTTGCCCTTGCATCTCCCCTCCCTGATATCGCCATAAAAGTAGGAGATCAGACCGTGAGGATTGTTCCAGTTGGTAAGTCCTTTAGTGGCTGCTTAAATGTTTATAATGCATGCGCTAGTAAGTGTAATCTTACGAGTGGGTCTAATGGGCTCCGCGTTATAAGTTGCTCTTCCGATGCCTTTTGCCCTACTAATCAGATTGTCGATTTCTACATTGACACAATTATTTACGACTCATCCAACAATATAACTAACCTAAGACTTCGAGTTAACTTTGAAGATGTCGAGCAAGGGGCAGACCATGATATGGATGCTATAATATTTTATGAGATCACACCCCAGGGATCTAATCAAGTCAAAGTAAAGGTCACATCCGAATATGCAGCAGGATGTATCGATCAGGTATTAGGCTTCAATATAAGCGGAACAACAGAGGACGGCACTTACCTTGTGGTAAAAGACAAGGACGTTGGTGGTGCAGATGGCGACACACCCTCTGCGGTATCAAACCTTCCTCTTACCTGGGAAAAGGTCTTTACAATATCGTCTAATGTCGCTGAACAGATCAAAGAGCCTTTGTGGTATGCTGCAAAATGGGGAGGCTTCGACGATAGAAATGGTAACAACCTTCCAGATCTTCAGAGTGAATGGGATCGCGATAGAGATGGAATCCCCGATACCTACTTTAAGGTTACAAACCCTCTAAGATTAGAAGAACAATTGGAAAAAGCCTTTCTCGATATACTTGGTCGTATTTCCTCTGGAACAACTGTTGTTGCTCTTCCCCCCACTTCAACAACTGAAGCTTCAATTATGGCTAGGACCTACTTCTACCCTGAAAAAACAGCTGGAATCCAAAAAATGAGATGGATTGGTGAACTCTCCTCCCTATGGTTTGACCCTAACAGCTTGATGAGAGAAAATACGGATAACTACGGCGAAAGTAATGTTATGAAGATTATGGATGTTAAAAAGGATTATCCTGTCAGTTTCATATTCAGTAGCACTGATAATGCCTATGTGGCATGGATATATAATGATCTTGATAACACAGGAAATCCTAGATCCTGCACCCATACAAGTAAACATATTGAGGATATAGCGCCCGTATTTAGCTCAGGATCCCTCTTGATGCAAAAAGACCCCGACTCTAGAAATATTAAGACTTGGCTCGACACCAATAGCAACGAAATAGTTGAATCCAGCGAGGTTATATCCTTCGATCCCAATAACAGTAGCCTCAGAAATATTCTAAAAAACTATTGGTCATATGGTGATGCACTTGGAACTTGCGATGAAAATTGTGCCCAATCGGTTATGAAATATGTTCGAGGCTACGATAGACCTACCCCATCGGGTTCCACATTTCGTCTTAGGCAACAAAATGAAACGGGAAATGATATAAGGACAGCTTGGAAACTCGCCGACACAGTCTATTCAACACCAAGGATTGTAACGAATAAGGCGGTAAACGGCTACGATATCCGGTATGGTGATGTAACCTATGGAGAATTTATTGATGAAAAGATAAAGAATCAAAAAGCCATAATTGTATTGGGTTCAAACGACGGTATGATTCACGCCTTCCGACTAGGCAGAGTCGAGGATATCCTTCCTCCTACGCAAAATAACGAAGGTAAACAGGTAGCAAAGGTTACCGACACAGAAACAATCGGCGAAGAAATATGGGCCTTCATACCTCAGAATGTTATCCCCTACTTAAGATGGTATTGTCAGGAGAATTACTGCCATATTCCAATGATAGAGACAACCTTTACTGTGTTAGATGCTTCTATAGGTGCCCCGGAAAACCCCTATCAACCGAACAACAATAAATCTAAAGATTCATGGCGAAGACTTCTAATAGCTCAGATGGGCTTTGGAGGAACTGAGATCACCGTAGGGGGTAAAACCTTTAGTTCATCCATTATAGTCCTCGACATAACTAACCCTCTGGATCCTAAGCTGCTGTGGGAAAAACAACTGCCGGATCGATCTCTCACATTTGGTACACCAGGCATTGTAAGATTAGGCGAAAGCGATAAAAATGGTGCGTGGTATCTTGTAATAGGAAGTGGACCAGTTAGCCTTACTACTACTAGTATTACCTATCCCCAACAGCCAAAGATCTATGTATTTAACTTAAAAACAGGCGAAGTTACAGCAACCTTATCCATCCCAAACGCCTCAAATGTAGCTGTAGGGGATTTTCTCTCAACAGATTTGGATCTTCCAAAGGGCGATTACCAGACCGATAATCTTTATTTTGGCACCTATAATAATTCCACCGGGGCTCTCTATAGGCTCAGAATTCGAAATAGCGAAAATTACATAACAACCCCTTCCCAATGGCAGATCTCTATGGTCATAAACGCTGGAAGACCTGTTTTTGCAGCCCCAGAGGTTACCCACGATGAAAACAATATTAGGTGGCTCTACTTTGGAACAGGGATCTACATTAACAACCTACATACCGCACCAACTAACGAAAAGTTTTTCGGAATTATAGAAACTGACAACTGTTGGAAGGGAACGAGCGTATGTAACGCCATAAGTGAAGGCACCGATCTTATTGATACAACAAACCTAAGGTTTACATCGGCAACGGCTTGGAAATATAGTTGTCAGTGCCCCGGAAGCATCACATTAAGGACAGGTAATTGTCGCTATGATGCAAATAACAACTGGATATGTGGTCCCTGCGAACCTGGTGAAAGTCTTATTATTACTGAAGTAAAGTTGGCAACCCTTACTGGGGCAACGGCATCTCTTGCATCCTGTAACGCAAAAAAGGATATGGAAGCGATTCAATGTATTGAAAGTCTTATCTACACCTATAATGCTAACTCTGGGCAATTTACATTCTACAGAAGGGGATGGATGTTAACTCTTTCAAATGAAAAAGTTTACTCATCTCCTCGCATAGTCGGGGGCGCTGTTTTAGCTACTCCCTTTAAACCTTCAGCCGATCCATGTTCGGTAGGAGGCTCCACGAATCTACTCGCTCTGTACTACAAAACAGGAACGCCCTACCCTCAGCCTATAATCAGGGCTGTTGGTGGCACAAGTTACAGCACCCTAACAAATGTGACAATCGGGATGGACATAGAAATAGCCAAAGGACCTCCTCCAGTAAAAGAAAGTATTGTCATCAGAGTGCAGGAAGACGGAACGACGTCGGCTTTTACGCAAACAAGTGGGGGGATAACCAAGATTGAAATTAGACAACCGAGCCTTGCAAAGGATATGTTTATTCACTGGCTTGCCAAGTAGGGAACCCTTGAGATGAAAAAATTCAATTTATCAGAGGGACTTACACTAGTAGAGCTTCTTATTGTAATAGCGATTATGGCAGCTGTTATAGGGCTTGCCTCTAAGTCGATAAATTTAATCACCCAGGCAAGAGTTGGAATAGTGAGAGACGTTATTTTGAAAATGATTGAGGAAGCTCGTTTTAGATCCCTTACATCCGTTCCTCACGGTGTGAGATGTGATGGAACAATGGTCCAACTTCTAGCGGTTAGGGATGGAACCTGCAGCCATGATAATAGCCTAAGATGTATAAACGATGAAGACTGCGGAATTGGTAATATTTGTATTTCGGGTGACTACCGCTTTAGCATAAGTGAGGAAACAATAACGCGGGAAAATTACCAGATCCCCTACGGTTACAGAATATGTTGTCTCACCTCTTGCAATACTTATACAATATGGTTTGACAGAAAAGGTATTCCTCGAGATGTCTCTTGGGGTTTAGGCATGACAACAATTAGAATACTTGATGGTTCCCAAACCATGGCGGATATACCTATAAGTGCAGCAGGACGGGTTAAGTATGAAAAATAAAAACCAAAAAGGCTTTACCCTTTTAGAAGTTCTTGTCGCCATGGTGTTTTTCCTTATATGCTCTATAGGTCTTGTGAGCTTCACAGTAATGGCGATAGGAGAGAGAAAGAACATAGAAAGACGCCATCAAGCTTATGCCATTGCCCAAGATATTGCAGAAAGACTTAGAGGCATTCCTAACAATAGTAACCTCATTCGACCAACTTCTTCCAATGAAAACACTTATATTAGATACGACGAAGGTGAGATAAAATACTGTTCCTCCCTTTCTGTCGTTACTACCTCAGAATTTTCACCCTTAGGAAACGGGTTACTGTTTCTATACGATAGTAACCATGATGGAGAAATTGGAACATCAGAGATAAACATAAGTTCAAATCCCAAAATAGACCATCCCAATTCCTCAATGAACTATGACATTATTAAACCAATAAGAAAAGTGCCCGATGGAACAACCTTTTATACCATATGGGGTGTCCGCTATATGCCCTGCAATATCCCAGAAAGGCAGGCAAAGATTTTTATTACCGTCTATTGGATTGAACCAGAACCAACTGATGACGATGTATCGGTAGTTGCCCAAAAAATATCAAGTAACATTTATAGACTTAAAACCGTAAGCTACACTACAGATAGGTTCTATGGGGTATCACAATGAGAGAGAAATATAAAATTCCGCAGGGAGGTTTTTCTCTTGTAGAACTTCTCGTAACTGTTGCGCTTGTAGCAATTATTCTTGCAGTTGTAATGCCCCAATATATATCGCTTCTTAGACACTCTACAGTAACAAGGAAGACCGCAAAAACCGACATTGAAGTGGTCAGCAACCTCGAACAATTTTTCAAGGACATTCATACAGCAGGATATGGACTCCCCAACTCTTCTAAAAATCTCAATGCGGTTCAATGTACTCGACTTAATGGAATTTCTATCGGGAATAGCTCAGTAACTATAAGGAGTCCCGCTGCAGGTGACAAGGTCCATGCTGGAAAATGGGCTATAGTATCGGGCGATGGTATGTCACTTCCCCTTCCTACTAATCCCCTTAATGTTATTAATAACATACCTCAGGACAACTACGTGATGATACTTGACACAGCCCAGTCCAACCCAGAAACCCTTGGCGTATTTCGAATTGGTAGTAATCGATCACTTACCTACGTAGGGAGCTCTGTGGCAACAAGGGATAAACTCGCCAGTAAAATAGCCTATTGGATACCGACTAGTAGCTCAAGTTCAATAGCCGAGTGTTACGAAACTACCTATAGCCTTCAAAACTATACCACCCAAAATCCAATACCCAATATGTGCGCTTCTACAACTAGAGTCTTGAGACGTTCAAAGAATCCCGCAGATGTCAGCAATGAATCACCGCAACCAATCCTTGATTGTGTAAAGACATTTGTTGCAAGGATTGGCTGTCTTTCATCACAACTTACGTGGAGACAGAGTGAGTGTGAAACCGGTGAGATTCCAAAGCTCTTAAGGGTTGGGATCGTTTACCAAATAGGTCCGAGGGAAAAGACAGGGGTATATCCCTATAGTAACATCTTACTTTTCGGCGATTTAGGATCTACTCTTTCTGAGAACATCAACTTTTCAGAGGATGAAAGGTATTATCGATGGGCAGTTTTAGAAAAAACGCTTTACCTTCCCAACATGGAATAGCACTTATTACGGTTCTAATCATCGCTTTTTCAGGTGTTGCCCTCGTAGGGGGGATCTTTTATCTTTTGAGAGGTAGCCTAAAGATAGTTACTCTCAACAGAGAATTTAAGAATGTGCAAGAGGCTGCTGGGGGAGCGATCGAGTATGGAGTAGCTTTAATAAAGTATCTAATCCAACATGAAGGAGATCTACCCTCAGCTATAAGAAACGATTTAGGTATAGGAAATACAGTAAACCTTTCCCCCCTTTATCAATGTAACCCCGCTCAACAAACCACCATCTCTTTAAAAACCCCGGGCGACCAATACGGACTAAGGAGTTATCGGATTCGCCTAACCATAACGTGCCAAAACTATCATCTAATCCCTGGATCTGAGAGTCTAAGGTTCCCACCACCACCTACGGGAACAGGTGGAAATAAATCCTATTACGTGTTATACTATATTAATGCGGTGGTAAAGGGAGGTGATACGGTGGCAGATGTAGAAAGTGTTTATAGAACTTCCATGTAATCAAAGCAAAAAAAGGTCAAAGACATGACAAAAATTGTCACTAATCTCCCTTTCCAAAAAAAACAATGAGAAAAAAAATCAATATCCTATGGCTTTATTGGAATTGGCACGATAATTGTATCTATATTTAAGTGTCTTGCTCTAAAGATAGAGCTAACCCAAAAATAAAAAAAAGGAGGAGACTTTATGTTTAAAAGATTTGGTAATTCAAAGGGTTTTACACTCATAGAACTTCTTGTAGTGGTGGCAATTATTGCCATCCTTGCCGCAATTGCTGTCCCTCAATATATGAAGTATACAGCAAATGCAAGACTTTCAAACGTTCAAAACTTTACAAAAAGTCTAGCCCAATTAGCTATTGGGTTAGGTGCAACGGCAGTCCAAAATCCTGATCCAAACTGTAATAACGACAATACCTTTGGGATTGACATGGTTTCGCAAGGTCAGAGTTACTATCTGGTAGCTTACGGAGATGCAGGGGGGGCTGCTACTTCCTGTGATATGGTAAAGCCATTCGATACAAAACCTTCATGGTTAAGTCAAATTAACATTTCAGGTCTAACCGTTGAGCTTCGTGGAACTGAGGCTGTTATTACCGGTGGAAGCATCAAAGTTATCTCCAATTATGTTGCTAAAAGCGGCACATATTTTGGCTGTACGTACGACGGCACCAAACACCTCTTAGTAGACGCAGACAGTGCTACAGCAATATGTAGCATTAAGTAAGGAAGACAAGAGAGAGAAATTAATACCAGATCTCATTAGAGGGGGATTTACTCCCCCTCTTATTGGGAAGCTCTCAATGAAAACACAAAGCAAAGGCTTTTCTCTTATTGAACTTTTAGTGGTAACAGCCATAATTGCAATCCTTGCGGCAATTGGCACAACGCAGTATATGAAATACATAGCTAATTCAAAATACGCAAGGATAGAATCCTTCGCTCGTCAAATGATTCTTGTTGCTGAAGACGTGTATAGTGAATTCCAGAGATATCCATCGGGAACATGTAGTGCAATATCCTTAACAGCTGACCTGCTCTGCGGAGTCAATGCATCAGGCACAGTGGTAACGGGATCTGCAAACTATAATTTTAAAGTCCCTTCAAGAATGCTTGTAAGCTTCATCCCCAAGGGGGCATCGGATATTCAGATTTTAATAGAATCAAACCTTCTCACCGCCTGGGGAGGGAGTGGAAACGCCAAAATTGTCTTCGATAGTAGAACCTCCTCTGTGAATTTCTCCTGCTGGGATAACTCTATTCATAAGAGGAATTGGCCTAGTGGATGTCCGTAGCAAATCCCTTCATCTGTCATCCATCGCCATTATCATAGCTTCTTTACTTTGTTATGCCCCTACATTCAAGATAGGTTTCATATGGGATGATTACCTATATATTCAGCAACAATTGGCTTCAGTAAAAGAGTTTAGTTTCGTAGATGGATTAAGGCAACTTATCTATTTTAGACCCACCGTTACAATATTTTCTCTTTTTGATTATACCATATGGCATCGTAATCCTCTGGGTTATCATATAACAAACTTCTTGTTTCATACTATTAATAGTCTTCTTGTCTTTGTGCTGGCTCAACGCCTTCTTAGTACAACCAATGGGTTGGATTCCCATGATAAAAGCCTGACTCTAGCATCCCTTTTTGCAGGTTTAATATTCGCTACCCATCCCATCCATACAGAATCGGTCAATTGGGTTGCAGGAAGAACAGATTTAATCTGCACAACCTTTTTTCTCCTATCCTTCATCTCCTATCTGGAGTTTAGGCATAAAAGATCCTGGAGAGCTCTATTCCCATCAGTTGTATTCGCTGTGTTTACTGCGGCGGCAAAGGAACCCGGTATAATGCTACCCTTTGTTATAGTTGCCTACGAACTATTAATAGGCAGGAATAAAGGCTTCTTTTGGAAAATCCTTATACTGTGCACCCTAGTTTTCCTAATCCTTGTCGTGTTGAGATGGCATATAGTAGAAGAGATAATTTTTAAACAGCTAGATAAAAAGGGAAATAGCGAATTTGTCCGCCTTCTTTTGCTTGCCCACGGATTTTATGTAAAAAAGATTTTTTGGCCCTTTCCCCTAAATTTCTTTATAGCAGAGCTACCTGAGACTATACCCTTCATTATACTGGGGGTGGTCTCATTTGGTGGCATCCTAGTGAGTGTATTAATGCTACATAGGAGGCATTCTCTATATTCATTCCTAGGATGCTGGTGGCTTATTGTATTGTTTCCCCATTTTTTAATTCTACTCGGAGGAAGTGCTGTAGCCCCTGTCGCTGAACGCTATCTCTATCTTCCATCCGTTGCCTTTTGTATCTTACTGGGATATGCCCTTACTAGAATCACTCCAGTTACTCTAGGCAAAATAGCCTTAGGCCTCATAATTACAGTTTACGGCGTTGGAACGTTTAATCGAACAATCCTATGGACGGACGAAGAGCTACTTTGGAAGGATACAGTTGAGAAATCCCCAAGATCTGCAACACCTGGCCAATGGTATGGTAATGCCCTTATGGTAAAAGGGAAAGTAAGAGAGGCTATCGAGGTATGGCAAAGGTCCCTTACTCTTCCTTATATGACAGGAAAACACATGGATTCCACCGGAATGGATTCTATTTTCAGAAAAAACCTTCTTCACACCTCCATCGCCATCGCTTACTTAAGACTCGGGGAAAGGGATAAGGCTAAAGAACATTTAACTAAAGCGATTGAGCTTTTTGGAAACCACTATCATGCCTATTACCTACTTGGAATAATCGAAAGAGAGGAAGCTTTAGAGGAGCCCAAAGAAGAAACTAGAAAGATTCGCTTGCTTAGGGCCCTTAACTTCTTGACAATTTCTAGTAAACTTAATCAGGCTCACCAAGAGAGCTTATATTTCCTAGGCCTTACCCAAAAGGAACTAAACCTCAATTTGGAAGCGATGGAGTCCTTTAGATTGGCCCTAGAGTTAGACCCTCGCACCCCCTTGGCTATTCAGGCAGCTTTCCATTTGGAGGAACTTAGAAGAAGGGCCTTTACACCGGTTCAAGGGGAATTCAATAGTGTATTTAAATAGTTTGTGTTATTCTCCAGTAAACCCTAAGAGAAAGTAGAACTAGAGCTGTCCTTTGCCAGAGAAGAGGAAAAGTGATGATAAAGCTCTATAATCTCACTACGCGTAACTAATGCTTCCACATCGGGAACTAGCCGTTCGATATTAGCCCTTCCATCCATTTCTTCCCTATCAACAAGAACAATTACCTTACAAACCTCTACACCAGCAGCCTGACATACTTCAATCGCCTTTATGGTAGAACCCCCGGTGGTAATGACATCATCTACTACCACCACCCGATCACCGGGTTTAAGGTTCCCCTCAATTTGTGTCATCGCACCATGCCCTTTAGGCTCTTTTCTTACCACAAAGGCACTAATAGGGTTTCCTTTAAGCCATGAGGTGTATGAAACCGCCATAGCTATGGGATCCGCTCCTAGAGTGAGACCGCCTATAGCTTTAACGCCAAGTTTTTTTACTCTCTCGAAAAAGAGATTTCCGATAAGAAATTGTCCTTCAGGATCAAGGGTTACCTTCTTACAGTTAAAGTAGAAATTGCTCATCCCTCCATGAACAAGCTTAAAAATAGGAGTTTCTGAATACTGAAAGGATCGCTCTAGAATGAGTATCTTTAGCCTCTCTAGCATTCCTTTTTCCATCTATCTCTCCTTTTAGTCCCAGGTTAGCATTTTAACGAGACGTCGCCAAAAGCTCGTATCTTCGACAGTCCTAGGGGAGGAACTATTTGAAGGGGCATAGTCCTCAAAAAATTCGTCTCTAGATTTCCTAAGATGGAGTTTCCGCTCAAGATCCATGATCTGAATCTCTAGCTTCCGTCTTTCTTCATGGAAAATTTGCTTTAGTTTTTCTTCCCTTTCAACCATCTCTCCTAAGAACTCAGACCTAAGTCGCTCTATTTCAAGCTCCCGACTTTTTAGTCTCTCTTCGAGCTCAAAGACCTTACCTTTTAGTTCTTCATTCTGCCTGATTAATTCCAAAATTATTTTTTCCTGCTGACTCTGTTCGAGTATCAGCTCGACACGACTCAAAATAGCTTTGAGAATATCCCTTTCGGAGCTGTCCTCGCCTCCACCACGATTTTCCAAACGCTCGAGAACTTTTTGAGTTCTAAGAAAGACCCTTAAGCCCCACTCTGGAATGAGCCACTCGTTGTTTTCAAGGCTAGCTGGCAACATACCAGATCTAATGGCTTCAAAAACTTCCTTCTCCGAGATGGCTAAAATCTCCGATACCTTCTTGACACTATACATCTTCCTACTCGTCTCGCCTATATCTATCAGCCTGTATACCGTAGCGTTTAAGTATATATTGGAGAGCCTGTCTTTCAAGCCCACAAAGCTTTGCGGCCTGAGAGATATTACCACCCGTCGTGGATAGTAATTGCCCAAAGAATTGGGTGTGAAACTCCTGAAGAACCCTTTCCTTGGCTTCGCGGTAGGAGAAGTTATTCACCTCATATGAGTACCTCCCCCTAGATTGGGAAACCTTAGAGTTTTCCCGAGTCTCAAGGCTTAAATCATCAGGAGAGAGCTCTTCATTTAATGAAAAAAGGATCCCCCTCATAATTGTGTTCTCAAGCTCCCTCACATTACCCTTCCATTCTCTGTTCATAAGGAGTTTCATGGCCTCAGAGGAGATGGTCTTTACTGGTTTATTAAACTTCTTGGCATATTTCTTTAAGAAATGCTCGGTCAAGAGAGGAATATCCTCCCGGCGCTCACGAAGAGGGGGGACAAATATAGGCACAACATTTAGACGGTAAAAAAGATCTTCCCGAAAAGTCCCTTCCGCTATCTTCTTCTCTAGATCCTGATTTGTAGATGCAACAACCCTAACATCAACCTTCACTGTCCTAGTATCACCCAAGGGTTTAATTTCCTTCTCCTGAAGAACTCTCAAAAGCTTCGTTTGAATATTCATAGGAATATCACCGATTTCGTCAAGAAATATGGTTCCCTTTTGAGCCTCCTGAAATAACCCTTTTCTATCCTGGACAGCATGGGTAAAGGCTCCCTTTTTATACCCGAATAGTTCGCTCTCAAGTATCTGATCGGGAACAGCTGGACAATTAACAGGAATGAAGGGGCCATCTCTACGATCGCTTAATTCATGAATCGCCCTTGCTACAAGCTCCTTTCCCGTTCCCGATTCTCCTCTTATCAGCACTGTAACGTCCGTTGGAGCTACCATCCGTATCGCATCGAAGACCCTTCTGATTGAAGCACTCGCTCCCACTATATTCTGGAAAACTTCATAATGTTTAATACTTTCCCGAAGCCGAAGATTTTCTTTGAGAAGCCTTACACGTTCCAAAGCCTTCTTGAGCGTAATGAGAAAAACATCCTGTTCCAGAGGTTTGGTTATGAAATCGTAGGCCCCCTCTTTTATAGCCTTAACCGCAATTTCTATACATCCGTAAGCGGTGATCATAATAACCGTTGTGAGAGGATGGTTAGAGCGAATATAAGAAAGAACGTCAAATCCATTCATATCGGGCATTCTTATATCGAGACAGACCACATCCATTTCACACCGGCCAAGGAGCTCTAGAGCTTTAGATCCGGAAACGGCAGAGAAAACTTCACAAAGAGGCACCTCCGCCCGAATGAGACGCTCAAGGAGCCTTATGAAATCAGGTTCATCATCGACTATGAGAATCCTTGTTACCATGTAAAAATCTTCCCTACCTATCTTTGGTTTTTACGGGCAACACAACGGTAAATATGGTTCCCTTTCCTTCGGAACTTTCCACGAGAACATCCCCTCCATGATCTGCAACTATACCGTAACTAACGGCCAATCCCAATCCCGTGCCTTTACCGGGAGGTTTGGTCGTAAAGAAAGGCTCAAAGATCTTCCCTATATGCTCTGGCGAAATGCCTGATCCGTTATCCTGAATCTTTATTTTCACCATGTTATCCACAAAACGAGTGCTTACAGAAATCCTACCCCCTCCATCTCCTATAGCATCACGGGCGTTCATAAGCATGTTGATAAAAACTTGCTTCATCTTGGAGGCATCAAAGGAAAATTCAGGTATCGACCGATCAAAATCCCTATCGACCACAATTTGGGCTCCATTAAGGTGGTGATGAAGTATAGCAATAGCTTCATCGATAGTATTATGGATATCTCCTAGTTGTTTCTCTGTAGGTGTCATTCTGGAAAATTTCAAAAGATCGCCCACAATGGTTTTACACATTCTTACTTGTTTTTCTATGATTCTAAGATCTTCGTAACGTTCAGAACCAGGTGATTCCGACCTAAGGAGTAGCTGGGTGTATCCAAGAATAATTCCTAGGGGATTGTTTATTTCATGGGCAACCCCAGCTGCAAGTCTTCCAAGGGAAGCTAGTTTATCAGCGTTTATAAGCTGACGCTCAATAAATTTCCTATGAGTAATATCCCTAAGCCATAGGACATACCTTTCTACCGAATCGGATTCCTTGGCTCCGCTTACGAGAAAAATGGGCTTATCTTCATTGGAGACCTTCCTTATGGCACACTCCCAATTAGCAACGTGGCCATCTAATTCGAGTTTCTCCCACAGTCTATGGAATTCCTCTCTATTCTCAAAAAGGCTATCAAGGCTGACTTCTTGAATACTTTCCCGACTATAACCAAAAAGCTTTAAGCCAGCGGGATTCATATCCATAATAGTCCCATCGGGCGCAGCGACGACTATAACCTCCTGGGCTCCTTCGAAAAGGCGGCGATACTTCCTCTCAGACGAGATGAGCTCCCTTGTTTTCTCTCTTACCAATTCATCCAGATTTCGATTCATATAGGTCAATTTAAGATGGGCTTCCCTTATACGGTGATAAATCCCCCAAATACGCTCAAAGAAAAGAGTTACCGCTCCTCCTACAATAAAGGCTACGGTGTTAAGAGAACCGCTATAGGGACGGAGAACTTCCCATATGTGGTGATATCCTGCAAAGGATAAGAAATGCTGAGCTATGTGCCCAATTGATCGGGAAAGAGCGAAAAAAGCCAAGGCTATAGAAAGCCAAAGAAGGTAGGCCCAAATGACATTTTGGGGATCCTTTTTTCTGAGAGCAAAGGATTTAATAACACAGAGGGTTCCAAATACTACCATCAAAAAGGAGCCAAACACATCAACAAACCACAGGGGAAAAAATGGAAAGGTCATGATTATCCCTTTGAAGTGCTAGAGTTGTTTGAATATAGTTCTTTGAGCCCAAGATAGAGACTTACAATCGCAGGGACACACAGGAGATGATCAAGTTTAGCAAAATAGTATAAAATAGCCATACCGTCGGTTAGATGATAAAATTTAACGATTCCAGCCCATTTATTTCCCTCAACAACCATCCCAACCCCATCGGATCCTTCAATACTATGGCCTATAAAGGCATTAATGTTCCATAGTATTAGAAAAGTAGCCCCGAGACCAATAAAACGCCAGCCTCTGCTGAAAAGGATCTTCATTCTAAAAAGCCAGTAAAGCAGGGTCGCCATAGAAATGGCGAAGAAAGCATGGGCGATTTGATGAACAAAGAGCCCTTCAGGATCCCCATGAAGCTGTATGGCAAGGGAAGAAGAAGGGAAATAGGCGATTGAAAAAAGACATAAAATAAAAATTCTCACTATATCTTCACCTCCCAGCACTTCATAGGTAAGATTTTTATTTAAGTTTAACCCTTAAGTAACCTTTCTGCAATGCGCTTCGATTGTAAAAGATAGGAAAGATTTCTACCCTACTTCTAGAACAGAGCGAGGGTATAAAGCAGGTAAATAGAGCCATCCTAGAAATAGAAAGAATCGTACAGCAAAACGCTAGTAGCGGAGAGGAAGTTGCCTCCGCTTCAAAAGATCTCAACAATCAGACCTCAATTATGATGGAAGAGCTTAAAAAGCTTATCGGTGAAAATAACCATGGCTTGTCCATAAGAAAAGAAGAGGGGATCCTCCCAAAAAGCTCTCAAATGGTAGCTAACATGTATACTATTCCAAAATTAATAAGATCGAGTTCCACAAAGGTGGAAACCTTTCCCAAAATGATTGCGACCTTACAAAAGGAAGAAACCTTAGAATAACCAAGGCGTCACTTAACTTCTAGGCTTATCTTCCTCTTCTTCCCCCAAAACTTCGTCTAATTCCTGAAGTAGGCTATCTATGGATCCATCCTCCTCATCGTCTAGAGCCCATTTAGAAGGCTCTCTTACTTGAATTTCTCCACCCTCAGCCGATATTTCTAACGGTTTTCCAATTGATACCTCAATAGGAGGTTTTTCATCCAATAAGGATTTATCAGCTAGTGTTGGAATTTCAGCTTCTATCTCTAACTTCCCTATCTCATCGTAGGATTCTAATATTTCTTTCAACTTTTGATCTTCCAAAGTTTCAGAGATTGTTAGTTCCTCCCCTCTATCCAAATCCAGAGTATCTAAAGCTTCACTATCATCCATGACAGTCAATTCTTGAGATTGCTCTTCCTCAGAGACTTTCTCTATATCAAGCTCTATCAATCCCTCATCGTCTATAATGATTTCTTCCCTCTGATCATATAGAGAAATCTCCAAAACAGGCGGCTCTTCTAGTTCCTTTGTAGTCTGCGTAACAAATGTTGAAACATGGTCTATCTTATCTTTCTCAGTTCCAAGACCAAGCCATTCCCAAAGGGACATCTTTGGGGGTAGTTCTAAAGGGCAAAGCTCCGACTTAATATCTGTCAACACAGCTCCACACTTTTTACAATTTTCAAGGTAGTCAAAGGATATATAATTACATTTTGGACATTTCATGATTTGTCTCCTTCTTGGCGTGATCCCATATCTCCCCATATAAATTGGCAAAGAGATAAAAGGGCAACCACAGCCGTCTCATACTTTAAGATCCTCGGTCCAAGCCATATAAGATACCACCCATAGTCTCGAAATACCGATAGTTCCTCCTGTGGCCAACCACCCTCAGAGCCAACGGCAACCACAACTTTTCGGACATTATCTACCTTCGATTTGACACCGTGTAGTAAATTATTAGAATTTTCCGTTGCAACTATTTTTATACCCTCCTCAGAAGCAAGTCTTTCTTCCAAAAAAGCTAGAGCTTCCCGAAGAGTTTGTATGTAGTGGACCTTTGGAGGAATTCTTCTTCTACACTGGCATACCGCTTCTCTAGCTATTTTTTCCCACCTTGAAACCTTCTCTAAAATTTTAGATCCTTCAAGTCTATAGGAGCTTCTCTTCGATGGAAAAATAACCACTTCTTTAACTCCCAGCTCAGTGGCCTGCCTCACAACGAGATCCATTAGATCCGATCTAGCGAGGGCAGCAAAAAGAATAATATCCAAAGGGGATTCAGCATTGAAGAAGACCTCCTCTATCAAGAGGGCCTGGACTCTTTTTTTTAGTATCTCAGATATCTTGGCTTTCCAACCCCGTCCACTCTCATCTCTTAGCTCAATGATGTCTCCCCGCTTTAGCCTAAGGACCCTTAAAATGTGATGGGAAATATCTTCCGGTAGGATAATCTCAGATTCATTTTCAACTATCCTGTTCCGAAGAAAAAAAATCTGACGAGTCATTTGATATTCCTAAAATCCACCTAGATACCACCGCCAGAAATCGTCTCCCCAAAGGAGAGCCCCTATCCCCCCAAGAGCGAGGAAAGGTCCGTAGGGGATCATTGTTGATAGAGTGTTACCATGGTGGGAATCTCCATTGTCATCCCTAGAAACGGATTTTTTAGATTGCATCATCACCACAAACCCTGCAATAGTTCCAACGAAGGCTGAAGAAAAGAGGGCAAAGATAGCTCCCTTCCATCCTGTAAAAGCCCCAATCATGGCGAGAAGCTTTACATCGCCTCCACCCATCCCTTCTACTCCACGTAGCTTCTGATAACCGTAAGCGATAAGAAGAAGAACTCCTCCACCTACTATAACCCCAAAAAGAGATTCGAGAAACGTTAGATTTCTATTCCAGGGACTGAGAAAAAGACCAATGAAAATCCCTCCTATAGAAAATATGTCGGGTATTAGATAGGTTTCAATATCCGTAAAGGTAACGATTATAAGAAGAGATACAAAGAGTGCTTCAATACCCCACTGCACCATCCCAGCGTCGGAATTTCTAAGGTAAAGCAAGACATAGGCGGTAGGTGTCAGGATTTCGACAAGTAAATATCGTAGGGGAATAGTCCCTTTGCAGTAGACACATCGCCGACGAAGTATTATGTAGCTTAGAAGAGGGATGTTACCCCACCAGGGAATAGGTTTCTCACATTTAGGACAAAAAGATGAGGGACCTAAAATAGATAGGCCCCTCGGCGTACGGTAGATGAGCATATTGAAAAAACTTCCCATTATAGCCCCAAAAACTATCAGAAGGATTACGTAAATCGAACTGATCCGATCAAATGTCATGGTAAGTCCTTACACTGAAATTAAAAAACCTTACTCATCAGCCTCTTCCCTATACTTACATTCCTTGTTAAGACAAATCCAGACCGATTGGGCACCATTCCGCTTCCCTTCCCTTGACATAATCTTATAGCCGCACTGGGGACAGGTTCTTACGTAGGGCTTACGATTAAAAATAACTGAACACTTTGGGAAAGCGCTACATCCGTAAAAAATCCTTCCCCTTTTAGACCGTCTCTCTACAATTTCTCCCGAACAGCCTTCGCGAGGACATGGAACACCGAGAGAAATGGCTCTGGTATTCTTACACTTGGGATAGCCACTGCAGGCAAGGAAGGTTCCATATTTACTCCGCTTTATCAACATGGGGTTTCCGCACTTATCGCAGATCTCCTCCGTCTCATTACGGGAAATAAGCCTAAGCTCTCCCCTCTCATCTCTTTCATAACTCGATCTAAATTTACACTTGGGGCACTCCACAAAGGGTTCCCCAATTTTACTCCATCTAATTACCAATTCACCTTCACAGTCTGGACACCTAACCTCCGTAGGAATCCCTTCCACCCGAAGGTTCTTCATTTCCTTGACAGCTTCATCCAACATGGGTCTAAAGCGTTCGTAAAAATCCTTTAGCAACTCCCCCATGGAACCTTCCCCTCGGGATATTCTATCTAGCTGAGCTTCCATTTGGGCCGTAAAAGATACATCGACAATGTCGGGAAAATGAGTGACAAGGAGATCGTTTACAACGAAGCCAAGTTCCGTCGGTTTCAGGTTTTTTTTGTCGGAGACTACATAGCCCCTTTCCTGAATGGTGGAAATAATTGTAGCGTATGTACTGGGACGACCGATACCAAAATCTTCTAAGGCTTTTATAAGGGAAGCCTCGGAGTAGCGACGCGGAGGTTGGGTAAAATGCTGGGACCCCTTAATCTCTTGAAGTTCAAGACCATCCCCTACCTCTATTGCTGGGAGATAAACATCTTCTTCATCTTCATCTTCATCATCGGTAATTTCCCTGTAAAGCACTAGATACCCGGAAAACAACAAAACAGAGCCTGTAGCCCTAAATAGGAACCCCTCCAGCCCTTCGGGCACAATATCTACAGTGGTTCTTTCAAGCTCCGATGGTTTCATTTGACAGGCAACAAAGCGTTTCCAGATAAGATCATAGAGAAGATATTGGTCCCGGGAAAGAAAAGGCTTCAAAGACTCTGGGGTGCGGAAAACATCGGTTGGACGGATGGCCTCGTGGGCATCCTGGGAGGAAGCTTTGGACTTATATTGATTAGGTTTTGCCGGAACAAACTCCTGACCCCAGTAAGAGGCGATAAACTGACGGGCGGCCTTTACGGCTTCAGCAGAAAGCCGTGTGGAATCAGTTCTCATATAGGTAATAAGACCGACGGGACCCACTTCTGGAATTTCTATCCCTTCGTAAAGCTGTTGGGCAATCTGCATAGTTTTTTGGGGAGAAAACTTAAGTCTTCTTGAGGCATCCTGCTGAAGAGTACTTGTTATAAAAGGAGGGGATGGGCTCTTTTTCTGCCTCTTCCTTTTAATATCTTGAACAACGTAGAATCTATTTTTTAGAACCTCAATTACCCTTTGAACATCAACTTCTGTTTTCAAATCGCAGTGCTTTTCACCGTGGCACTGAACAAGTCTCGCCTTTAGATTTTTACCGACCCTCCCTTCACTAAAGACCGCTTCTACGGTCCAGTATTCTTCCGATCTGAAGGCATAGATTTCTCGTTCCCTTTCGCATACAAGCCTTAAAGCCACAGATTGAACTCTTCCTGCGCTAAGCCCCTGTCTAACTTTTCGCCAAAGTATGGGAGATATAAGGTATCCAACAAGACGATCGAGAATTCTTCTGGCTTGTTGGGCTTCATAGAGATGAGGATTAAGCTTCCCAGGATTATTGAGGGCTTCAGTTATACCCCTTTGGGTCAGCTCATAAAAAAGAACTCGATAAACGGGAGGATTTTTTTTACTACCATTACGAGTAATCTCTTCCGCAATATGCCACGAGATCGCTTCACCTTCCCGATCTGGATCTGGACCAAGAAGAATCCTTTCGGCAGACCTGGCCGACTTACGAAGATCTTCAACAATTTTCTGTTTGCCTTCAATAATTTGATATTCTGCTCGAAAACCGTTTTCCAGATCGACTCCAAGTCTATTCTCTGGTAGATCCTTAATGTGTCCCTTACTTGCTTTAACCAAGTAGTTATCCTTAAGATACTTAGAAAGATTTTTAGCCTTTGTAGGAGACTCTACTATTAAAAGAGACTTTCCCATAGGTCTTCATTACCCTTTTCTGACAAAATATTTACCTGGAAGTTGCTGCACCAATCCTTTAAGTTCCATTATTGTAAGAAACGATAGGACTGTAGAACAGGAAAGACCGGTTTTTTCACAAATCCTATCAACATGTTGAGGTTCTCCACTGAGGCACTGTAAAATCCTTGCTTCTTCAGATCCCGTCGGCTGTCTATTACTATCCATGGGAGAATAGGAAGGAGAGATCATTTTGTTCGCCCTGCCTAGTGAGATTTTTGAAAGCTCCTTAAACCATGAGGCACATTCATCTAAAATATCCTTGGCATTTTCAACGAGTTTAGCGCCTTCCTTTAGGAGCCTATTCACCCCGCTGGATCGCTCATCTGTTACAGGGCCGGGCACAGCGAAGACTTCACGTCCCTGCTCAAGAGCGAGTCTAGCTGTTATAAGCGCTCCACTTCGAAGCCCTGCTTCAACAACCACTACGCCTGCGGATAGTCCACTCACAATGCGGTTTCTCAAAGGAAATCTCCATTTTTCGGGAGGGGTTCCTAGAGGATATTCGGAAAATACAACTCCCGATTCAGCAATTCGATCTAGCATATCCCGATTAGTCCTAGGGTAAGGCACGTCAAGACCGGACCCCATAACAGCAATGGTTTCTCCCCCAACCTTTAGCGCCCCTCGGTGGGCAGCAGAGTCAATGCCAACGGCAAGCCCGCTTACCACAGTAACACCACATCTGGCAAGATCGGCAGCAAGGGTTTCCGCAAAAATCAGTCCCCTTACAGAAGCATTTCTTGTGCCTACTATAGCTATAGCAGCGGCATGTTCAGGACGATAAGTACCTTTGGAAAACAAAAATAGAGGTGGATCAGAAATATGTCGAAGCAGAGCAGGATAATTCTCATCGTCCCAGGTGATAAAGTTAATACCCCTCCTCGAAAGCCTATCCCATTCTTCCAGAGGATTTCTTATCGTTTGCTTCTTTGCTATGGCTCGAGCTGTTTTTTGCCTTACGGTCGCCTTTGCGAGTATCTCAGATTCCGAAGCAACAAGTATGGCCTCTGGCCCGCCTAGCTTATTATAAAGCTTCCATAACGATCGGGGGCCCAGCTCCGGAATAAGAGCTAACGTTAACCACGAAATTTTTCTCTCATCCATTTTGCTTCGACCAATTGGGACTTGTAGGAAATCCGTAAAAATGATACCTACAAATGTTCATCCCTATTGTCAAACACTATCACTAAAAAAGCCTCAAAGGAGAAGGAAGCCCATGGAGGGAATTATAGGGTTCATCGGCACGGGAAATATGGGGAGGGCTCTAATTGAAGGTATTACTAAAGGAGGCCTCTTCGCTCCTGAATTCATTGCCGCCTATGATGTGATGAAGAGCAAATCGGAAGAGCTCGCTAAAATCTATGGGATCAGGGTTTGCAAAGATCTTAAGGAGTTACTCAGCATATCCCAGACAATTGTCATCGCTGTAAAACCTCAAAATATGGATGAAGTTCTAGGGGAGATTAGATCTCATCTTGCTACAGGTTCCCTTATTATTTCAGTTGCCGCCGGTATTAGCTTAAGATTTATAGAAGAAAGACTTCCTCATAAAATCCCTATTGTCCGTGTAATGCCTAACACCCCAGCTTTAGTGCTTAAAGGAACATCGGTCCTTGCAAGAAATCGCTATGTGACCGATAAAGAGATGGAAAGGGCCTTAAGAATCTTTCAGGCCGTTGGAGTAGCCTTTGAAGTAGAAGAAAAACTGATGGATGCTGTAACGGGACTCAGTGGAAGTGGCCCTGCTTACGTCTTCCTCTTTCTTGAAGCTTTAACGGATGCTGGAGTATTAATGGGTATCCCCAGAGATTTAGCTCGGGAGCTAGTCTTATCAACTGTGGTTGGAAGTGTGGAACTAGCAAGAAATCGTAAATCCCATTTTGCGGAACTAAAAGATATGGTAACGTCCCCCGGAGGGACTACGATTCATGGGTTAAAGGTAATGGAGGAGGCCGGATTACGGGGCACTATAATGAAGGCGGTCAAACATGCTACAGAAAGGGCAGCTGAACTTCAAAAGCTGGTAGAGAAATAAGGGAGGGTTGATAGCATGAATCTTGATGATCTCTATAACATGATCCCTTCCGTTCCATGTCCTCCTGGTTGTATTACCTGCTGTAAAAAATTTGGTATTCCATCCCGAACTCCTGAAGAGGACCTAAGAATCAAGGCTTTTTTAAGGGAGCATGGTATTTCGGGAAAACTAAATGATTTCGAATTGTCAGACTCTGACAATACGTGCCCCTATGTAACAACAAGGGGATGTGCAATTTATCCGGTAAGACCTTTCATTTGTAGATTGTACGGAACAGCTCCCAATTATCTCTGTATAGAAAATGTCCGACCCATTACTATGCTTTCTCCTGAGGAAGAGGAGGAACTTTTGTTTTTATATAGATCCATTGGAAAATAAAGAAAAAGGCTTATCATAACATCTCTTCTTTTTGTCCAGTTTCCACTATTAAAAATCCTTGTCTTTCTTCTCCTACTTTGTGGTATAGCTTTTTACGGGGATGGAGTCCCCCTTTAACCACCTGCTTCCACAGGTTAATGACTCCTACCATTTAATCCGTTTCTTATCATTAAATAAATCTCACAGAAAAGGGAGGAATATTCATGGAACAGGTGTATGTAATTGCAACGGTCTGGTTAGCCCTAGCAGTGATATCGGCAATAATTGCTTATCATCTAAGAGTTGCCATAGCCCTCGTGGAAATATGTGTGGGAGTAGCTATGGCAGCCATCGCCGGCTATATGGGAAAGACCGATCTTATTGGATCAGACTCAGAGTGGCTTCGATTTTTAGCCTCCTCAGGGGCGGTCCTTCTTACCTTTCTTGCTGGTGCGGAGCTCGAGCCGGATATGCTTAGGGAAAAACTTAAAGAAGTTAGCCTTATCGGGTTGATTGGTTTCCTGTCACCCTTCATAGGCTGCGCCTTATTGGCCTATTATGTATTGGGATGGGATTTTAGAGCGAGTTTACTTGCTGGAATCGCTTTGTCCACAACTTCGATGGCCGTAGTTTATGCGGTAATGATTGAGACAGGCTTTAATGAAACCGAATTTGGAAAGGGTATACTAGGGTCCTGTTTCATAAATGATCTGGGAACCGTGATAGCACTGGGTCTTATCTTTGCCCCCTTCACATACAAAACCGTTGTCTTTGTAGGAGCGACGGCCTTTGTGCTCTTCGTTCTCCCTCGGATTACCCGACTCATAACCAAAATCTATGCATATCGCACCGCAGCTATAAGGGCGAAATGGGTTGTGTTCATCCTGTTTGGACTTGGCACCTTGGCTCTGTGGTCCGGGAGTGAGCCCGTTCTTCCCGCTTATATAGCAGGCATGGTTCTCGCTCAGTTTTCTCAAAGTGACACCTTCTGGTTACGTCGTTTCAGAACACTTACGGTAGGTTTTCTCACACCCTTTTATTTCTTGAGAGCAGGAACCTATGTATCGCTTCCGGCCCTTATGTCCGCTCCTCTAGTCTTTATCACTCTCTTGGGAGGTAAAGTAGCTTCCAAGATATTTGGATTATACCCCTTCATCTCAATGTTTCGCAAAGATCGAAACGAAAGGTGGTATTATACCCTCCTTATGTCCACGGGGCTTACATTTGGAACCATATCGGCGCTCTACGGCTTCACCCATAACATTGTAAACCAGGCCCAATATTCCTTTCTTGTAGCCGCCGTAATAGCCAGTGCTGTAGTGCCGACCTGGATCGCCAGTTTAGCCTTCACACCTACCCACCTTCTTCCTAAGCCAGAAGCGGTTCCTTATCCGCCTAAGGCAGAACTAGATGAAGAGGGATAGCAAATATTAAAAGGTCGAGCAGAAGCTCGACCTGAATCTAGATTTAGGTCTGTCTAAGCTTAAAGGCGATAAGGGCTCGATAGGCTTCGGTAAGTTTTATAAAGGCCTCGTGATCACCACCAGCGTCGGGATGAAGAGTCTTCGCTTGGCGCCTATAAACGCTTGTAATCTCTTTCGTTGATAGTTCCTTCCAACGGGATGGGTCTATTCCAAGTTTTTTACAGGCCTCTAAAATCGACATATTAGACCGGCTTGCCCATCTTCTATAGGCACTCCGTTCCTTTGCACCGAAAATACCTCTTATAAATTCATCCCAGGAAAACAAGGGTTCGAAGGTTGCGTCAAAATAAATTATTAAATACTTTCGAAGATAGGGGTGAAGAACCTCTGGCTCATAATCAGGAACGCCATCAAAAAACATAGAGTCTTTATTTAAACGACATATTGCGTCGAAAAAGGCTTCGTCAACCCTTTCCGGATCTAGAGCAATGGGATTATTTTTAACAAAGGAGTCCTCAAAATATCTCTGAAGATCGAAGGCTGTATAAACATAGGATTTAATCTCTCTAGGCCTAAGATGCCGTTCCATTTCTTCAATGATTGTTTCCCGTTCATCACGGCTTTTATCAAGGAGTATATTTAGAAACTTCCAGGATCTCTCTTCCAGTTTGCCCGTATCTACTCTACCACAGCGTAGAAAATGCATACGCCTTTTGTCGAAGCCGTGGAGTTGTTTCTGTTTTTCAAACAACTCGCTGTCAGAAGTAGGAATATCTGAAGAGAATCGATGTCTTCGAAAATCATGTTGAAAATTTAGGATAATTCTTCTAATGTTTGGATCAATAAAGGGAAAAAAAAGCGCTTCCAAATCTTCTGACGAAAAGGTAACACCTGCTTCTTCAAGTTTCTCCTCTAAGGTTTCGTCGAAGTAAAAACCATTTCCTCCAACGTAATGGATATAACTTTCAGGATTTTCTCCCAAGTCAACAAGATCCCTGTAGGTCCATGTATCTCCCTTGCGATAGGATTCCCTGATCACGTAGTGATAGGCGTTACCATACCGAACCCTCCTCATATACATCGGTAGCTACTCCTTCCTTAAAGATTCCGAGATGGCCTTCCACCACGATGGCCAATGTTTCCTTTTAGTATTTAACATCTCCGAAAAATCCATAGCATCGAAAACTTCGTTACCCTTGAAATGGTTATTAAAGACCACGAAGGTCCTTTCGGTTCTACTAGCTATTGCTAGGGCCGTTTTGGCAATCTCAGAAAGCTCCTCCCGCCGGTATCTGTAAAAATATCGGGAATCCCTCGAGCTCTTCTCGCCAAACCATGTTTCAGTATTTCTTCCATGACAGCGAAGATAACCCAGAGGGATAGTCACAATAGATGTAAGAGGAAGGGAAAAGGAAACCTGAGGCTGGTCAATATTACAAAAGCCTATACCCAATTCTCTCATGAAGGCCTCCACAGCCCTGTGTAACCAAGACCTATGGCGAAACTCAACAAAAAGAGGTATCTCCGAGGGAAGAGTTGCCCTTAGATTAACAAGATACTTTCTGTTTTCTTTCGTATTGTGAAAGCGGTAAGGAAATTGAGCAAGCGCTGCCCCTAAGAGACCTGTTTCTTGTAAAATCTCTAAGACCTTTACCATAAGAGATCTATCGCTATTGGTAAGAATTGAAGGATCATGGGTAAATCCCCGGTAAAGCTTTACCGTGAATAAAAAAGAGCCGTCATTTCGAACCCTTTTTGTCCAGGCTCTTACTGTGCCTTCCGGAAAGACCCTATAAAAGGTGCTATTGATTTCTATGGTATCGAAATAGGTGCTCATAAACTCGAGCGCATCTACTTTACCTCTAGTACCTGAAAACACTGTATCTTTCCAGTCCGGATAGCTCCAACCAGCAGGACCGACAAAGATTTTACCCTTTTCTTCCATCCCTTGTTCCCTCTCCACATCTTCTATGATAGCCCACTTTTTGGACCTGGAAAGAATTATGTTTGAGAGCGACTATTTTTTTGTTATCATAAACTGCCGTTTAATCTCAAAATGAGGAGGTTTGAAAGTAATGAACTCATCATTATCTAAGACCTATCATAAGCTGTTCATGCTTGGGGTCATCCTTTGTCTCATCCTGGGGGTAGTATCGGTAAACAATTTGGCATTTGCTCAAAAAAACATTACCCGGATAGCCATTTCTCAATTTTCGATTCAGGCTCCTCCTGATCTCAACTATCTTCAGAAAGGCATCCAGAATCTTCTTATGTCAAGAATAAGTGTTCCGGGAAAGATTGATACAATCGCCTCTAACATCCCCGTAACCGGATTCTCCCCTGGCATTTCTATTAAACCAGAGGATGCCAAAAAGATAGCTAGCACCTTGGGAGCCAACCATCTCATCGCTGGAACCATAACCGCCATAGGGGAATCAGTGAGTATAGATGCCTGGTTATATAATTTAACATCAGGAGAAGAACCGAAAAAATTCTCTGCTCAGGGAATAACCCTTAGTCAGGTCATCCCCCAAGTGGATCTAATGGCAAAGGAGATTATTACCTCCCTTGGAGTCTCTCAGACGCCGGAAGTTACACCATCAACCGTTCAGAAGACCCCGCAACAGCAGACAGGTCAGTCCCGAGTAATGGAGGTTTTGGCGAATCCACTTCTTGAGGACCAAAGGATCTCTTACTTGAATCCCAATTTCCTTGAGATAACCCCTGAAGAATCCTTTCAAAATATGGGTGTATGGAGGAGTCAGACAATACCGGAAGGCATAATTGGAATGGACGTCGGTGATGTCGATGGTGACGGGATCCAGGAGATTGTTACGATAAGTCCTAAGAAGTTAAGCATTTTCAAACGGGCTGGCACAGCAATGAAGCTTGTGGGAGCCTATGAAGCCGGAAAACTAGAACGCTTTATTTGGTGTTCTCTGATAGATCTTAATGGAGACGGACGATCTGAAATAGCTCTAACGGTTATGCAACAGCAGAACGCCCCCATA
This sequence comes from Syntrophobacterales bacterium, assembly GCA_026417655.1. Lineage (GTDB taxonomy): Bacteria > Desulfobacterota > Syntrophobacteria > Syntrophobacterales > Thermodesulforhabdaceae > JAOACS01. Next base: position 142,645 of record JAOACS010000021.1, read on the forward strand.
GGGGGTTACACCGAACAGATGACCAGAGTGGCAACCGGTTCAGAAATACCCTCATCGATTGTGTTATCCCTACAGGGGTCGTCCCTTCAGGCTATAGCGAAAAATATCCCCTTTTTCATTAACACCTTCACTACAGCCACAGGTGACAAGATATTGATAGGACAGCGGCAGGCTCCAGAAAAGGGCTTTCTAAAGGGGATCTATGAGATGCGCCTTAAGGGCTCAAAGCTTGAACCTATTCAGGAATTACAACTCCCATCTAAATGTAACGTCTTTAACTGTGCGGTAGTAGACATAGATAACGATGGCGTCCTTGAATACGTCATTATACTGCCCGATAATCGAATGCTTCTCACTAAAGCCAATGGCTCCGTTATGTGGAAAAGCCGACATCGTTTTGGAGCTACAACAAATTATGTCCTTGGAAAGGAGGAAGATCCTCGATATAATCAGCAAGATTATTACTATGTGCCTACTCCAATCCTTGTAACCGATCTCAATAAAGATGGAAAAAAGGAGATCGTTACAAATCGCTCCCCCGAATACAGTCGGTTACTTCCTGCAGGTTTTAAATACTACGAAGCTGGACAGATAGTTTCTCTATCTTGGGATCAGATTGGACTTATCGAAAACTGGACAACAAGAGACCTCAGCGGAATGGTTACAAGCGTAAGAATTGCCGATACTAATGGGGATAAGATCCCAGAGCTCGTTGTCAGTGTAGTAATGGGCAAGGAGCTGCTACAAATATGGAAAACCGAAAGTGTAATCCTTGCTTACGATCTTAATATGGACAAAAAGACTAGTAACAAGGTAACAGAAGCGAGATAGATTCCCTAGACTAACGGTGCATTGCATCCTGAAGGGATGGTAAAAAAGCAAAGGATCGGAGGAAAGAAGATGAAGGAACAGGTAGAAAAAGTTCTCGACAAAATTAGACCAATGCTTCAACGTGATGGTGGTAACGTAGAACTTGTTGGCATCGAAGGAACGATAGTGAAAGTCAGATTGACTGGTGCTTGCCATGGATGCCCTATGAGCCAAATGACCTTGAAAGCAGGTATCGAGCGTATTATAAAACAGGAAGTTCCGGAAGTGACCCAGGTAGTAGCGGTTATGTAAGTGCTTTTACTGTTTACCTTCCGATAATCTTAAGGTGGGGGTGTAGGCAAAAAACTACACTCCCTTTTCATTTTTAATCTCCAGAAAGCTAAAGCTAAGTTCCTAGGCTGTTTATCTAAACCGAACATTTTTCATTTATACTCTCCATCAATTTATGGTATGCTGATACAGCGAAGTTGAACCCTCACAAGCATAAGGAGACATAATGAGCGATCAGGAGCTACAAACTGCTGTTAGGGCACTGCAAATAGGGAATAAGATTAGGGAACTCAGGGAGAAAAAGCGTTATACCCTTCAGGAATTGTCTTCAAAAACTGGTCTCTCCAAGGCCCTTCTTTCGCAGATAGAAAACAATAGAGTAATTCCCCCAATCGCTACTCTACTAAGGTTGGCCAAGGCCCTTGATGTAAGTCTTAGTTATTTCTTTCAGGATGAAGTAAGGGGTCAGTCGGTTTATGTTACAAGAGCTAATGAACGTCTTAGAGTCGATCGACGTCAGCATCACAAGGAAGGAGAGGTTAATTACGTTTATGAAGCCCTCGAAACAAAAAAACACGATAAACACATGGAACCTTTCTATGTTGAATTTCCCTTCATGGATGTAGAAGAGATGGTCTTTACAAGCCACGAAGGTGAGGAATTTGTATATGTGCTAGGTGGAACTATTGAATTTCGCACCGCTAACACTGTAATTATCCTATCCACAGGTGACTCCCTATACTTTGACGCTTCCCAGGGGCATGCTTTTAGATCAGTTGACGAGAACACTGCTAAAGCCGTAATTGTGGTATGGAATAAGCCCTAGACTGTAAGATATGAAGTCCTTAAAAATACTCTTCCTTCAACTTCCCCTTCAATCTCATGATTATTGCTACAATCTAGCCCATGTTCCCCTTGCCGGAGGTGTTCTCTCGGCCTTTCTCCACAGTCGAATCCCCCAAGCAGAGGTCTCCCTTCTCGATCCTCTAGTGACCTGTTGTGGAAGCACAACAAGTATATGCCACTCCATACTGTCTGAAGACCCCGATGTTGTTGCCATGAGTTGTTACCTCTGGAATACTGAAAGATCCCTTTATATAGCTCATAAACTCCGAAAGGAGGGATCAAAGGCCCTCATAATGGCAGGGGGACCAGATGTTCACCCCGACAATACCATCCTTAATACACCAGATTGTCCCTTCGATTTATTCATTGTAGGAGAAGGTGAGGGAGCCCTACTGGAGACTATTTACCATCTTATTACCTCTGGAGACCTGAGTGTAGCTCCAAGAACTTTTATAAAATCGGCCCCAACGGAGCTAGTCGAAATACCATCACCCTATATCAAAGGCTTTCTATCTCCCCCTTTTGAAGGGCCTCTTTTGATAGAATCCTCTAGAGGATGTCCTTACCGTTGTAAATACTGTTACTACCATCACAACGCTTCTGGCGTAACAGCCTTTCCTTATGAGAGAATCATTGAAGAGATCTCCTGGGCCCGTAGTTCTGGCATAAGGGAAATAACCTTCGTAGATCCAAGCTTTACATCGCGTCCCAACCTGAAAGGGCTTCTTGATCTACTCATTTCGGCAAATAAAGACGGTTTCTTCAGCTTCTACGCGGAGCTAAACGCTGAATTCTGTGATGATGACCTGGCTCTGAGACTTGCCAAGGCTGGATTCAAACAGGTAGAGGTTGGGCTTCAAAGTACCAACCCAAAGGCCCTTAAAGCTATAGGACGTCCCGTAAAACTCGAAGCTCTAAAAAGGGGGATAAGGGCGCTGAAATCAAAGGGAATTAAAGTTATGGTAGATCTTATAGTAGGTCTTCCAGAAGATACGAAGGAGGATCTTTTCCGGGCTATTGATCTCTGCCTATCCGAAGATCTTTTTGATGAATTAAGTCTCTACCCTCTTAGCCTCCTTCCAGGGACAGTCTTGAGAAATCAAGCCAAAAGGATGAACATTATCTACGATCCCCTACCTCCCTATTATGCAAGAAGGACTTCCTGGATAAATGAAGAGGACATAAAACTCGTATTTCAATATGCCGAAGAAGTAACAGCCATTGATTACTTCCCTCCAGAACCCCCTATAAAGGATCCTCCTCTAAGGTCGGTCCTATGGACATTAAAACCAGAAGACGATCTCAAATCATGGTGTAGAGCCATCTTAGAACATCCCGCCATTGGGCAAGCCCTCATATTTGAACTGGATAAGGAGGATTGGTGGTTGGAGAGAGAATTACTCGAAGAGTTTATAAGGGAGCTTCTCGAGAGGGATCCCTTTTTGCTAATTTCTTGGATCATAAAGGAAAAGTCCTTAAGCTCCCTTCCAGAAAACATTAGGCTTAAGATCCTTAAATCTCTCTTCGTTGACAGAAACCATTACAAAGACAGAGAATGGTTCTCAACTTCAAGTTCAACTAAATCCATACAAGTCTTCGTTGAAATACTAGCCAATGAAGGAAAAACCCTTCTGTGGATTACTCCAGAATTAACCTACCGTAAAGATAAAGAACTATGGCTAATCACAACCTGTGATGAACGCGACTTTGAAAAAGAGGCTATATTCCTAAGAGCCTGCCAACTTTTAGGAATTTCCAGAAACACCCCCTATCGTATAGTCTTCACCCATTGAGAAGGAATGTTCTACTTCATGAACCATTTTTAGATCCTCCTCTAGAGGGTTTCCTTTAGTTGTAAGATAGTTTCCTACCATAAGACCATTTATGGCTGTCTCAAGGGCCTTTCTTTGAAAGGATCCAAGAGCACGTTCTCGTCCTCCACAGAGTCTCAAAATACCTGATGGAAAAACCAGTCTAAAAACTCCAAGAGTCTTTAAAATTTCTCCCACGGGAAGGGGAGGCTGATCGGCAAGAGGTGTTCCAGGAATAGGATTAAGGATGTTTATAGGGACCGACGAAATATTGGCATCTTTTAGGATAAACATCATATCTATACGATCTTCTTCGCTTTCGCCCATGCCAAAAATTCCGCCCGAACATACCTCAAGTCCCGCCTCTTGAGCTATACGAATGGTTTCTATACGCGAATCGAACGTATGGGTAGTGCAGATACGAGAATAAAAGGTTCTGGAGGTTTCTATGTTATGATGGTAAGTGGTTACTCCCACTTCCTTTAAAGCAGCAGCCCTTTCCTTATCAAGGCTCCCCAAGGAAGCACAAAAAGAAAGCGATGGAACCTCCTTTTTAAGAACTTCAAAAATGTCTAAGATCTTTTTGAACTCTCTTCTGCTTAGCTTTCCACCACTTGTTACCAGAGAAAAACGCTCTACTCCTACTTCCACCATTCGTTTTGCCTTAGCTAGGGCCTCTTCAGCGGAAATTACTGGATACTCGGGAGCTCCCGTCCGATACCAAGAAGATTGAGCACAAAAGGCACAATCTTCGGAACACTTTCCAGAACGGGCATTGATTATGGCACAGAGGTGAACCTTAGCTCCACAGAAACGGTATCTTGTCGAACGGGCCTCCATAAGAAGCTGATCTATTTCCCCGTCGGAAATTTTTATTCTTTGTAGCGCTTCCTTCTTACTAACACCTACTTCCCCCATTTCCCCCTCCACCTATTAATACCAAAGACCACGAAGATATGAATTCTATTATTGCAAATAAGTAAGCCCTAATTATATAGTCTTTTGGATGTTAATTTCTTAATAGCTAACCTAACCTTAGAAAAGTTTTTATGGAAGCACCAAAAGCCTCAATACTTGTTGTGGACGATGATCTACTCATAATCGAAATGATATGCGCCTTTCTTACATGTAAGGGCTATCTATGCCGGCAGGCGGCCACTTTAGATGAAGCACTCAAAATTATCAATAGAGAATCTATTGATGTGAGTATAGTAGATGTGTTTTTAAAAAACGAATCTGGCGTGGCTCTAGTGAAAGAACTAAGCAATAGGCAGCCCCCTATACCCTCTATTGTGATCACAGGGATAGAGGATGAGAATATAGCTCGCCTTGCCCTGGATGCTGGTGCCTATGGCTATTTGACCAAGCCATTTAGTTTTCTAGAATTGCTAGTAAACATCGAGGGGGTACTTAAAAGGCGGCGACTGGAAGAGCTGAGAGATCGCTACAATTGTGAATTGGAGGATATGGTTAAAGAAAGAACAAGGCATTTGGAGATTGCTTTAAATCTTCAGCGCCAAATAATAACCGGTGTAGTCCAGGCTATATCGGAGGTTGTGGAGGTTAGAGATCCCTACACATCGGGACACCAATATCGAACGGCCCAGCTCGCTTCAGCTATTTCTAAACTCCTTGGTTTGGACAAGGAAAAGATAGAATCCATATACTTGAGCTCGCTTTTACACGACATAGGTAAGATATCGGTGCCAGCAGAGATCTTGACAAAACCAGGAAAACTTGACTCGGTGGAATTCGAACTAATAAAGCGTCATCCCCTTGTGGGATATAAGATTTTAAAAAATATTCCCTTTCCCTTCCCTATTCATGATATTGTTATCCAGCATCACGAGCGCCTGAATGGTTTAGGATACCCCAGGGGACTGAAAGGTAACGAAATAATGATGGAGGCTAGAATCATTGCCGTTGCTGACGTTGTTGAGGCCATGATGACCCACAGACCCTACCGACCTGCCTTTGGGCTTGATGCAACCTTGGAGGAGGTTTCAAGACAAAAGGGTAAATCTTTGGATCAGGATGCAGTAGAGTGTTGCATCGAATTGTTTAAATCCCGTAATTTTTCCCTAAAAGAAAAAAAACCCATTTCACGGATTCTACAGGAAACACCAGACATTTAATCATATGGGGGATACCTCCTTCGCACACACGGGAGGCTATCCCCTTTTGGGTTCTAGGAGGCCTATTATTTAGAGAAGAAGTCTTGATAAAACTTCCTAAGATCTCGCTTAAGAATTTTTCCTGTAGGAGTTTTAGGAAGCGACTCTATAATTATAACAGCCTTTGGAACCTTAAAACCAGCAAGTTCTCTCTTACAGAGATCGATAATCTCATCTTCCCTTATAGTTTGACCAGGTTTTGGTACTACAATTGCGGTAACAGCCTCAACCCACTTAGGATGGGGCAACCCTACCACTGCCACCTCGGAGACTCTCGGATCCTTGTAGATTACTTCCTCTACTTCACGGGTTGAAACATTCTCTCCACCCGTCTTTACCATATCCTTCTTGCGATCAACTACGGTGATGTATCGATCCTCATCATATACACCAACATCTCCAGAATGGAACCAACCGCCCTTCATGGCCTCATCGGTCTTATCCGGATCCTTAAAATACATAAGCATAACATGGGGACCCCTTCCGCATATTTCGCCTGGAATTCCAGGCCCATCAATCGGACGGCAAAAATCATCAAGAAGAGTGGTTTCCATATTCAGTCCGCCCATACCTGCGGAACCAGGTTTGCGCAGTTGATCCGCAGGTTTTAAAATAGTGTGGTAGGGAGACAGTTCGGTCTGACCATAGTAATTATAAAGTCTTTGACACGAAGGAAGGCGTCGTTGAATCTCTTTTAACACCTCAACTGGCATAATGGATGCCCCATAGTAACCCTTTTTGAGAGAGGAAAGGTCTCGTTTATCGAAGTCTGGATGCCTTAAGAGCCCTATCCATACGGTAGGTGGCGCAAAGAAGACCGTCGCCCGATATTTCTCAATGGACTCAAGAATTACCGGGATATCAGCCTTTGGAAGAAGGATATTGGTAGCGCCCACCCATAAGAAGGGTGTTAAAAATACGTCTCTTTGGGCACAGTGGAATATAGGGAGAGCATTGAGATTCACATCATCGGTCGAATACTCTCCATCAACAATACAACCCATATATTCAGCAAGAAGGGACTGATTGGTGAGCACAACGCCCTTTGGAAGAGCCTCAGTTCCACTTGTGTAAGTCATCTGCACAGGATCTTCGATATAGAGATCAACATCTGGTTCTTCAGGAGAAGCTCCTACCATCCACTCTTCAAAATTAAGCCATCCTTGTGGAGCTGGCAATCCAGCACCTTGACTGGACCATATCCAGTGCTTTACCCCTGGCATCTGATCCCGAGCCTCTTCAACAAGGTCATAAAGGGCATCTTCAACTATAAAGATTTTAGCCTCCGAGTGATTAATGCAATAAGCAATATCCTTTCCCCGAAGAAGATAGTTAATAGCGAGATAAACACCACCGGCCTTTGCTGTTCCAAGCCAGGTAAGAACATGATGAATGGTATTATGGGCAAGTATTGCAACGCGATCGTATCTCTTAAGTCCAAGAGAAAGGAGAGCATTGGCTACACGATTTATAGCTTCATCAAGCTGAGAATAAGTAAGGGTTGTATCGCGAAATATAAGAGCTGGTTTATCGGGATAGCGATAGGCACTTCGGTGAACAATATCCGCAACTACCCACCTAGTAATCCGGTTGTAGCGTTTTCTTAAAAACTGGACTGTCCTAGGTTCCAAATAATTAAAAAATTCTCGTTCTTCTGGTGTAAAAGATGGGAACTCTTTCATGACAATTCCTCCTAGAATGTTTAGACCCTAAGGTCAATTGAGAAACAACCTATCCAACAAGAGTGAACTTCCAAGCGCACCACCATTCTTCAGGGTGTTCATCGGGAGGGCACCCAACACACTCCGTCTTAATACGAGGATCAATCATTTCCGCAAAGGTGGGATATTCCACAAGGCCAACGGACTTACAGGGGTAATCGGGAAGTCCCTTTCGTTTTCTTGCCATCTGAACCCTACATTCATTCATACGGAAGATAAAGCTTTTTTCATCCACATCTTCTATAGACTGCTTGTTAATCCTAGCATAGAGCCTAAAGCTAAGGGCTCTTTTAAGACCGTCTAGACCAGGAAGGTCCAAAAGGCCTAGAAGTTTTTTAATTCGATAGGCCTCGTAGGGAGAAAAGCGGGTCCAACAGATGTCATTACATCGCTTAGCGTAATCCATTCCGTAGGATTTTTCTACAGCCTGAAACCATACACCGTCGTTAGCAAGCCAGTTAACACAGACAGCATCGAGAATGTCCCAAAGTTCCTGCTCAGACTTGTTCTTAAGAGCGACAGGGATACCATTTTCCACGGGAAAACCAAGAACCTTAGAAAGTCGCTGGACAATGATGTTCCAAGAAAGATCTCCCGCCTCCTGTTCAATTTCTACAGCCCTATGGATCCCCAATTGGTAATCCACCTCCCTAAACCAGCAACCGTAATGAACAATAGTTCTCCTTACCCCATCCATAATCCATTGAATTAAGAGCTCCTTAGAAATACCCTTGTGGTAATCGTAACTATTCATTTCCCATCTCCTACGCTACCTGTTTAACGGCTGTCTCCTAGTTTCGACTTTAAAAAAACTAATTTTAGTTAGATTAAAAAGATTCTAATCGACCGTCAAGGAGGAAGGGATTCAATTCAAAGGACTCCCGGAGGAGGGTTAATTTTTTTTAAAAAACGCTGAAACGTCAACTAATTAACGCTTAAGATTACTTTTTAGTAAGTCATTCCTCTTGGCCAATGGACGAAAAAGACATTATGATATATAAGCAGGTTGTATTTGGGAATAGCCTGCTCGAAAAAAGGAAGGAGGAGGTTTTAAACTTTGAATCCGTTTTACAAGAATCTCGCTCTATGGTTAACTATAACATTAATGGTAGTATTTTTATTTAACGTGTTCAACAAACCCCATCACAGCGAATTTGAAATATCCTACAGTGCTTTTCTTGATGCTGTAGAAAAGGGTCGAGTGGTACACGTCACAATTCAGGGAAACAACGTTTCTGGAGCGCTCATCGATGGTAAACCCTTTAAGACCTATGCTCCCGAGGATTCAGGGCTCATTGCTACCCTGAGAAAGCACTCTGTCGAAATTTCTGCTAAACCCAAAGAGGATTCCCCCTGGTATATGACGATACTTGTTAGCTGGCTTCCCATGATTATTCTCATCGGCGTATGGATCTTCTTTATGCGCCAAATGCAGGCAGGTGGTGGAAAGGCGATGAGTTTTGGGAGAAGCCGAGCCAGAATCATACAAGAAGGTATGACGAAGGTAACCTTCGATGATGTCGCCGGTGTAGACGAAGCCAAACAGGAACTTCAGGAAATCGTAGAGTTTCTGAAGGATCCTAAGAAGTTTACTCGGCTTGGAGGAAGAATCCCTAAGGGGGTACTCCTTGTAGGATCCCCTGGCACAGGAAAAACTCTCCTTGCCAGAGCGATTGCAGGGGAAGCAGGTGTCCCGTTTTTAAGTATCAGCGGCTCAGATTTTGTTGAAATGTTCGTAGGGGTCGGCGCAGCGAGAGTAAGGGATCTCTTTTACCAAGGTAAAAAACATGCTCCCTGTATAATCTTCATCGATGAGATTGATGCCGTTGGGCGTCAACGCGGAGCGGGGCTTGGAGGAGGTCACGACGAACGTGAACAAACTCTAAACCAACTCTTAGTGGAAATGGATGGTTTCGAATCTAACGAGGGTGTTATACTTATCGCGGCAACCAATCGTCCTGACGTTCTTGACCCGGCCCTCCTTAGACCAGGTCGGTTTGACCGCCAGATTGTCGTTCCTGTGCCAGACATAAATGGTAGAGAAAGTATTCTAAAGGTTCATCTTAGAAATAAACCCCTTGCTCCAGATGTTGATGTTAGAACTATTGCCAAAGGGACCCCGGGATTTTCCGGTGCCGATCTGGAAAATCTCGTAAATGAGGCTGCCCTCCTTGCTGCTAGAAAAAACAAGGAAGTTATCGAAATGGAGGATTTTGAAGAAGCAAAAGACAAGGTGCTTATGGGGTTGGAGCGTAAAAGTATAGTTCTTAGCGAAGAGGAGAGGAAAACTACAGCCTATCATGAAGCAGGGCATGCTCTCATAGCGAGATTGCTTCCAGAAACCGATCCACTTCATAAAGTTACTATAATTCCCCGTGGTAGAGCCCTTGGACTAACGCAGCAACTTCCTGAGACCGATCGGCATACCTATTCCAAGGAGTATCTCATAAACAGCATCTGTATCTTAATGGGAGGAAGAATCGCTGAGGAGATTGTTCTAAACAAACAAACCACGGGTGCTGCAAACGATATAGAACGGGCTACATCAATAGCTCGTAGAATGGTATGTGAATGGGGAATGAGCGATCGGCTTGGACCACTTACCTTTGGAAAGAGGGAAGAACACATCTTTCTCGGAAGAGAAATCGCCCGCCACCAGGACTACAGCGAACAAACCGCCATAGAGATCGATCGTGAGATCAGATCTATTGTGGAAAGCTGCTACGAAAGAACAAAGAAACTCCTAGTAGAGCATATGGATATACTCCATGCTATTGCTAAGGAACTTTTAGAAAAAGAGACTCTTCAAAAAACCGACATTGACAAAATCATTGAATCTATCAAACCGGGCCTTATAAAGAAAGATGTTCCTAGCGAGTAATGGAGACACGGTATGCTTAGCCCTATCTCTGATAGAAGACCCTTTAGACTTGAGCTTCCCCGGGGAAGAACACTAGTTCTTGGAGACCGGACATACATTATGGGCGTAATAAACGTTACACCAGACTCCTTCTCGGATGGGGGCAAGTTTTACGAGACTGAAAAAGCCGTAGAAAGAGCAAAGGAACTTATCGAGGCAGGGGCTGATATCATAGACATAGGGGGCGAATCAACCCGTCCTTTCTCAGATCCTATCCCATTGGAGGAAGAACTCTCCCGCACCATCCCCGTTATTGAGAAAATACGACTCCTCTCGGATATTCCCATCTCGATCGATACAACAAAGGCCGAAGTTGCTAGAAAAGCGATAGAGGCAGGAGCAGATATTATTAACGATGTTAGCTCATTACGATTCGATCCAGAAATGGTTAAAGTTGCGGCTAACGCGGGGGTTCCTGTCGTTCTCATGCACATGCTCGGAACTCCTAAGACCATGCAGGAGAACCCTCACTACGAGTGTCTCTTTGGTGAGATCATCTCTTTTCTCCAAGAGCGTATTCAGTATGCTGTAAGTAACGGTATTAGACGAGAACAGATTATTATTGACCCAGGAATAGGCTTTGGGAAAACCGTAACCCATAATTTACGACTCATAAGAGACTTGAATCTATTAAGTCTTCTAGAAAGACCTATCCTTTTGGGGCTTTCTAGAAAACGGTTTATTGGAACCGTATTGAATCGACCTATAGAGGAGAGGGAATTAGGGACCGCCGTGGCTAATACGGTGGGAATAATGGCAGGGGCTCACATTCTTCGGGTTCACGATGTGGCCTTTCAAATCGACGCAATCCGCATGGCCGATGCGATTAGAAGAGGAGATTTTTCCAGTTAGCTTATGAGTCATTCCAGTAGAAGAGATGAGGGGTGGCTATGGGAATTCTATTTGGAACCGACGGAATAAGGGGGGTTGCCAACACCTATCCTATCACTGCAGAAGTTGCAATGAAGGTTGGGTCTGCGGTAGCATCGGTTTTACGCAGTAATACCCATAGACCTAAGATCCTTATCGGAAAGGACACCAGGCTGTCAGGTTATATGCTAGAATATGCCATGACTTCTGGAATATGCGCTATGGGTGTAGATGTTTTTCTGGTCGGACCCCTCCCAACGCCAGGTATCGCCTTTATAACCAGGGACATGAGAGCCGATGCTGGGATCGTTATATCGGCCTCCCATAATCCCTACGAATACAATGGCATAAAGATCTTTGCTAGAGACGGATATAAACTTCCCGATGAAATAGAACTAAAACTTGAAGAAATTGTCTTTAACTTTAACGAAATATCCCTTGCCCCATGCGATCGCATAGGAAGGGCAAGACGTATCGAAGATGTTCAGGGACGGTACATAGTTTTTCTTAAACATACCTTCCCACCAGACTTGAGCCTTGAAGGTCTCAAACTAGTTGTGGATTGCGCTCACGGAGCAGCCTATAAGGTCGCTCCCCTTGTTTTCCAAGAACTCGGAGCGGATGTAATCGCCACAGGAATCCAGCCCGATGGAAGGAACATAAATGATCGATGCGGAGCGCTCTATCCAGAATGTATAGCTCAATTAGTGAGAAAATATGGGGCCCATGCAGGTATTGCCTTCGATGGAGATGCCGACAGGGTTATAATGGCCGATGAGAAAGGAAATGTTCTAGATGGCGACACACTTATGGCTATATGCGCTGAACATATGCTCCGTGAGGATAGACTCCCGGGGCGAACGGTAGTTGCTACCGTTATGAGTAATCTTGGACTGGAAAAAACCCTGGAATCCATGAATGCTCGACTGATAAGAACACCAGTGGGAGATCGTTATGTTGTAGAAGAGATGAAAAAACATGGTTATAAGCTTGGAGGGGAACAATCTGGCCATATTGTCTTCCTAGATCACAACACAACAGGTGATGGGATTATATCGGCTCTCCAAGTCCTTGCCATTATGTTAAAAAGGGAGAGACCCCTTTCGGAACTTTCCCTCATTATGGAAAAGTATCCCCAAAAACTCGTAAATATTCCCTTACCCGATGGGAAGAAGTTTTGGGACATTCCTGGAATGAAAGAATATATAATTGGTATAGAGAAAAGGCTTGGAAAGGAAGGGCGAATCTTAGTAAGACCTTCGGGCACAGAACCGGTTGTGAGAGTTATGGTTGAGGCTCTAAAAGAAGAACTCATTGAGGATACGATTGAAGAAGCAGTAAGTTTTATAAAGAAACACTTCTCCCCTTAAGAAGGTATCTTAAGCTATGGCTCAAGCAAAGAAAACAAAAGTTAAGTCCTTGGAAAGTCGTTCCCTACTTCTTGCTGTTGATATTGGGAATACCCAAACTGTGCTTGGTCTTTTTAGGGAAGATTCCCTTCTTTACGAATGGAGACTCAGAACAGCCGTTGATGCTACAGAAGATGAGTGGGGGGTTTTCATCTACGAATTATTTAAAATGGAACAGATAGAATTCGATGTCGTAAGGGACTGTATTATTTCCTGTGTAGTCCCCCCTGCGCTCCACTCTATGGAGCGATTCTGTGAAAAATACCTTAAGGTAAAACCTCTTATAGTAGGGCCGGGCATAAAGACAGGAATGCCCATTCTTTATGACAATCCCAAAGAGGTGGGGGCAGATCGAATTGTAAATGCCGTTGCAGCCTACGAAGAAACCAGGGATGCAACGATAGTTATAGATTTTGGAACAGCTACGACCTTCGATTATGTGTCGGACAAGGGAGAATACCTTGGGGGCGCCATATGCCCAGGTGTAATGATCTCCTGCGAAGCCCTCTTCCAAAAGGCTTCTAAGCTTCCCAGACCACAAATCTTTGTCCGTCCTAAGTCCGTTATTGGGAAAAATACGATCGATTCTATGAATGCAGGGATTATCTTTGGATATGCAGGCCTTGTAGAAGGGATTGTAAAGCGGTTTGAAAAAGAGGCTGGACGGGCTCTTAGGACTATAGCTACGGGGGGGCTCGCAACAATTATAGCACCCGTCTGTCCCGCCATACAATCGGTTGATCCCCATCTTACTCTAAAGGGGCTAAAGATCCTTTTCGAGAGAAATCAATGAAGGTGGGAAAGGGATCCCTTCTTCCTTCTGGGTTTCCTAAAATACTCCCTGGAGCCACCATTGCCCTCGTTGCTCCAGCTGGAGTCTTTGACCAAGAAACCCTTGAAGCGGCCAAAAACAGAATACTCTCGGTGGGCTATAATATTTTGCACTCTGAAAAGATATGGCTTCGCCGGGGAGATGTATGCGGAGACGAATGGGAACGGGCAAGCGATATTATCCAATTTATGAACTCTTTATCAGTCGATGCTATATGGTGCATAAGAGGTGGATACGGAAGCAGTCAAATCCTTTCTCGGCTTCCCCGACTCCCGTGGCATAAAAAGCCTATTATAGGCTATAGTGACATATCGTTTCTCCACTTCTTCATCCACTCCCATCTAAGGGCTCTTACCTTTCACTGTCCAAACTTCATAGAACTGGCCAATATGGATTCAGAACATCTAAATAGGATATTCCAAATCCTCCAAGATCCCCAATCCTTCCTATGGACCTTCCAGTCCTCACAGGTCCTACGTCCAGGTGTAATCTCCGGTAGATTGATAGGTGGAAACCTTACATGCCTTATACACCTATTAGGGACATCCCACTTTTCTAAAAAAGCTTTTAGAGGAGCTATCCTTTTTGTTGAGGACATTAATGAAAGACCCTACAGAATAGACAGAATGTTTAATCACCTGCGGGATGCTGGAATACTTCATGAAATCGGAGCTCTAATTCTTGGACATTTTGTAAACTGCGGATCTGACTATGGAGAGATTAGAAATAGAATCCTTAGGATCTGTAGTCCCTTTAATTTTCCAATAGTTGAGGGCTTCCCCGTGGGACACACAAACTCTCAGCTCTGTATCCCAATGGGATTACAGGCCCTTATTGACACCTCTGAAGGGATTCTACTTCTGAGAACGGATTCCCACGACTGAGAATCCGTTCTGTTGAGGACATTACTTCAATCCGGCAAACAAGGGATCCTGTTTGCAATCTCCTGTTTTCTCCTTGAGCTCGCAAAGGGGGCAAAACTTCCCATACTCCGGTTTAGACTGGCGAGATGTTACATTCTCTCCCTTAGGATAGTCGGGACAATTTGCACACCAGTGCCAAGTGTCGGATCCCTCTTTTCTTTTGTAAACCGGCATAACAATACCTCCTGCTAAGAATCCACATTAAAACCCTCTTCACTACCTTTGTAAATTTAGCAATTATAAAATCCCTGGACAACCTTTTAACTAGGCAAAAATCTTAGAATTCCACACCCTTTTGGGCTTTTATGTTCCTTTCCTTCAAATGGTGCTTAATTAATCTCATCTCAGTTACCAAATCGGCAGCCTCTATAAGAATCTGAGGCGCATACCTCCCAGTAAGAATTACATGCATACCTTCTGGACGAGCCCTGAGGGTTTTTAGAACTTCCTCAACATCCAAAAATCCCCGGTGAAAGGCATAATTAATCTCATCAAGCACAACCATATCGTAATAATCTTCCAATATAGCCTCCCTAGCCCTTCTCCACCCCTCCCCCACGAGCTCTACGTCCTTAGAAAGATCCTCCCTTTTTTTGGTAAATCCAGCACCATATCGAACAACTTCAACCGAAGGAAGCAAGGAAAGGGCCTTCAATTCACCGGGATGCCATCTTCCTTTTATGAATTGAAAAATTCCTATCCTCATCCCATGTCCTGCCGCACGTAGAACCATTCCCAAGGCAGCACTGGTTTTTCCCTTGCCTTCACCGGTAAATACGATAATAAGTCCCCTGTGTTCTTCTCTCGACATTTTATTCCCTTCGAGCAGTTTCAAATTTTGAAGGAGGGGCGAGCTTTCATCGGTGAGAGATTAAATCTTTAGAGGCCAAAATTCAATTAAAATTAGGAAAATAAGGAGCCAATATTATGAAGCCCCACGAAGCTTACCAAAGGCTTGTAAGGTGGAGTAAGGAGATTACAACCATTGAAAATATTATTGGACTCTTAAGGTGGGACCAGAGTTGTTACATGCCCCCTAAGGGATACAAACATAGGGCTGAACAGATCAGTTTTTTGACGATGGAGAAACACCAACGGCTGAGGGACGATCGCATTGAAGAATGGCTGGAGAAGGCAGAAGAGGCCTTTCATGGCGATGACCCCCACAGTCCTGAAAGGGCGAATATAAGAGAGTGGAGAAGATGGTTCCTAAAGGCAAGAAAAGTTCCTCTAGAGATTGCTAAAGAGATTGCTAGAGTAACCTCCGAAGCCAACCATATCTGGGAAAAGGCAAGGAAAGAAAATAATTGGAAGCTCTTCGAACCATATCTCGAACAAATCTTTTCCCTTAAAACTGAAGAGGCAGAGGCTTTAGGTTATAGGGAGGATCCCTACGATCCGCTTCTTGATGAGTTTGAACCAGACTTTTCATCAAAAGACTTTGATGGTATATTGAAAATACTTCTTCCAACCTTAAAGGAACTTTTGGAAAGGATACTTGAAAATCCAGTAAAAATCGACTCATCATGCCTATACCGCCATTTCCCCATTCCTCTTCAGGAAAGATTCGGTCTCCTTGTCGCCAAAAAACTTGGTTATGACTTCGATGCTGGACGGCTCGACATTACTACCCATCCTTTTACCGTATCAATTAGCCCCGAGGATGTGAGAGTCACAACCAGGTATAGGGAGGATGATTTTTCTCTTTCTTTTTTCGCAGTTGTTCACGAAGTTGGGCACGCCCTATATGATCAAGGATTGACAAAGGATTACTGGGGTACCCCAGCTGGTATGGCTGTGTCTTTGGGTATCCACGAGTCCCAATCAAGATTTTGGGAGAATATGGTGGCAAAATCTTACGCCTTTTGGAAGTTCTGGTATCCATCCCTTCTCCAATACTTTCCAATTCTTACAGATGTACCTCTAGAGACATTTTGGAAGGCCCTAAATCGGGTTCAACCCTCCCTTGTGCGGATCCAAGCGGACGAACTTACCTACCCCTTTCACATAGCCATCCGTTACGAAATCGAACGCTACGCTCTTAAGAAAGATCTCAAGGTCTCAGATATTCCCAACTACTGGAGCGAAAAGATGGAATACTACCTGGGTCTTAAACCATCATCCTTTGTCGAAGGCCCCCTCCAGGATATCCACTGGAGCGTAGGACTCATAGGGTATTTTCCCACATACCTTCTTGGTAATATCTATGCAGCCCAGTTCCTATCAAGGATGCAAAGGGACCTTGGGGGAGATATTGATAAATTTATTGAAACGGGTCTTTTTGGGATTATTCTTGGGTGGCTTAGAGAACATATCCACCAGAAGGGAAGCCGCTTCCTTCCAAAGGAACTCTTGGAAGATGTAACAAAGTCACCTCCCGATCCTTCATTTTTTGTAAAATACCTTAAGGATCGCCTAGGCAGTATCTACAATCTCTAGTTTTAAGGACAAGGACACAGTGAAGGGGCGATAGGAGGCCTCTTTACTTTGCGTAGCTTGAATCGATTCCCTGATCCTTTCAATAGGATGGCTTCCATTATTTATTCTTTTTTGAACCTTTTTGAGAAGCTCCTTAATCTTAAGTTCCCCAAAAACCCTTCGATTTTTCAATTCAAATTATTTATCCTTTCCCCGAAAACCGCGTCGTAGGAGGAGATGAATCCAATGATAATACTTCAAAATATCTCTCGGTGGATTGGCAAAGAAAAACTCTTTGATAATATAACCACTACCATTCGAATAAAGGATAGAATAGGGCTTGTGGGAAAGAACGGTAGCGGAAAAACCTCTCTTTTCAAGATCATAATTGGGGAGAGTGAACCAGACACTGGTTCTATAAGTTATCCCCGCTATATCCGTATTGGATACTTACCGCAGGAATGGTCACCCCTTAGAGATGCTCCCCTTATAGACTACGTAAAAAATATCCACGATGAGCTTCATATCGCCAAAAAACGGCTCGACGAGATCACCACTGCAATGAATAAAGCTTCCTCCCCACAAGAAGCTGAGGAACTAGCCTTCCAGTATGCAGAAGTGGCTGAAAGGCTTGAGTATCTCGGTGGTTACGATCTCCAGGCTCGAGCTGAAAGAGTGCTAACAGGTCTTGGATTCCCCCCATCTACACATCATCGTCCCCTCAGCACTCTTAGCGGTGGATGGATTATGCGGGCTGAACTTGCCCGTATTTTACTATCCGATCCAGATCTAATACTCCTTGATGAACCAACCAATCACCTTGATTTGGCTTCACTACTTTGGTTCGAATCCTTCATAGGAGAATCAAAGGCAGCCTTCGTAATAATTTCTCACGACAGGGAGTTTCTCAACCGAACAGTTAATCGAATATGGGAACTCGATGGAGGAACCTTCTACGAATATGTTGGAAACTACGACGATTACGAGCGTCAGCGTGCCGAACGGATCGAACATCTTAAAGCCATGGCAAAACATCAAAGGGATCGCATTCGTGAGATAGAAGACTTTATAGCTCGAAACCGAGTTAGAAAAGATAGGGCACGACAGGTCCAGAGTCGATTAAAGATGCTGGAGAAAATGGAGCTCATAGAGCTTCCAGATGAGGAACCTTCGCCCACCTTTTCCTTTCCCGAACCAGAAAGAGCGCCTAAGAGACTTGTGGAACTCCAAAATATCTCAAAGCGTTTTGGCAACACAATTCTATACGAAAATCTTTCTCTCACTATAGAACGGGGCGACAAAGTAGCCTTTGTGGGAATCAATGGCTCCGGTAAAACAACCCTCCTTAAAATTATCGCTGGTATAATAGAGCCAGATAGTGGCACCCGTTTTATAGCTCCAGGCGTAAAAATCGGTTACTATGCCCAGCACCAGCTTGAGCAACTTGACGCCGAACGAACAATCTTTGAAGAAGCTCGATCCGTCTCGGGTGATCTCCCCCAAAGCATCCTAAGGCAAATCCTGGGGGCCTTTAAATTTAGCGGCGACGAGGTAGAAAAAAAGGTAGGTTGTCTTAGTGGAGGTGAAAAGGCTCGCCTAAGTCTTTGTAAAAAGATCCTGGAACGTCCTAATCTCCTCCTTTTGGACGAACCAACAAATCACCTAGACATCGCGTCTCGAGAAGTTCTCGAAAGGGCTCTCAAGGAATACGCTGGAACAATTTGCTTTATAAGCCATGATCGCCGATTCATAAATGCTCTAAGCACTAAAATTCTTCTCTTTAACGGTGGCCGAATAGAACTCTTTTTGGGAAACTACGATGACCTAGAAAAGATTTGGCTTCCAAGGCTCATTGATCAGGAAGACCAAAACAAACCTATTCTAACTTCGGCAACAGAAAGCAAGAAGGATCACTCTCATCGGAAAAGACTTGAAGCCAAGTGGCGTAACGAGCTCTATAGACTAAAAAAACCCCTACTAGAGGAAGTAACCTCTCTAGAGAAAGAAATTGAACATCTGACCACTGAACTAGATAGGATCCAAGCCCTTCTTTCTCAACCAGAGACTTATAAAAATGGAGGAGAAAAGGCTCGAGAGCTAAAAATAAGCTATCATAATATCCAAGAGAGAGTTAAAATGCTCACGTCCCTTTGGGAAGAGAGAATGCTTTCCCTAGAGGAACTAGAAAAGCGATTTTGGAAAGAGAGAAAGGGATCCATAGAAAAGTAACTATAAGTTAGGGAGGAACCCATGATAAAGACGATAGCAATCTTTATTTTATGCGTAACAGTAACCTTTTCCCTCGTCTCATGTTATGCACCAGGTTATCCAACTCAGCAACATTATGAATCTGCCACTTGGCTTGGGGTTGTGGGTGCAGGCATAGGAGCCCTGGTGGACAAAGACAACAGGTGGCGGGGAGCGGTAATTGGTGGAAGTCTTGGAGCCCTAACTGGCTATGGGCTTGCGGAGATCAATCAGCGAGCAGCGCAAGAGGCGGCTTATCGAAGGAATACCGTTACCTACTATAATCAGCGAACTGGTGAATGGGTTCAGGCGGATCCTATGAGCTATGGACCAGGATACGCGGACGTTCGCATTCGAACAGGTTATGGCCAGCAAGTTCAAAACGAGCGTTATGAGAGAGTTCCTCTCAGATAAGGCAAACCTTGAAGACTATCCTGTCTTAAGGCTTCAAAAAGGGCGGGAAAGGCGACTCCTCTACGGTTATAGATGGGTTTTCAGTAACGAAGTTCTAGATCCAATAGGTGAATTCGAGCCGGGAAGCTGGGTCAAAGTAGTAAGTCATAAGGGAGATCACTTAGGGATTGGCTATGTCAATCCCCACTCCCTTATCGCCGTAAGGATTGTCTGTCCCCCCGGTAAGAAACCATCAAGACTATATTTCCGACGGCTCTTGGAACAGGCTTCCGAGATGCGAAAAAAGCTTTATACCGAATCAACCTGTTATCGGCTCTTTTACAGTGAGTCCGATGGTCTTCCTGGCCTTATTGTGGATAGATACGGTGACGTACTAGTATATCAAATTACCACCCTTGGAGCGTCAAAACTTGAAGATCTCATAAGGGAGCTTCTCATAGAACTTTTTAGTCCCGTGGCGATTGTGGCAAGAAATGACACATCTGCAAGAATTATCGAGGGGCTTCCTCTTGAAAAAGCTGTTGTTTGGGGAGAACTTCCAGAAGAATTATGGGTCAAAATCGATGAACTTTTTTTCCTTGTTGATCCCCTGAATGGACAAAAAACAGGTCATTACCTTGATCAGCGTGAAAACCGTAAGGTTCTTAGAAAGTTTTCCTACGGATCCCGCATGCTGGATCTCTTTTGCTACGATGGAGGATGGGGGCTTTCGGGGGCTCTCTACGGTGCAAAGGAGATAGTCTTTGTCGATCAATCCGATACAGCCCTCGATAGAGCTAAGATCAATGCCATTCGGAATGGCTTGTTGCCCAGATGCACCTTTGTAGAGTCTGATGTTTTCGAGTTTCTTAAGGCTAGCGAAAGGAAAGAGTTTGATATTATCGTCTCAGACCCACCAGCATTCGTAAAAAACAAAAGGGCCTTACCCCAGGCGATAAAGGGTTATACGGATCTAAATAGACGAGCACTTCTTGCTATTCGAGATGGAGGTATCCTTGTAAGTTGTTCCTGTTCTCATCATGTCTCAATAGAACTTTTTGAAGAAATACTTCGAAAGGCAGCTCTAGCGAGTGGCAAAAAACTTCTTGTTCTAGAAACCAGAAGTCAATCACCTGATCATCCAATCCTAATCGCAATGCCAGAGACTCGTTACCTTAAGTGTTACGTAACAAAGGTGCTCCCAAAGTAAAATCCTAGGGCTCATGTCACGGAAGGATAAAAAAACCGAAGGGAAATATTTTAATTATCCAGAGCTGTCCCTTCGGTTACTAATCACAAACGGAATTTAAAGCTTTACTGTCCAACTCTCATCTTCACTCATCTCTGAAATCTCATGTCTTCCACGATAAAATTCCAGTTTGTTTAGAGCATCAATGAGAGCAAGAGCGCTTGCCATTACAATATCCGTATTTACAGCCCTACCGTCCACAATGGCATCGTCTTCCTGAAGTCTCAAAAGAACCTGTCCCTGAGCATCAGTCCCCATAGTGGCCGCATTAACTTCGTAGCGAATCAATTTAGGAAAGCGTTTAACCATCCGGAATATGGTCTTAAAGGTCGCATCTACAGGTCCCTGTCCAAAACCTGCATCCTGAATCACCTGGCCGTCAATTTCAAGTTGAACCGTAGCATGGGGCACCGGGATGGAGCCTGCGGAAACATTAAGATATAACAACTTGTATCGTTGAGGCACCTGGGAAAGGGTTTGGTGAACAATCACCTCGAGATCTTCATTAAAGAGATAGTCTTTCTTCTTAGCCACATCAAGGAACAGGGCATAGGCTTTTTGGCGAGTTTCATCATCGAGCACATAACCGAGAGACTCAAGCCGTTTGCTGAATTTTTCAAACTCCGTATCACGATCGAGGGGCTCCTCTAGTCTTGGAATGCCAACCTTTTCTGAGCTGATAACAGCAAAGGGGGGTTTCTCTGTCGCATCACCTAACTGAGGTGTCGATAGGTCGCAGGTAAAAGCATTTGAGCCAACCAGGGGCTTTAGGGCGCTCATGGAAATTCCGGTGTAACGCTCAACTATCTTGCTAAGAGGATACAGCTTGTTAAGAGCGACTGTAGTTGACAATCCATATTCTGCTCCGTAAAGATCGATAAGAACAGAAAGCTCCTCAAGGGGTGCATTACCTGCCCTTTCCCCCAAACCGTTTACAGTGCAATGAGCCTGATCAGCGCCGGCCCTTAGAGCGGCAAAGGAATTTGCGGTAGCCAATCCTAAATCATTATGACAGTGGATACTTATGCGGAGGCTATCACCAAAGTGTTTCTTTAGCAATAAAATGAGTTCCTCCACTTTCCACGGAGTGGCGCAACCGACGGTGTCAGCGTAGTTAACAATGTAGGTGCCAGAAGAGAGAACCCTCTCCGTCATAGTTAAGATATCATCTAAACTAGCTCTGAAGGCATCTACAAGTGAAAACTCTACCTCCGATGCGACATCGGAAGCTCTTTTTATAGCCTCCTGAGCAATACGGAGAGAATCATTAAAAGACTTTTTCAAAAAATGATCTCGATACATGGGAGAGACGGGCAAAAAGGTGTGGACTCGACCCCTAGAGCCTCTAGAGAGCACATCCTTTGCGACGGTAAAATCTTCAGGATTGGTAGCCCTTGCAAGAAGGCAGAAAATAACAGGTTCTTCAACGGCCTCAATGATAGCACAGGAGGTTTTATATTGGTCCTCCGATGCAGCAGGAAATCCTACTTCCAGAACCGTTACACCGGTGCTGGCAAGTTGCCTAGCGATATGCACTCTTTCTTCTATGGTAAGGTGAATCCCCGCAATCTTGAGACCGTCTCGTAAGGTAGTGTCAAAAATTGAAATGTTGCGTGCCATAACATTCCCCCTTCGGTAGCATCCTATTTAATACCTCTTGATTTGCTAAGAAAGGCTAGAGGAACGCATTCCTAATGCGTCCAGACGCCCCATACTTTCAGTTGGCTGAGAAGCCAACCCTCTCGGATCGAATCCATAGACCCCATCAATAAATGTCAATATCACCCATGGTGTAAAAAAAACAACTGGAAAGAATCTCCAGAGGGGGAAGGAAGGGGACGGAATCATTCACAACTATTGCAAGATCTATAGGTGTCGGATAATAGGCCCTCTTCAGGTCAAGAAACTCCTTCCTCAAAAAACCTGGCACCCACAGTATAGCCTCATGAATGGCAAGCTCCCTTAAAAAGCAGGAAAAAACCTCTCTCATAGAAAAAGGTGGTAGGAGATAATCTACGATCCTAGGAGGGCTACTGTCTCTGGTCTCTAGGATAATCCATCCTATAGGTTTCCATAGGCGCTTCACAAGATAAAAGTCGTAAGAAAACCACGGATGAGATAGATAACGCCATTTTAAAAAGGTGCTATCTCTTGTAATAAGCACAGGATAGTATTTTCTTGATCTAGCCCAAAGTGAATCCATAACATCTTCTGAGAAATTAGGACTAAGTTTTTCAAAAGAAATGAGCCTAAGCCACCTGGGAAAGGCCCTTTGATCCAATCTCCCAATGGAAACATCCTCTATAGAACCCAAAAGACCTAACCAACCATACTTTTGACCTATTTTAGATGATACGGGACCAGGGAAAACGTAAGGGAAGAATACTGGATGGTGATTGCAAATGAACCTAAGTAACATATGAATCATGGCAGTAAGAATGTTCTGTCCCCGCCATGAAGGGTGAACCATCGCATCTACAAACTGAAAAAAGGGTATCCTCTCTCCCGCAAAAAAACCTTCTAAAGGTATCGCTGCCACATGGGAAATAACATTATTCCTTTCATCCTCTACCTGTACCCCATATAGCCTTCCAAAAAGTCCTTCCCGATACTTCCATTCAAAATCAGAAGGTTTGGCCGACTTAGAAAAAACCTCATTGAACAGAGAGGCTGTAGCTTCAAAGCGAGACGAATCGAGAAAGCGAAAAGATCCTTCTTTCAAATTCACAGACTATTGTCCCCCCTTTTCCTAAGACTTGAGGGAATATAACTACAGAGTGGTTCTTCCGCCATAAAATTTCCCGTCGCCTCATAGGCCCTTGCCCGACATCCACCACATACCCTTATATATTCACACTTTCCGCATTTTCCTTCGTAAGCAGAAAAATCTCTTAACCTTCGAAAAACATCTGAGTTCTCCCATATTTCCCCGAAGGGTTTCTCACGGACATTTCCACAGGAAACCTCCAGATATCCACAGGGCTGAACATCTCCCAAATGGGAGATGAAACAAAAACCAGTTCCTGCGAGGCAACCCCTCGTCATAGCATCAAGTCCATAAGTTTCTACCGTCACCTTTTCCCCTCTTTCTCGAGCCCTTTCCCTAAGAATACGGTAATAGTGGGGAGCACAGGTTGCCTTTAGTTGAAGAGGACTTTTTCCCCGCTGGTCATAAAACCAGTGGAGAATGTTCTCATAAACCTCCGGCAAAAGCTCCTCACCTGCCATGTCACGTCCTCTTCCTGTAGGAACGAGAAGGAAGATGTGATGGGCAACTGCACCAAGTTTTATCGCTAAAGCATGAATTTTCGGTAGCTCTTCATAGTTTGAGCTGGTAATGGTTGTATTTATTTGAAATGGAATACCGGCGCTCTTAAGAATCTCAATCCCTTTAAGGGCACCCTCAAAGGCTCCCGGCATTTGACGAAAACGGTCATGATTTTCCGCACTAGAACCATCAAGACTTATACTGACTCTCTGGATACCCGATCTTTTCATATCCTTTGCAATCTCAGGATCTACTAATGTTCCATTAGTTGCCATTGTGACCCTACACCCTTTTTGACTACTATAATGAGCTATTTCGAAGATATCTTTCCTCAATAGGGGTTCTCCACCGGTGAGAATTAAAATAGGTTTCCATACCAGCCCAATATTGTCAATAAGCCCTATAGCCTCCTCAGTTGAAAGCTCCCCCGAATAGGGTGCATTAATAGAGGCTGCCCTGCAGTGGATACATGAAAGGTTGCAGGTTCGCGTAACTTCCCAGGCGATAAGACGAGGAGTAGCCATGTGATTATGATCCATCTTTTACCTTCCCTCTAGTAATGTCTCCGAAGAATGTGTAGCAACACTACACTTCTAGCCGAGGATGGGCAAGACATTCTTAAATAGGATCTCTATTTTTGCGATACCTACGCAAACCACTCTATCGACCCCTCTCTGGTAAAAAACTTTGCAAAACTATCCTCCTCAGGAAAGGCTCTACAAAAAAACACCGCATTATAAACCCTTCCAGGTCCCGGTCTAACTAACATCATCATTTTCTTCAATACCAAGAAAAGATCGTCTATTATACAGGTTATGGACGGTTACCACAGGTAGCATAGGATTTTTTCGCAACACTTAACGAGTTGAGATTTAGACTCTGCCATAATCGTCTTCCGCCCTCTCTATGTCATCTTCCCCAAAGTAATCACCGGTTTGGACCTCAATAAATGTAAGATTCCATGGGCCAGCGTTTTTGATTCTATGCCATGAGCCGACGGGGATATCTATAGCATTGCCGGTCTCTAGTTCATACTCCCTTCCATCTAAAGTAACTACGGCTTTTCCGCTAACAACATACCAGTGCTCTGCCCTCCTAAAATGTCTTTGATAGCTAAGGCGCTTCCCTGGATATACAGTAATACGTTTTACCTTATGATCCTCCTTATCAGAAAGAATCTCGTAAAAACCCCAGGGTCTGTGGTCTTCTCTTTTTCTCTCCTTAAGGATTTTCTCATAAACCTTTAAATACTCTTCCACCATTCGGTCTGAACTAAATCGTTCCTCTACCCACTTCCTGCAAAGCTTTCTGTCAAGATCTTTTACCTCCTTTACACAATCGAGCATCTCCTTAAGGGAGGAACAGAGAAAGCCCGTAACGCCATGTCTTATAAGCTCAGGCATGCTACCTCTTCTTATGGCTACAACAGGTGTCCCACAGGCCATCGATTCTACGACTGAAAGCCCAAAGGGTTCATCGAAATTTATGGGATTAAGAAGGGCATAGGCATTTCCTAATAGCTGATCACGGCGTTCAGGTCCTACACTTCCAATGTATTCGATTTGATGACCATCAATGAAGGGTTCAATCTCTTCTCTAAAATACCGTCGATCCTGTATGATACCAGCGATGATAAGTTTCATTCCGAGCTTTTGGGCTATTTCTATACACTCTTTTGTGCCCTTTTCCTGATGAATCCGCCCGAAGAAAAGAAGATAGTTTCCGTGCTTATCACGGAAAGTAAAACGATCTAGATCAATCCCATGATGTATAGTGGCAATATAGTCTAGCTCTGGTCTTTTATCGGCTTCACTTATGGCAACATAGTAGCATTTACCATTGTATTTTTTGTAAACGGGAAGAATCGCCTGGGAAGAAAAACCGTAAATGGTAGTAAGAAGGGGAGTTGAGGTCATAGCTGAATAGGTAAGGGGTAAAAAATCGAAGTGGTTATGGATAAGGTCAAATTCATCTCCTCGCTCGAAAACTTTAGAAATATGAAGACATCCCCATACCTTAGGATCTATAGACGGATCTTCCTCATAACCCCTAGGACACACCCCCTCTAATTTGGCACTAGTTTCAGAATCGAGAGTTGCAAAAAGAGTAACATCCATGCCGCGCTTTATTAACCCTTCGGTAAGGGTCGAGACTACTGACTCCCATGGTCCATAGTGCCTTGGAGGGGTTCGCCATGCGATCGGGGAAAGCATCGCAATCTTCATAATCCTCACTCTCCTTTTTGTAAGTCCTCTATAAGGTTTAGAATTTACATCTCCTAATTAGGATTCATCATCTCTTGATAAAGGACAATATCTTTTTTCTCGCTTAAGAACGTCCCCACCTTCCACCCTTCGTAATCGGCTCTACGAGGTATATCCCTCATAGAGCCGGCAGCTAAAAGATCCTATTCCTGATCTGTCCTAGCTTTGATCTTATGATGAGTCTCTTCTCCCAGGGCATTAAGAAGATCTAGAAGTTCCTGATCTCCATCTCCTATTCCCCTTCCCATCATCATAGTACTTGTATAAAATGATTTACCATATCCCATAAAATTCCTAGAAAGCTCCCTCTCCTCATCGAAAGCATGGAACAAAAATCGAAGGAAGGTGTAATAAAGGCTGGTTAGAAGTTCTTGATCTATCTCTATATCTACCCCCATTGTTAAAATAACGGTAATGAGAGCTCTATCATTTTCGTCTGCGAAAGGTTTATTCTCAATCCTCTTTGACCTCTACGAACACTTACGGGTAACCTTTAAGATCTTGTAAGCTCTCCTTCTTAGCCATCAAAAGAGTTAATTGTTTTCTCCCAAATCGAACTAATATGTAAAGTGTTAAATATGGGCATACGAATTTACACATCCTGTATGAAAACGATCCCCTACTTGACTTTCCAGTTGAAGCTTTTAAGAAAAATACTGGTGTTACGGTATGGGAAAATACCGCCTGCTGGAGCTTCCCATACCTAAGAGTGGCGGGAAAGAAATACTCCAGCCCAAACTGTATTGACCAGTTTGGTTGAACGGTCGAAGGGGAAAGGAAATGGGATCGAAAGGATGGCAAGAATTTTTGGGCTCAGCAACGAGAAACATTCCCAAAAAGGGTCGTTCTTACTATTCGAAGAATTTTTTGCGCGCCTTCCGCTCCTGGCTAATCCCTTACATTAAAGCCCAACTTACCCCCGATAACGCCTTTAGACCAGTTCTTGCGTATCTCTACACTGACTTAGAATGTAACATGATCTGCCGTTATTGCTACAGTCGAGGAAAACACATAGCTGGTATGACCTTCGAGACCGCAATAAAGGCCGTAGATTGGTTGGACTCCGTTGGTTGCCGGGTGTTGGCCTATATGGGTGGTGAACCCTTAATCAGAAAGGATTTCATACTGGAACTCACAAGGTACGCAACGGAAAGGGGTTTCTTTGTCTATCTCCCAACTAACGGAGTTCTTCTGGACGAGGAATTCATTAATGCCATAGGTAGAGCTGGAGTGGCCGCTATAAATCTTGCGGTTGATGTGGTGGAACCAAAAGATGGGCTCCCCAAGGCTTTTAGTAGAATCAAAGATCAGCTTGAATATCTTGTTGCTAAAGAACCCGAGTACGGTTACATAACCTTCTTGAATATCAACATCACTAGACACAACACAGAGGATGCGAAAGAACTTACCGAAATCGCCCATCGGCTTGGCATAGCAACCGACTATCACATAAATGAGCCTCCCCCCATTCCCTATGAAGGCTTTTCCTACCATAGTGACGGCTGGTGGATTACTCCCAATGAATTTGAAGCCGTAGATAAGCTCGTGGATTGGC
Source organism: Syntrophobacterales bacterium (assembly GCA_026417655.1). GTDB lineage: Bacteria > Desulfobacterota > Syntrophobacteria > Syntrophobacterales > Thermodesulforhabdaceae > JAOACS01. The sequence goes on from JAOACS010000021.1 coordinate 170,646, forward strand.
TAATAGAGAAGAATAAGGCTGGTTACACAATGGTAAATTCTATTGAACATCTTGCCGCCATGAAAGATTTTATAAGAGGAAGACTAAAGCCGTGGAAGTGTAGAGCTGGAGAAATCACAATGGTTATTCGTCTCGATGGAACCTTTTCTCCCTGTTTTGAAATGTATGGTGCCAAGGAGGATTGGGGTAGCCTCTTCGAGGGACCTCGTTTTGATCGAAAAGCTCTTGATGAAATGAAAAAGAAATGTTCACCCCATTGCTTAAGCACATGTAATTTCCAGGCCTATCATTACACGAAATCCTATCTCTATACCCTCCAGTGGGTAATAAAACACGCATACTCAGACTTTCTTGGGGTCTCATAAAAACTTCTTCCGAGGAGGTAACATGGAACCCCATGTACCTCCCATACCCTAAGGTTCAATAGATTTTATGATATTGGCAGATGACCATTCACCTTGCGAAATTTTGACAATAAAGGGCTTCTTAGGAAATAGCATCCGATCAATCTCTTCAAGGGCATATCCCCTTTCCTTTAGAGCTCGAACTCTTTCGTAGAGCTCCTCAAGATATTCCTTTTTCTTTGTTATGAGTTCTCTACCATTAGAGTGATGCCCCGAATGAGAACAGAAGAGGTCTGAAAAATCAAGAGAAAGCATTTTATGAAGAGCCTGGAGGGTTTGGTAAGTTATCTCTTCGTAAAAGGCAACTATTGGACGTGTTGTAAGGAATAGATCGCCTACAAAAAGCCACCCTTCTTTAGGTTCATAAAGTATGGCATGATCGTGGCTATGTCCACCAACATGGATAATTTCAAATGAATAGAGATCAGTTTCGACAATATTAGGATAGGGCTCAGCTCTAAAAGGTCTTCTCCTTCCCCAGAAAATGCGGCGATATAGAGGTAGCTTGGCTTCCGTAGCCGAAACATCTATACGATCTCCGTGAGCATAAATAGGCACCTTCGGATAAACCGAATTTATCCAAAATGCCAAACCGCAGTGATCCTCGTGAAGATGAGTTACTACAACCTTTTTTGGTGGAAATGCAAGAAGAAAGGGCTTAATTTCATTGGCAAGACGCCATGGGCCTGTGTCAATAAGTAGTCCATCAACACTATAGAGAAAGACATTTAGGTTAACACCAAGATAACCAACCTTTCCATGTCCTATAATAAAGCGATCGTTAAATCTGCTCACCCGAAGTCCCATTTGAAACCCCCGTAACTGAACCCCAATTATTGTTCACTCTTCTTTGTCTGTTCACCTGCTTTCTGAGAAGATTCGTCGCTACCCTCAGGTCCCTTAAAGGAACTTCGGAAATTCCTTATAGCCTGACCAAGCCCTGAGCCAATCTCAGGCAGTCTCCTACCTCCAAAGATTATCAAAACGATAATTAGAATAACCAGTAACTCAGTCCAACCTATCTTTCCCATGAGTTTACTCCTTAAGGTTATGTCCTACCCCAACATCTTTTCAACCTCATCAAGAAGCCTCAGAAATTCAGGAGATTCTCGATACTGCTCCATCGCCTTCTGATAGTTAAGCCATCCCTCCCAGGCCTTTTCCCACTCCCGGTTGAACCAATAGTATTTACGATCTATCGGCTCCCCTCTACTCTTTTTCATGTATATACAATACTCCTCGTAGCATACCGAACAGAAGGGATAGGGAGCGTTATAGGGCTGGGACATCTCATACTCTTCGTCTGCAATCTGGCTTCCACATCGGGCACATCGAAAAGAACACCTCATGCACTGAAAGTGTTTTCTTAGGGACTCAATCTTCAGTCTATTAAGTCTCCCCTCTTCTATTTTTTGAATGCCTTCTACCTTTTTTCTAAAATCGATTAAATCCGCCACTTTCTAATCCTTTTTAAAAGGATGGATGTTACCCCCTTCAGAAGCCATTGCTGTAGTGTTGGTGTCAATCCTAAGGTTACTACATCCTACCTCTGGAAGTTTTAGATTATGAGCCCTTCGATCATCTCCCATTGGAAGGTTAAAAACCTGTTGAACAAGATCAACATAGAACTCTTTCGATGGTCGTGACGCCTTACGTTTCATGAACATTATAGGATCGTGAAGCACCTTCTTTACAATGGCCTCAGTCAATTTAATTATAGCCTTTTTATCATCTTCAGAAAGATGAGGTAAGTGAGAAAAGGTTTTGGAAAGCTCCGTTAACCTAATTTCCTCAGCCTTTCTTCTCATGGCAATTATTGTCGGAAACACATCAAGGGTCTGAAGCCAACGATGGAATTTTATGGTCTCCTCCTCTATGATGTGCTCAGCCTTTTCGGCCTCTCGCCTCCTCTCCTCCTTATTCCATTCAATAACCTCCTGAAGATCGTCAATATCATAAAGGTAGACGTTATCTAATTCGTTAACTTTAGGATCAATATCCCGAGGCACGGCTATATCAATTAAGAAGAGAGGTCTATATCTACGCTTTCTCATGAAGGCCTTAATATCTTCCTTTTTTATTATCGGATTTACTGAGCCCGTCGAAGAAAGAACCACATCTACCGTCTCAAAGGCGTTGGAGATGTGGGAAAAGGGTATTGTAGAGGCTCTAAATCTCTTCGCAAGTTCTATGGCCCGTTCCACTGTTCTGTTGGCAATAATAAGGTGAGAAGCTCCGTTACGCATGAAATGTTCAGCCGCAAGCTCTGCCATCTCTCCAGCTCCAATAAGAAGGACCCTTTTGTCCCTGAGAGAGCCAAAGATCTTCTTTGCAAGCTCTACGGCAGCATAACTAACTGATACGGCCCTACACCCAATACCTGTCTCTGTCCTGACTCTTTTAGCGACAGAAAAGGTTTTATGCATAAGCCGATTTAGGATAACCCCAACGGTCCTTCGTTGAGTCGCCTCACGATAGGCCCCTTTAATCTGTCCAAGGATTTGGGGCTCTCCCATAACCATAGAATCAAGTCCAGAGGCAACTCTAAAAAGATGGCGGACTGCGTCAAGACCTTCATGGGTATATACCATCTCGTAAGATAGGTAGCGACCAGAAGCTTCACACAAAAGGTTATTTATAGCCTTGATAACTTCGGCGGACTCTCTAGAGACTACGACAAACTCTATTCTATTGCAGGTTGAAACCACCATGAATTCATCAAAAAAGCCATCCCTTTTTAACATATCAAGGTTTCGACTAATATCTTCCGTAGCAAGTCCTGCCGTAACTCTTTCTCTTATCTCTACAGGAGCCGTTCTATGGTTTATACCAACTACCAATATCTGGTCTTCCATCCCTCATTTCTCCTGATGATGGAAAAAGGTTACATGGTGAGTTTCACCGTAAAGGTTAACTCCAATAAAGGTAGCGATTACACTAATAAAACCGCAGATAGCAACAATGGAAGCCTTCCTTCCTCTCCATCCAAGAGCCAGTCTCTGATGAAATAGAATCGCATAAACACACCATGTGAGAATAGAGAGAATTTCCTTTGGATCCCCGGTCCAAAACTTTTTCCAAAATACCTGGGCTGCTCCAAACCCCGCTATAAGACCTGCCGTCATAAAGGGAAACCCTATAAGAACACACCTATGATTTAAGCGATCCAGAACCTCCAACGAAGGAAATAGCAACGTCATGGCTGTCTTGAGATCCTTACGCTTGAGCTTTCTTTCCTGCAAGAGGTAAACAAGACTTATGGAAAAAGAAAGAGAAAAAAAGGCATAGGCGATGAAAAGCATGGCTATGTGAAAAAGTATCATCCCATGACGAAAAATCGGTCTCATTGGAACACCCTCAAATGGGAGCACTGAGGCTCCAATTATACCTAGTAAAACAAAGGGCATTATAAAAGTTCCCATGAGACTTATAGGGCGATGGCGAGCTAAGAGAGCAAAAATCGCTGCAACAAGAAGTGAAACGATTGAGAGAGCATCGCTATGAAGGGAGAATTCTCCCACATATTGGGGGAAAAATATAGAGGCTAAAAGATCTAGAGCATGAAATAGAGCCCCTACTACAACAAACCACCAGGCTACTACTGGCAATATAGGCTGACGACTATAGGCACATATGAAATACCCTGCAGTTCCAAGGAAATAACAAAGAAAAGCAAGGACAATCAGCATCTATGTAATTCCCGCTTGAGCCAAAGGAGCTCTTCTCCTGAAAATTTACTAGTCAATACCCTTTCAACTCGCTCCTTTAGTTCTTCTATGTTTTTCTTCCCCTTCAGTCCTTCAAAGATGACCCTGGCCAACTCTCTGAAAAGCCCTAACTTCTCTTCATCTCTCCCAACAGCTTCCTGGATAGCTCTTCTCAGCCTATCAAGACATTCAAGAGCTTGATCCCAGTCGGCATTAAAATTAGAGGCAAGACTATCTCTTACGAGCTGAGCCAAAGCAGGACGTGCTCCATCGGTTCCTACAGAGATTGTTAACCTACCTCTTTTTAAAACCGCCGGTAGAATCATATTCCCTTCGGAGGGATTAGTGGCACTATTACACCATAAACCACGCCTTAGAGCATCATAAACGACTAGGCTATTGAGCTCCCTATCACTGGTAGCAGCAAAAACAAGGGCCATCCCTTCCATATAACTTTCTCGATATTCCTTAGCGAGCCAGGTAATATGTCCAGCCTCTACCATCTTTTTAAACCATTCCGTTACTTCCCTAGAGATCAAGTAAACCAACGCCCCCTCTTCAACAAGCCCCTTCGCTTTTCTTTCCCCCACCTGCCCTCCCCCGACAACCAGACATCTTAAACCCTGGAGTTTTAAAAGAACTGGATACATACCCTCCCACTAAAACCGCCTTGAAACAGTATATTCTGCAATATCCAAAAGAACGTTCTTCCAACGGCCTGAAGGAAAGACCGAGAGAGCCTCCGTCGCATTCGATACATGCCTTCTAGCTATCTCTTCCGTGTATGCGAGTCCTCCTGTCCTCTCAACCCATTTTCGGACATCATTGAAGGTGTTCGGATCGCCCTTATCCCCGTCTTTGAATAGCTGACTTATCCAGGTTCGCTCCTCCTCACCCGATCTGTTAAAGGCATAAATAAGGGGCAAGGTAGCCTTTCTTTCCGCAAAATCCCTTCCTATAGGCTTTCCCAATTCTTCGGCCGTTCCAATATAGTCGAGAAGGTCATCAACGAGCTGAAAAGCTATCCCAAGATGGTAACCGTAGGATGCCATATTTTCAATTTCCTCTTCTGAGGCCCCTCCTAAGATAGCCCCAACTCGACAGGCAGCACTCATCAAAGCGGCCGTTTTCCTTCTTATCACCTCAAAATACTCCGACTCTTCTAAGTCGGCTCGACCCAGATTGAGAAGCTGAAGAATTTCGCCTTCAGACATTAGGTTAGCAGCTTCTGCTAGGGCCTTCATTATACGCATATCATCATACTCAATCGCCAACATAAGGGCTTTAGAATATAAAAAATCACCTACAAGAACCACAGCCTGATTACCCCACAAGGTGTTGGCCGCTGCCCGATTCCTTCTCACCTCAGCCCCATCTATTACGTCATCGTGAAGTAGGGTTGCCACATGGAGAAACTCAAAGGCCACAGAAAGTCGTGCATCTCGATCCCCCTTGTATCCACAAAGTTTAGCACTGAGAATCATAAGTAATGGGCGAAGGCGCTTTCCTCCGCTATCAATAATGTACCGACTTACTGTGTTTACGAGGGGCACAGGACCAAAAACCTGTTTTTTAAGCTCCTGCTCTATTCTTAGTAAGTCAGGATAAACATTTTCCAAAATTCGCTTCTTGCGACTTTCTTGGTTTGGTTGTTCTACAAAAGACCTTAAGGAGATCAATTTTCTGCCTTCCCTGGTTTTTTAAGTTTCTAACATCCTTTGTGTCCTTCTTCTCAAGCAATTTTATGCTAGCAGAGATGGTTTAAGTCGTCAAACCGAATGGAAAAAATAGATCTTGAAATTTTTATCCGAATTGGGGAAAATTAAAATGGTGGTATTGTGTTAGAGGTATAAACAATGAACGTGTTGTCGACTACGCCCCCACTTTCTCCTGGTACCTATAAGGGAATTGACATTAAAGCGCTAGAGGGAAAAAACGTCAAAAATGATAAGAACCCCCTATCCAAAGAAGATATTAATTCTACAGAAAATGCCACTTCCCTTAAAAACAGTGAGGTAACCAATAAAAACCTTACCGAAGAAGAACGACGTCAAGTTGAAAAGCTTAAACAAAGGGACCAGGAAGTCCGTACTCACGAAAGAGCTCATATTGCTGCCGGTGGTAAATATGTAAGAGGTGGGGCGAGTTTTCAATACGAGCGAGGTCCCGATGGGAGACTCTATGCCATAGGTGGAGAGGTTTCAATCGATGTCTCTCCCGTGCCCAATAATCCGTCTGCTACCATAAAAAAGATGGAAACGGTTATAAGAGCTGCCCTTGCTCCATCCCAACCCTCTGGTCAGGATTATCAGGTCGCAGCAAGAGCCCAAATGGAGATTTCAAAGGCGCAGATGGAACTTCTACATAAACGGGGAAAGGAAACCTATTCGAGTTTTGGGAGAAGAGCCCCCTCTTCAGGAGGTTCAGATATTTCTCTTATCGCATAATGTCACTGTAGGAAGGGATACCTGGAAAACCCTTCGCCTTTTTTACAGCCCTAATTATGGCATGTGCTACAGCCTCAGCGGCGAGAGCCCCAATCACCGATGTCTCTACTCCGTCTAGTTCGCCACAACTTACTGAAAATATCGTATCTCCATCATATTGAGTATGAGCTGGCACAATGGTTCTCGCAAGACCATCATGGGCCATTTGGGCAACCTTCGTAAGCTGATTCTTATTCAGCCTGGCATTTGTTGCTACCAGACCAATAACGGTATTTTGTCCCTGAGGAAACCCCCTAAGTCGGGGTATTTCCCGAAGCACTCGATCGGCATAGGCCAGTTCAAGACTATCACTACTCTTTCTACATCCCGCTATAAACCGACCTTCCCAGGGATCCCAAATGTCTCCAAAGGCATTAACTACCATTAAAGCTCCAACCATAAGGCCATAGCCTGTTTTAATGCAGAAACTTCCCAGTCCACCCTTCATACCCTGAGCTACACCATAGAGCTTTCCAACAGTAGCTCCCAACCCAGCCCCCACATTACCTTCTTGACATGGGGAGTCAGTGGCCTTTATGCAGGCTTCAAAGCCCAGTTGAGCGTCTGGATAAACCCCCGATCTATTAACGCCGAGATCGAAAATTATAGCACCAGCAACTATAGGAACTTTCCCATAACCCGTCTCAAAACCTAAGCCGTAACTAGAGAGGAAACGGCGCACACCATCTCCTACAGAAAGGCCAAAGGCACTTCCTCCACTGAAAAATATGCCGTGCACTCGATCCACAAGGTTTATTGGAGAAAGAGAGTCGGTTCCACAGGTTCCTGGGGCACCACCTCTTATGTCAACGCCTGCCGGAGCCCCCTCAGGAGGAAGAAGTACCACCGTGCACCCAGAAGGTCTTTCGTCCCTAAGATGAGCATGTCCTACACGGATACCTAAGATAGCGGTAATTGTGTCGTTTGTTCCATCCACTGCTTTCATATCACCCTATGCCAGACAACTTTCTCCATAATGTCTTAAGAGATAGCGGTAAATATCTTTACCTATGGCTATGCCATTTTCTATTATTTCTGGACCAAATTGTCGTCCTGTAGGGGTGCGAAAGGTCTGAGCTATTTTTCTAATGCCATCAATCCCCCAATGGAAACGCTCAATAAGATCCCTTGGAGAAAGGTTCTGATGATCTACCATACGCCATATCGTATAGGTAAAGTTATCAGCCCCCCATCTAAACTTGTCAGCATCATACAAACAATCGCTTATGAGTTGACCTATCGGGTTAAGAGATGGAACAGGACGTCTAAAGGCTTCATGATTTCTTATAGCTCGACATATAAAACCTATTTCTTCTTCACTAAAGGGGAAGAGTCTTAAAATCTTTGCCGCTTCCCGAGCCCCTACCTCGGCATGATTTGGCTCACAGCGAGCAATATCATGTAGTATACCAGCAGCAAGACCAAGGATAAGAATTCTATGCTTATGGACACCGATATTTCCTATCTGGGTCAATTCAATATCCAGGAGGGCTGCGCAGTCCCAGGCTACACGACTACTATGATAGATACCATGCCCTACCTTTTCACAGAGAAGAAGACGCTCTTCAACGGCCTCACGAAGGAGAATTATAATGGGATTTGTAAAGTAGAGATGTTTCGATCTAGACACTTCCACGTGAAACCGAGCATAAAAGTCTGGTTTTTGATGTCTGGAAGCAAATTCTCGGGATTTTCTGGCCAAATCTTCAATAAAGCAATTCACACTTCAACTCCTTGGCGTACATTTCTATAAATTGATCCTCCATAGCAACTATTCCTTTTACCATAATTTCCAACATTCGCAAAGATATGTCGGGAAATTGGATAACAAAACGTTTGAAAACCTCCCGAGGCACTATAAGACACTCGGAGGATTTCACAGATTGAGCAGAAAAGAGCCTTTTAATATCGGCAAGAAGTGCAAGACCTCCAAAAAATTCTCCCTCCTCCAGCTCCTTAAGGATAAAGGAGCGATCCTCATAATGACGGATCATTCTCACTCTACCGGATTTAAGTATATACCCATTAGAGTCGTATTCTCCCTGCCGAAATATAAACTCCCCTTCAAGGTATTTACGACAAGGGCAGAGAGTGGCTAGTATCTTTAATTGATCAATGGGTATCGCCCCAAAGGCTGAAATTTGCCTAAGCAAACTTACCTTTTCATCGAGACCACAAAAACATTTTATTGTAATAAGACCTTCAAGATCCCTTGAGGAGATCATAGAAATATCCTTTCTTTTCAACTAATTCATCGTAGGAACCTGCCTCTACAATTCTTCCCGCCTTCATAACCAAAATGCGGTCGTAGTCACTTACCGTCTCTAAACGGTGGACAACCGATATGATTGTGCACTTTCCAGCAAGATCCTCCCTTATGAGTTGTTGGACCTTAGCCTGGGATCTATTGTCCAACCCAGAGGTGACCTCGTCTAAAAGCAAGATGGAAGGTTTTTTTAATAGAACTCTCGCTAAGCATATCTTCTGTTTTTGGCCTCCCGAAAGAAGTCCTCCCTGACTTCCAACGTAATAGTTCAGTCCCTTAAGCAAAATCCGATCTCTTACTCCAAATTCCTCTATTGTCTTAATTACAGCTTCTCTTACAATATTTTCAGCTTGAGAGATCTCACTTCTAACGCTTCCAAAGATAATGTTTTGAAAAACGGTATGCTTCCAACAAAATTGAGCTGGATTTATAAAACACAGGGACCCTCGAAAGGCCTCGCCAATTTCGTTTCTAAAAGCTGAACGGCAACGGACAATATAGTCCATAAACGATGAGGGGACGGAAATAATAGGATGAAAAGCAGGGACATAGCGGAAAGCAAGTTTTAGTAAAAGAAGGATCTCTTTTCTACTTAGCCTTCTAATATCCCCATCCTTTTCCACAAAACCTTTATAAACTGGAAACTCCTCAATCAAGAGTGGGGTTATCCCCGTAAAGAGATCGTCCTGTATATCTCGATTAAAGATATCTAAAGTCGACTCGACTATAGCCCGCCCCATCATTGCCAAAGGAACTAATAGACCAAGATTATCTAGGACACGGATAATATTCGGGTGTTTCACGAGGAGTTCCTCTTCCGGTTCTTCCGTGAGGCTAAACCCAAACAATAGGTTAACCGCCAGAGACTGGTGGGAGATAAAGGAGCCTTCATCGAAGGGCTCAATAAGGGAGCTAATATCATGATCGATCCTTTCCAGAAAGTGCCTTCTAATGGAAAGAACCAGCTCAGCGAAATCCTTTTCCGATCCATTAAGTTTTGCATTTAACCCAAATGTTAGAACATCACCGTCAAGTCCCACCCTTTCAATGACCTTCATGAGTTCTTCATGGGTAGGAAGTATTTCGCAAGCCTTCAAACTACTATCGTAGGAGATCTTTTCGCCGATAGTTTTCGCGGCGTTACAACCATAGAGTATATTCTCAAGAATTGTCCCACTAAATATAAAAGGCGATTGAGCTACGTAACCTAAGTTGAGACTTACATCAGCCTTCGTTAACTCTCTCAGCTCCTTCTCATCTATTAGAACATGACCTCCAGTGTAATCGCAAAGTTGAGCAAGTATCATGATAAGGGTGCTCTTCCCACTTCCTGAAAACCCAACGATCGCTACTCGCTCTTTAGAGTTAATCTTACAAGATACCGAATCTACAATCTTTATCGAATGATCCACTGTAAAACTTACACGATCCATCTCGAGGTTGCCGGAGAGGGTGTAAACCTGTCTATCCGTTGGCACTAGTTTGACATTGGTATCGTAAGAGAAGGTCTCCATAACTTTTTTGTATCGAACCCGGGCATCTTGATAATTCTGGTAGTATTCGATTAATTCCTTCCATGGATCGGAAAGTTTTTCATAAGCGGAGAGAAAAGCAATAAGGGCTCCAATGTCTAGCCTACCCTGAATGCTTAAATACCCACCCAGGAGAAAAAGGATGAAGGGACCAAGGTTTTGAAAAAAATTATTCATCCACTTTATAAGGAATTTTACTGCCGCCATACGGTAACGGATTTTGAAAAGAGAATAGGAGAATTTTTCAAACCTTTGCCCTTCCAGTTCATAGGAAGCATTACAATGAATTTCATGGACACCGGATATAACTTCGCCTAGAAAGTTACTTGCATTTCTAGTAATCTCCATACGCTCTTGGTTTAATCTATTGAATTTATTCTGAAGAATAGGGACTATAGCAACTTGAAAGGGATAGACACAAAGACTTACCAGGGCTAGAAGGGGATTGAGGTAGAACATGAATCCAGCGAAGGCGAAAAGACTCAGTATATTTACAAGGGGGGTTGAAATAGCCTCGCCCAGAAATTCACCAATACTTCCGAGCTCGTTTATGATAAAAGAAATTGTCATGCCAGGCGGGGTCTTTCTAAAAAAGGATAGAGGGAGACGTAACACATGGTTAAAGAGAGCTGTCCTAATTTCATAAACGATTTTCTGTCCAACAAAGTTTGTTATAATATTTACGACATATTTAAGAAGTCCTGCGGAAATTATTGCTACAATATAAAGAGCACAATAGGTGAAAAGGCTATAAACCGATTTCATTGCTATAGCAAGATTTACAATCTTTTTCTGCATTTCAAGAGGAAATACCCTGAGAAATATAGTGACTATCACGAGAATAAGGGCAGTAATCTGGTGAAGTCTATATCTTGTAAGAATCCAGTAAAACAAAGGAATACGGGTTATATCCTTTCCTGCTTCCATAGACCTTCCCTTGAACTTAGAAATGTTGACATAAATGATAATTGTTCTTAATTTTAAAAATGCATATCAGTAAAAGGATAAAAAAATGCGAGTCACAATACAACGTAAAACAATATTAGAAACTCTTAGGCGCCTTAAATCTCATCCTACGGCGGAAGAGCTTTATTCTATTATAAAGCCAAGCCTACCTCGCATAAGCCTTGCCACGGTCTATAGAAACTTAGAATTACTTGCCGAGGAGGGATTAATTAGGAAGATTTTTGTCCAAGGTAGTTCTCAAAAACGCTTCGATGGGAATCCCCATCCCCATTGCCATATCCAGTGCATAAACTGTGGTAAAGTAGATGATATTACAATTAATCCCATTTTAAACCCTATAAAATTTATAATGGAAACCAAAGGTTTTGAGGTTACTAATTATCATATAGAATTTAGCGGTCTATGTGCCGATTGCAAAAAACAACCGTCTCAAAAGGAGGAAACAAAAAATGGCAGGAAGAAGTGTAAAGGGAACAAGAACTGAAAAAAATCTTCTAACGGCCTTTGCTGGTGAATCTCAAGCTAGAAACCGCTATACTTATTTCGCAGAAAAAGCGAGACAGGAAGGGTATGAACAGATAGCAGCCATCTTTGAAGAAACGGCTAATCAAGAAAGGGAACACGCAAAGAGACTTTTCGGCTTCCTTGAGGGAGGTGAGGTTCAGATCGAGGGAACCTTTCCTGCTGGAGTTATAGGATCAACAAGAGATAATCTCCTTGCCGCTGCGGCAGGTGAGCTTTATGAACATTCTCAGATGTATCCAGAATTTGCCAAGATTGCGGAAGAGGAAGGTTTTTCAGAGATAGCAGTAGTTTTCAGAAACATAGCCGTTGCGGAGAAATATCATGAAAAGAGATATAGAGATTTTGCCGCCAATATAGATGCTGGGCGAGTGTTCAAGAGGGAATCCACAGTAACTTGGCGATGTAGAAACTGTGGGTACCTCTATGAAGGAGATAGCGCTCCCGAAAAGTGTCCTGCCTGTGCCTATCCGAAGGCTTATTTTGAACTCCTTGGCGAAAACTGGTAAACTTACTAAACTCCGGGCGTTAATATCACAACCGCCCGGACCAACTTAATTTCAAGGAGACCGTAAATGTCGCAAAAATTATGGCAATGCCAGACTACAAATTGTGGGTATATCTACGATCCAGAAAGAGGTGATAGAAAAGGTAAGATCCCAAAGGGCGTTCCCTTTGAAGAACTACCAGATGACTGGAAATGTCCCGTCTGTGGAGCATCCAAGAAAATGTTTCGTCCCATAGAGAGTCCATCAGCAGGCCTTTAATGAGGGAGGAATGGAAATGAAAGCTGTAGAAATCAAGCCAGACATTTATTGGGTTGGGGCTATCGACTGGAAGATTCGCGACTTTCATGGCTATTCGACCTATAAGGGAACGACCTATAACGCCTTCCTTATAAAGGATGCAAAAGTTACTTTAGTGGACACGGTAAAAGCTCCCTTTTTCAACCAGATGATTCATCATATAAAAGAGATTGTTGAACCCTATGAAGTGGATTACATGGTTGTTAATCATGTAGAAATGGATCATTCAGGATCCTTCCTTCAGGCTGTAGAAACATTTAAACCCAAAAAGATCTTCTGCTCAGAAATGGGCAAAAAGGCACTCCTTCAGCATTTTCATAGTATAGATCTCCCCTATGAGGTAGTAAGAACGGGAGACTATGTTAGCACAGGAAAAAAGACCCTTCATTTCATCGAAACCCGCATGTTACACTGGCCTGACAGCATGTTCACCTATATTCCCGAAGATAAACTCCTGATTTCCAGCGATGCCTTTGGTCAACACTGGGCAACAAGCGCTCGCTTTGATGATGAAGTCCCCTCGGATGAGCTTATGTACCACGCTGCAAAATACTATGCTAACATACTGCTACTATATTCCCCTCTAGTTCAGAAGCTTCTTACTAAGGTAAAGGAACTAAACCTTGACATAGATATGATCGCCCCAGATCATGGTTTGATATGGAGAAAGAGTCCGGGAAAAATCATCGAGGCCTACGATAGATGGAGTCGTCAAGAAGCGAAAAGGAAAGCTATTGTGGTTTACGACACCATGTGGCACAGCACGGAAAAGATGGCGAACGCCATTTCCGATGGGCTTATAGACGAAGGGATAGAAACCCTCCCAATGTCTCTAAAAGTCTACCACCGAAGTGATATCATAACGGAACTTTTAGATTCAAAGGGACTAGCCATTGGGTCACCTACCCTCAACAATGGTCTATTCCCAACAGTGGCCGATATTCTAACCTATATGAAGGGACTTAAACCCTTAGGAAAAATCGGTTTCGCCTTCGGTTCCTATGGTTGGAGCGGTGAAGCTGCAGGTATTATATCCCAATATCTTTCTGATATGAAAGTTGAGCAAATTATAGATCAACCCTTTAGAATCCAATATGTCCCCGACCATGAAGCTCTCAAAAAATGTTACGAATTAGGACGTAAACTTGGAGAGCGTATAAAGGAAGTGGTCTAAATTCCCATCTCACCAAAGACAAGGAGGACAAAATGGATGTTTTATTTTTGTCGCGGCTTCAGTTCGCTGCCGCAACATATTTTCATTTTCTATTTGTTCCCCTTACCCTTGGTTTATCTATACTCATCGCTTTGATGGAGACAAAATATGTAAGAACAGGCGATGTAACCTATCAGAGGATGGCTAAATTTTGGGGCAAGATATTTCTTGTAAACTTCGCAGTTGGAGTTGTTACGGGTATTACTCTTGAGTTTCAATTTGGCACCAATTGGGCTAATTATTCGAAATATGTTGGCGATGTCTTTGGGTCTCTACTCGCTATAGAAGCATCGGTTGCTTTTTTCCTTGAATCTACCTTTATCGCTGTGTGGGCTCTAGGTTGGAAACGTCTTTCACCTAAGGCCCATGCCATAAGCATTTGGCTTGTGGCTCTAGCATCCAACATCTCAGCCTTTTGGATTCTCACAGCAAATGCCTGGATGCAAAATCCCGTTGGATATGTTATAAGAGGTGGTCGAGCAGAACTTGAAAATTTCTGGGCTCTCATTACCCAGAGTTTTGCTCTCCATGAGATTTTCCACACCCTTGCAGGTTCCTATATCCTGAGTGGTTTTTTTGTGATGGCTATAAGCTCTTACTATCTTCTCAAAAGGCAACACATTGACTTTTTCAAACGATCCTTTGCCATGGGAGTAACAATGGCCCTTATCTTTTCGGTTGCAGAGGTCATCCAGGGTCATATGAACGGTGCTGAAGTGGCAAAATACCAACCCGCAAAGCTTGCCGCCATGGAATCCTTCTGGGAAACAAAGGCCTACGCACCTCAGTATCTTTTCATAATTCCAGATGAGAAAAACGAGCGAAATCTTGTAGAATTTGGTGCTATGCCTGGAATGTTAAGCATGTTGGCCTATCACTCCCCCAAAGCGACAGTCAAGGGACTTAAGGATTTTCCAAAGGACGAGAGACCCCCTGTAGCAATCACCTTCTGGTCCTTCCGTATTATGGTCGCTTTAGGTTTTCTATTTCCCATTCTTGCATTCCTAGGATGGCTTAAGAGAAAAACCATAGAAAACTATCCTAGATTATTAAGGCTTTTCCTCTATGCCCTACCCCTTCCCTACATTGCGCTTCAGGCAGGTTGGACTCTCACCGAAGTAGGACGTCAGCCATGGGTTGTCTATGGCGTCCTTAAAACAAAGGATGCCGTCTCAATGATAGATAGATCCCAGGTGCTTTTTTCATTTGTTGGCTTAGTAGGGCTCTACACAATTATTGGTCTTATCGCCCTATACCTCATAGTGAAGTTCGTTAAAGAGGGCCCTGAAGTAGCACAACAATAATTTTCTAAGGAGGGAAAGGAATGCTTCTTTCGATATGGTTTTTCCTTTGGGGACTTTTATGGGCAGTCTATTTTATGCTAGATGGGTTTGACTTGGGCCTTGGCACATTAAGTCCTTTTATTGCTAAGGATCAAAGAGAAAAGAATATAGTGCATCAAGCCATCGGCCCCTTCTGGGACGGTAACGAAGTATGGCTCATCGCTGCAGGTGGGGTTACCTTCGCTGCATTTCCTACAGCCTACGCTGTACTTTTCAGTAGCTTTTACTCACCCCTTATGATCATTCTTTTTGCACTTATTATAAGAGGCGTAAGTGTGGAGTTTCGCAATAAATCTACCGATCCAGGATGGCAAAAACTATGGGATGTGGGAATATTTGTCGGTAGCTTCCTTCCTGCAATTCTTTTTGGTGTTGCCTTCGCCAATATCTTTAAAGGCATCCCCATTGATGGCAATGGAGTATTTCATGGGTCTCTTATGGATCTTCTGAATCCCTATGGTTTACTCGGTGGTCTCCTGTTTCTTTGTCTATTTCTAGTCCATGGAGCCCTATGGCTTTCCGTAAAAACTGAGGGATCTCTTCGGGAAAGGGGATTTCGCTATGCAAAGGCTCTATGGCTGCCGTCCCTTCTTGTAGCCGCAGGATTTCTTATTGCAACATGGTTTAATACGTCCCTTTATTTAAACTATATTGAAAGGCCTCTTTTTTATGCAATCCCTTCAGTTCTTATCCCTCTTGCTGTCCTGGGAGGTATGGCGGGAATTTTATATTTTATTCGAAAACAACATGCTTGGTATGCCTGGACATCATCTGCCATAACCATCGTTGGAGTAACCTTTTTCGGTATCGTGGGACTCTACCCTAATCTTCTTCCCTCCAGCCTAAACGCAGCCTATAATCTCACTATTTACAATGCTGCTTCGAGCCCTCTTACTCTAAAAATAATGCTTACTGTGGTAGTGATTTTTATCCCCCTTGTTATCGCATATCAGGTCTGGGTATATAGGCTCTTCAGTCACACCGTAACCGAAGAGGAAACTGGCTACTAACAATTACCGGGGTGTCGAGGTCTTTTAACTTAAAAAAAAGGGTGGATCCACAAGGCCTCCACCCTCTCTATTATATCATATCAGCCAAAAGACCATTCTTTTGAATTATAAAGCTCTTCAAGCATACGGCGAAGGGCTTTTCTCCAATGTTCAGGTTTCTCATTCCACATTTTCCAGGCACTTTCCTTATCGAGCACGCTGAAGGGGGGTCGAATTGCTTTGGTTGGATAATCCCTTGAAGGAATGGGAACGACTTCGACAGAGTGTGTTCTCCATGATCTTGTCTCCTCTTCTATCGCAACAGCAAAGTCATACCAGCTAGCAACGCCTGCATCGGTAAAATGGTAGCGACGACCTTTGGAAAATTCATCGAAATGATCAACCACAAACCAAATAAATCTTGCAAGATTAAAGGCCCATGTGGGCGTGCCCACCTGATCACACACTACCCTAAGGAGAGATGACTTTTGAAATAACCTGAGCATCGTTTTGACAAAATTATTCCCGTGGGTTGAGTAAAGCCAAGCGGTTCTAATCACTACAGAACCTTTAGGATAGATCTTCTCGAGAGCTTTCTCTCCCGCTAACTTACTATTACCATAAACATTTAGGGGTGCTGGTTCATCCTCTGGACGATAGGGGACACCAGAAAGGCCGTTAAACACGAAATCCGTTGAAATGTGAACAAGGCGGGACCCAATTTCTTTGGAGACTCTAGCAAGATTTATTACGCCGTCCCTATTTACTCTAAAGGCAAGCTCTTCTTCTTCCTCCGCTTTATCAACAGCGGTGTAGGCAGCTGCGTTGATTACGATATTAGGCCTAAGTTCTCTAAAAACCTTTGCCACAACCTCCTCTTGGGTAATGTCCATTTCATAAACATCGGTAATCCACACTTCCCATTTAGGTGGCTTTGTGCGGCTAAGTTCCCAGCCAAGCTGTCCCAATCCCCCTGTTATGAGCACCCGATTATTCATGGAAATATCCCTTTTTGTCGAACTCAAAATAGATCAGCCTCTTCAAGCCTCAGTCCCTGGGCATCCTTTGGAGAAAGGATCGGTTCCATACCATCATCTAAAGGCCATTTTATAGAAATGGTAGGATCATTCCATATAATCACCCGATCACAATGGGGGGCATAAAAGTCTGTTGTCTTATATAGGACCTCTGCCCACTCCGAAAGAACAAGGAACCCATGGGCAAATCCTACTGAAATGTAGAGCTGTTTTTTATTTTTCGCTGAAAGATGAATCCCAAACCATTTTCCAAAGGTAGGTGAAGAGCGTCTTATATCCACAGCCACATCAAAGATCTCTCCCGAAATGACCCTAACGAGCTTTGCCTGGGGATGGCATATCTGATAATGTAGACCTCTTAGAACTCCCTTCCTTGATCCTGAGTGGTTGTCCTGAACAAATTTATCGTGAATTCCCAAACTTCGGAAGGTTTCTTCATTATAGCTTTCGTAAAAAAATCCCCTCGTGTCTTGAAAAACCTGGGGCTCCAAAACTATAACCCCTTCAAGTGGTGTATCAAGACGTTTCATAGACCGATCCCTTTTTCCAACACCCTATTCGATAATATGTCCATAGTACCGACCGTTGAAGGTAAAACTCCTTACAGGAACTTCGTAAAGCCCCGTAAGTGTCCCGTTTTTCAAAACATCGGCTATAGATCCCTCCGCAAAGACCCTTCCATTTTTAAGAAGAAGTATTTTAGAAAAAAGCGAAGTTATTTCTTCCAAGTGGTGAGTCACTAAAATAATGGTAAATGGCCATGGCAAATTTGAAGAAAGGGATGAAAGCACTTTTAGAAAATGTTCTCTGGCAACAATATCAAGTCCAACACAGGGTTCATCGAGAAGTAGAAGATGAGGTTTTGTCGCAAGGGCTCTAGCAAGTAATATACGCTGTTTTTCCCCTTGGGAGAGGAGACCATAAGGAGTTTCCAGCAAATGAGCGCACCCTACCAGTTCGGCCATTTTAAGGGCAGATTCCAGGTCCCCCGAAGTAGGCTTTTCATATAGCCATAGGGATCCCATCTTTCCGCTCAGAACAATTTCTATAGGCCTCTGCTCAAAGGGAATATGTTCCTGAAGGAAGGATCCCACCCAAGCTATTTGACGCCTCAGATTTCTCAAATCGATCTCCCCAAACCTCCATCCCAACACGGATATAGTTCCTTCTGTAGGCCAGAGATAACCACCAAGGAGTTTTAAAAGGGTTGTTTTACCAGATCCATTGGGACCCATTATAACCCAATGGACATTCTCTTCTACATACCACGAAAGGTCCTCAATGATCGGTTTGCCATCCCTTATGAGCGAAACATTCTTCATCTCAACCACTATCTTTTTCATTAACTCAATTCTCCAGTTTCGGAAAAGGAATAATAGGAAGAGCCTGTGATGATAATATGATCGAGAAGCCTTATGTCGAGAGTTTCTAAAAGGTGCTTCAGTAAAGAAGTTATTTGATAGTCGGCCTTTGATGGGAATGCATTTCCGCTTGGGTGATTATGCACAAGGATTATGGATGTCGCCTTGTGTTTTATGGCAGATTCTACAATAAGTCTTGGAATTACCATCGTTTTGTTTACGGTTCCCTTATGAATCATCTCAACAGCTAAAACTTGATTTTGGCTATTTAGAGCTATTATCCATAGACTCTCGAAGGACTTATCTACCTTAGGCCTCATGTATTCCCAGGTTTCCCTTGCGGAGGAGAGAACCTTTTTATATTTCTGGCGGTCGAAGGTATATCTTTCAAAAAGCTGGGGAATTAGAGAAATTAAAATAGCAGCTTGTAAACCCACCCCTTCGATCTTCTCAAGACTTTCTCTAGGAGCATCAAAGACGGAAGCTAAGGACTTAAAATGGGCAAGAAGTCTTTTAGCAACAGGTTTTACATCCCTTCTTGGTATAGCATAGGTGAGAAGCAATTCAAGGACTTCATAATCATGAAAGGCCTCTAACCCACTTTTTACAAATCGCTCCCTTAACCTTTTTCGGTGACCCTCAAACTGAATTTTACGGCAATTCTCCTCCAACATTAAGGCGATCCCACTTTATTTCTCAACATATCGAGCATCTGGGCAAAGCTTTGACGTTGGAGAATGCTGGAAAATTGGCTACGATAGTTTTGGACCATACTAACACCTTCAATAACTACGTCGTAAATTTTCCAACCACTTCCCTTATTTTTTAACCTGTACTCAACCGATACCTCTCCATGGCCTTGAGAATGGATTCTGGTTTTTACCCTAGCTATATTGCCCTGAACCTCCTCGCCATCGTATAGAACCCTTTTCTCTTCACAGGCATAGGTCTCAAGTTTGTCTATATAACTAGTAAAAATCATGTCTCTGAATAACTTCTTGAATTCTTCCTGAGACTCCCTAGTCTGTTCTTTCCAAACCGGTCCTACTATCCTTGGTGATACTTCATCCATGTCCACGTATTTTAAAGCTAATCTGTAGATCTCATCACGCTTAGATTTTATGGGTTGGCCAGTTGCACAGGTTTTCCTCAAAAGATCAAAACTTTCCTCGACCATAGAAGAGATGACCTTCATAGGGGCATCATTTAAAGCCTTAGAGGGGGACAGGAAAAATATTATTGTGGAAAATAGAGCTCCCAAAGAAAAACATAAATATCGGCTCATAATTAAACCTCCCTAGCGTCATTATAGGCTTTTAAAAATGAGGCGAGAGAACTGGGATCTTCAACATGAGCCGTTTGAACATTTTTATTTATTTTTCTTACCAACCCACTCAAAACCCGTTTTGGTCCAACCTCTACAAATTTATCGTATCCAAGATCAATAAGATACTCAATAGACTGCTTCCAAAGAACCGGTGAAACTATCTGATTCTTTAGTTTCTCTTTTAGATTATCCTCTTCTGTTAGGACCCGAGCGTTTATATTCATAACAACGGGGATAAGAGGTCTAGAAAAAGAGCAATCTTCAAGGATAGTTCCAAACTCTTCAGAAGCATTCCTCATCCACTTGCTATGCCAAGCACCACTAACATTAAGAAGAACCGTTCTACGAATTCCAATTTTACGACTCTCTTCAACAGCTCTTTGGATACCTTCTATCGTTCCAGTGACAATTACCTGCTCAGGGGAGTTAATGTTCGCAACCTCAACCTCGCATACATCACAAATATGTTTTATCTGATCATCGGTCGCATACATTAGAGCCAACATGCTACCTCTAACCCTCTCTGCTGCCTCGTGCATCAAACGCCCTCTGTGATACACAAGCCTTAGAAGAGTGGGTAGATCCATCACTCCGGCTGCATATAGGGCACTGTATTCTCCAAGGCTGTGTCCAGCTGATGCGACTGGATTGACACCATGAAGTTCTAGCACCTTAAGACAGGAAATGTTGACCACAGTTATAGCCAGTTGAACATTTTTAGTTAAGGTAAGTTCTTCTTCAGGCCCTTCGAAGCACAGTTTAGCAATATCCACTCCTGTGAGATGACTTGCCTCTTCAACAAGCTTTTCAATCTCTCCATAGGATTCGTAAAAACTTCTTCCCATTCCAACATACTGGGAACCCTGCCCTGGAAATAGAAATACCCATCCTTCCATGACAACCACTCCTCAATTATTTCAACTAGAAACATGCGACCTAGTAGCTAATACATTACGACTTGAAAGTCAAACCTCATCCCGACTTTCCCCAGTAGATATGGCCTCCATAACCCTTGCATGAGCCTTTTCTATAGGTGAAGGCAGAATCGATGAAGTGCTTTTCTGAATAAGCCTTGCCTCCTCAGTGAAGTACTCTAAAATAGCGAGATCTTCTTCCCGAAGAGTTCGCTGTCTCTTTTTGTATTTTAGAACGGCACCTAGAGCTATTAACCCGAAGGCATAGAGGCTAAGAGATGTAATGCGACGAAGGAAAAACTCCTGCTCTGACACCCGATCACCATATCTCAACATAGCAAAAGTAAGTAACATTCTTGCTGAAGTAACCAGTTTGTTACATACCCTCTGGGCTCTTTGAAATTCCAGCTCCTCGCCCCAAGACTCCCACTTATCGTGGATAGCGAGAAGAGATCCAATATTTTTAGCCTTTTCAACAAGGGATTCCTTCGAAAGATCCTTTTTCCACTGTCTAAGAATCCAAAGAGGTGGGTATATGGAATGGATCTCGGTAGTGCCTTCAAAAATAGTGGCCACCCGAAAATCTCTCATTCTCTTCTCAAAGGGCAAGGTACTAAGATAGCCAGCACCACCGTGAATCTGCAATGCATTATAAAGGACATCCCAAGCTCTAGTCGTTCCAAAGAGTTTACAGTGAGAAGTCTCGACGGCTACTGAGGCACCGGGATCCTTTTCTAGTATATAAGAAGTGAAGAAGGTCATCGCTCTAGTTACAGCTGCATAAACCTTTGCCTTAACGATCATCTCCTGAACGAGTTCAAAATCTATTATATTTCGGCCAAATTGGACACGAGAACGGGCTCTTTTAATCATATCCTTCAATGACTGCCTCATAAGACCAAAGGATGCCGCAGCAAGCCCTAATCTTCCATAACTAAGGATAGCAAGAGCAATTTTATATCCATCCCCCGGATCTCCTATAAGATTTTCCTTGGGGACTTTAACATTTTCGAAAGTTACAGCCGCCGTAGAACTAGCCTTTAGCCCCATCTTAGGCATATCCTTTTCAATACTTACACCCTCCCATCCAGTTTCTACAATGAAAGCACCCATGAAGCCAGGACGATCAGGATCCATCTGGGCAAAGACGGTAAAGGCTCCAGCGTAATTAGCGTTGGTTATATAGGTTTTCTTGCCGTTTAGGATGTAGTATTGCCCATCCGGTGCTAGCTCTACTCGAGTCTCTATATGCCGAGCATCGGATCCATGTTTCGGCTCAGTTAGAGCGTATGAAAAAATTAAATCGCCTGAAGCAGCTTTGGGAAGGTAGCGTTCCTTTTGTTCCCGAGAACCAAAGAGTAGAATGCCTTTGATCCCTATAGACAGATGAGCAAGGGAGACAAGGGATATAGATAAATCTATTTTCGCCATCTCGGCCACTACTGTAAGATACTCCTGAAGGTTTAAACCCCTCCCACCATATGTTTCTGGAATATTTAGTCCAAAGAGTCCTATGGAAGCCATGTCCTTTAGAACTTTTTTGGTAAGCTTTCCCCGCTTTTCAAGCTCCTCTGAAGATGAGGTCTCTAGCAATCTTTGATAATCTTCAATAATAGTATTTACGAGATCCCATCGAATCTTTTCTTCATAGGAATTAAAGATCCCTTCATCAAATTTCCCTCTAAGAATCTGATCCATTAGTCTAGTTCCCATCTTCTACTCCATCTTGTTTGGTGGTTGTTGTGCTAAGAACTTTAACACTCCTCCTCCATCTCCCGGAACGGGACCAACATTTAGAACTCTTCCACGGTCAAAAATTACATAAAAGGTTCCATAGAACCATCTGTTATCTTCTACCCTCTGGGGTATCCCCTGAAGAGCTATCACGTCCTCTTCCCCATCTCCCACGGTAAAATAACCTCTTTTGAGAGCTACAGAGACTTCTTTAGCATTTGGTGCAATTTTTACCTTAAGGGTTCCGGAAATATTATCATACCCGCTAACTACCTTATTCTCCCCTTTTTCCTTGAAATATATCCTATCAAGACCATAGTACCATACGTCCTTTAGGACTTTAGAAGGGGTTCCTTGGACAAGAGCTACCTCATCCTGAGATGATCCCAATGTGAAGTAATCAATGACTTTATCTAGGTTGCCTTTCGCTACAAACCTAACTTTTAAAAAACCATCAAAATTATCATATCCCACAACCCTACCTTCATTAAACATAACTCTCGAAAGTCCATAATGCCAGACTTGACCAATCTTGCGATCGGGAATTCCCTGAATGGATAAGACTTCATTTTCCGTTGACCCGAGAGTGAAAAAGCCTTCCGGGGAGGTCCTATCCAAACCTTCTCTTTTGGGTATAGGTTTAGATCTTATCGGTTGTACCGGATCCGACGATATGGTTGTAGGTTTTCCAGGAACAAAGATAGGCTTATCAGTCTTGGGTGGCTCCCCAACAAACGAATGAATCAACAAAAATAAAGCGGAAAAAGCCACTAGTCCGTATATTATTTTCCTCTTTAACCCCCTACCTGGTGATCCATCAGGGACCTTTGCGGAAGGTGACTCTACCTTGGGATCGTATCGTTGCTCGACACGTTGCTCTGAAGGAGCATGAGAAACGTCTTGAGCTTTAGCTTTTAAGGTTTTTTCAATCTCCTTCCAGGCCATAATTATCTTGTAGGCCTCGGTAATCTCTCTAATACGCTTACTGGCCTCTTCGGGTGGTATGTTTTTACAGACGTCGGGATGGTAGGTTCTTACAAGAAGTCTATACTTTTTCTTTATTTCATCAATAGAGGCATCGACGGGAATGTTTAATATCTTATAGCATTCCTTGAGCTTGTCAGAGGAGGACCTTTCAACCATTTTATCCTATGTCCGGACTTACTTTGCCACTATAATTAAATATTTTGTCTAATATCACCATCTCTTTTACACATACACCTAAAATTTTTTGCCGTTGTATTTAAACTTTTATTTTGATAGTATAATATAATAAATGAATCGTAAAGATTGGACTTACGTAGAGTTAGGTGAGGATTACCCATGGCAGAGAGAAAAAGAGATCAACGTATCTGGGCTGATCGAATTCTTGCTCAGGCACAAAGATTGCCGCCATTTCCGGACGTTGTCAATAAGTTAATGCCCCTTCTTAGAGAGCTTGCGTCGGTCAAGCAGATTGAAGAGATCATAAAATACGAACCGGTGATAGCAGCGAGGGTCCTAGCTATAAGTAGATCCCCCTATTATGCAAGACTTCGTAGGGTTGAATCACTTCGTGATGCCATTGTAGTACTAGGTCAAAAACAGCTCATTCAGGTAGTAATGACGGCCTGTGCATCCCAATATTTTAGGGGATCAATGGAAGGTTACGAACTGAGAGAAGGCGAACTATGGGAACATGCCGTTGGGGTTGCCCTTATGGCTGAAATCCTCGGCGAAAGGCTGAGACGCCAAAATGTGCTCACCCTTTATACCGCCGGTCTTCTTCACGATATTGGAAAGACGGTGCTACATTTTTACGTGAAGGAAGAATTCGAGAGGATCATTACAGAGGTTAAACACAACAAAAAGAGATTTCTTGACGCCGAAAGGGAAGTCCTAGGAATTGATCATGAGCAACTTGGAGGGCTCATTGCTAAAAAATGGAATTTTCCCGACTCTGTTATATCAGGCATTAGATTTCATCATGAACCAAGAAGAGCCCCAGATAGATATCGTGATATTGCAAACATTCTTTACGTAGCCAATAGGATGGTTTCCTCAATTGGTATAGGCTGTGGCATTGATGGTTTTTTGAACCCAAATAGAGACGAGGTATTCAATGATCTGGGAATAACCTCAAGGATGGTTGAAGAATTTCTTGCAACATTTGGAGACACCTTTCTTGAGGTCAAACAGTTTATCCTTAACTGAGGCCACCCCATGCTAGTTCTTAGCAGGAAAACAGGTGAGGCTATCCGGATAGGAGATGAAATCGAAATCATAGTCACGGAAATATCGCCAAATAGAGTAAAAATTGGCATAAGAAGCCCTAAAAATATTCCTATATATAGAGAAGAGCTCTACCAAAAGATAAAGGAAGAAAATCGGCAGGCAGCTCTTATGAGCGGTGATTTAATAGAAACACTTACTTTATTTGCCATGCCAACCGATATTAAGGATGATAAAACAGAGGGAGAAAAGAGATGAAAGTGGAGACTAGTCGTTTCGGAACAATAGAGGTAAGGGATGACAGTATCATTGAGTTTCCATGGGGCATACCGGGATTCGAAACCATAAAACGCTATGTGCTCCTGGAACATCAGGAAGGTCCCTTCCAATGGCTTCAGGCTGTAGATGAACCTACCCTCGCATTTGTCGTATGCCTTCCCGAGGTAATAGGTGTCCAGTATGATCTCCCGCCTTCTCCCCTTGAGCCAATAGGAGCGAAAACAAGGGATGATGTAGTGATATTGAATCTTATCTCCTTCGATAGAGAAAAGAATGTCATTCGCTTCCATCTTCGAAGTCCATTATTGTTCAACATTCATGAAAAGAAGGGTTATCAATGGACTATGGACAGAGAAGAGGTTAAAACCTACATACGCCTTCCTGAAGGAATGGAATGGGAAGAGAGCAACGATAAAGATTTGCCATAGAGGATTTTATTAAAATACTTTCCTAGGTTAAATAGGAACGATTCACAGGGATCGTTCCTATTTTTTTTCAGCAGAAGCTCTATTGACAATATGATAACTTGCGGAGTAGGTCTAAACATGTTTATAAAATTACAATATTCAAAAGGAGGAAATCAGGTGGAGTTTACAGCGAAGAAGGAACTGACCCTCTTGGAAGAGGTGGAATCTACAAGGGAGGAGTTTTTATACCGATTTGTGCCCCTAGATACGCTTGGTGATTGGCAAAGAACCCATTATTGTAACGATCTACGTTTTGACCACATTGGCCAAAAGGTATGCCTTATGGGTTGGGTTCAGAGGCGGCGTGACCACGGAGGATTGATCTTTGTCGACCTTAGGGATAGAGAGGGTATTACCCAATTGGTATTTGATCCAACCTATAATGCCCTTGCCCACGAACGGGCTCACGGAATACGAAATGAATATGTCATTGCTGTAAAGGGTATCGTTAGAGCCCGCCCAGAGGGGATGATAAATCCAAAGCTTGAGACCGGAGAAGTAGAGGTTATCGTGGATGAAATTAAACTTCTTAATGCCTCCAGGACTCCCCCTTTCCTAGTGGAAGATCGTATTCAGGTAAACGAAAATACACGACTTAAATATCGATACGTGGACCTAAGGCGTCCCTTAATGACCAAGAACATCCTCACACGCCATAGAGTCATGCAGTTTACACGAAAGTACTTTGCCGATAGGGGATTCATAGAAATAGAAACGCCGGTTCTTACCAAGAGCACGCCAGAAGGAGCAAGAGACTATCTTGTCCCAAGCAGAATATACCCAGGAAAATTCTATTCTCTTCCCCAATCACCTCAGTTGTTTAAGCAGATTCTCATGGTCGCCGGTTTTGACCGTTACATGCAAATAGTTAAATGTTTTCGGGACGAAGATCTAAGAGCCGACCGACAACCTGAGTTCACACAGATCGATTTGGAACTTTCTTTTATCCGAGAAGCCGACCTCTATAAACTCATTGAGGACTGGATTAGTGCCCTATTTAAAACCATTCTAAACATGGAAATTCCTACACCCTTTCGTAGAATCTCCTACGAGGATGCTATAGCCCTCTATGGCACAGATAAACCAGATCTTCGTTTCGGTATGGAGATTCACGATGTAAGTGAAATAGTTTCGGAATCTGGATTTAACGTATTTAAGCAGGCGATTCAGTCTAGAGGAATGGTTGGTTGTGTCAAATATGAGGGTGGTGTAAAGTTTTCTAGAAAAGAATTGGACGACTTAATAGCCTTTGCCCAAAGTCTTGGCGCAAAGGGATTAGCCTGGATTAAAATCCATTCCTCAGAATGGCAATCTCCTATAACAAAGTTTCTTACCGAAGGGATAAAAAATGCTTTGAGCGAAAAACTCGGGCTTCAGCCCGGAGATATCATCTTCTTTGGAGCAGATCAGCCATCTTTGGTGAGGGAGGTTCTCGGAAACTTACGACTCCATCTTGCGCAGAACTACCTCTTTAAAGACAGGCCAGAACTCAAAAACCGTTACGAGTTCTTGTGGGTAACAGATTTTCCTCTACTCGAATGGAGTCAAGAGGAGAAAAGGTTTGTAGCTGTCCATCATCCATTTACTGCACCAAAGGAAGAGGAAGTGGATCTACTTGAGAAAGAACCAGAAAGAGTTCATAGCCGTGCCTACGACCTTGTATTAAATGGAACCGAAATAGGAGGAGGAAGTATACGAATTCACCGAAAGGATATCCAGGAAAGGGTCTTTCGGGTACTAGGCATTAGCACCGAAGAAGCTAAAGAAAAGTTCGGCTTCCTACTTGAAGCCCTAGAGTATGGCGCTCCTCCCCATGGAGGTATAGCCTTTGGATTAGACAGACTTCTCATGATAATGACTAACTCTACCTCAATTCGAGATGTTATCGCCTTTCCGAAAACTCAAAAAGCTACCTGTCCCATGACAGGAGCCCCATCGGAGCCTGAGGTCAATCAGTTGCTTGAATTGTGCATAAAAGTAGAAGCCTCGCAAAAATGATAAGTCCCATTAAAAGAGCTGGAGGGGGTAAGAGAAGACATGGCCAAATGGAATCCTAAAAGAAGGCTCCTAGAGCACGAACACTCAATTTTTTGGCAACATAGGCTTGTGGATGTTGTGAAACCCAATCTCATGGAGGAAATCTTCCCATATGAAGAGGTGCCTCGAATAGACTTTGACCATAAACTTATTCCTTTAGATCCTCCTGAAGATATGTTTATTACCGATACCACCTTCCGGGACGGTCAACAGGCCAGACCTCCCTATACGGTGCAACAGATCGTAACAATCTTTGATTTTCTACATAGACTTTCTGGTCCGAAGGGCGTCATACGACAGAGTGAGTTTTTTCTCTACACTAAAAAGGACAAAGAGGCCCTAATAAAATGTTTAGAAAGAGGATACCGCTATCCAGAAATTACAGGTTGGATCAGAGCGGTAAAGGAAGATCTTGATCTTGTAGTAAAAATGGGTCTAAAGGAGACAGGCATACTTACATCGGCCTCTGATTACCATATCTTTCTGAAACTCAAAAAAAATCGTCGTGATGTTATGAATGAGTATTTGGATATTGTAAAGGCAGCATTGGAGAAGGGTATAATCCCTAGATGCCATTTTGAAGACGTAACTCGAGCGGATATCTACGGATTCTGTATACCCTTTGCGATCGAATTGATGAAGCTTCGGGAGGAAAGCGGTATAGATATAAAAATTCGACTCTGTGATACACTAGGACTTGGGATCCCCTATCCTGGAGCAGCACTCCCACGAAGCGTGCCGAGATTGGTTAGAGCCTTTATTGAAGAAGCGGGCGTTCCCGGACATCTACTTGAATGGCATGGTCACAACGACTTTCACAAGGTTGTTGTAAACAGTGTCACAGCCTGGCTTTATGGATGCAGTGGGGTAAATGGCACTTTACTTGGTTTCGGAGAACGGACAGGCAATGCTCCTATTGAGGGTCTTATTATGGAATACATTGGTATAAAAGGGACAACCGATGGAATTGATACTCTCGCCATTACGGAGGTTGCTGAATATTTCCAGGAAGAGCTTGGCTACCGCATTCCTCCAAACTATCCTTTTGTAGGCAAGGCTTTTAATGCTACAAGTGCGGGCATTCATGCTGATGGACTTATTAAGGATCCGCAAATATACAACATCTTTGATACAGAGAAGATTCTAGGTCGTCCCATTAGTGTCATTATTACCGACAAATCGGGAACCGCCGGTGTTGCCTATTGGGTAAATAACCGATTGCAGTTAAAGGGCGAAAAGAGGCTAGATAAACGCCATCCTGGCATAGTGAAGATACATAAACGGGTTATGGAAGAATACGAGCAAGGACGGAATACTTCCATCTCCGATGAGGAAATGGAAAGATGGGCGAGACGGTATCTACCAGAGTATTTCGTAAGCGAATTCGATATGCTCAAACAAAAAGCTCGATCCCTTGCAGCCCACCTCATTGAAGAGGTTGTAGAGAATGAAGCCATAAAAAGTATGGATCCCTCCCGTCAGGAACTGGTATTACAATCCCTTCTTGAGCTTAACCCATTCATTCAATACGCCTACGTAACGGATCGGGAAGGACGCAGAATCACCAGAAATATTACCCACATAGAAGATAAGGCTAAATATGAGAAGGCTCAGGTGGGAGAGGATCTATCCGACCGTCCCTGGTTTATAGAACCCATTAAGACTGGTAAGGTCCACGTGACAGATTTTTACACCTCTCGCTACACTGGAGCCTTATGTATTACCGTTTCAGCTCCGATACGAAACGAAAGGGATGAGATAGTGGGTGTTCTTGGAGTGGATATAAGGTTTGAAGAACTTGCAAAAATGGAAGAAAAAATTATTTAACATAGGCTTTTTGCATGTTTGGTAAGGCTAAGGGGCTTTATTATTGGATTCTTGTAACACTAATACTAGCAAGTTCTTGCAGCACTTCCACCAAACCTACACCATCTCCTCCAGTTTCCTATCCTCCCTGGACAAAGCCTTACTGTGTCCGAGGAAAATGTTACTTTCCTCTACTTTCTGCAGAAGGTTACGTAGAGGAGGGCATCGCAAGTTGGTATGGACCCCAGTTCCACGGGAAAAAGACATCAAGCGGTGAGATCTTCAACATGAACGATATGACTGCAGCCCATAAGACTCTTCCTCTAGGTATCTACGTGAAGGTTACCCGTCTTGACAACGGCCGATGGATCATAGTGAAAGTTAACGATCGAGGTCCCTTCGTCGGAGATCGTATTATAGATCTATCGAAAAGAGCTGCAGAAGAGCTTGGTATAATCCCTAACGGAACTGCTAAAGTAAGAATTGAGGCCCTCCAGCCTGCAACACTTATACAGTATGCTCAGAACCAGTATCGATGGGTTCCAGAGCCCGTAGCTTCACCATGGCGAGGTCTTTTCGAGATTCAACTCGCCGCCTTTGAGAGCAGGCAAAATGCTGACCGATTTAGAAGCTCCCTTGCCAGGCGCCACCCCGATGTTGGGATTGAGCCCTATTACTTTGGTGGAAAGATGCTATACCGTGTAAAACTAGGAAAATTTGATGATCTCCACAAAGCACGGGCAGCTCTTGAAGCCATCCGGTCAGAGTTTCCTGATGCCTTTGTTATAGCTAGAGACGGAGGTATGAAATGATACCAATTCTTAAGTATCCATCTCAAGAGGCAGAATCATTCTTGAAAAAACTTAACCGGCGAGCTTTCCTCGGCATAGCGAAGGAGATAGAAAACCAGGTAGAAGGGATTATAGAAAGAGTTCTTAAGGAGGGAGATAAGGCTATCCTAGATTATACTAGACGGTTTGATTGGGATATGGCTAGTCCTGAAAAATTAATAGTTTCCGAAGAAGAAATGGAGAGAGCCCTTAGGGCTATAGATCAGGAATTTTTGGAGATAATAAGAATTGCTTCCAGAAATATCGCCAACTTCCACGAAAGACAGCTTGAAAAGTCCTGGTTTATTACTGGAGAAGGCGGTGTAATTCTAGGACAAATGGTTTCTTCGGTAGATTCTACGGGAATCTATGTGCCTGGAGGGAAGGGTGGGAATACGCCTCTTATATCATCTCTTCTTATGGGAGCTATTCCAGCAAAGATCGCAGGAGTTCGGGATATAGTCGTAGCTACCCCCCCAAGACATGACGGTAGTGTTCATGAAGCCATCCTTGCGACAGCTCTAGAACTGGGAATAAAGACCATATACCGGATGGGAAGTGCCTGGGCCATTGCGGCCTTGGCTTTCGGCACAGAATCGGTAAAAAAGGTTGATGTTATAGTGGGTCCAGGGAATATTTACGTAGCAACGGCCAAAAGAATACTCTCTGGTGTGGTGGGCATTGATCTCTTGGCGGGCCCAAGTGAAATACTTATTATTTCCGACAAATCGGCAACCCCAGACTATATTGCTGCAGACCTTTTAAGCCAGGCAGAACATGATCCTATTGCCAGTGCGATGTTAATTACAACAGATGAAAGCCTGGCAAAGAGAGTTATAGAATCCCTGACTTCTCAACTTAAAGGGGGTTTTTTTGCATCACCCCTTCCCCGAAAAGACATAGCTACTGAATCGTTAAGAAACTATGGAGCATGTTTTCTCGTAGATAACCTCGAAACCGCCATAAATCTTTCTAATCGTATTGCTCCAGAACATCTAGAACTCCATGTTGAGGATCCGTGGAGCCTTATCGGACTGATAAGGTGTGCTGGAGCTGTATTTATAGGGCAATTTACCCCTGAGCCCGTAGGTGATTACTTTGCAGGACCAAATCATGTATTGCCCACGGCAGGAACAGCTAGGTTCTCTTCAGCCCTTGGAGTTCACTCTTTCCTAAAAAAAACAAGCATTATCCACTATCCCTTAGAAGCTACCCAAGCTAGCATAGAAAAGATAGCTCGTTTTGCCCGTATGGAAGGGCTAGAGGCCCACGCGAGATCAATGGAGATAAGGAGAAATTATTCTGTAGTCTCAACTACCCACGATAAATAGGGTTCATGACCGGCATGGAGTTTTACGGCGATAATCTCTGGAACCTCATAGCTATGAATACCGCGGATTCGAGATCTCAACTTTTCAAAGAGAGACTCCTTAGTCTTAATCATCAAAAGAGTTTCAGCATCGTCACAAACCTCACCCTTCCAAAAATAGATAGAACGCACCGAAGGAATAATATTTACACAGGCAGCAAGTTTTTCTTCAACAATAGTTTTTGCAATGTTTACAGCCTCATCGTGATTTCCTACCGTTACCCAAACAACAATCACGTCCTGAGCTTTTACGGCCATGGACAACTCCTTCCTATATGAAAGGAAACCTATGAAGGACATGAGTTACTACCACAAAACCCAAATGGAAGCAATAAGAATTGCCTTTGAAGTTTGCGAGCAGCTCGACGATAAGTCAAAAGACTACCTACGAGAGATGGCAAGTTCCTATATGGAATTTCGGAATGAGCTTAAGGAATTTAACAATAAGTATTTTTATAATTACTGTAAAAAAAGCTGCTTCGAAACTGCCAAAAGTGCCTGCTGTAGTTATGAAAGCATCATAGTGTTCTTTGCCGATGAGGTAATCAACTACCTATTCGGTGGGGATAAGGACTTTCCTGTTATTTTAAAAAAACTTCAATCCGTAAAACCATCACAACACTGTGTATACTTAGGGAGTGGAGGATGTCTATGGACAATAATACCTATCTCTTGTGCCATGTTTTTCTGCAACGATGCTAAGGACAAAATCTTCAATTCCTCTTCCCAGGCTCAGGCGATATGGAACAGCCTATTAGAAAGGGAAAAACTTTTTACCTGGCCGGACCGTCCTGTCCTTTTCGACTCTATTGAGGAATTTTTTATCCAACGGGGGGTGAGCACAGATCACATGTATTGCCATAAAAGCCCGGGGCTTTTGAGACTTAAGCTAAACCATAGGAACAACTTCCCCGGGTCTATAAGCTAAAATGGCAATTCTGATGACTACCATGATTCTTGTAACATCTTGTTCGATATATCGGGTGGATTGATCTTATAAGTTCCCTGTTGAATGTTTTTTTGGATCTCCCCTATTTTTTGAGCTCTACTCTGTTCATAGGCGGAAAGAGCTTGAGTTGAAAATTCTACTCTATCGGCTTTTGGTTCCTGGGTAGGCGGCTTGTTAACTTGCCCACTCTGGATTCGATCAACCTTCATTACCTCTTCGGCACTTTTCTGAGCTCCCGAAGGCTTTACATTGGAGACATTACCGTAATAGAACTGGGCCTGTTGAATCTTTTTAACGTCCATAATTCACCCCTATGTTGTTTGTATTTATTGCCGTATCTTTATCGTTAGCCTTGTTTACCTTCTCATCCCCAAACTTCATATTTTCTTTCTCACTCTCAAGCTTAGAGGCGGCGTGTTTCACAAGCTGCTCCATCACAAGGCGGCGCCGAGCCTCCTCTGAAATTACAACCCTTTCTCCACCAAAAGTTTGGGAGTTCCCTCCCTCCCCCTTGGGGATAAGTTCACTCGGCAACCGAGCCTTTTGAAGCTGCCGTGTGTACGTCCTTAAAACTTTCTTGACATGATAATCAGTTATGATCATCCTTCTCACCTCTCGAAATTGTATTCGACGGTTGAGAAAAAAACTTTAAAATAAATTTTGAAACCTGTGGAATATCTTTTGCTAAATTACATTATGCATTCTCTCCTTCATAGAGAATGCTACTTAAGGAGGTAATTAAAATGTCTACCAGACAGGATAAAAAAGTTCACTGCCTCTCCTGCAAGCATCTAGGAATCACATGGAATCCCACAACGCCATATTTTTGCCGGGCATGGTCAATACGTTCGAAAAACTACCCCTGCGAAGAGGTCTTTAACGTTTCCAGTATTACCTGTCAGAAATTTGAGCAAAAACCTGTCAACAGTTCCTCCCAGGGAAAAATAAAAAGGAAGACAAAATCTTCATTTTATAGAAGAGGTTAAACCATGATGGAAAAACCGTTTCCTTGGCTTGAGATGCTTTCATCAATCATTGTTGAGGTTTCCAAAAAACTCGAAATGAAAAAGGAACCTATCACAAAGGAAACTGTTATCCATATTCTTGAAAACGATCCATCGCTAATACCCTCGGATCTAGTCGAAGCAACTCAAAATGTAAACGTTAGATCCAGTCATATAAAGCTTATTCAAGAGCTAGAAGAAGAACAGAAGAAAACGATAGAACTTTTCCGCTCTACCATTACAGTCCTTTCCCCCTTCCTCCAATTTTCCAATATGACCGTAGTTTCTAAAAGATTCGAAGAACTCAAGGAAAAACTCCAGGATACAGCATCCATAGATCATTTGGAGAAAGCAGTAAAGGCCCTCAAGGAAACGGTTATCCAATATGACATTAAACCAGAGGAGCCCAAGAAGGGTATCAAAAAACTCATGGGCATATTCCATAGGGGTGATCAAGATTTTCTTAGCGAACTAAAGCCCGTCATTTCGGAACTTATTATGATCCTTGATCCTTTAGTTTCGGAGATTCACAGGGAAAAATGGACACTCTTAAAAGAGTCCCTATGGGTCACCAAAATACCCCAAGACATTAAATCCTGGACCGCAACTCTTACGGAATTCTTGGGAAATATCATAGCCCAGGTAAACCAGGAGCGTAAGGAACTCAATGAATTCATATCCGAGTTAGGGCAAAACCTGGTGGAAATAGAGAAAAATATCATGGCATCACTGGACCATTTTCATAGTTCTCAAGAGATGGCAAGCCAGTTTAGCTACCATCTGGATGGTCAAATTAATGATCTTAGGCAATCTATAAACACAACGTCCAATCTAGAGGAACTTCGTAAGATACTTATAACAAAGCTTTCTTATATCAAACAGGTATTGGAAAAGAGAAGATCTCAAGAAGAAGAATACAATAAGGAATTAGAGGAACGCATTCATAAATTACAAAAGGAGTTAGCTACTATAAATGATCAAATAAAACAGGTTCAATTCCGAGAACGTCGTCTCGCCGAAGAAATCCTTAAGGACCCATTAACGGGGATCGCTAATAGGAGAGCCTATGAAGCTCGAATAGCCGAGGAATGGGAAAGATTTAAACGCTATGGCCACATATTTTCAGTGGCAGTCTTCGATTTGGATCACTTCAAAAAGGTCAATGATGTGTATGGTCATAAGGCCGGTGACTTAGTTTTAAAGGAGATTGCTCGTCTTGTTAAATCCTCTATACGCAAGGCAGATCTTATTGCTCGGTATGGAGGTGAGGAATTCGTCATAATCTTTACAGGCACAAATGCACACGGCGCCAAGGAAGCAACGGAAAAAGTTAGACAGATAATTGAAAGCACCAAATTTGTCTTCAAAAAACAAGAAGTTCCCATAACCATAAGTGCTGGCGTATCTCAAGTTGAACCAAGCGATAAGAGCCCTATAGATGTCTTCGAAAGGGCAGACAAGGCTCTCTACATCTCAAAAAAGGGAGGCAGGAATAAAGTTTCCCTCTTTCAAGAATCGGATCAGGAGCTTACTTAAGATGCTTGACCCTCTAAGGATTTTATGTATTTTTGAGGAAACTCGTTATAGAACAACCTGAGAACATTTTAAGGAGGGATCATGAATAAGGCAGCAACTGCACGAACGCTCGAAAAGAGTGAAGTATCCGCCAAAAGAGCCATGCCGGGGAAATATCTAACCTTTCGTTTAGGAAACGAAGAGTATGGGATTGAGATACTCAAAGTAAAAGAAATAATAGGCATGATGCCTATAACCCCTATACCCCAAACCCCTGCATATATTAAGGGCGTTATCAATCTAAGAGGAAAGGTTATTCCCGTAATAGATTTAAGGTTGAGATTTCACATGGAGGAAGTGCCCTATAATGAACGCACCTGCATAATAGTTGTAGAAGTAAAGCTAGTAAACGAGCCCATCTCCATAGGAATTGTGGTGGATGCGGTGTCAGAGGTTTCTCAGATAAAAGAAGAAGAAATCGAGGTAACACCTTCATTTGGCACATCCCTTGACACGAGCTATATTCTTGGAATGGCCAAGACCGACAATTCCGTGAAAATTCTTCTCGATATAGATCAGGTACTTACCCAAGAAGAATTGACCTCCCTGGAAAGATCCTTTTAAGACTTTCAAAAGGGGTGGGTTCTACCCACTCCCTAATTCATGCTTTGAGGTCTACTAAAAGGCCTGTCCTACACTAATAAAAAACTGAAAAGAGTCCGGAGGATTTTTATCTGGAGGGTTGATAGCATATCCTAGATCAGCCCGAATAGGTCCTACGATCGTTTTATATCTAAGGCCTGCTCCTACAGAGTATCTAAGCTTATTCAGCATAAGTTCTTCACCAGAGAAGACTTGGCTCGCATCAAAAAACAAGACTCCCTCAAGATCTCTAGTGACAAATTCAAGTGGAAATCTCAAGTCCGTGTTTAGCTCAAAGATTCCCTTCCCTCCCAAAGCATTGCCCAAATCATCTAAAGGGCCCAATTTGTGGTAGGAATAACCGCGATTACTATTACTTCCCCCCGCAAAAAACCTCTTAAATATAGGGATATTGGAACCTGTTTCCGGGTTCGAAATAATTCCCCAATGTAACCTGTTAGCAAGAACCCATCCAGGTTGAAATGGATAATATGTTCGGACCTCAAGATCGGCTCGTATATAGCTTATATCCGATCCAAGAATTTCCGACGCCCATTCTGTAGTAGTAAAAATCCTAAACCCCTTTGTGGGGTCTACCAGAGTGTCAACTCTTTCTTCCGCAAAACCAAAAATAAGGGACGAAATGAAATAATTATCCCTTTGTCTATCAGGAATATCTGGATCATAGGGATATATGTCAAGCTTGGTTATCTTGTTAGTCTCAATATTGGGTCCAATGAACCCCCGAAGGGTAGATATAATAGGGATATTAACTTGAGGTGTAGAGAAAAAGGTTTCCGCCTCATAGCTTGTTTCGTTAGTTCGTCCTATACCCCCTCGAAACTCCATCCACCACGGATCAAGTAAAAAGTGGGGCTGAATAAACCGGCTTTCCAGCTGCTGAACCAAATTACTAGCCCTTGCCTGAACACTTAGTCTTCTAGCATCCCCCAAAAAGCGCCTAGCTTCAAACCCTACTTTGCTCCTTAAACCATCCTCAGTTCCGTATCCAATACCAGCCTTGATGGTGTAGGGTTTTGCTTCCCGAAGGGTAATCACTATCGGAAGTTTAGTATCTTCACCATCGAGCCCCTTGACGGTTATATCAACGAAGGAGAAGAGTTGGGAATCCCAGAGGCGTTTTTGACTTTCTTTTATCTTCGAAGCCCGAAAGATCTCACCCTCTTTGAAGCTAACAAGTCGAAAAATCTCCCTTGGGTCCACATACTGAATCCCCTCTATCTGTAAACGCCCGAAGGTACATCTGGGACCTATGTCTACATCAATCCAAACAAAGGCCTTACGTTCTTCCTTGAAAATCCTAGCCAATGTATCGACCTTGGCTTTGGGATAACCTTCCTCTGCAAGGTATCTTAAGATTATCTTTTCAGAGTTTCTGTAGGACTCTGTTCTAAAAATATCGCCCTCTTTCAGGGGTAAAAGCGCCTCTAATGATTTCTTAATCCCTAAATCGATACCATCTCCATTTATGGTTAACATTATATTGCTTAGTCTGGTAGGAAGGCCTTCAGAAATATTTATTACTATTCGTAAAGCCCTATCACCTACTTTCTCTACCTTGAAATCAACAATGGTGACATCGTAGAAACCTTCACTCTGGTAAAACTGCTTAAGTCTCTCAAGATCCTCCTTGAAGACCTCCTCATCGAAGGGAACATTTCGGAAGGGATGCAAGATAGTTTTTTCCTTGGTATCCATAAATTCTTTGAGTTTTGAAGCAGAAAAAGAGAGGTTTCCATTAAACCGGATTTCCCGAACCTCCAAAAGGGTTCCACTAAAGCTATATTCTGAAACCCAAAGGAGGAGGAAGACGATGATACCTATAAAAGGTCCCCTTATACTTATAATCCCTCCTACTCGGTAAGAGCTTACCGTTGAGATAACCATATCGGTGATATGCTCATTCTTAGTGCAGGGGCAGAGATACATCAACCTCCACAGATGGCTCTGCCCTTGTTATAATAGCTTAGATCTAGTTTGACGGCGGAGAAGCTTTACCCTTGTTTAGCTCATTTAAAGCCTGTTGGGCAAGTTTAGCCTCACTGGAATTAGGATACTTCTTAACTATTTTTTCGTATAGAATTTTGGCCGCCGTTGAATCTCCTAATTTTTCCCAGGCCTTACCCTGCTTATACATAGCCATAGGAACCTTATTACCCTTCGGGTAAACATCTATTACCCTTTGGTAATTCTCGATAGCTTTAAGGAGGTTACCTCTAACGAAATGAATCTCCCCAAGCCAGAATGTGGCATCATCGGCCATAGGCGAATCGGGATACTTTTTCAAAAACTCCTGAAACCCCTTCTCTGCGGCGTTATAGTCTTTACGATTGTATGCCGTAAGGGATTCTTCATAAAGAGACTTTTCTAAAGGAGCCTTCTGTTCAGCCTGTTCTTGGGTAGGTTTAGTAGTAGGAGCTTCCTGCTGAGGTCTTTCGGAAGTTGGAGAAGGTGGCCTTTGAGGAGGGGGAGGAGTTGGTGTTGGAGCCTTGGGAGGAGATTCTACTCTTTGTTCACTCGAAGGAGGAGCTTCCTTTATTTTACTTATCCTTTCTTGAAGTTGAGCAATTTGATTAGAAAGAAGCGAAAGTTTTTGATCGTGCTCCTCTACCCTACCCTGGACCTGTCCAATCCTACCTTTTACAGCGTCCAGCGAAGCACCCATGTCAGCAACATTTTTGGCACTGGCCTTGTAACCCTCAAGGGACTGTTCCAGTCTATAAACACGCTCTTCCAACATAAGCATTCTATGGTTAAGAGCGGAGAATTCATTACCCCCTGTAGTTATACAACCATACAGGTTAAAGATAACCAAAAGCATAACTAATAAAAGCAATCTGTAACCACCTTTCATAGTTTTTTATCCTTTTTACCGGATCTCGTTAAAAAACCCCAAAATTAGAAGTGAATTACAAAATGGGCCCGTCGGTTCTTAGCCCACGAAGCCTCATCATGTCCGGTTGCAATAGGTCTTTCTTCTCCGTAACTTATCATCTGCATTCTTTCTGGGTTTATACCTAGATTCACCAAATATTGCCAAGCACTATGGGCTCGCCGCTCTCCTAGGGCAAGGTTGTATTCATTAGTTCCCCTCTCATCACAGTGCCCTTCAATGGTAATAGTTAAGGTAGGGTATTTCTTTAGGAATTCAGCCTTCTTGGCTAGAATAGGCTTAGCATCCTCTCGTATCACGGAAGAATCAAAATCGAAATGAATATCCTCGTTTTCAAATTGCTCCTTCTGCCTTAGGAATTCCCGCTTTTGTTCCTCCGTTGTAATACCGAGGGCTCTGAGCTTTTCATCAGTCAGTGGAGCAGAACCAAAGGATGAGTCACCACTAGGGCTACCAGCTCCAGGCATACCTGGGCCCCCAAGTCCCGGTGGCATCGGTGGTCCTTGAACAGTCTTTTTGCCGCATCCAGTGAAGAACAAGCCAAAAAGTAGAAAGGCTACTACCAGCTTAACTAACCAATTTTTCCTTAGCATACTTTAGATGCCCTCCTTCGATTATGATAACGATACTACTTACCCCCTAAGGGTTTCTTACATCTTTGGCGACCATGAAGGCAAAATCTGTTCACCTCCTATTTCCGTAAGCAACCTAGCATCGCTTCCATTCTTTAACATTACCCATATAGCATACCTTCCCGACCTATTCGATTGGAAAGCTATCATTCTCCCATCTGGAGACCATGTAGGCGCTTCATTGTTACCCCCGCCTGTGGTAAGTTGAATAGGCTGCGACGTTTCAGGGTTTACAACGAAAATCTGGTGATGACCATTCACTATACCCGAATAGGCTATCAAATCACCCTTTGGAGACCAGCTAGGGCTTGTATTATAATCGCCCGAAAAAGTAATGCGACGTTTAGAACCGGTGTTTACATCGTATATGTATATCTGGGGATTTCCTGACTCGTTGGAAACATAGGCAACTTTTCTCCCATCCGGAGACCATGTAGGGCTCGCCTTTATGTCCCATCCCCCACTCACCACCTTGTCCACGATAGCCCCCTGAAGATTAACCGTCACTATCTCGGGACTGCTACCGCCCTGAGATCTAGAAACAGTCACAAGCCCCCTCTGAGGATTAAAGCGGACTCCTGAAAGAACTCCACCGAGAAAGAAATCTTGAACGTAACGGCTCGCTACATCCAAAAGACATAGGGCAGTTCTGTTGCCACGATAACCTATATAGGCGATAAATCTTCCATCGGGGCTCCAGCTTGGTGACATCGCAAGCTCTTCCTTAGGAGTAAGCAGTGTGAGATTCGATCCATCAAAATCCACCATATAAATCTTGGAAACCTTTCCCTCCTTGTTAACAAAAGCGATTTTAGTGGAAAATATCCCTCCCTCTCCCGTAAGAAGTTTTAAGATCTCATCAACAAACCGATGGATCATAAGCTTTCTATCCGATACTTTACCATCATAGGCTTTACCGAGAAGCATTCTTCTCCCAACAACATCGAAGAAACGAAGTTCAAGATGAATATTTTGGCCGTCCGTAGAATAGGATCCCCTAATGAGATATTCCGCCCCTCCCTGTCTAAATTGGCCAAAATCAATCTCCGCCGCGGTAACTCCAAGCTTTTGGGGATCAGCAAAAAAGGCCCTCGAATCGAGCACCTGGAAGATACCTGATATTTGAAGATCCTTTTTGGTTGTAGCGAGAAGATCTTCCGATAGGGAAGCACCTCCCCCATCCACCCTAAAACCAGGAACGGCTATAGGAAGTTTACGAAATGAAGGATCCGTAATATCTAGATAAACTCGATCCTGTCCATAAGCTCTAAACCACGAAGTAGTCACACCAATGAGTAGCACTAGTCCAAAGAACAGGTTAAATCTTCCTATCATCATGACCTCCGCACTCCAACATCAAATCTAAATCCGTCTATCCCTTCTTCAAATCCTTCGGCCTAAAGCGAATGCCAATTTCTTCATAAGGTGGACTATAGGACTTTGGAAAAGGAGGAAGGGGGTTCGCCTTTTGAATAGCTCTCAAGACCGACGAATCAAAAATCTCATTTCCCGACTTCTTTTCAAAACGCATGTCCATAATATTCCCATCACGACTTATCTTAATGATAACGATCGCTTCTAGATCGTCCCTATTCAAAAGTTCAACAGGCACAGCCCACTGACTTTGTATCGCTCTCCAAACCTCACTATAATAAAGCCTTCTGGCAAGTCCGTATTCTTCAGAACTCTGGTAGGGTCCCCCTCCCACTAGCCCACTCTGCTGCTCCCGTTGTTGTCCCCTTAGCCCTTCTGTAGTCCTTTGAGCTCCGGTCCCCTGCTGGGTTTTATTAAGGCTTTTATCCGAATCAACTTCCCTTTGTCCAGAGGTTGCTTCTTTCAAAAATTCCTTTCTCTGCTCAATAGGTTTAATATCTCTTTTCACACTGATGTTAGGGACTAAAGTTTCCCACTTTGCCGACGGTTGTTGAGCCGGTTTAGGGAGAGGCATGGAGGGAGGGGACTCAATAGGACGTAGTTCGGATTTCTGAGGAAGGCTATCTTCTATAGGCACGCTAATCTTCCTAGCTGAATAGACTGGAATAGATCCCCTGCTTTCTCCCGGTTCCTTTGATCCAGATTTTGCGAAAATTTCACTCGCCGAAGGTGCCTTTATGCCTATTTGGGGAAGCTTTCCTATCTGATCAGCCGAAACTACTTTAACACGGTAGACCTTTATGTCAGAAAACTTCTTGGATGGGACCAGTTTTGGTAAGGTCACAATAGCCAAACCCAAAGCTATATGGATTACGAGGGATACCACCATCCCTACAGCATAAATATGTCTCGGCTCAGAGATACCAAAAACCGATCTACTTACATCCATAGCTATCTTTTCTGCTCAGAACGCCTTTGGGGTTGTCCACCCTCGGTTACCATTCCAATCTCTTCAACACCAGCCTGTCGGATCTTTCCCATTACTTCCATCACAAAGCCATAGGGAAGGTTTTCATCCGCTCTTATGAAGACCCCCGCTTTACCAGCTCGGTTGGCATAAATAGCCTCTAGCTTAGGAACCAATTCCTCAAAGGCGACCTCATACTCGTTTACAAAGATTTTTCTCTCCCCATTGACTGTTATAATAAGCCTCTCCTCTTTAGATTCAATAGCCGGGGCTTGAACCTGGGGAAGCTTTACGTCAACCCCCTGCATCATCATGGGTGCTGTAACCATGAAAATGATAAGAAGCACCAGCATCACATCCACAAAGGGGGTGACATTAATATCTGCAACTAGCGATCTAAAAACATTTCGATTATTACTGACACCACTACCCATACCAAAATCCTCTGGCAAACTATCCTGTTTGCCCATCTAAAATGCTTCTTTTAACCCATTCTCTTTCGACGGCATTTAGGAAATCATTGGCAAAATGTTTCATATCCGTCTCTACCACATGGATTTTCTGCATGAAGTAGTTATAGGCGATAACGGCAGGTATAGCAGCTGCAAGACCTATAGCGGTAGCGATGAGAGCCTCCGCAATACCTGGAGCTACTACAGCAAGGCTAGCCGATCCTTGAAGACCAATGTGTCTAAAGCTGTTCATTATTCCCCACACAGTTCCAAAGAGGCCAATAAAGGGGGCGCTACTTCCAGTTGACGCAAGAACCGGTGTCCACCGTTCCATTCTGGCTCGTTCCACCATACTCGCCGTTTCCATAGCTCGGTTGACAATCTCCTTTAGATGGTCTCCAAGAAATGGGTTGGAACCCCTTTTGGCTGAAGCACCTAAGTTACCTGCCTGAGCTTGACGTCCCAGCTCCGCATCAACAGTTTTCATAAATTTGATAAACTCTCCGTATCCTGCCCTGAAAATGTAAACGAGAGGCGTCACGGAAAACCTTCGGCTCTCCTGATAAAACTGGGCAAAGTTCTTTGACTGATGAAATCTTGCTAGAAATTCTACATTCTCCCTCTGGATTTTCTTGAAACTCCAAAACTTTGCAACTATCACCGTCCAACATCCAAGGGAGAGAAGAAGCAAAATTAAGAGAACAACTCTTACAACAATACCAGTGTGCCCTAGAATTGAAAGAAAGGAACCTTCAGAAGTAGATCCAAGATTTATTGTTGTAAAGGCGAGACAAAGAAAACCATTCATCTCAGAGGGATCCTCCTTTAAGCCTACGGAGCGCTTCGACAACTAGTGGTAAAGCCCTTCCAGCAGGCTCTCCTATGTAAAGATCTGTAAGGGTTTCGCTTATAGCCGAAGGTGAAGGGTTAATTTCAACTATATAGGCTCCTCTTTCTTTGGCTATGTAGGGAAGGTATGAAGCAGGGGCAACAGTAGCAGAAGTGCCTATTACAAGCATTACATCACATCTAGCAGCGTATTCCATTGAACGACGATGTGCAATTGTCGGTATGGGTTCTCCAAAAAATACAAAATTAGGTCTTATGGGACCTGTGCAAACACACCGGGGAGGAAGTTCATCAAGGCTTATCATATCTGGAAGATAGTTTTGTCCACAGAAATCACACCGAAGAGTCCTGGCATGACCATGATATTCAATGACCTCCACACTTCCAGCTCTTTGATGGAGGCTATCAATATTTTGTGTAATGACGGCCTTAATGTGCCCTGCCCGTTCTAATTCAGCAAGACTTATGTGAGCAGGATTGGGATGGGCATTATTCAAAAGCTCTTGAACCTCAAGGATCATCCGCCATACCTTCGCAGGGTTTTTTCTGAAAGATTCAATATACCCGTACTCCTCGGGATCATATTTTGACCACAACCCACTGGGACTTCTAAAATCAGGAATACCGCTTTCAACAGATATACCAGCACCTGTTAAAGCGACACCACAGCGAGCGTTTTTAAGCTTAGTAGCTGCAATTTCGTATCTGTCTTCCATTATGTTATATCTACCTCCTAATTCTTGTTAATCCTACCTTACCTAGAGATCCTTATTTTCAGCTTCTGGCCTTGAGTAACCCGGTTCTCCTTAATCTGGTTCCATTGCTTGATCTCATCAACGGAAACACCGTAACGCTGAGCAATCGACGTAAGCGTTTC
Organism: Syntrophobacterales bacterium; assembly: GCA_026417655.1. GTDB lineage: Bacteria > Desulfobacterota > Syntrophobacteria > Syntrophobacterales > Thermodesulforhabdaceae > JAOACS01. Next base: position 214,427 of record JAOACS010000021.1, read on the forward strand.
TCCCCGAGAAACCACATGATACTTGAACTGCTGAGTATAACGTCTTTTGAGTTCCTCCATTTTCAACCCAAAGGAATCCTTTTGCTCCGGTGGGATACGGAATGTGTAAAAACCTGCAGGAAGCACGTCCGATTGAATAAAGGGATTATATATGAGAAACTGTCTGTATGTAACCCCTGCGGCTTCAGCGATGTCAATGACCGAGAGAGAATCTGAAAGAGTAACCGGAACCCGCTCTAGTTGAAAGGGTTGATAGCCAGTTCCTTTGATATACTGATAACCATATTTCTCAGGATTAGAAAGCACCTCCTTAATAGCCATTATCCTAAAAACATATCTCTCCGTCTCATTCGGGAGCTTCAAATCATAGTAACTCCTTACACGTTGTCTTTCCATCTCTCTAGACACCCTATCTTCCCCACAATTGTAAGCTGCGAGAGCAAGAGTCCAACTGCGGAACCTGTTATAAAGATCCATCAAATACTTAAGACCACTTTCCGTTGCCCTTTCGAAATCATAACGATCATCTAGGTAAGCACCCACCCGTAACCCATACCGGGAACCTGTCGATGGGATGAATTGCCATATACCGGCAGCCCCTGCAGGAGATTTAGCTCCCGGAAGAAGATCACTTTCTGCAACAATTAGATACTTAAGATCATCCGGCAATCCTTTCGCTTTAAGCTGCTGTTCGACCCAAGGAAAATACCTTTCCGCCCTCTTAAGCCATAAATAAACCTGGGCATGAGAGTAAACCAAAATGGTAAATTCTCGATCAAAACGTTCAAAAACATCCGCCCTATTCATTGGAACTGGTTCCCCACAGAAGGTAAACTCTGAAGGAGGCCTAAAATAGGGAACTATACCATCCTTAACATAGGAAGGAACTGTCTGAGTAGGTTGAGAAGAAAGGGTTTGATGAGGTATAGTAGGAAGCTTTTTAGTCCCCGCAGGGCTTTCGGCTTCCATCGTCCCCACACTGGTACAGCCTAAAAGGGCTAAGACAGCTAAAATACTGGGAAGATACCTAATGATCCTCTTCATGTTAAGGCCTCGCCATTTTCACAAGTTCATAATCACTAAAGAAAAAGGCTATTTCCTTCGTGGCAGTTTCTGGACTATCAGAACCATGAACAGCATTTTTTTCAACATCTGTCCCAAATTCGGCTCTTATTGTTCCCGCCTCGGCTTGCTTAGGATTAGTAGCTCCCATAATGGCCCGATTTCGACTAATAACATCCTGGCCTTCCAGAACCATCACCATAATTGGACCCGATGACATGAAGTCGGTCAAACTATCGTAGAAGGGTTTATCCCTATGAACAGCATAGAAGGCCATAGCCTCTTCTTTGGTTAGTCTGACCATCTTGGCAGCTATTATAGTAATACCTTCAGCTTCAAAACGACTTATAATTTTCCCCATAACTCCACGGGATACAGCATCAGGTTTAATAATTGAAAGAGTTCTTTCCATAGCCTTCTCTCCTCTAGATCAATTCTATAAGATCTCTCATTTTGCGGATCTCAAAAACCAGCAAAAGCCTACATCACTTCGTAGAATAGTCAAGTTTAATCGAGGTTGTGTTAATACCTCTTGCCTTTCATAACTATTGTGTTTTGATTCTATTGTGTAAAACTTGTCATACCGTTAAATCTGCTCATCCAAAAGGGAATCAAACTTGGTAGGGGCTGGAAGCAACCAAACTATCGAAAGAATAAAAGAAGTTTCTGACATTTTGGATATCGTCGGGGAAGCTGTAACTCTTCGACGAGCAGGGCGATATTATCTAGGGCTTTGCCCCTTTCATGCAGAAAGGACCCCCTCCTTCTACGTAGACCCCCAGCGACAGCTTTTTCATTGCTTTGGCTGTGGAGTGGGAGGCGATGTTATAAGGTTTGTTATGCAACATCGAGGCTTGTCTTTCCCTGAGGCGATTGAATTTCTGGCGGAAAGGTATAATGTGAGTATCTCGAAGACCCTCTCAGAATCGACAAGCTCTAAATCCACACTTCTCAAATACATGACTGTCGCAGAAGAGTTTTACTACCAACAACTTCGATATGCCCCTGAAGGAAGTGTAGCTCGCGAATATCTCAGAAAACGACAGATTAGCGATCCTATCATTGAAGAACAGAGACTAGGTTATGCTCCCAAAAGTTGGGATGCCCTCGTGAGGCATTTTCAGAAAAACGGCTTAGATCTTCGGAAAGGAGCGGAACTAGGACTCTTTGGAGTATCGGTGAATCGTTCCGGCGAAAAGTTTTATGACAGGTTTCGTCACCGCCTAATATTTCCCATCAGAAATTCCACTGGACAGGTTGTCGCCTTCGGTGGGCGAACCCTTGAAGATGAACCTTCATCTGGAAATGAACCCAAGTACTTAAACAGTCCTGAATCGGAACTTTATAGAAAGCGAACCATACTTTACCAGTTTCATCTGGCTCAGGAAGCCTGCAGAAAAGAAAAACGTCAGGTTATCCTGGTTGAAGGCTATATGGATGCATTAGCATTTCACAGAATGGGATTTTACCGAACTGTTGCTACATTAGGAACTGCCCTTACCCCCCAGCAAGCAAGGTTAATAAAGCGAATAGCCGATGAGGTTGTGATGGTTTATGATGGAGATGAAGCTGGTAGAAAGGCGATGATAAGGAATTTTCCCGTTCTCGTTAATGAAGGTCTAAAAACGTCCTGCATAGTTTTGCCGGAAGGCATGGATCCAGACGACTTCTTCAGGCACCATTTAATGGAGGATTTCGAGACCCTTATGGAGTCTCGAAAAGATATGGGGGAATTTGTCATTCAAGAAATAACCAAGGGTTGGGATGGCTCTACATCGGGTAAACTTAAGATCTTATCGGAATTGTTCTCTTATTTTGAACCCCTGGGGCAGCCTGTAATTCAGTCTGAATACCTTAAGCTTGCAGGAAAGGCTTTGAATTTAAATGAGGAGGTAGTGTTAAAACAATTTAAATCATGGTTAGCCTCCTCGAAACACAGGGTATCGCCGCCAAAAACTTTACATAAAAGGAATTCCAAAGACTTGGTCTCTTCCTGCGAAATAACTTCCTCATTGGAAGAAGAGATCCTGAAAATCATAATGGCCTATCCACACCTTGTGGAACGTGTATTTAGTAAAGATTGTTGGCGATTTTTTATTGAAAATCTTCTAGAGGAGGAAAACAAGGAGGAGGTTTTATCGAGGCCAATGTATCTCATTTTTCGGGCAATTCATGAAGAATGGCTTGAATTTTCAAAAAACCCATGGAATAAAAACTGGTTTTGTATCGACCATATTTGCAATCGCATTGGTGATGCAAAGGCCCAGGGTTTATTTTCCAGGATGGCCTTTGAATGTAAATTTTACGACAATGAAGAAACAGCTCTTATGTTATTAAATGATTATTTGGGAGCCTTTGAAAAGAAAATCATCAAAATACGCCGAGAGAGGCTAATAAGAGAGCTTGCTGAAGCAGAAAAAAAAGGTGATTTTGAAAGCATAAAAATAACATTACAGAAGATACAGAGTCTTGGAGGAATAGGAGACCATAAAGAACTTAATGTAAAGGCTGAGAGAGGATGGTGAAGAGCAATGAATACGACTGCCAACAAAAATCACAATAAGCAGCTAGGTATGGACGAACTGAAGGATCTAATCTCTAAGGGGAAGGAAAAGGGGTATCTTACCTACGATGAACTTAATGAAGCGCTTCCTGAAGAAGCTCTCTCACCGGATAAGTTAGACGATATGATCACAATCTTTGATGAGATGGACATAGAAATAGTAGATTCGGAAGACGAGTTCATAATGATGCGATCTAAGACTCCAGGAACACCAGTAATGGGATCACTTGAAGAAGAAGCAGTCGAAGAAGAGGAAGAGTTAGTTTATGATGATATGTCAGCTCGCGTGGCCGATCCTGTCCGCATGTATCTTAAAGAAATGGGACAGGTGGCCCTGCTCAGCCGAGAAGAAGAGGTGGAAATTGCAAAAAGGATTGAAGCCGCCGAACGCGAGGTTTTCAATGCCATTATGGAGTCGTCTATAGGTGTTAAAGCAATACTTTCTATACGAGAAAAACTCGAAGATGGAAGGCTCGATGTCCTTCAGATTCTAAAAGATGTAGATGAGGATATAACTGAAGAAGAAAAGGAAGCTCTTAAACAAAAGCTTATTTCAATTCTTAACAGAGTCGAGGCCCTGGATACGCAAAATCGCTCCATGCAGGTCAGAATACTCGAACAAAACATCACCCCCATGGAACAGGTAGAACTCCAAAAAAATATAGAACAGAATCGAGACGAGATCGTTTCCTTACTTAAGGAGCTACAGCTTGGGAAGAGCCAAATTGATGCAGTGGTAGATAAGTTAAAGCTATATCTAGAGGAGATTGAACGGTTGGAGAAGGAAGTAGAAAGATGTGTAAAAACCTACGGAAAACCTATACAACAACTAGAAGAGATCTATCAGATCGCCAAAGGCGATCTTAAACACCAGGTAGCAGAATGCAAGGGCTACAGCGAACAGGATCTTGAAATCATTTCAAAGGCCTTAATTGCTCGTGAAAGGATCAAAAACCTGGAGCTAGAAGCCAAAATCGACGCAAAAACCCTAAGAGACATTCTCCATCGAGTTGAAACCGGTATGAGAAAGGCCAAGAACGCAAAGACCGAATTGATAGAAGCGAATCTCAGACTAGTTGTTAGTATAGCTAAAAAGTATACCAACCGCGGTTTACAATTCCTTGATCTAATCCAGGAAGGTAATATAGGCCTCATGAAGGCCGTTGACAAATTCGAATACCAAAGGGGATACAAATTCAGCACCTACGCGACGTGGTGGATCCGTCAGGCTATCACAAGAGCCATAGCCGATCAGGCAAGAACCATTCGGATACCAGTTCACATGATTGAAACCATTAACAAATTAATCAAAACTTCTAGACAGCTTGTTCAGGAATTCGGCCGAGAACCCACCCCGGAGGAAATCGCAGAAAAAATGGAGCTTCCAGTAGATAAGGTCCGTAAGATCCTTAAGATAGCAAAGGAACCCATAAGCCTTGAAACTCCTATAGGAGAAGAGGAAGATAGCCATCTAGGGGATTTCATTGAGGATAAAAAAATCATGAATCCAGCAGATGCTGTAATAAATCTAAACCTCGCCGATAAAACAAAAAGAGCTTTGGCAACCCTAACCCCTAGAGAAGAAAAGGTTCTCAGAATGAGATTTGGCATAGGGACAAAGGCCGACCATACGCTGGAAGAAGTGGGACAGGAATTTCATGTAACTAGAGAACGCATTCGACAAATAGAAGCAAAGGCTCTTAGGAAACTACGGCATCCCAATAGAAGGAAGGAACTTAAGGGGTTTATCGAATAGCAAATTGGGACGCACACCTGTGCGTCCCAACGAATTATCTATCATCTTTTATGAACAGCCGGTGGTATTCCTCGTCGGATAGGTGGGATTTAAGAAGTCTTGTGATCATTTCAAATACTTCCGATAGTTCTTCATTGGTCATTCTAGGAACAAGAACCTCTAATACCTCATCGTCAGTAAACTTTTGTAATAAATACATGATGGACTTCTCATCAATCTCCCTCGAAAAACCGAAGGCGACCATGCCGTCGTATCTATTCACAAAATTATGAGAGTGCCTTTTCGCCAAAATACTTCTCCTACTCTTCCATATAATAATCAAGCCCAAAATGGGTAATCTGTTCCTCACCCATAAGATAACGGAGCGTATTTTTCAGTTTCATAAGTTGAATGAAGAGATCATGTTCAGGATAGAGGTTACTTTTATGCATTGGGCTTTTAAAATAAAATGATAACCACTCCTGAATACCACTCATGTTGGCTCTTTTAGCAAGGTCCATGAAAAGTACAAGATCCAACACAAGAGGTGCTGCAAGGATGCTGTCTCGGCATTGGAAATCGATCTTTATATGCATCGGATATCCAAGCCACCCAAAAATATCGATACAATCCCACCCTTCCTTATTGTCCCCTCTGGGGGGATAGTAGTTTATGGTAACCTTGTGGTAATAATTCTTGTAAAGAGATGGGTAAAGATGTGGTTGAAGGATATAATCCAAGACGGAAAGTTTACTTTCCTCCTTTGTCTTAAAGGACCCTTCATCATCTAACACGAGCCCATCTCGATTACCTAAGATATTTGTAGAATACCACCCTTCAAGTCCTAGCATTCTAGCCTTAAGCCCTGGAGCTATAATGGTTTTCATGAGGGTTTGGCCTGTCTTGAAATCCTTTCCAGCTATAGGAACATTATTACGGCCCGCCAATTCAATAAGGGCTGGAATATCCACCGTTAGATTAGGAGCACCATTTATAAATGGAATGCCCATCTCCAATGCTGCCAAGGCGTAAAGCATACTGGGGGCAATACTTGGATGATTCTTCTCGACAGCTTCAAGAAAGGTATCCAAAGACTCATGAATTGGCTCCTGTTTCATATAAATCTCTGTGCTTCCACACCATACCATAATGCAACGGGAAATCCCTTCCCGCGAACAGAAGTTACGAATATCCTCCTTCAAAGCTTCAACCAACTCTCGAAGATTTCTACCCTCCTTTATGTGGGTGCCATCAAGGTTTCTCACAAAGCGCCTTTCAAAAACAGCAGGCATGGGAACAATGCTTGCCAAAAAATCCTTAACCGGTTCAATATGATCTTTCTGAAGCACTCGAGCATACTTAGCAGCGTCATAAAGGTTCGCCTCATAGATGTCCCAACCAGCAAATACTAGATCGTCAAGATTAGCAAGAGGAACAAATTCCTTAATTCTTGGAACTCTATGTTCATAACGTTTGCCAAGTCTTATGGTCCCTAGCTGAGTAAGAGATCCTACAGGTTCACCCATATTTTTCCGAATCAACTCCACACCAGCTATAAACGTTGTGCTTACTGCTCCTCCAATCCCAGGAATAAGGACACCTAGTTTTCCAAGAGGCTTCTCAATCTGATCTTTTCTCTTAATATCCTTTTCTTTCAAGGTTATTCCTCCAGGCTGAAATATCACTACATCGCTAAATATAACCTCTTCGGAAAGAACAATAGCCCCAAACCATAACAAAAGTCAATCGAACCTAGGACTAAAGTGATGGTTACTTCCCCATAGCCATTCTTTCCTGAAAGATCCTTGCGTAGGTCTCCCTAAGGGAGGGAGGAACTTCTTTCTGTTGAGAAGAGGGCTTTTCAACAAGTTTGATGGCTTCCTGGGGACAGGTTGTAACACAAAGACCACACCCGATACATCGATCCCCGTTTATAATAGCTACTTCCTCTCCAAGGGAGATTGCCTCCATCTGGCAACGCTCTAGGCAGGTCCCACACAATACACATGAAGACTCATCGAGGGTAGCAATATATCGAGATACAACAACATTAGCGGGCTTGGGAAGTTTTTTCAAACTAATAAGGATCTGACAACAGCACCCACAACAGGTGCACATTGCTGTGATTTTCTGAGCATTAGAAGGTTCGAGAACTCGTCCATCTCGCTCAGCTTCTTCGATGATTTTTAGGGCCTCCTCTTTGGTTATAAAACGACCAAGACCGTTGTCTACATAATACTGAGCAGCTACACCAAACATAAGACATGACTCTAGAGGCCTATTGCATCCTTCTCCAGTTATTTTATGCTCCTTCCGGCAAATGCAGGGAGCCACTGCTATCAAATCTTCACTTTCTATAATCTTTCTAGCCTCTTCGTAGGGCATAATGGAATGGTAGGCCGTGATTGATCCAGGTGTTGGGATTACTCTCATCTGGGGTGTTTTAAGATTTGATAAATGCTGAAAAAAATAGGGCACGTATTCCCTTAGGTCAACTATTAGCTCGGGAGTAAGATCATTTACGTGATACTCCCAAATTCCCACAATAAAATTAGCAGCCATGTAACGTTTTTCGGAGCCCTTTCTTAATCTGAATATCAACCCCTTCTTGGCCATTTTCTCAAGCCGCTCTGCGATCTCTTCAACCTTTGCACCTATCCTTTCAGCGATCTCTTCAGGTAACTCAGGTTTAAAGGTAAGAACCTGAGCAAGCAGAGCCTCTTCTGGTGTAAAGAGCCGCTTCAGTATTCGGATTTCAACTCCAGAAGGCGTTCTTGGAAACCCTACTGGTAGGCGATTTAGGTGATTAGCCAATCCTTCATAAACATCTTCAGAATGTGCTTCCATTTTTAATCCCCCCTAAGCAGTAACGAATAAGATCCCCTTTACCCTTCACAAACTCGAATTTTGGAAAGAGTTATATAACAGTTCATTATCCCTTCCAAGAAAAATCATCCGAGGGCTTTCTAGGGTTATAACATACCCCCCATAACTTAAACCTTAACATTAACTAAGATATAGGCTATTTTAAAGTGGGAAGTTTACCTTGGGGATAAGTTATATGGAACAAGAAATAAAACTAGCATTTCTAAGCTACCTAGAATCTTACCTAGAAAAAAGAGATTTCGACGCTACCATTAGATTTATTAGCCCTAACATTACGGGCTTTGGCACGGGATTAGACGAAAAGGCCTATGACTACCAAACCTGTTTAAGGTTGTACCATAGGGATATCAATCAAGTTCGAAATCCAATAGATTACAGTATAGAAAATCTCCACATTTACTCTCCCTACGATAACATCGGTATTGTATGTTGTGAACTAAATATTGAATCCTCCGTTTTGGATCATTCCTTTAAAATTAACCACCTAAGACTAAGCTTAATTTTCGTAAGAGATGGCGAAAGGTGGTTTATTGAGCATTTTCACATCTCATTGCCCACAAGCATTCACAACCCAGGTGAAGCCTTTCCAATAAAAGAGATAGAGGACCAGCATAGGGTGGTTCAAAAACTTGTTTCTGAAGAGACTGAAAAATTTAAAAAAATTTTGAGGGAGGTAGAAAAGCAAGCTACTATCGATGGACTAACCCAACTTTATAATAGAGTGAAAATTGAAGAAATAATAACGAATGAGATTGAAAAGGCAAAAGATAGGGAAGCTTCCTTTTCGGTTATCCTCATAGACGTAGACCATTTTAAGAGAGTAAATGACGAATTTGGTCACCTTATGGGTGATAAGTTTTTAATTGAATTTGCCAACATTTTACTAAAAAACACCAGGGAAATCGATATCTGTGGAAGGTGGGGAGGAGAGGAATTTATTGTATTTTCTCCAAATACTAATTTGGAACAGGCCCTTCTTATTGCAGAAAGGCTAAGAAAGGTAATAGAAGATTTTAACTTTCCTGTTGTTGGTCATAAAACAGCAAGCTTTGGAGTGGCGTGTTGCAGAAAAAATGACTCCCTCAAAAGCATAATAGAACGGGCCGATATAGCTTTATATGCTTCGAAAAGAAGTGGCAGAAATAAAGTATCCTTCCAATAAAAATGGTCGGGGCGAGCCGATTTGAACGGCCGACTCCCTGCTCCCAAGGCAGGTGCGCTAACCAGGCTGCGCTACGCCCCGACAATCTCGGTAGACTGTTATCACATTAAGGGCGATAATGCAAGTTGTTACTTAAAATATTCACATCTTAACACTAAACTGCTATATTGTAATCTTTACCAAAGTCTGTTTATTGACTTAAAAAGCTTCATAAGTCCTATTCCTAAGAACAAGATATTATGTCCACCTTCTAGATTCAAAAAGGGTGTGGAATGTAAAAAGTACCGTTACAATTGAACATAAGAGGGATACTCAATGGCAAGAAACAATCAAAAAACTTTAGAAGAGATAATTTCTGAAGAATCCGGTCACGGTCGTTCTCTAGCCGGCTGGTCTTACTGGTTGGTATCAATAATTGGAATTCTATGGTGTCTTTTTCAACTATCGATCGCAAGTTGGTTGATTTTAGATACAACCTACACACGAGCTATCCATCTTGCCTGTGCTATCTCAATGGTATTTCTAAGTTACCCCATGCTTAAAAAGTCGCAGGGAAGATTAGGTTTTCTTGGCTCCAAGACCTCAGTTCCCTGGATAGATTGGATGTTCGCAGTCCTTGCTGCCTTTTCAGCTCTCTATATTGTTCTGGATTATGAAGGAATTACCCGCCGATACGGAGCTCCCCTTACAAGAGATGTAGTTGTGGGCCTTATGTTGATAATCTTTCTTCTCGAAGCTTCTCGTAGGGTTGTAGGTCCTACCCTCTCCTTGATCGCAGGACTTTTCATCGCTTATGCCTTCCTGGGGCCCTATATGCCGGAAGCAATCTCCTTTAGAGGAGTTTCTGTTAACCGCTTCATTGGACAAATGACAATGTCCACGGAGGGGATTTACGGCATTCCACTCCATGTTTCTGCAACAATGGTTTTTTTCTTCGTCCTTTTTGGAGCGATGTTAGAAAAGGCTGGAGCTGGAAAGTTCTTCATCCAACTAGCCCTAAGCCTTTTGGGTAGCTTCAGAGGAGGACCTGCAAAGGCTGCCATTATTTCTAGTCTTCTCACTGGTATGGTTTCAGGCTCAAGTGTTGCCAACGTTGTCACCACAGGAACTTTTACTATTCCACTTATGAAAAGAGTTGGTTACAAACCAGAAAAAGCTGCTGCCATAGAGGTTGCAGCTAGCGTAGATGGGCAGATTGCTCCTCCCGTAATGGGAGCTGCCGCCTTTATAATAGCCGAATATGTCAACGTTCCTTACATAGATGTAATAAAAGCTGCGGCCATACCAGCCTTCGCATCCTATGCAGCTCTCTTTTATATCGTCCATTTGGAGGCGGTCAAACTTAATCTTAAAGGGCTTCCTAAACAAGAGCTTCCCTCCTTTACAAAGACCCTAAAGGAAGGATTTCATTTTCTTATTCCCATATTCGCTCTGGTGTATGAATTGGTAGTTGTTCGCCATTCTCCAGAGCTTGCGGCTTTCCATGCGATTATCATAATTGGGTTAATCATTCTTCTCCAAAAACCTCTTCGGGCATTAAAAATGGGAAACCCATTACTTCCTTCCCTCAAGGAAGGTATAAAAGATCTCTTCTCCTCTCTTTCAACGGGAGCTCGTAACATGATGAATGTCGCCATGGCAACGGCTACAGCAGGGATTATTGTTGGAGTAGTATCCCTAGGACTTGGTGGATTGGTAAACCAAATTGTCGAAACCCTTTCGGGAGGAAATATTTATCTACTACTTATAATTACTGCTATAGCAAGTCTCATTATTGGAATGGGACTTCCTACTACGGCAACTTACATTGTTATGGCTTCACTTACCGCTCCAGCCATTGTGGAAGTCGGAGAAAACTATGGATTTACCGTTCCAATTATGGCTGCCCACCTTTTCTGCTTCTTCTTTGGAATTCTCGCCGACGATACCCCTCCCGTGGGGCTCGCATCCTTTGCAGCCTCTGCTATAGCTAGATCCGATCCAATCCGAACAGGTATCCAGGCCTTTACGTATGATATTCGAACGGCCGTCTTGCCATTTATGTTTATCTTCAACCATGAACTTATCCTACATAACGTTAACGATTGGTTCCAGGGGATATTGATCTTTATTATGGCCTGCATAGGGAATTTTGCCTTCGCCTCAGCTACTCAAGGTATTGTACTTGTAAAAAATCGATTTTATGAGATTCCTCTTCTTCTTGGTACGACATTATGTATGATGCGTCCAGAGGCGATAGCTACCGTGATTGGTATACCCTACGAATTAAGGTATACCTCCTATCTCATAGGGCTTGCCCTTTTTGGACTGGTGATCGGTCTTCAAAAACTAAGAAAAGGTCGTTAAGCAGGCGAAGAACCTTTGGGTTAATTGCCCCTATCTTATACCGATCTGCCCAAGTCCAACCAGGTTCACAGTGACGAAAAAGCGCCTATCCCCTCCTTCCCGCTCATAGGAAGCGGTAAGCGACCAGCAGCCATGTCTATATGTTAGGCTATAGCCCTGTTTAAACATATCCTGTTTCGCAAAGGAATAGTTATGGTAGGTCCCAAGGGAAAGCCATGGACGTAGATCCCAGTTTAAAGATCCAATTACCTCATCAACGCCAGAATTTTCCCTATAACGGTACTCAATCCCCAGAGTCTTACCTGTGAAAGTGCGGATGGAAAGGATGATATCGTGTTGCCTCATCAAAAGATCCTTGGGAGATGTGGCTACAGAATAGGATAAATCCACATATTTGTGAGGTGCAAATTCTAAGTCTAAATAAATATCGGAAAAACCATTACCTACCGTAGTTACACTCGGAAAGCCATTCTCAAAAAGTGGCACCCTCTGGTCTCCAATACGATAATACTGAAAAAGCCTAAGTCTTGCCCACTCTTCGTTCGATGCCTCTTTATTCGCCACAAGGGAGGATCGAACTCCATAGCGTATCCGATTTGTGTAGAATACACTTGATGATTCATCAAAGGATGGCACCTTTCCTTCCCCTACCTCTGGAGCATATTCATAACCGATTTCAGGACTAATACTATGGGAGATAGAAGATGTGCCCCAGAGGTTAAGATTATACTGTCTCTCCAACCTCATGTTAGCTTCAGTGCTAAAGATAGGAACTATTCTCCCTTCCAGCCCCTTCGGCGACCCCATCGAACCCCCATCTTCAAGATCGTAAAGAACACCTTGTAAAGCCATGGTCGTTTTTGTATTGATAAATGAAGAGACCTTCCACGGTAGAGTGAACTCGGGAGCTATATAGAGCTTTGTACCCTGCTCCCCTTCATCGCGCCAATATTGAGCTATAAAGGAGCGAAGCCCGTAATATAATGGTGTTCCCAATATGTAAGAAGATCCTACCGAGACCCCAAAGGATGGAATCTCTTGAAGTGTAGAACTTTTCAAAGAGGGATTATTCTGATCCCAGTAATGTAGATCAAGGGAGACCTCAAGATCCTCCGATCTCCTAAAAAAGTAGGCATTGGACTCGCGAGCCATTTTGGTCCTATCCAAAAGAAGTCCCGTCCCAAGGAAAGATTTGAAGGCCTCGTTTGTATACTCAAAGGAGGGAGATCCACGGGTAAATTCATTAAGGAAATCTCGATCACTTAGTATGTCAAGATTTATCCTAGCTTCTATATTTTCGGGGAGATTCATAAGGGCTCGCCCTCTTACCCAAAACCTATCCCTTTCAGTCATCGCAAATCCATGGGATCTAACCCTCTCTTCATCACCAAGGTCTCTCATATAATTGGTAATAAAGATACCCTCCCCCCATTTGGCATCGTTCCATCTATATTCAACACCGCCCATGAATCCACGCTTCTGAAGAATCTCACCAAAGAAGGTAGCATCCTGACTCTGGCCTATAACCCAATAATATGGAATTTCCATAATGAAACCATTTAAATCGGAGAAGCCAATGACCGGCATTAAAATTCCACTCTGACGCTCAGCCTTCACTGGAACCATAAACCACGGAATGAAAATCACAGGGACCGAACCAACCTGAAGAACAACATTTCGAGCTCTCGCTATACCATCAGGGGGAATATGAAGTCTTTTATAATTTACAGACCAATCCGGAGATGGGAGAGTGCAGGTCGTAACAAACCCCCTTTCAAAGATATATTCATCGCCCTCAAGCTTATGAATATGTTCCGCTTCGACGTAGAAATGGTTCTTTGCAAAATACAATATGCCCTTTTCGATATAACCTGACTGTTTCTCAAGATTCCAGGTGACATTATCGCTTCTGATCCAATCCTCCCCATAACTAATGAAAACATTACCTTTTAGTTTAACGATACTATCCCTTTTGTATAAGATAGCCCTATCCGCTTCAATCTTTCTATTGCCGGATTGAAGTATTACTCGGCCCTCCGCCCTATAGGCCTCCTCCTCTCTAATATACTCTATCTTGTCCGCCGTTAAAGTCCAGGGTAGATCACCACCATATGAGAAGAGATCCTTAGAAAGGGGAACTTCGAAGAGGGTAAAAGCGAAGGCAACTGTTCTAAGTAGGAAAAATGAAGATAACCAAAAGACAATTGCTAGGTTTTTCACTGTCTTACCCGCCAATGATATTATTGGGAAAGACTGGTTATAGGATCGGCCACATCTCCAAAAATCTCCTTTACTTCACCGACAAAGTATAAAGAACCAGTGATACAGATGAGATCGTTTGGCCCCGCCTCGGTCTTTACATATTCTATCGCTTGGACCACATCAGGAATGACGTAGCACCTAGATATATAGGAACGAGCCATTTTTCTTAAACTCTCGGGATCTGCAGCCCTTGAGTAACGGGGTTTAGTAAACACAACCGCCTCAGCCTGAGGAAGAAGTCTTCTAAGTATTCCTCGGATATCCTTATCTCCCATAATACCTATGACAAGATAAAGCTTATCGTAAGTAAAGTTTGTCTTTAGGATGTTCTTAAGGCTCTCGGCTCCGTGAGGATTATGGGCACCATCAAGGATAATAGTTGGATTTCTAGAGATGATTTCTGCCCTACCTGGCCACGAAGTCGTCTTTAGACCTTCACGAACACTATTTTCTCTCAAATCCAAAAGCCCCCTCTCCTCCAGCACTTCAAGAGCTGCTAGGGCTAACCCAGCATTTTCCCTCTGATGTTCCCCAAGAAGAGGCATAGGTAGATCTCTAAATCCCCTATTTTTGCCCTGGTAATGAAAGGTTTGAGTCGAGCTCTTCTTAACAAAAAAGTCTCTCCCGAGAATTCTTAAAGGGGCTTTAAGGCGGTAGGCAGTAGTTTTTATTACACTTTGAGCTATGGGCTGTCTTACACCCGTAATGACTGGAACATTTTCCTTTATGATACCAGCCTTTTCACGAGCAATAGCGGCAAGGGAAGTTCCAAGAAATTCCTGATGATCAAACCCTACATTAGTAATGATGCTCACATGGGGAATGATCACATTGGTGCAATCTAATCGTCCTCCCATGCCGACCTCTATTACACCCCAATCAACGCTCTCTTGACGGAAGTAAAGAAAAGCCATAGCCGTGACAAATTCAAAAAAGGTAGGGGGCGACTCCGGTACTAATACGGACTTTACCCTCTCGTAAAGTTCAACCACTCTATCGCGAGGTATTTCCTCCCAATTTATACGAAATCTTTCGGTAAAACGCAACAGATGAGGAGATGTGTAACTACCGACCTTATAGTTATGAGCTTTGAGAATGGAGGAAATAATAGCAACAACAGAGCCCTTTCCGTTAGTGCCCCCTATGTGGATGTATCGAAGACCAAGATGGGGATTACCAAGTCTGCCTAGAATCTCCTCTGTCCGATTCAGTCCAAATTTAATCCCGATTTTTTGAAGGAGATAAAGATTCCTAAGAACTTGAGCATAAGAATCCAGCATGTTTTCATTCTCACCATCAAAACTAAGGTTTCCCATTACCTAACTCCGAGGTTTAATTCTATTCTACTTAAGATTCCCTTGTTACATTGTCATAGCCTAAGGCAAAAAACAAGCTCGACGTTTAACAAGGAAGAACAGTCCACTTTTTTGTAGGTTTGATATTTTGCTTAAGGATCAAAGAATGGTATAAAGATCAAGACATAGTTTCACTTCAAATTTTTAGACCTTTAGGACATTTTAAAAATCAAGGCCAAAAAGAAAAAGGAGATAGTAGATGATTGTAGAACATCTCGTAGTAGGAATGCTTCAAACAAATTGTTATATTCTAAGGGAACCCCCATCAGTTGAAGCCATCGTTATAGATCCAGGAGGAGATGCGAAGCGTATTTATAGCCTTCTTACAGCCCATGGACTTAAACTTAAAGGGATACTACTTACTCACGGTCACTTCGATCACCTTCTTGATGCGTGGAATCTCAAGAAACTAGCCGGGGGTGAAATCTATCTTCATTCCCTGGATGAACCTCTACTTTACAATAAAATGGTAGGTATCGGAGCCTTTCTTATGGGGAAGATGCCATCCTTAAACCCCTCAATCGATAAATATCTGAAGGATAGAGATATCATCTCTTTAGGTGGAACAGAAATCCATGTAATAGAAACACCGGGCCATACGCCTGGTCACGTCTCTTTCTACATTCCGTCGCAAAAGATCATATTCGTAGGTGATACCCTTTTCGATGGATCCATAGGCAGAACAGACTTTCCCGGTGGATCATACGAACAACTAATCTCGTCGGTCAGAACTAAAATCTTTCCTCTAGGCGATGACACTACTGTTTACCCAGGCCATGGTCCTGTAACAACCGTGGGGAAAGAACGGAGAACTAACCCCTTCTTCTTATAGGAGTGACACTATGACAACAGTCAAACCTAATTGGTTTTTAAAGGTTCAAATTATTGTGATGTTACTTTCCTTAATGCTAAGTGGATGCTCCCAGAGTAGAGCCCTTTCGCCACCACCTCCCCCGCCCACAACAGGCTCCTTTTCATCTCCCCCAACAACTACTCCCACAACACCTGGTAGTGTTGGGACAGGACAAACGAGCACCCCAGTAACCACCTCTGCCTACCCCATCGCTCCGCTATTTTATGATTTTGAAGATATCCCAATCCCTCAAGAAATGGACATGATAACGGACGAGTCTAGAGTCTTTATGGTAGGACAGTTTAAAAGCGGTGTATTAGTGTTTAAAGGACGAGTTGAGGCTAATTCGCTTGTAGACTTTTTCCAGGCGGCTATGGTAAGGGAAAAATGGCAGTTCAAGAGTGGTTTTCGCTATAACCGATCAGTCCTTGTCTTCGAAAAGCCCCAAAAAACCTGTGTAGTCGTAGTTTATTCCCGTCTTATTTATACATACCTTGAAATCTATGTAGCACCAACTCAGGCTAGATTCTAGAGGAGACATTTTCTATGGCCATACCTGTCCTCAAAGGAAAAACACTACTTCTTGGCATAACGGGAAGTATTGCAGCCTATAAGGCTTTAGATCTCATAAGGAGACTTAAGGAAGAGGGGGTAGATGTTCATGTCGTTATGACGAAATCTGCTTGCCAATTTATCACTCCCCTTACTGTCCAAACCCTTTCTGAGAATGCTGTAGCGATAGATCTCTTTTCTTTAAGAGAAGAGGCAGACATTGGTCACATAAAATTGGCTAGGATGGCCGATTTAGTGGTCATTGCTCCTGCCACAGCAAACATTCTGGCTAAGGCGGCCTCCGGCATAGCGGACGATTACTTGTCAACAATCCTCCTTGCTACGAGAGCTCCTGTCGTTATGTGTCCTGCCATGAATCCAGCAATGTACGAAAACCCGGCAACTCAAAAAAACATAGAAATCCTCAAAGGCAGAAATATATTGGTCGTAGAACCAGACTCTGGATCCATGGCCTGTGGGGAAGAAGGTCGAGGACGCTTTCCACCGATTGACCTTATTATCGAAGCTATATCAAAGAAACTTACACCACCTACCTGGAAAGATCTTAAGGTTCTCGTCTCTGCAGGCCCTACGAGAGAATTTTTCGATCCGGTTAGATTTATTTCCAACCCCTCTAGTGGTAAAATGGGATATGCTATAGCCAGAGCTGCCATCAGGCGCTCTGCTATGGTCCACCTGCTTACAGGTCCCGTAAGTATCCCACCCCCCTACGGGGTTACAATACACAATGTGACATCAGCCATGGAAATGTATAACCGAGCTATGGAGCTCGCTCCAGAAATGGACATTATCATCATGGCGGCGGCTGTAGGTGACTATCGTCCTGAGAAGATCTCGACTAAAAAGGTAAAAAAGACAGAAAAGGCTCTTGCCATAACCCTAATTCCAAATCCCGATATAATAGCCGCGATAGGTAAGATTAAAAAACCACAGCAGATCACCGTGGGATTTGCCGCCGAAACCGATAATATATTGGAAAATGCCTCACAAAAGCTCATCCATAAAAATCTCGATCTTATTGTCGCAAACGATGTAACAAGACCGGATTCGGGTTTCTGCGTCGATACAAATCGGGTAAAAATTCTTCTAAGAGACGGAAGTATCCTAGAACTTCCCTGTCTTCCCAAGGAGGAAGTAGCAGAAAAACTTCTTGACGTCATAGAAGATCTAAGGCGAAGGCGAGATGGAATCTAATAAAAAAACTCAGAACGTCTTAGTAAGGATTGAAGAGACCGTTAGGTGGCTAGAAACCCTATGTAAAAACTGGGAATTCTTCGGCGTAGAAATGGTAAGTAGGACCATTACTCCTATTACCAATCAAGGAAAGAATCCCTCTGAGGAATTGGCTAAGCTAGGAAAAACCCTTGAAGGTTGCACACGTTGCCGGCTATCTGAAGGTCGCACTCACATTGTATTCGGTGATGGCAACCCGGATGCCCAGTTAGTATTTGTCGGAGAAGGCCCTGGTCACGAAGAGGATATCCAAGGACTTCCCTTTGTAGGACAGGCTGGGAGGCTTTTAACAAAAATGATCCACTCTATTGGGCTTTCCAGGAAGGAAGTTTACATCTGTAATGTAGTAAAGTGCCGTCCTCCACAGAATAGAACTCCTCTTACTGATGAGATCGCCACCTGTAGTCCCTTTCTACTTAGGCAACTGGAGATCATACAACCAAAGGTTATATGCGCCCTTGGAGCCTGTGCCGTAGAAACTCTTCTAAAAACCAGGCAACCAATAAACAGAATTCGTAGAAAGCTTTTTAAATGGCAAAATATTTTTGTCGTTGCCACCTTCCATCCCGCATACCTCCTGAGAAATCCCATAGAAAAGAGAAAAGCCTGGGAGGATCTTTTAATCATAAAAAAACTTCTAATGGAGGGAACTTAGAAAATGCGCTTTAAGTTGTTCAAAGAGCTTTTGTTTGTCTCTTTCATACTCCTTGCTTGGGGTGTTGGATTTACAGGAGATGAAACTTTTTCTCAAAAAAAGAGTGCCTCCCAACCCCATTATTACGCGATATCCATCCAGGATACCATTAACCCGGCCACTCAAGAATTTCTAGAACAGGCCATAGATCGGGCAAAAGAAAGTAACGCTGAATTCCTATTAGTTCTTCTAGACACCCCCGGAGGATTAATGACATCTATGCGAAAGATGGTTCAGGCCATAATGAGTGCCCCTGTTCCCGTTGTGGTATTTGTTTATCCTCCCGGTGCTCAGGCCGCTTCAGCAGGAGTACTCATAACCGCCGCAGCAGATATCGCAGCGATGGCACCAGGTACGAACATAGGGGCAGCTCATCCTGTAACGGGCTCAGGAGAAGACGTGCCAAAGACTATGAACGAAAAGGTCGTAAACGACATGGTGGCCTTTGCAAAAAGCATTGCGGAGGAAAGATTCAGAAATGCCCAGTGGCTTGAAAAGGCTATAAGAGAGAGCGTATCCGCCACAGCCATAGAGGCATATAAACTAAATATTATAGACCTAGTAGCTCAGGATATACCCGATCTATTACAAAAAATAGATGGAAAGGAGGTCCAAAGGAAAGGCTTAAAAAAAACTATAAAGACAACAGGGCTTGAAGCAAGAAGAATTGAACCTGGCTTAGGACACAAGATCCTTAAGACCATAAGCAATCCCACAATAGCTTACATCCTACTAATGATAGGGCTTGCAGGTCTATACTTTGAACTGTCCCAGCCAGGGGCTGTATTACCAGGCGTTGTAGGGGCAATAGCCCTTATACTTGCCTTTTACGCCCTTCAAACACTTCCTGTAAACTACGCAGGTTTTCTTTTCATACTTCTAGCTATTATCCTCTTCATACTGGAAATAAAAATAAGCTCCTACGGTATGTTGGCCATTGCAGGACTAATCTCAATAACCCTTGGCTCAATTATGCTTTTTAGAGCACCTTCCGGGAAGATGATGCTTCCCTACTCGGTTTTGATCCCTTCGGTAATAGGGATAAGCCTCTTCTTCATTATTGTGGCAGCGCTTACCTATAGAGCTCAACGTATGAAACCAAAAATTGGAATGGAAGCTCTCATAGGAGCCCGAGGCATTGTAGAAGAGGCTCTTATGCCGACAGGAAAGGTCTTTGTAGAAGGAGAACTATGGAATGCCGAAAGCGATGAGTTCATTCCCAAAGGAAGTGAAGTAGAAGTTGTGGAAATTCACAATTTAAGGTTGCGTGTAAAAAAAATCGATGTTAAATAAAACTAATCTTTGTTCTGGATGGCTAACCGCAGAAAAAATTAGGCGGAAGAGCTACAGATGGGAGGAGAAGGATGTATGGAATTATTTTGCTGATAATACTTGCAATCATCTTTCTGGCCAACGCTATTAAGGTGCTCAAGGAATACGAACGAGGAGTAATTTTTCGACTCGGAAGAGTTATCGGTGCAAAGGGACCAGGATTGATTTTGCTTATTCCTCTAATTGATCGAATGCAAAAGGTAAGTCTTCGCCTGGTAACAATGGATGTGGCTCCCCAGGACGTAATAACAAGAGACAATGTTTCCATTAAAGTAAATGCAGTTGTTTATTTCAGGGTAATAGACCCTGTTAAGGCTGTGATTTCTGTTGAAAATTATCTTTTTGCCACAAGCCAGTTGGCTCAAACAACACTAAGGAGTGTTTGTGGACAGGCGGAACTAGACGAACTTCTTGCTGAAAGGGACAAAATAAATACCCACTTACAGGAAATTCTCGACAAACACACAGATCCATGGGGTATTAAAGTAACGGTTGTAGAACTCAAGCACATCGACCTACCTCAGGAAATGCAACGAGCAATGGCAAAACAGGCAGAGGCAGAAAGAGAAAGACGAGCGAAGATCATTGGTGCAGAAGGTGAATATCAAGCTGCCCAGAAGCTCGCTGATGCAGCAGAGATAATCCAGAAATACCCTGTGGCTCTTCAGCTCCGTTACCTACAGACCCTTAGAGAAATTGCTGCAGAGAATAATTCTACAACTCTCTTTCCAATACCGATAGACATCTTAACTCCTTTCATGCAGCTTGCAAAGCAGAAGCTAATTGGACCAGATAACAAATAGACGAAGGGGCACTATATCCAATCTAACTAGAAAGGAGAGATCACAATATGGGGAAGAAGGAGAAGACACAGAAGGAGAAACCTCTGGAGAAGTTAACTGCAAAGGAGCTAAGGGAAATCGCCTTACAGATTGAGGGTGTTACTGGCGTTCATGGAATGAATAAAGATGAGCTTATAAGCGTTATCAAAAAGGCTCGGGGCATAGTTGATGAGAAGAAAAAGGCAACCACTATAGACGTAAGGGCCCTCAAGGCCAAAATTAAGGAGCTAAAAGTTAAGCGCGAAGAAGCTCTCCTCTCAGGAGATAGAGAAGCGGTAGAAAAACTCAGGAAGGCCATAAGTAGACTTAAGAAAAAAACACGACGGGCTGCCGCCTAGATTAGGAAAGAGGTGGGAAATGGGCAGTTCAGCGATCATGTCTAGAGAGAAAGCGCTGGAGCTTCTCTCGACCTACGTTAGCTCAGAGCATCTAATAAAACACTCCATTGCAACAGAGGCCATTATGCGAGAGCTAGCGGAGGAGTTGGGAGCAGACAAAGATCTATGGGGACTTGCTGGATTACTTCATGATCTCGACTATGAAATGACAAAAGAGATACCCCATGAACATGGCAAAAAGACAGCTGAACTGCTCGCCCCCTTTAATCTACCTATGGAGCTTATACACTCCATAATGCGCCATAATGCGGAAGTTCTCAATCTTACACGGGAAACCCCTATGGACTTTGCTCTTACTGCAGCTGAGACTATAACCGGTCTTATTGTGGCCGCAACGCTTGTCAGTCCCGAAAAGCGCATTGCGAAGCTCAAGGCCGAATCCGTTAGAAAACGTATGAAAAGTAAGGACTTTGCAAGAAATGTCAGTAGAGAGCACATTATGCTCTGTGAGCATCTTGGAATGGATATAATGCGTTTTATTGATTTAAGCATTAAAGCAATGCAGAGGGTATCAGAATCATTAGGATTATGAAGGGAGTATGCCCAATGAAAACCCATAAAGAAAAAGTTGTAGCTGCTATAACCGGGGCGATTACCATGTATCTCGAAGCTGAGAGACAGGTTCCAATACAGCCCGAAACACTCCCGAGAGAAGTTATTCCAGCTCCTATGGTAGCGAAACCCTTCCAAATTCCTAGTTCTTGGGTAATCGCAGGCCGTCAAGCAGCTATGGAAATGAGGCGATTGTTACAAATGAGAATGTTAAGATAACAGACATGGTGCTACACCAGAGGAACTCTTATTAAAAAGGAGTAAAATTTATGGCTCGACAACATGGGGAGTTGATCGCAGGACTTCTAGACCGTGATCAGGTAGAAGTCACTAATCCGATCAAGATTCAGGATTTGACATTTCGAGACGGTCACCAGTCTCTATTTGCTACGAGGGGACGAACGGAAGACTTTATCCCCATAGCGGAAGATATGGACAAAGTGGGTTTTTACTCCATGGAAGTTTGGGGCGGTGCAACCTTCGACACAATGCACCGATTCCTTGCTGAAGATCCATGGGAACGTATTAGAACCTTAAAGAAATACATAAAAAATACCCCCTTTTCCATGCTTCTTCGAGGACAAAATCTTGTAGGTTATAGAAATTATCCTGACGATGTCGCAGAGGCTTTTGTGGAAAGAGCCTGCATAAACGGTATTGATATCTTCAGAGTATTTGATGCCCTAAACGACTTTAGGAACTTTGAAACGGTTGTTAAGATAATCAAGAAATTTGGAAAGCACTTCCAGGGGACCATTTGTTATTCTCTCACTGAACCTAGGATGGGAGGCCCGGTCTATAACCTCGAGTATTATATCAATAAAGCGAAAGAGCTCGAGGACATGGGTGCAGACACAATCTGTATAAAAGACATGGCAGGTCTCATAGCTCCATACGACGCCTATGAACTGGTCAAAGCTCTTAAGGAGGTTACAAAGCTTCCCATTCATCTCCACAGCCATTTCACCTCTGGTATGGCCGATATGTCCCTTTTGAAAGCCATTGAAGCTGGCGTTGACATTGTAGATACGTGTCTATCTCCTTGGGCCTATAGAACATCCCATCCAGCCGTCGAACCCCTTGTTGTTACGCTACGAGGCACAAATCGAGATCCAGGCTTTGATCTTAAGCTCCTTGCCAAGTGTAGTGAATATCTCGAGAAGATCTCCCCCAAATATAAACATCTACTCGATGACCGTATATCCATTATAGATATCAATGTCCTGCTACATCAGACTCCTGGCGGTATGTTATCAAACCTTGTCAATCAGCTCCGAGAGATGGACGCTCTTGACAAATTGGATGAAGTTTTCAAACAACTTCCCATTGTCCGCCGAGAACTTGGTCAGGTTCCCCTAGTAACTCCAACGAGCCAGATAGTTGGTATTCAAACTGTAAACAATGTCCTGTTCGACACTCCCGACGAGCGCTATAAAATGATAACAGCTCAAGTAAAGGATCTTTGCTACGGACTTTATGGAAAAACTCCCGTTCCAATAGATCCAGAGGTTCAAAAGAAGGCACTCAAAGGCTATCCTAGGGGAGAAACTCCTATAGATTGTCGTCCTGCAGATATCCTTGAACCTGAGCTAGAAAAGGCTAAAAAGGAAGTTGAAGGATTGGCCAAAGACATCGACGATGTGCTTATATACGCCCTATTTCCAACAACGGGAAAACGTTTCCTAAAGTGGAAATATGGGCTTGAACCGATACCTGATGAAGTAAAGCCTAAGACATTGGAAGACGTTAAGAGGGAAGAAGAACTAATTAAAAAAGCAAAGGCGGGGTTGCTCGTGGAAAAGGTAAAAAAAGAAACACCAGCAAAGGGTCCTGGAATCAGAAAGTTTAATGTGTTCGTTGATGGTGAGTATTTTGAAGTCGAGGTGGAAGAAATAGGTGGGGTTCCAACTGCGATTACTGTAGCTCAACAGGTAGCCCCATCGGTGCCTCCTCCTAAGCCTGTGACACCAGTAGCACCACCACCTCCTCCGCCCCCTCCACCTCCACCATCTGCTCCAGCTCCTACGCCATCGGCTCCACCGAAACCCAAAGCTCCAACAACGTCGGGTGTTGCGATTGAAGCTCCTATGCCTGGCATGATTGTTCGATATGAGGTCGAAGAGGGAGCTCAGGTTAAAGAGGGAGATGTTATTCTCGTACTCGAAGCGATGAAGATGGAAAATACTATTACAACACCAATTTCGGGAACGGTGAAAAAGATTAACTTCAAGCCCGGAGATAGTGTCCAAAAGGGTGATGTGCTAGCAGTTATCGAATAACCCGAGAAGGGACGTTGTCACCCTAATAGACAACGTCCCCTTAACTATTTAAAGGAGGCACGATAAATGGGGCTTACGAGAAAAAAAATTACCATTGTGGGCGCAGGGTTTGTAGGTGCTACAGCAGCCCATTGGGCAGCAATTAAAGAACTGGGCGATATCTGCCTCGTTGACATAATAGAGGGAATGCCTCAAGGGAAAGCTCTCGATCTTCTGGAGTCCTCACCTGTTGAAGGATTCGATGCCCAGATCTTCGGCACTAATGATTATGCCGATACGGCAAATTCGGATGTCGTTATCATCACTGCGGGTCTTCCCAGAAAACCAGGCATGAGTAGAGATGATCTACTTTTCAAAAATGCCGAGATAGTAAAAAATGTTACAGAGCAGGTTGCAAAATATTCTCCTAATGCATACCTAATAGTGGTATCAAATCCACTGGACGCTATGGTCTATGTAGCCTACAAGGTAAGCGGTTTCCCCACAAACAGGGTAATGGGCATGGCAGGGGTTCTCGACGCTGCAAGGTTTAGGACCTTTATTGCGATGGAACTAGGGGTCTCCGTTGAAGACGTAACGGCCTTTGTTCTTGGAGGACACGGCGACACAATGGTACCCCTTCCTAGATATAGCACCGTTGGTGGAATCCCCATAACGGATCTTCTTAGCCCAGAAAAAATAGAAGCCTTGGTTGAGAGAACAAGAAATGGTGGGGCTGAAATTGTAAACCTTTTGAAAACAGGGAGTGCATTTTTTGCTCCTTCAGCTTCTGCAGTTGCTATGGCGGAAGCAATAATTAAGGACAAAAAGCGACTTATGCCCTGTGCAGCTTACTGTGACAAGGAATACAATGTAGGGGGCTACTTTGTAGGAGTTCCCGTTATACTAGGTGGGAACGGCGTAGAAAGGGTTGTCGAAATAAAGCTTACACCGGAAGAGGAAGCGGCCTTCCAAAAATCTGTTGAAGCTGTAAAGAGCTTGGTAAGTAAACTCTCTCTTTAATACCAAACCTCAAGGGGCAGGTCTATGGGCCTGCCTTAATTGTTCAGAAGCCTTCTTCACAAAGGGGATTTTCACTATTATTGTTGTGCCCTTGTTTTCTTCCGACTCAACAAGAACTTCTCCCTCATGGGTTTCTACTATTGATTTTACAATGGCAAGACCTAAACCCGTGCCTTTTTCTTTTGTTGTAAAAAAGGGACGAAAGATTTTATCTTTTAAATTTTCCGGTATCCCCGTGCCCGTGTCAGAAACCTTTACCGAGCAAAATGATTCGGTAGTCTCAACATCAACAGTAAGTCTTCCACCCTTCGGCATGGCCTGTAAGGCATTAACGAAAAGATTATAAAAGACACGATGTAATAACATTGGATCTCCATTGATAATCACAGACCTTGATAAACCATTCCTATACCTTTTCTCTACCTCAATCCCTCTTTCCCTACTCTGCGACTCAATAAAGGATACGGATTCATCAAGAAGATCTTCAATAGAAATGGAAACAAACTGAGGATCCTTAGGACGAGCAAAATCTAAAAATTCAGTCACTATATTGTTAAGTCTAGTGGCCTCATCAACAATAATTCTAGCAAGGCGTTGGTTCTTATCCCCCTCAAGGCGGTTACGCATAAGGGATGCTGTGCTGTGGATAATACCAAGAGGATTTTTAATCTCGTGAGAAACCGAAGCGATCATCTCACCTAAGGTGGCAAGATGTTCAGCCCTTTGGAGTCTTTCTCTTAATTTTAGTCTCTCCACAGCTCTCTTTTCTATAATCTTTTCTGCCCTTTTTGCGAAGAAGAGTAGGGCGAAAAGAAGAATGCCTACAAATAGAGTCACCGAACCGATAACAATCCATTGAAATCCAAATATCTTTTCATAATCGGCGGAAACATCTTGAATGATCTCAAAAACAGCAACCGTTCCTACGATCTCCCGATGAGATTCTAACTCTATCATTCCCACCCACATAGGAATGTAAGTGGTAAGTGTCCTCTTTCTATCTCCCCAGGGCCACTCAAACCCCAAGAAAGATCTCCCTCCATCAAATACTGATACAACCTCGCCTTTCAAGGCCTGCTTAAAGGGTTCTCCGATTTTCTTTCTTATGCCCAAGGTGTCGTCGTAGGATGTACTGTAGGTAAGAGTTTCCAGAAGGTCGTATATATTTACTCTCTCCACGGGAAACCCATGGATCGTGCTCTTGACTATTTGATCAAGCTTCCTATACTGGGCAGGCATACTAAGCTTAATTTCGCCCTCTGTAGCAAGAACTTCCAGTATAAAGTCCTTCACCACGCGATAATTTAGGTTTTTGGCTAAAAGTGCTGCATTTTCTTCACTTTTCCTCAAAACAATCTTTTTAGCCCCCATAGCTATAAAACTTGAAAAAACAAAGGCTCCTACCAACAAAACACAGAGTCCAACAACGGAAAGATATTTGACCAGTTTGAAAGGCTTAATCGATTCAAGTTCCCTATGGGGAGCTTTTACCTTTTCCATGAACCGAATTTCTCCACAATGGCAGCGTACTCCTCAAAGCCCTTACGCCCCATCAACCCATAGGTCATAAGCTTCGAAAGCTCAACGCCGGGTTGATCAAAGGGATTTATTCCGTAAAGCCCTCCCATAAATGCAGTCTGCAGCTCAAACATAAAAAAGGCTTGACCCAGCGTAAAGGCGTTTAAGACGGGAAACCACAGGGTCATATTGGGACGACCAGCCTCTGCAAGAGCACAGGCAGTAGCTCGTTGTTCAGCATGGAATAATTCCCCCAAAGTATGTCCCCCAAGGTATTCCAGGGAACCCACACTTTCTTCCAAAGAAGGAATCTCCACATCCCTTTCCCATGACTTTACCCCTAGAAATATTATTACCTTATCGTTGGGCCCTTCTCTGTAAAGTTGAAGTTGGGAGTGTTGATCCGTAACTCCTAGAGCCTTTATCGGTGTTATACCTACCGACGTCCCATCGGCTCGCTTCTTGCCAAGACTTTCGGCAATGAGTTGTCTTATCCAGTCCGAAAGAGGGTATAGGGCATCTGAATAGGCCCAGTAAACATGGATAGGCTTTTTCTTTTCCGAATCGAAAATGAACTGATATAGACCCATCTTTACGGAAGGATTGTCCATGAAATGGTTGTCCCCTGCCCTTTTTGCGGCCCACACTGCTCCCTGCCATAGCATCTCTATATCGACGCCAACACATAGGGCTGGAACAAGCCCTACAGGAGACAAAACCGAAAATCGCCCTCCCAAAAGTGGGGGCACTGAACAGGAAGGAATATCTGTGGAACGGGCTATACTTCTAAGGATACCCTTTTCAGGATCGGTAATGACAATGACCTGATCTCTAACCGAAGAAGCTCCAAGCTTCTTCTTTATTCTATCTAGGACTATTAAAAACTGGCTCATGGTTTCAGCAGTAGTTCCGGATTTACTGATAGCTATAACAAGGGTTCTCTCCCAATTAATCATATCTAAGAGGGATAAAAAGGTTACGGGATCAATGTTGTCCATTATAAATAAGCGAGGTTTTGCCTCAAGATTATGAAATGGATGCCGCAGAGCCCGAAAAATTGCCATAGCCCCTAGGGCAGACCCCCCTATACCAAGCAAGATAACATTTTCCCAATCTTTTTTCCGAACTACCTGCTCTATGTTTCGAATCTCAGCCAACACTAAATCGTTTTCTAAGATATTCCAGAAGGCCAGCTGCGATCGTTCCTTATCCTCGATAAGTTTTTTCCATACCTTCTCAGCCTGATTAGAATACTTCTCCAACTCCTCTTTACTTACTCCGTGATCCTTACCGATCACTTGAGAATCGAAAAATGACCAATCAAACTCAAGGCTTACTGCTGACTGATGCATCAGGGTCTCCTTTCCTCAATTGATTCAAAATGGCCTTAACTCTTTTCCTTCGCTCCGAAAGAATCCTACTCCACTTCCCCTCCCAACCACGATCTGTAGGATTGTAAAAAGTGGTATCCTCCCACCCCTGGGGCATATAACTTTCTGGAACCCAACCATCTGGATAATTGTGGGGATATTTATAGTCTTTCCCGAAGCCTAGCTTTTTCATAAGATCGGTTGGAGCATTCCTGAGATGTAAGGGAACAGGGAAAGAGCCGGTCTGAGCGGCGAAACTCCTAGACTTACCAAAGGCTTTATAGACACTATTACTTTTCGGAGCGAGAGACAGATAGACAACAGCATGAGCTATTGCAAGATCTCCTTCAGGACTTCCCATAATCTCGTAGGCTCGGAAGGCAGAAACCGCCTCTACTAAAGCGAAGGGGTCTGCAAGCCCTACATCCTCGCAGGCCACCTGAATTATGCGGCGCATTATGTAGAGGGGATCTTCTCCAGCTTCAAGCATTCTAGAAAGCCAGTATAAGGCAGCATCGGGATCGCTTCCCCTAATGCTTTTGTGTAGGGCAGATATAAGATCATAGTGCTGATCACCAGACCGATCATAACGAATGACCGGCTTTTGCATGGTATCTTTAACGGCCTCTCTATCAATTAGTCTAAAACCCTTCTTGGGATCGGGTGAAGTGGTCAAAACTACAGCTTCCAGGGTATTAAGAAGCCGCCTTCCATCACCTCCAGACCACTGAATTAAAAGTTCCTTTGCATCTTCGGTGATTTCTACAGGGTATAGACCAAGACCCCGTTCCTTATCACTAAGAGCCCTTTCCATAATGGTTAGAAGATTTTCCCTGGAAAGAGGGCGTAGGATAATCACATGGACTCTAGAAAGAAGGGGAGTATTTATTTCAAAAGACGGGTTTTCAGTCGTAGCTCCGATAAGTCTAAATAGACCCGTTTCTACGTAAGGAAGCAAAACATCTTGCTGAGCTTTGTTTAATCTGTGGATTTCATCAATAAAGAGCCAGGAAGGAAGGCTTTTGGTTTTCCACATTCTCTCCGCTTCATCTGCCACCCTGCGAATCTCTTGAACTCCAGATGTTACCGCAGAAAAGCACACAAACTGCCCGTTACAGTGTTTTACAATCAGTCTGGCTAGAGTGGTCTTACCTGAACCGGCTGGTCCCCAAAGTATAATGGACGGAAATTCACCCTTTTGAAAGAATCTCCATAGGATCTTACCTGGAGCTAGAAGATGTTCCTGTCCTACGAATTCTTCAATACACCTTGGACGCATTCTTTCAGCAAGCGGCTCTCTTACACTGAAATCCATCTCTTTAGATGCCCCTGTTGACTTCAAAAAAATTATAGCTTTCCAGACACTTATGGTCAAAACCTACTTGAAAGATCGAGTCTTCGCCCAATCCTTATTTGGACATTCTTAGGGATAGATATAAACAGGCGTTCCTACTCTAACCATTTCAAATAGTTCATCTATATCGGAATTATATAAAGCTATGCAGCCTTCGGTCCAGTCAGAGTGGGCTCCTCCTCCATGTATAAATATATAACCTCCAAGAGGTGTATCCCATGGAGGAGTATCGTAACCCCTGTGAGCATTCTCTATTCTCCTATAGTCACTTACAGAGATTAATCCGTTCATCAAGGCTCTTTCAGCATGGACTATTGAAGGGTAACTCAAGCCTATGGATTTATAAAACTTGCTCCTTTCGTTCTTCTTGCATACGTAAAACATGCCTTCGGGGGTTTTGCCATCACCTTCTCTTTCTTTGTCACCCTGGGGATTCTTACCTAGACCTATAGGATAATCTCTTACAATGGTATCTCCGTCAAAGACATACATCCGACGCTTAGATTTATAGACAAAAATCTTTGGATCCTTCACCATGGAGGCCGGACGGAGATAATCGAACTTAAGCTCAACCTTTTGGGGCACAATAGGACCTTCTATCTTAGTTTCTTTTGGAGAAGATGAAAATAAAGAGCAACCATGAAAAATCGTGAAAAGGAGTAAAGATATACCTATACTTATTAACCCTCTTATCACAAACCCCACCTCCAATAGACGATTACTGCGCCGAAAGTTGAATCTGCGGAAGTTCTATAATCTTTGGGCGAATAAAAATCAACAACTCATTCTTTTCAACTTTCGTGTCCCTACTCTTGAAAAGGTTTCCAAGAACTGGAATCTTGGATATCCCCGGAGTCGAGCTCTGAGAAACACTTAATGACTCTTCCAATACCCCGCCTAAAACCACAATCGACCCATCATCCACAAGAATCCTTGTTGTCACTGTTCTCTTCTTTATCGAAGGCTCACCCTTGGCTGACATTACAGAAAAATCTGGATCCGACTTTTCCACAGAAAGATTGAGCAGAACTCGCTTATCGGGTGTAACGGTCGGTGTAACATTAAGCTCCAGCTTGGCTTCCTTAAATTCTGTCGTAGGTTCCTGATCCTTTCCCTGAACGGTATAGGGGATTTCGAGTCCCTGACTTATCTTAGCCTCTTGGTTGTTAAGTGTATGGACCTTAGGGGACGAAACAAGCTTCGCTATACCTTTCCTTTCTCCTAACTTTAGGCTCATATCTATGGAAAATAGGTCCCTCCCCCTAAGAAGATCCCATCCAAAACCAAGCAAAGAACTTAAGGGAGCACTAGTAGTCTGAGGAGTATTGTTTATAGCAAAACGAGGATTGTAAGAGGTTGCCCTATTTCCTGGGTTCGCTGGATCAAAGTCCGTAGAACCTATGTTTTGATAGTTAAAACCCCAGTCGATACCTAAGGATCTAGCAAAGTTCGAAGTGGCTGTTACGACTCTTGCCTCAAGTAACACCTGTAGAAGTGGTTTATCAAGCATTGAAATAAGCCTTTTAGCATCTTCTATGCGAGGTCTATAGTCCGTATAGATTAATGTCCTAGTTCTAGGATCCAGCTCCAGCTTTCCATCAGCACTTTTTATCGCGTTTTCGATCTGTTTTTTAATTACCTCCATATCGGCATAATTAACCGTCAAATAATGCGTCTCAAGAACACCCATGTTTTTTTTGGATCTCTCTAAGCTCATTTGTTCTTCAATAAGTTTTTTCTTCGCTTCGATTAGTGACATATGCTCTTCAATTTCCTTACGTAGCTTTTCCTTCCTCGCAACACGAATAATATTTCCACTTTGCTCCATTCCCAAATTATTTACCCTGAAAATCATATCCAGCACTTGATCCCACGGAACCTGTTCCACCTTTAGGGTTATCTTGCCCGTTACTTCGGGATCCACAACAATGTTCATACCTGTAATATCGGCAATTAACCGGATAACATTTTTTACGTCAGCATCCACAAGGTCTAAACTTATAGGTTTACCGGTGTATACCCTTGTTTGCTCGGAAATCCCCTCGAAGGGCATGGTAAGTTCAGGAGAAGGAATAGTTTGCTCTTTGGCCATCGTAGGAATAACATGTTTATCGGGTCCAGATGACAGGGTCCTAGAACTTAAATTATACGACGTCCTATCTGGGTATATTCTAATGTGGACCGTATTACCATCTTTATTAACAGTGAAACCACGCCAGGGATATTGGGGTTCTCCCGTAATAAGGATACCGGTCTTACTCTTCTTCAAAACAACTCTTTTAAGATAACTAGACTGAAGGGGAATAGAAGCCGTTGAGGTCTCCATATCCACCCCCTCCAGCAAAATACCTATCTGAGATCCGTTGTTCCTATCTAGAACTTTACAATCTTTTACAGGACTATTGGTTTCTACTTTAAGAACAAAGGCCTCCTTCTCATCCACTCCCTGTAACCTCAGGATAGCAGCTATCACATTTGACCAGAATAGAAAAACAATCACAAGACCACTTAACAAGATATAAAACTCTTTCCTATATTTTCCCATAGATCTCTCCCCCAAGCCTTTCACTATTTCTTCTTCTTGTCCTTGGGTTCTTCCGGTGGTTTTTCAACATACCTATATGTTTCAATAACGCAACTTACGTGAACTTCCCCTATTTGCCTATCCTTCTCACCCTTTACAGAACGCATATCAAATCCTCTAACTTTGATAACCCGATCGAGGCGAGAAAGCTCGTCGAAAAATATACCCATCTTCTCGTAATCTCCTACCATCTCTAGTTGGACTGGTATTGCCGAGTGAAACTCCCTAAGCTCCTCATTTCTAGGCTCAAAAAGGATAAGCTGCTTCAATCCGACTTTACTACCAAGTCCAGAAACGTTCTCAAGAATGGAAGGGATTTCACGGGCATCAGGAAGTTTTGCCACTAACTCCCGAAGTTTTGTCTCTGCTTCGTTTAATTGTTTTTCAAATTCCTTCGACATCCTTTCGGTTTTCTTTAGCTGCTCTAATCTTTTCTTAGCTTCTTCTATTTCCTTTTTCAGTGTAGAAATATTTGAGCTGTTCTCCTGATATATGAAGTACCAGAAAGCTCCACATATAATGACTACAGTTAACACCAAAATAAGGATTTTACTCTTCTTATCGAGAGTCTTCAACCTACCTTCAATAATTTCCCTTTGTTTAGCAAATTCTTCCTTAATCTTAATACCTTTTATAATCTTCATAATGTGCCCTCAGAGATAAAACTCACTTTGACTTTTCCTGATTTTTAATGATAGACTCAACCTGTGAGAAGCTATTATATTTAAAGTTCAATTCGAATCTACGCAAGACATGCCCAAAATACTCCTCTGACCTCGTTCTTACTAAGTTTGTGCCTTCTTTAGGCACAAAATAGGTCGATTCAAGGTTTCTCATAAACTCTACGATCTTCTCATTGCTCTTGGCCACTCCCATTATCGCAACATCTCCTCCAGAAAACCTTACCTCCTCAA
The DNA here is from genome assembly GCA_026417655.1 of Syntrophobacterales bacterium. Taxonomy (GTDB): domain Bacteria; phylum Desulfobacterota; class Syntrophobacteria; order Syntrophobacterales; family Thermodesulforhabdaceae; genus JAOACS01. The sequence continues at coordinate 247,296 of JAOACS010000021.1, forward strand.
ACCACATACTGTCCTCAGGAACAGTTAATGCCAAAAGGGCTAGCAGTCTCACCACATTATCCCGATCGGCGATAAGTGAAGCTATTACCTCGGATCTTTTCTTTACATCATTCAATTTGGTTTGTAACTCTCTAATGATTTTTTCATATTTCTCATAGATCTTTATTTCAGTTTCAAGGCGAGCTTTTTCCATGGAAAGTTTTTCTAACTCTTTCTTTTGAAATACCCAGATAGTGCTCACCCCAGCAATGATTACAAAAACCACAGCGATATATAACCAAAACTGCCACATTAAACCCCTTGGCTTTACAACCCTTTTCTTACGAAGGAGATTTAAACGAATCATTTTTACTTCCTCTCTTCTTCTCTCATGGCTAACCCAAAACATATGGCCATTTGAGGCCCTATAGCCTTAGCGTATTCAGGGTCTATATGGGGCAGAATCTTTATTTTTTTACTGGCAAGAGGGTTAAAGATAAAAACAGGACTACCAAGATTCTTCTCAAGATAAAGTTCTATGCCTGAGGATCTAGCAATCCCCCCACTGAGAAATACTCGCTGAACCCCTTTTGGTTGATTCAAGGCATGAAAATAGTCCAAAATATTTTTTAGCTCTGCAGAAATCTGATCTATAAAAAATTCAATCATAGCTTTCATGTCACCATCAAGACCTCCTAGAGAAGAAGGATCAATTGAGCCAGTGGCAAATCCATAGGCCTTTTCAATGGAAATATCGAATTTACTAGAAAGTTGAAACACCAGCTCATTTGACCCGATAATAAAAGACCTAGCAAGACTGGGAACCCCATCGTCAATTATAATACAAATAGTTTTGGACGCTCCAATATTTACAAGTGCCACTGTCTCATTAGAGGGTATACCCTCCGTTGCTTCAAAGGCATTGAATAGAGCAAAATAATCGACATCGACCAATCTCAAATCAAGTCCCGCTAGTGCGATGAGCTTCTCATAATCATAAACTATTCCACGCCTCGTATAGGCAATTAAGACTTTAGTTGTGTTATCCTCTCGGTTTTCCGAAAGGATATCAATACCATAAAATACCTCATCGGGAGCATAGGTAATGAAATTTCTAATATTGGCGTCAATATAAGGAGACACTGCAGATCGTTTCATATAAGGGATTTTTGGTATTTCAATCATTACTTCGTTACCCGGGATAGTTATAGCCAACCCCTTTTCTTTAAGACCAAGATTTTGCCAGAGCTTTGAAATAGTATTAGCTAGTGCCTTAATATCAGCTATATGGGGACCATCAAAGGATCCTAAGGGGCACTGGGCTATGCCAATATTTTGTAACGTCAAACTACCTTTTGATTGTTTAAGCTGAAGAACCTTTACGGCATGAGATCCTATGTCTAGTCCCACAAGTAACTTCTTCCTTCCCATGCTAAGAAAGGCCATCCTCATCACCTCTTAATTTTTTTTATAGATCTTTGATGCCCCAAACTTGCAAGTTGCCTGATAGTTCATATATACTTCTACTCCTTAAAAATCAAAACAAATTAGGAGTTTCTATCTATGGAAGAACAGACTCAGACAAAGAAAACAGCTAAATCGATCGCTTTGGAATATATCAAATCTATAATTATAGCCCTTATTCTCGCATTCCTCATTAGAACATTCATTATTCAGGCATTCAAGATCCCTTCAGGATCAATGATTCCAACCCTTCTTGTCGGTGACCACATATTGGTGACCAAATTTACCTATAATGTTAAACTTCCCATCGTAGATATAACAATTTGGCATCGGCAGTCTCCCAAAAGAGGAGACATCATTGTCTTCAAATATCCCCTAGATCCAGACAAAGATTTCATAAAACGTGTTATTGGAACTCCAGGCGACGAAGTTGTTATAAAAAACAAACAAGTCTATGTTAACGGACAAGAACTCAAGGAGCCTTATGTACAATATACAGATCCTCGAATCGTTCCTGCAGAATTAAGTCCCAGAGATAATCTTGGCCCCATAAGAGTTCCTCCCCACAGCCTATTTGTCATGGGAGACAACCGAGATGAGAGTTACGATAGTCGTTTCTGGAAATTCGTAGACGTCTCTGCCGTAAGAGGTAAGGCCTTCATAATATATTGGTCGTGGAACCCAAAGGGTAACTTTTCCTTAAACCCAAAGGATTCCTTCTTAAGATGGGACAGGATTGGAAACATTATTAGGTAGAGTCTTTCCTCCATGCGTCTCGAATTAACCTTATAAACTCTATCCATTCACTCGAAGCAACCTCCCTTTTCCCAAGTATCATCTCTAGGAGATCTAGATCATCCATTTCAAGAAATCTTTCAAGCTCCTTTAGTCTCTCGTAACTTAGAGTCTCGCCGTAGCAACGCCAAAACTTAACCAAAAGGGTTTCTAGTTCTAGGTTCGCTCGTCTTGCCACGTGATAAGCTATCTTTTTCTTAAGAATCAATAGTCTATTGTTTTCATCGGACACCATAATAGAATCCATCACCTATTGCTCAATGCGTCGTATATTAAGGACATCCAGAGATGCTTATCTACGGCTACTACATGTTTTTTGGGAATGGAGAGTTTTGTAAGCTCACGCCAGATATTTCTTACCTTACTTTTCTGATGCTCATCATCACTAAAAACGAACACAATTCCAAGATCACAGTTCTTAAAAATCTCCACATCAAAATCAACATTGAGAGGAACACGCACGTTACAACCTTTCAAGGCTGGAGAATCGATCGTGATAAGCACTTTCTCCAACCTATCCTCTACGGACTCTCCAGGCCCTAGAATGGCATGGGGAACAAAAGACTCTTTCTTAAATGTCCAGAGCATCCCATCAATATGACTTGCTTCAACTGTAGAAGATGAGATCAACTGGACCCTACAGTCAAATCTGTCCGACAGAAATTCTAAAATATCGCAGACATCACGCTCCCTTGACGAATAGGGGGTTTCTATAAAAATTACCATATCTTTTCCCACCACATGGTTTAGCAGGTTAGATGAAAAGCCCCTGCTACGCGTCGCCCTTTATTGAAAGCCTCATTAAAGGTTGAAACAGCTTTCCCTGTCCTCTCAACAATGATTTTTATTCCTCTGTTCTCTATCAGCTGTTTCAATCCTTCATCTACCTTCATCATTCCTAAAAATCCCGTTCCTATAATTAGTTCCTCTGGCTGATAATCTAAAACGTCCTGAATATCCTCTTCGTGCAATCTATGCCCCTCTTTCCGCCACCAATTAGGTAAGACTCTGTCTCCAAGAATCTTCAAATCGGACTTATAGGCCATTCCCTTAATAACCATTGATCCAAAGCTGTATTTGTCTATCATTTAATCCTCCTAAGTTCCGCAGGCAGCACTATATATCAATTCCACTGAGTTTACTCCGAAAAACTTTCTAAGATTCTCAAGTAATACATTCGAAGGCTTAACCCGATACTCGTCACCTAGAAGAATTACTACTTCACAGGAAGTATCCAGACACAGCTTAAGAAAAAGGGGACAGTTTCCTCTATGGTCAAATATAATATTTCGGAGTCTAAAAAGGTCATCCTTTTGGATATTATGGTTTTTAAGATGGACTATCAGACTATCGATAGCTCTACCTTCAGCCTCTTCAAGATCAAGAATCTCTTTGACAATAACCTTTACATTACCCCGTCTAGCTATACCACCTCCTTGTTGGTTATCATCTACCCCGTTTTCTTCATCAATTTCCACCCCAAGGGACTGATTCTGGACGATTCCTATAACTATAAATGGATCATCACCCCCATTAAGTCGCTTCCATAGGGCAGCATAAGCCTCGGGGAAAACAACTAGATCGACTAGACCCTCTTTATCTTCAAGCTGCAAAAAAGCCATCTTTTCACCCTTTTTAGTCGTTAACTCCTTTGCAACCGAAATAATTCCTGCAAGTACTACCTCCGTTCCGTCTGGTATAGATTCTATGTCTTGAGAGGTTCCGGTACATATTCGTTCCAGTCTATCTTTGTAAAGATTCATTGGATGAGAAGAAACATAGAAACCAAGAGATTCCTTTTCATATCTAAGAATAGTCTTTTCATCCCAAGGAGTAACTTCTGGAAGCTGAACAGGGGAGGTTTGTTTTTCCCTTCTCTGGGGGGTTTTATTTAGAAGGTCGAAGAGAGTTTTTTGGCCTCCCTGACGTTCCTTCTGGACCAGCTGAGCCCGCTCTATAGCTATATCCAACACATTCATGACCTGAGCCCTGTGGGGATGGAGAGAATCAAAGGCTCCACATTTTATAAGCTGTTCTATAACTCGCCTGTTTACCTTCTGAAGATCAACCCGCTCGCAGAAGTCAAAAATAGATGTAAAGGGTCCCTCTCCTTCTCTATTCTCAATAATGGCCTCCACCGCAACATCCCCAACATTTTTTACCGCTGCAAGGCCAAACCGAATTTTTCCATCGGAAACAGTAAAACCTCTGTTGCTAGCATTAATATCAGGGGGAAGGACACTTATACCCTTTTCCCTACATTCATTAATAAGCTTAACGATTTTACTTGAATTGCTCACAACACTATTCATAAGGGCTGCGGTGAACTCGAGAGGGTAATGGGCCTTTAGATAAGCTGTCTGATAGGTAACAAAGGCATAGGCAGCGCTATGGGATTTATTGAAGCCGTAGAGAGCAAATTTCTCCATCTGATCGAAGATCTTATTAGCCTTTTCATCACTTATACCATTTTCTCGGGCGCCCTGAAGGAAACGATCTCGCTGAGCCTGCATGACCTCAGGAATCTTCTTACCCATAGCCCTTCTTAGAATGTCTGCTTCACCAAGGGAATAATTAGCAAGGCGACTTGCTATTTGCATAACCTGTTCTTGATAGAGAATAACTCCATAGGTCTCTTGAAGGATCTCCTCCAACTCATCAAGCTCATATTTAATGGGTATCTCCCCATGTTTTCCCCGAATGTACTGATCCACCATCCCACTTTGTATAGGTCCAGGACGATAAAGTGCTACGAGAGCTACAATATCGGAGAAACGTTCAGGTCTAAGCCTCACAAGTATGTCCCTCATTCCCGAGCTTTCAAGCTGAAAAATACCAGTAGTCTCACCTCGGCTAAGAAGTTCGTAGGTCGCTTTATCATCTAAGGGAATATTGAGCATGTCGAGTTCGATACCATAATTTTGTTTTATCATCTTTACCGTTTCATCGATAACCGTAAGATTTCTCAAACCGAGAAAGTCGAATTTGATTAACCCAACCTTTTCCACATACTTCATAGAATACTGGGTAACTATCTCTCCATTCTGATCTCGATAAAGTGGAACATACTCAACGATGGGGCGATCGGCTATAACGACACCAGCGGCATGAGTAGACGCATGTCTAGCAAGTCCCTCTAAGACAAAGGCTATATCAAAAAGTTCTCTATATTGAGGATCCTGCATCCTAAGCTCTTCCAGTTTAGGTTCCAACTCGAAGGCCCTTTTAAGAGTCATCCCCAAGGAGTCTGGAATAAGCTTTGCTATCTTATCTACTTCTGAATAGGAGATTCCCAAAGCCCTTCCTACATCCCTTACAACCTGCTTGGCCTGCATAGTTCCAAAGGTGGTTATATGGGCTACCTTGTCAGCTCCATACTTTTCCGTCACATATTTTAAAACCTCGTCGCGACGTCTCTGGCAAAAATCCACGTCTATGTCGGGCATACTAATACGTTCTTCATTAAGAAATCTCTCAAAAAGAAGACCATGCTCTATTGGGTCAATATCAGTAATGCCCATCGCATAGGCAGCAAGACTTCCAGCAGCTGATCCACGACCGGGACCAACAGGAATTCCCTGGCTCTTAGAATAGCCAATAAAGTCAGCCACAATAAGAAAGTAGGGGGCAAAGCCTGTCTTTTTAATGACGGCTATCTCTTTCTCAAGCCTTTCCTGGTAGGTTCTTAACCTAACCTCTCTTTCCTTCTCAGGAAATTTAGTTCTAATCTGCTGCCATCTCTTCTCAAGTCCCTCACGGACAATCCTCTCGAAACGAGTTTCGGCAGTTTCATCCTTATCGAGAGGAAAGACAGGAAATATAGGATCTCCGAGTGGTATCTCTAGATTGCATCGCTCTGCAATCTCTAGGGTATGCTTAATAGCCTCCGGAACATGTCTGAAGGCTTGGGTCATCTCATCTGGTGATTTAAAGTAGAGTTCGTCAGTCTGAAATCTCATGCGCTTTTCGTCAAAAATAGTTTTGTTAGTCTGTATACAGAGGAGGATTTCATGAGCCCTCGCATGACTCCTCTCTAGATAGTGACAATCGCTTGTGGCTACAAGTTTGAGTCCCAGAGCTTTCGAGAGTCTTATGAGCTCATCGTTAACCTGATACTGTTCTTTTAAACCATTCGACTGAAGTTCCAGATAAAAATTCTCCTTTCCAAAGATATCTACGTATTGCTGAGCCGCCTCTTGGGCCTTATCCAAACGGTTTTTTAGAATATTTCTGGCGAGTTCCCCCTTAATACAGCTCGATAGAGCAACAAGACCTTTGGAATAGGTGGCAAGATGATCTTTGTCTATACAAGGTTTATAGTAGAAGCCCTCTAGATGGGCTGTGGAAACAATCTTCATAAGATTTTTGTAACCTTCATAATCCATAGCAAGGAGCACAAGATGGTAGTTCCTATCGTCATCCTCATTTCTGGAACGTTTCAACTCTACAATCTGATCCTTGAGTTTATAAGGGGTTAGGTAAACCTCACAGCCAATTATTGGCTTTATCCCATCGGATTTCGCCTTTTCGTAGAATTCAAGGGCACCATACATGTTACCATGGTCAGTAATGGCAACAGCGGGCATATTATAACTTTTAGCCACTTTAATAAGCTCGCCTATCCTTATAGCTCCATCAAGAAGGCTGTATTCCGTATGGACATGTAGATGAACAAACTCTGTCATGAGCAACCCTCTCCTCTATGTTTTGAAAACTCCTAAGAGGGAGTAAAAATATTCAGAGATAGGGCAACATACCCCTTAAACATTTTTGTATCTCTTCTCTTTAAAAAATTACCTCCTCCATGTAAAAATGTAATTTTGCAAGATTACTAAGGGGAGGTAACAATACCATTATGACCTATTCTTACGAAGAACTTCAAGTTCTTTACAAGATAGCTCGGATCATCGCTGGCGAGCTCGAAATTAGAGATCAGTTTAAAAAAGTATTGGATGTCCTTAGTGAAGATCTAGGAATGAAGAGGGGGATGATCTCCATACTCGACTTTTCAACCGGTGAGGTCTGGTTGGACGTCATACAAGGTGTTGATATACCTCCAGCGATGATTTCCTACAGACCAGGGGAAGGTATTACAGGGAAGGTGGCACAGACAGGGCGTCCTATAGCTGTAGCAAACCTTGGGCAAGAAATCCACTTCTTGGATCGAACCGGCATAAGAAAACATTTAAACAGGTCTGACCTTGCCTTCTTGTGTGTGCCGATAAGGTACCAAAATAGGGTTGTAGGAATCCTTTCTGCCGATACCGTATCGAAAAAGAATGAAAAGGACCTCGAGAGAGAATTAAATATTCTTACTGCTGTCTCTGAACTCTTGGGGAAATCGGTTTACTTCCGGGCCATCGAGGAGGAAAATATTAGATTAAAACATATCGTCGCTGACCCAAAACGACCCAAAACAAAAATCATAGGACGCTCCAAGGGCATCCAAGAGGTTCTAAGGCTAATAGACCAAGTTGCCATGTCAAATATGACAGTCCTTATTTATGGAGAAACAGGGACTGGCAAAGAACTTGTGGCCAAATCCATTCATGAGAACAGTCCTAGAGCCAAAGGACCTCTTATAACTGTAAACTGTGCTGCCATCCCGGATTCACTCATTGAAAGTGAGTTATTTGGACACGAAAAGGGAGCCTTTACAGGCGCCTTCTATAGAAGAAAGGGTAAATTTGAGGAAGCCCACGGTGGAACCATCTTTTTGGATGAGGTAGGGGAGTTACCTGCAGGAGCCCAGGCAAAACTTCTCAGAGTGTTACAGGAGCGAGAATTTGAACCCCTTGGATCCTCCAAAACAATAAGAGTCGATGTAAGAATAATTGCCGCAACAAACCGTAATCTTCAACAGGAGGTAACGGAAGGGAAATTTAGAGCAGATCTTTACTATAGGCTAAACGCCTTCGTGATTACTATACCACCCCTTAGAGAGAGAGGAGCAGATATCCTTCTTCTAGCAGACTATTTTATGGAAAAATACTCAAAGGAGCTTGGAAAGTCGGTTAAAAGAATATCTTCTCCTGCTGCCGAAGTTCTTCTAAATTACCACTGGCCTGGGAACGTTCGGGAATTGGAAAATACCATAGAAAGAGCTATCCTCCTTGCTACAGGAGACAGTATTGAGCTCTCACATCTACCCCCAAATCTACAGCCAAGATCTCAGGCTTCTTCCCTTCGTTCCTTTGGAATACTGAAATCGATGGTCGAAGCTTATGAACGTTCCTTAATTGAAGAGGCTCTTAGGGAAACAGGAGGTAACATATCAAAGGCCGCACGTCTCCTTCGAACCACTCGAAGAATTGTTCAGTATAAGGCAGCCAAGTATGGTCTTAAATTTAAACCCTAAATCTCACCACTCTTTTCTCTTTATTGGGGCACTGGGAGGATAACCGGGATACTCATTCCCCCTAAATCGTCCCGTTCGCTTATAGACAGAAAACTCTCCACGACATCCCTTATCCACCCAAACCCCACTTTCATCAAATCCCCAACTGTGCCCCTGAATACAGGGATTCTTTGAAAATTGCTTTATTAATTTAACTTCCTTTACAACGTTGTTACCTACCGGGCAATAATGATACCTCTTGTCCTCACTCTCACAGGAAATCTTCACAACCTGAGTCTCCTTACCGTGTTCCTGTATCTCAAACCTAGCTCTACAACCGTTAGTTACCCATACACCGTATCTATCATAGCCCCACGTTTGACCTTCTATACAGGGTGCATCGGAAAGTTGTTTTATAACTTTTACAGGTCCTGTTACCTCCGTTTCGCAGAATCTATAACGATTATTGTGGCTCTCGCACAGGATCTCCTTAGCTTCAGAGACCCCATCTAGTAAAATTAGAGCCACCCCAAACCAAACCAGAACTAATAAGCCCCTAAACCCTCTCATCCCTCTCTCCCCATTTGTCGCTTTTTCATTATTTCAGCGAAGGTACATATTCTTCTAGCAATTCTTAATGAGGCTCCATCAACCATTTTGCCTTCAAAGGCTAAAGATCCCCGCTTCTCCTTCTTAGAGAGCTCGTAGGCTTCTATAATTCTTTTGCTCCTTTCTATGTCCTCTTCCCCAGGAGAAAATACCTCTTCAATAATGGCAACCTGATCTGGGTGAATCGCCCATTTTCCATCACAGCCAAGAGCAGCCGATAAAAGACAGGACAAACGGAGACCCTCTGGATCTTTATAGTTTCCGTACGGTGCATCGATTGCCGCAATACCTGCTGCTTTAGCCGCCATAATCATACGGCTTAGGGGAAAATGCCATCTGTGGCCGGGATAGAAATCTTCAGAGTCACCGTGACCACTTACCCCCTTAACCAGGGCTCCTACCGATGCTGCGTAATCGGCTATACCAAAGACAAGGCTCTCAAGCCTTTCGGAACTAAAGGCGATCTCTTCAACTCTAAGAAGCCCCTCTGCTGTCTCTATGGACGCCTCAATCCCAATTTTTCCTGGAGAAAATCCCATAGCTTCTTCAATTTGAGTTAAAATGTAGTCTACAGCCCTTACCTCACATGGATGATTAACCTTTGGGATAACAACCGTGTCAATAAACTCCCCCGCCCTTTCGAAAACCCCAATTAGGTCTCGGTAAGCATAGGGGGAGTCCATAGGATTTATACGAACAGAACGACTTAGGCTTGACCACTCTCCTCCCTCGGAAAGTAATTCAGCGACCATCTGCCTTGCTTTTTCCTTTTCCTCCATGGGAACACTATCTTCTAGGTCAAGCATAATAAAATCGACAGCAATGCCCTTGGCTTTCCTTAACATATTTTCTCTATTTCCTGGCACAGAAAGCACACATCGCCTTAATTTAAAGGGACGATCCATCTCTAAGATCCTCTCTCTAGTATCAAAAAACCCGAAGGGACTCATTCCTATCACTTTCAGTCACATTTGGTAGAGTGGAATTTCATCCCTCCGGGATGGCGGGTTTTGGAAAACCTTACTCTTTAGCCCTTTTCCTTTCTAAGGATCTAGTCTTGTTCCAAGAAGCTGGCTTCGGTCATCTTTTCTCTTATAGCCGCCTGCGCTGCTGCCAGCTTTGCTACAGGAATTCGATAGGGAGAACAACTTACGTAATCGAGGCCTATCTCATGACAGAAGGTGACCGAGTAGGGTTCACCGCCGTGTTCTCCACATATACCCACCTTGAGATCGGGTCTAGTTCTACGACCACGTTCAACACCGATCTTCATCAATTCTCCAACACCATCCTGATCAAGCCGCTCAAAGGGATCATGATCCCATATACCCATTTCAATATAGTGATGGAGAAACTTAGCAGCATCATCTCTGCTTATACCGTAGACGGTTTGGGTAAGATCATTGGTTCCAAAAGAGAAGAATTCGGCCTCCCTTGCAATTTCCCCAGCCGTAATCGCTCCCCGAGGTACTTCTATCATTGTCCCGACCTGATATTTCACCGTAATACCCTTTTCCTTAAAGACCTGCTGAGCTACTTCATCAACGATCTTTTTCTGATTAATAAGCTCTAATACGTGTCCTACAAGAGGGATCATAATCTCGGGATTGACCGAAATACCTTCCTTCGCCACTTCGCAGGCTGCCTCTAAAATGGCTCTTGTCTGCATGGCTGTAATCTCTGGATAAACAATGCCTAAGCGACAACCTCGGTGTCCAAGCATTGGATTGGCCTCGTGAAGGTTTTGAATCTTGAACCATAACTCTTCAAAGGAGACCCCCATCTTTTTCGCAAGAGCCATAGCCGATTTTTCATCTGAAGGTAGAAACTCATGGAGGGGTGGATCTAAGGTTCTTATGGTTACGGGAAGTCCATTCATGACCCTAAAGATCCCCTTAAAGTCCTCCCTTTGCATGGGAAGAAGCTTTTGTAGAGCCCTCTCACGACCTTCCTTATCCTTTGCAAGGATCATTTCTCGAACGGCATCAATGCGATCGCCCTCGAAAAACATATGTTCTGTCCTACAAAGGCCTATTCCCTCAGCACCGAAAGCTATAGCTACCGCTGCCTGGTCGGGTTTATCCGCATTTGTTCTGATACCGAGACGGCGATACTTATCTGCCCAAGACATTAATTCATTATAGTTTTGAGCGATCGGGGAGTCTTCAAGTCTAAGAGTCTTATCAACAATTACCCTTACAATTTCTGAGTGTTCAGTTGGAATTTCTCCAAGAAAAACCTCTCCAGAGGATCCGTCTAGAGAAATCCAATCCCCTTCCTTAACCACTATATTTCCTACAGCAAACTGTCTAGCCTTGTAATTTATATCAAGGGCACCGCACCCAACTATACAAACCTTTCCCATCTGTCTCGCAACAAGGGCTGCGTGAGAAGTCATACCCCCTCGACTGGTAAGAATCCCCTGAGCCGCATTCATACCTCTAATATCCTCAGGAGAGGTTTCCATTCGAACAAGAATAACCTTTTCTCCCCGTTCTGCCCATTCCTCAGCATCAGGAGCATTGAAAACCACTCGTCCCGTTGCAGCACCAGGTCCTGCATTGAGCCCCTTAGCAATAAGGGCTCCCCTTTTTATCGCTTCATTCTTCGCTTTAATGTCAAAGGTTGGACGTAGAAGCTGAGTAAGCTGCTGAGGATCAACTCTAAGGACAGCCTCTTCTTCTGATAGAATTCCCTCCTTGACCATTTCAACAGCGATACGGAGGGCCGCAAAGGCTGTTCTTTTTCCAGAGCGAGTCTGGAGCATCCAAAGTTTTCCTCGCTCAATCGTAAACTCTATATCCTGCATGTCTCTATAGTGCCTATCCAAGAGACGCCTTATTCTTTCGAGCTCAGCGTAAACATAAGGCATAGCCTCTTCTAGAGAAAGAACATCCTCATTGTCACCCTTCTGGGCCTTGTTAATAGGTTGAGGGGTTCTAATGCCTGCTACAACGTCTTCACCTTGAGCGTTTATGAGATACTCCCCATAAAGAACATTTTCTCCCGTTGCAGGATTTCGGGTAAAAGCAACACCCGTGGCCGAGTCTTCCCCTAAATTTCCAAACACCATAGCTTGAACGTTTACAGCCGTTCCCATATCCGGGGGAATATCGTTAAGTTCTCGATACGCGATGGCTCTAGGGTTGTTCCAAGATTTGAAGACAGCACCTATAGCTCCCCACAACTGTTCCCACGGATCCTCAGGGAAAGTAACCCCCAAACGTTTCTTTATGAGTTCCTTATATAAGCCAACAACCTCCTTTAACTCCTCCGCCGTGAGTTCATTGTCATACTTTACATTCCTTCTCTTCTTTATATGATCAAGAATCTCTTCAAAGGGATCTACCTCATCCTTTCCCACAGGTTTTAGTCCAAGGACTACATCTCCATACATGGCCACAAAGCGACGGTAACAATCATAGGCAAAACGTTCATCATTAGCTTGAGCAGCCAATCCCTTTACAGTCTCATCATTTAGGCCCAAATTGAGCACCGTATCCATCATACCGGGCATACTCACAGGAGCACCAGATCTTACAGAGACCAAGAGAGGATTACTGGGATCTCCGAATTTTCTATTCATAACAGATTCTACGTACTTAAGGGCTTCCTCAACCTGAGGTTTTAAATCTTTTGGATATGTCTCACCATGAGCATAGAAATAGGAGCATATTTCCGTAGTGATGGTAAAACCTGGAGGCACAGGAATTCCAAGATTAGCCATCTCAGCAAGATTAGCACCCTTTCCTCCGAGAAGTCCTTTCATCTTGGCATTTCCTTCCGATTTTCCGCCTCCAAAAATGTAAACATATTTCTTCATAGGAACCCTCCTATATAACTAAGTTAAGATCAAAATAGGAGCATCCAGAGACTGAAAAACCCCATCTTGTTATGAGATGGGGTTTTAGAATAGAGTTTTTTTGTAAGAAAATAAAGTCTATAGTTCAAGCCAAGAATCGGAGTATAGAGTGTAGCCTAAAATGACTCTTGCGGTTTTTACGTAGTCTTGCTCTTCCTTTGTAAGAGAACTCATATCGATGGGTTCACCATCCTCCACCTTATGAACGAGTGCCTCAAGCTCAGGACGCTGACCTCTTGCTATAGCATGAAGCTCTTTATCGAAACAGTCAACAATTGCCGACTGCATACCCCAACGCTTCCAGATGATAAGCATAACTCTATTTAGAATGGGACGGAGATGATCAGGAGCACCGTTAGAGACATTAGAAAGTCCTATTGTGGAGCTACATCCTGGAGCTATATCGGGAAACATTTTCATAAAAGCAAGAGCACTCATTATCTGACTCTGTTGAACATTGACCGGTGTCTGGATCGGGTCTATGTATATTCTTTCAGGGGCAATCCCCTGCTCCGTAGCTCTGAAAAGAAGTTCGGCACAAAGCGCCCCACGTTCGTTCTCATCTCTAGGCATACCTTCAGGTCCCCAGAGAAGCCCAACAAATTCGGCATCATATTCTTTGGCAAGGGGAAGAAGGGCTTCCATCCGTTCCGGCCGAACCATGATTGAGTTGATCATAGCCCTTCCTTTTTTGTGAGCCTTAAGTCCTGCGGCAATGGCTTTAATATTTGAGGTGTCGAGGGCAAGGGGAAGATCAACTACTTCATGGATAACCGGTACGAGCCATGACATCAATTCCTCACCATATTTTCCCGCAGGACCTATATTGAGATCGATATAGTCCATGCCTGCTTCAGCCATCTGGATAGCCAGTTCTTGTAAGGTCTTAGCATCACGCTCCTTCAAGGCCTTACCATACTTTTTGCTAACTATATTAAGATTTTCCCCAATAAGTTTCATGACAACTTCTCCTCCTTCTTAGAGGTGCACATCTAACAATCATCCATTGAATTTGGGACAACGAATATGAGTTCGCTGTCCCAAATCTAATAACTCTTTACTTTATTTCTGGATAACTACTGGGGAGTGAAAGCCTTAAGGAACTTTGTAATCTGGCTGGCTTCCCTGGGACCAACCACTACATTATATCCAGAAAGTTCCTCTTCAAGTTCTCCACTTATAGCCGCAGCATATCCCGGGATAACAACGCTTTTGTGTTTAACTTTGTCCAGAACGCCACATTTCTTAATCCATGCTCCCACATCTTCTCCCGAGAATTTTCCGGCAGCCCATGCAGTCATAACCGAAAGCCCCTCAGTATCCTTCACCACAAGCCATGCTGGCTGACGACTAGATTCAATCTCACCAGAAACGATAAAATATGTAAGGGAGAAATTGCAGGTTACAAGGATAGGAGAATTCTCATTAGGATTGTTAATAGGATACACACCAGGTTCCGCCGTCATTGGTCTTTGAGGATCGGTGAAGATGTTAAGACGCTGTAGTAGAAGCGGATAAACGAAATGAGGCTGTAGATCACTAAGAAGAACTATTCCACCGTATTTTGCTATAAAGGTGGCAGCTACAATAGCCTCTTCTTCCGGTGTTGAAGCCATTTCATTAGCGAACACTATAGTCGGAAATCCAAGGGCCCTTTGTCGATCTACTAAGGCGGCACGACGGATTTGCACACTATGAGTGAAGGCGGTCTTGAGATCACGAACACCTGTGTCAATAACTATGTCTTTGATCTCCATCTTTGTGAGATTCTGGGTTATTTTCATAGCAGTATCGAGCGTTCCATCGCTTCTTATAGCTACCGGACACTCATATTTCTTGGCAATAGGAGCCATTTTAGGACCATTTTTCATAGTTACCGCATAGATAAGAGGCTTTCTATCCTTTGCCACGGAAAGGGCAGCCTCCATCACATCGGGATTAGGAGAAACTAGGATAAGAGCAGCATCGGTAAGGCCCATTATCTTTTCAACAAAGGCTTTATACTTAGCAGGGTCGTTTGTTTTATCCTGAATAGCTATAAATTCGGGTCTCATTGTAATGCCGACCCGTTCAAACTGAAGGGCTTTAAAACGATTCAGTTTGCCCTCAATGGACGCATCACTTTCATCCGTAGAGATTACACACCCAAGGCCGGTGGGATTGTTAAAGGTCTTCTCATGGCGGAATTGAACAAGTTCTCCACCCACCTTTGTAGCATAGTTACCAGTCCCAATGACTACAGTTCTTATAGGGGGAGCCGATTGTTCGGCAAGAATCTTTTTTGCTTCTTCCGATACATAGGGACAGGAAGCAAGCTCAGCCTTTCCGGCTGCAAGATTCATTGCGAACGCAAGACATGTTGAAACTCCACACTCACCACAATTTGTCTTGGGAAGCAGCTTAAAAATCTCAATTCCGGTCATTCCCATTGTTTGATCTCCTCCTCACCATTTCGAAAAAACAGACAGGAAGATGGCAAGCCTCCCCAGCCTTCGCGGCTTGCCATCTTATCCATTTATCCCAGATTACCAACCTTCATCTTTAGCTTCACCGCCACTTCCCCAATCGGCTTCTCCAGCAGCCTCTTCACCCCATTCGGCCTCTGCTGTAGCAGCCTCTTCCGCCGGGGCTGCCTCTGCTGCAGCTTCCGCTGTGGGCATTTCGCCACCGAGAATCGGAGGCATAGAAAGTGCCGGATGTCCTACTTTCTGGAGGAAGGGCAGAATTTCATCTTCAGTAACCCCAATCTCTTCTGTGGCTATCATATCGATGAAGTTTGGAATACCAATCTCTTCACCGCGCTTTATAAGACGCTCACGGATCTCTTCCTTGAGCATCTTGGGCATCCATACAAGTCTCTTGATACCACCATCGCCAGCAATAAATTTACGCTGAGTAATATTATACTTACTGTGTCCCACAAAACCTGGAGTTACTGCACCACCACCGATAGTTCCAGCAAGAGTCGTAAACTTCATTCCGCTAGGAGTCATACCAGTATATTCACGGTTTACAGTCATAATACCATTACACTTCGGTAGAACTGCAGAAATGCACTCACAGCAACCACAGGTTGTCATTGGATCATAGACTATGCTGTAGAAGTTATAGCTCTTGATAGCTCCACGGGAGGCTTTCTCAACAAATTCATTAACACCTTTGAAGTTCCCAAGCACTGGGTCAAGTACTTCACCCTTCGGACAGGGCTGGTTGGGACCAGTGGGATTGATTTCGTAAGAAGCTTTGCAGTCCAGCCAGTTATAGGCACCACAAAGACCCGTTCTTTCAGGACTGATCACGCAGACGTGGGTTGGAGCGAAGGATTGGCAGAGGACACAGGAGTAGAATATATCGGTAGTTTCATCGGTCATGCCTTCAATACGTTCATCTCGCATCTTGTAGCGAGCCTGGGCTTCCTTCATAAGCTCTCTTACTTTCGCCTCTTCCGTGTATATCTTCACTTGGCACTTATCGAAGATTGCTCCAAAGTCCTGATGGAACTTGGCATGGAGGATTTTTCCGATATGCTCAAGAGTAAAGCCCTTTTCAACAGCCGATTTACTGATACGATACCATGCGATATCACGCTGTCCGATATGCATTACACCCTGAGCGTAATTAACCAAGTGGTGAATTTGTCGCTCTAGAATTGGTTCATAATCTTCCTGCATCTTACGACCAGCAACTTCAACAATAATGCCGAGGGGCAAATTAGAACCTGGAGGCACATCCTTAACATCAGGTCCAATAACTTCCACCTTCCCATCTTCTACCTTGTCCATATCGGCAATCACTACAAGCTCAAAGCAAGGCGTCTTACCACCACCACACTCGAGATATACATCCTCTTTACGGACTCGCTCACCTTCAAAGGCAGGTCCATAGGCTACTGGAACGGGAACCTCTGTGATCGTTACTTTAAGTCCACGGACTTCTATTGACTTAGAAACAATCTGATCATGGGGCACATTGGCAACAACGTGCTCGTAAGTGCAAATACCTGTAGGAAGAATTTCGGGAATATCTGTATCTGCTATTGTTGGAAATCCCCAGTTGATCGCACCAGCAGCATTTGCCGCCCATTCTGCATTGACCTCGCCAAGAGCATTAACAAAGGCGAAAATTCGATCCTTATTATAGAGCAGTATCTTTTTGTAATCACCAGGTTGCACACCACCGAAGGCCATAGCTGCGCGGTTCGCAAAGCCGAGAGCAAATACCGCAGCAGAAATCTCAGGACCAAAAGGAACAAGACGGGTATTCCAACCAATCTGGACACCTGCCTGAATAAGCTGTTCTGTAAAGGTTGTTCCGTTCTGATTTGCACACATAAAAACGTAAATAGCCTTTCTCTGATATTCCTCAGCGATCTTTTTAGCGGTTTCAACATCGGGAGCTGCACCAACGATAGCTACAAACCCCGGAGCTGTTCCGTCAACGAATTCAACACCACGCTTCCTCATGATGATATCATCGGCGGCTCCAACCCAGATTTTTCCATTTTCAATATCGGGATCTTCGTGGGGGTAGTAGAAATCAGGTTCCTCTAAATAACGGATAGCCTCAAGAATTTCCTCTGCTAGTATTGCGGCCATACCAGCATCGAGAACATTTCCGAGATAGGGAGTGTAGATCCTTTTGCTGATATGGGGAGGAAGTAGTTGTTTACAACGGTTAAGAACCTGCTCAGCATCACCAAGCTTTTCCACCTTAATGCCTAGAATCGAGTAGATAATGGGTAAGTAGTAAGCTGTGTTAGGGAAACCGATGGGTTCGTTGGGGCCATATTTATCCATCGTCTGTTTCCACTTTCCTTCCACCTTCGCAACAATATTGTAGGCACCCTGTATTGCTGCAAACGCTACTAACCTGGACATATCTTCACTCCTTTTCTTAAGGATATTTTCTATACTGTGGTTTACTACATGACCGCCCTTCTTGGGATTCCTTTTGTAAGGTCAAGATCCGAGGGAAAAATTCCCTCGGAATCTTCGCATTTTCTAGACTGTCTCCAAGGCTCGACGGTCAGCCATATCAAAGAGCTTTCTTTCTCTCGGACCCATAATACCAAGCGCCCTTCTTCTTTCGTCAATATGAGCGATCATCTTTCGAGCCATTTCATAGGGATCCTCAACAAAGTCCCACTTTCCAAGACCCATTTCGGCAAGCCCTTCGGTAAGAAGCTTATGGAATTTTGTGCCCTTGACGATTGGGAAGGTCACACCAAATACCGTATATACACCGGAACAAACGAAGTAGTGACCAATGGCAACAGCCTTTTCACTCATCCACTCGGGCGCAGCTCCAGCTACTGGGAGATCGGCAATACTGTTCCCAAGACCTCCAGTTCGAACCATTTCAGAACAGGCCACAAGGATTCTGCTATTGTCCACACAGGATCCAAGACCAAGAACCGGCGGCATTCCAACGGTCTCACATACCTCCGCAAGACCATCTCCCGCCAGAACCGCCGCATCGGGTTTCATCAAACCAGCCTTCGCTAGAGCTATCTGGGAACAACCCGTTTGGACAACAAGAACGTTATTTTTGATCAACTCTTTTACGAGCTCTACATGGACATAGTCCTGGCGAACCCTTGGATTAGTGCATCCAACAACACCTGCAACACCCCGGATCCGTCCATTGATAATATTATCGTTGAGAGGTTTATAGGAAGCTCGGAAGGTTCCACCAAGCATGTAGTTGATATATTCATGTGAGAACCCATGAACTCCAAGATCTCGTCGTTGAGGAATTACGATCTTCTCGGGACGAGCATTCTTGAAGCGTTCAATCGCCATTCTCACGATCTTATCGGTGCACTCTCTTGGATTATGCTCATGTAGTTCGATGTGCTCAACCCCCTCAATCTTGCAACGTGGATTGGTGGTAAAGAACCTAGTGCCGTAGCAGCGAGCAAGAGATGGTAGAGCCTGCATAATACACTGAACATCAACAGCCATCGCATCGACTGCCCCAGTGGTAATAACTAGCTCGGTGCTCATGAAGTTACCGGCGTGAGGAACCCCATGACGGCTAAGAACCTCAGCTCCAGAACAGCACATTCCAAGAAGTTGAATACCAGCAGCCCCAGCAGCTCTTGCCTCTTCAAGCAGAACAGGATCATTAGCAGAATCAATCATTGACTCAAAAAGATTTGGCTCATGACCATGAACAATAATATTTACATGGTCTTCCTTAAGATTACCCATGTTTACAGCAGCAACTAGAGGCTTCGGAGTTCCGAAGAGTATATCCGAAATCTCTGTTGCAACCATGGAACCACCCCAACCATCAGCAAGAGCTGCCCTTCCACACTGGATAATAATATTTTGGTAGTCCTGATCCACGCCCATATGAGATCTATGCATAATTTCCATAATTTCTCTCATGGCACCACGGGGAACAAGACCATATTTTCTCCATATTTCAAGAGTTTTTGGAGGAACACGTTTTGCGAAAGGAATTTCACCTTCAACCTGGGTATAGGTCTTTTCGAGCTCGTTATAAAGCTCTCTTGCTATAGTTATAGTATCCTTACCATCAACGGAAATACCAACACTTTCGGCTACTTCACGTAACTTAACTTCGTCCTTTATCTGATAATCCTTTATATGGCCCTCCACCACTCCCCGGAACACATCAAGCATGGTCATTCCATGGTCGGTGTGAGAGGCGGAACCACTTGCTACCATTCTAGCAAAATTTCGAGACTGGATAGTATCAATCGTTGCCCCACAAACTCCGACCTTCGAATAGGGATCTCTCGGGTTTAGACGGCATGGACCCATTGCACAGTGCTTACAACAGGCAGATTCCGCCCCAATAGGACAGGCCTTCATATCTGCAGCACGATGAAAGGCTGTTTCCACCCCATCTTCTGCAGCCTTTTGGAGCATCATAAGGGTGGCTTCACAGGTGGTAAATTCCTTAAAATCATATTGTTTTTTCTTTTCTTTCTTTTCAACCTCTGCCATGTTACACCCCTTTTTACCCCTTCTTGGGGATTTTCTAATGTAATATCAATCCATTATGCCATCATCTTCTCAATATAACCCTTAACAAGTTTGACAGTTTCAGGATGACGAAGAACTACAATATCCGACCCAGCAAGTAGAAAGCTAACGGCGGTAACCGCTTCCATCATAATAGCACGCATCTTAGGATCTCCCAATTCAGGAGCTTCTTCTGCGCTCTGACCAGCTTCCTTAGTCTTCCACACTTCAATACCAATGTTGTTAATTATGGGATTTGCGAGTTTGTCATCCCCTTGAGCAAGGGCTGCCTGAGTGATCCGTTCCATAACCGAATAGGTATATTCCAATCCGTAACCGAGAGCTCCTGTCGTAGGATCAATAAGGATGTTGTCGTCTCTTACTCCAAGGTTTCCAAGAAGAACATTGAGCTGCTTTGCAAGGTTTACATCAATAGGAGAAGAAGCAACCACAACATGACCATAGGCCATACAGGAAGCACCAATTTGCTTATGATCTCCTTCCTCAACAGGAGCAAGAGCGAGACGTTTTCCACTGCACTGTTCAGCAACAAGCCTCATAACCTCGATGTCTTTCTCATGATTAGCAACTCCCCAAACAATAACTGGAACATCTACCGCATCCACAACCTTTTTCACGACAGCAGCAACTTCTTCGGCAGGGCGATTATCAGCATTGGGATCGGCACTCCGTGTTTGAAGGGCTATCATTTCAGCACCATAAACCTCCACGCACTTCTTAGCCCATGCTGCTGGATCGTCCAAAACATCTGCAAATGGTTCCCTTGCAGCAGCGGGCCAATCATCTCCTGGATTCTTATCCCAGACCTCCATAGCTATTCTCGGAGCGTTCGGCATAGAGCCTTCAAATGTGTAAAAGGGGAAACAAGATCGCCCTCCTACCGTGACCGCTTTGGGGCCGGTTCCGAGCGTTACCTGTCGAATAGCGCCTGTATATTTTTGTTTTGTCGGTTCAAACGCCAAGGCCCATCCTCCTTTCTACCTTTTTACAAGTTCTCCCTTTCACTACATACTAAATTACAGCACCCTAAATATTAACACGGAACAGAATACACTAAGCTAAAATTTTAAGGTTTAAGTATTAAAAAGAAAAACCAGAATGTCAAGCCTAATCATTGTGAAGCAAGTAACAAATCCTAAAAAGCACTCGGAATAAAACACCACTTCCTTTTCTCTCTGTTGCTCGTGATCTTGGGATCGTGCTTATGAGATCGTTTTACACGTCTTACTAAGAGTATTTTTTCATGCCACTCAAAGACTACAGTCTCGTAGGGATTACAAAGGGAGGTCTGATCAAGAGGCAGCCTACACCAAGTAAAATGCTCGATTTTCTCTTTAGACCAGTTTTTAGGGTAGTATTTAGCTGGATCAAATACGAAATAGCCATCAAATATCATATGACGAACCACCACATGACGAGGGGGGGAAGGGATAGCCTTTCTAAGGCGGTTTTCCACTTTAGACACTATCTCTTTCGTTGGTTCCTGAATAACAATTTGGGTTGGAAATTCGTCACCTGGTGGCGCAACTCCAAAATTTCGCCTCACACTAAGGAATTCAAGGAGATCTTTAAGGACTTTTCTTGCATCCCAGAAGTCAAGATCGGTAAAAAGGTGGAAATCATACCCCCTTAGTTTAGGATGAGCGTAAATTATTTTAGCCAAAATCCTCCTCCTTCTCTAGGAGTTACACCCACAACCACAATCACACAAGCTCTTCTCATCCCCTGTGACATATCCAACATACTCAATCCCGTACATCGATATAAGATTATCTATCTCTTCCCGATAAACCAAGTGGACCAAGTGAGTTTTAATAGAAGGCAAATGATCCAAATAGGGTTTTATAACCTCATCAAGCCATGCATAATTTGGCGAGACGCAAATAGTATCGAGCCTAGAATTATTCCTAGAGCTAGACACACAAAAGGGAAACCATGTGCCGTTTTTAGCCTGTAGGAAACCGACATAGAATGTGCTATTGGGATGGTTACATTTTTTGAATTCTTCTACGGATAAGATCTCACACTGCATAGAGTAAACTCCTTTACGTTTTTCTTAGCCCTTCTCCGCGAACATAGAGAGATTTTAAAGTGAGATAATCCCATAGGGCAAGGTAAATTTTAAAGTAGGGTTAAGTCTAAGGAAAGCTTTAAGAGTAATTAACCTTTAAAAAATAGCTCCCGATCAATGAGTATCTTTAGATGCTTCTATAATAGAGAAGCAATCCTTACAAAGATTTTCGTCATCCAACGTAATTATTTCTTCAGAGTTAACTAGGTTCTTACAGCATGAACATGTTACCAAATTAGTGGTGACCCTTTTTGATAGAGCTCGTTCCTCCATAGTTTAAACACCCCCAATAACTTCTTTGATAACAAACTCCCCACCCAGGGAAAAGTGGATTTATTTTCAGCAACCGGGTTCCCCATGATGCCCACAGCAAGGCTGGCCTTTTATGATTTTTATAAGAGTGTTTTTCAATATAAACTTTATTTTTTCTACCCAAGGCATTTCCTTCTTTAGGTTATTTATGAAGACTTCAGGGGACGGCTTCATTATAAACTCCTTATATATAACCTCGGCCGATCTTTAAAATATCAGCGTAATAAGTCATAGTGTCATATGATGCCAAGATAATCAATAAAGGATCGATTGTTAAGCTGACAGATAACTTATTTCATCTTTTTTCATCTTTTTCTGCTTATACATATTTTCATCCGCCTTTGACAATAATTGATCAAGTTCTATAGGGTTCTCAGGATCATACCGAGCTATCCCTATACTTAGGGATAGTTGGTATCCCCTAATTCTGGAGCTGTTAAAAACATCTAGCATATTATATAAACGACCTAAAATTGCATCCTCTGCTCCATTCGAAGCTTCTATTCCAAGAACAACAAATTCATCTCCGCCTATGCGGCATATTACATCAGATTTTCTAAACACTCCTTTCAATATATAGGCCACATCAATAAGGGCTTGATCCCCCTCTTTGTGGCCAAACTCATCATTTATTTGTTTCATTTTATCAAGGTCTATGTAAAATAGCAGCAAGGGTTTTTTTGTTCTTTCTGTAACTTTGAGTTGTTGTTCCCCAAGGATAAAAAATCCTCTTCTATTATATAGACCCGTCAATTCATCTGTTATAGACATAGTTTGTAGTTGTTCCTCCATCATTTTTCTCTCAGTTATATCCCGCGTGATACTAATCATATAGGGAACGTCATTTATATTGATAATACTTGCCGATACTATACCATGAAAAGTGCTACCTTCCTTCTTCCTAACTATAACTTCAAAATTTTTAAGATAACCATCCCTTACAAGCTTACTTACCATTGCTTCACGGTCCTCAAGGGATTTCCAAATCTCAAGATCCAGAGTTCTTTTGCCAATAGCTTCCTCACGGGTAAAGCCTGAAGCCGAGATAAACCCATCATTTACATATAAGATCGTACCATCATCTAAACTAGTTATCATTGCAGCATCGGGACTTGTATTAAATATCAGTTCCATTTTTTCTTTCGCAAGTTTCATCTCAGTATTTAAACGATGATTTATCATTATGATCAAAGTATATGTCCAGAGTATGCTACAAAAGAGTGCATCTATATATGTGACCACATTCAGCGGATTTAGTGAAAATGGATGAACAAAAGTAATATCTTTCATCTGTAATATGGCACGAAACATAAAAAAGCAACCATGGATAGCAAAAAATACTCCACTAAAATTTGCGGAGGACGCTACATACTTAGGTCTCCAGAAGAAAAGCGCATGGGCAGTTAGAAGGGAAATAATCGAAAGAGTGAAACTTATGATTATTCCTCTTATCCATATGTTATCATCGATTAGTAAGAAATACAAAAATGTTAAGATAAATATTGTATAGATTGAACCGATAAACCAGTAGTTTATCTTCCTATCAAAGAAGCGAATAATACCAATGTAAAGAAATATAACTCCCAAAACTATCATAGAATTTTGCATTATTATTGAGACTGTCTGAACATAAGGGATTTGGCGAAGAAACAGAAAAGAAAATCCTACTGTCTCTGCGATGCTCCATAACAACCAGTATCCGATCCCGTGGTAATGTCTTATAACGATATACTGATATGAAAAGATTATTGTCTGAATAAAATGAGTGATTCCTAAAGTGAGGGCAAAGGTTTTTAGGCTAAATTCCATTAAAGTTCGACCAGTCTTTCATAAAAACCGATTATAAATCTTACCCAATTGACGGTATATTTAGCATCTTCTTCTGACTCTTTAGTGGAAATAAAACCTATATCTCCACAAGACATAAGTTTCCTCTCTTCCCTTAGTTTCCCTGAAATTATTGGCAATTTATTAAACTCATCAATAATTTCTTCGAATTTATCCCCATGCTCCAAGAAAAGAGGGCTCCTTTATGAAACTTTGGTGGTTTAATTTCTCTTCTCCTAAGCCTAGCTTTCATAGTGAGCTCAGTAGCTCCTTGTCCTTCTTCAGTAACCTTCGTAGTTTTTTTTAAAACATATAAATCCGATCATTTCAAGTCCTACTTTTGCCTTTCTAAGGTAACTCTTTGCCAAGCTAATAACGCTTTTCGTTTCAAAAATTTTTAGTTTACCTTTCGTAAAATAATTTTTACATTCCAAATGAGATAAAAAAAGGGGGAGAACTCCCGAGTTTGACTTCTGTTTTGATACAGAGAGTTAGATAACTAAAGCTAACCTTTTGTTTTGGTTTTTTCTACCAACATTTTACATCCATCGTTTTTCAATATGTTGATGAGGGGGCTAATAAGGGGGGAGCTAGAAGGTTAATAAAGAAAGGATCGGCGGCGACCTACTTTCCCACGAGGTTACCCTCGCAGTATCATGGGCGCTGAGGGGCTTAACTTCCGTGTTCGGGATGGGAACGGGTGTTTCCCCCTCGCTATTGCCACCGATCCTTTATTTATCT
>JAOACS010000026.1 GCA_026417655.1 Syntrophobacterales bacterium
TCGTCGGCAGCGTCAGATGTGTATAAGAGACAGACATAAGACTGTTTTCGTCCATTCGAAGTTGAACTACCGGGATGTGGGTAAGTTTTGCAAGGAAAGAATGGGTATAACGATTTAAAAATTCTGATGACCCCATATTAAGAGCCTGCCTAAGCCTTAATACGTCATAGGGGGTAAGATATATGTTTACGTCACGGCAGCATTGGGTAAAGCATGGTAAATTCTCGTGGCAAGCAAAGGTAATACGGCTTTCGCCAGTCATGGACTTTTCGGAAGGGTCCTTCATTCCACTCATAAACTTCCTCTCAGAAGATATAACTTAAAATATTTAAATTCAGGATTTCCTCTTATCAACTTTTCGACGATCGGGAGCACATCGGTAGATCGACATACAAAGCAGGAGATATCAACAGATTTCTTGCATCCTACACAGTAAAAATTCTCCTCCAGTATTTCACCGCAAGAACATCTAGGTTCCATAACCAGTTCCTGGTTCTCCAAAAAGGCTAGAAAAAATGGCTCATCCCTTTTTTTTAAATCCTCAATACTCATATAGGTTACCACATTTCCCTCCATTAATCGCTGTTCCAAGTGGGGGGTGCAGGAGGTCTTAATAACCCCCTGCAAATCCTTATTCAAGCGCCTCGGCGAGCACCTCGGAAAGTTCCGTAATTTCCAAACTTTCTTGTTTGTTTAAACTTTTGCAGGCGTCTGTTAACATATTCATGCAGTATGGACAAGCAGTGGTGAGCATCTGGGCATTTTTTTCTGCCGCATCCACAATTCTCAATTCACCAAAACGTTCACCCATAGGAACTTCTGCCCAAATACGGCCTCCGCCCCCTGCACAGCAAAGACTTAGATCTCTACATCTATCTAGTTCAATCAACTCAACACCTGGAATAGAGGCGAGAAGATTTCTAGGTTCATCATAAATATCACTATGACGTCCAAGATAGCATGGATCGTGATAGGCGATCTTTCTTTTGGATATCTCCTTAGAGAATTTAAGTTTTCCTTCTTCGAGAAGTTTTACAAGAAGTTGGGTATAGTGGATTACTTCCCACTCACCACCAAGGGTTGGATACTCCTCAGTAAATACCCAGTAGCAATGAGGTGATGTAGTAATGATCTTCTTTACGCCTTTTTTATTGAAGAGCTCAATGTTGGATTGAGCAAGCTTCTGAAATAGCTCTTCATCCCCAAGCTTTCTCATGCTTTCTCCACAACAGGATTCTTCCTCCCCGATGACCCCAAAGCTTATTCCTGAAGCTTTCAAGAGCTTGACTATACTTTTAGCTATCTTTGTGCTTCTAGGATCATAGCAGGAGTGACAACAAACGAAGAGGAAATATTCAGTATCAGGACTAAACCTTGGCACATCAAGCCCTTCCTGCCATACAGTCCGTTTTTCTCTGGGTCCTGCCCAGGGGTTTCCATTAGCGTGGGCACTTCCAAGTATTGGTCTTAGATTGGCAGGAACACCACCTCCACCTACTATACTTGCCCGCATAGCTCTGACGTTATCGATTATCTTAACGCCCCGGGGACAGTTTTTTACACACATACCACAGGTTGAACAGGCAAAAAGCACTGTTTCGTCCTCAAAACCCTCCATACCCATCTGGCCCAGGCGAAGCATACGGCGTATGTTGAATTTTTCGCTTGTTTCACCAGGGACAAGGCGCCAGGGGCAAAGAGCTGTGCAAAGTCCACACTGCATACACCAGGTGATGGTCTCTGCCCCCATTTCGATTATGTAATCTCGCATTTCTCGAGAAACATATTTGGGCTCCATTGTATCGTCTCCTTCCTGCAAGCGTTAAAAACCTTTGTAAGGATTCGGTCCAAGTTCTGCAAGCCGTTCAGCAAAGCCATCTAGAATCTGAGGAAGCTTATAGTAGTCCGCTATGGAGACTTCCTCAACCCTTACACGGTCTGATTCGAGCGCAAGACGGTCTAGAGTTTCCTTTATCTTTGACATGCGAATATTCGCCAATTCACTTCCCTTAATAAAATGGCACTGGTAATCATCCCCATGGCGACATCCAAGAAGGATAATACCATCAATACCTTTGGAGAGAGCATCGGCGATCCACACAATATTCATGGAACCAAGACATCGCAGAGGAATAATTCTCACCCAAGCGTTGTATTGAAGTCGGCGAAGACCTGCCATATCCAAAGCTGGATAGGCATCATTTTCGCAAGCAAGCACAAGAATACGAGGTTTCTCCTCATATTCATCGGGGACATTGATAGCTTTAATCATGTTCCCAATCATTCCAACCGAATAGTTCTTGAAGGAAATAATCCGTTCAGGACAGGCCCCCATACAGACACCGCATCGACGGCATCGAGTTGGATTTGGTAACGGATTGGCCTTTTCATCTTCATTGATAGCGCCGAAGGGGCATTCTTCCGTACATCGCTTACATTGGGTGCATCTCTGCATGAAGAACTGGGGGTAGCTCATATCCCCTGCTCTTGGATGAACAGCCATGCCCTTAGATGTAAGTTCTACACATTGAATAGCCTTAAGAGCGGCTCCCACCGCATCATCAACCGCTCGAGCATAATCCATAGGAGCCCTCACTGAGCCGGCAGGATAAATACCCGTTCTTCGTGATTCATAGGGGAAGCAAATAAAATGAGAGTCGGGAAATCCGTATTTTAGAGCCGGAATTTCGGGGCCCTGGCGATACTGAAGGTTCAGGATGTTAGACACAAGAATAGCATCGGCAGGAATCTCTACCTCACCCTCTTGCCCAGCTTGGGGCTGTCTATATGGTTCACCAAAGGCTGTTGTGGGAACCATACCTGTTGCAAGAACCACAAGATCTACACTTTCAGAAGTAATGGGAGCCTGGGTTAAAAAATCTTCTGCCGATATAATAAGTCCCCCTGATCCGTCATCGTCAACGGATGTCACATTACCGCGAACGAAGAAAAGACCGTCCTTTTGAAGCTTTTTGTAAAAGAGCTCGTAGTTTCCAACGGCTCTAATATCTTTGTAAAAGATATAAACCGTTACATCAGGATTGATCTCCTTGAAATAAGATGCCTGCTTCAAAGCTTCTACACAACAGGAGGAAGAACAATAGGGAAGATGTTCAGGATCGCGGGATCCTGCACATAGTATGAAGGCTACACTGCTGACAGGGGCACCGTTAGATGGCCTTTTCACATCACCGGCCTTAAACATTTCCTCCACTTGAACCATTGTTACCACATCGGCATATTTGCCATATCCAAGGTTTTCTAACTTAGATGCATCGTAGGGGATAACACCAGTGGCGAGGACAATAGCACCAACTCGCTCAGCTATTTCAGTCCCATTTTGAGAAATCTTTACATCGAAAAGGCAGGGCCCACCTGCTATTGAGGTTACACGTCCCGAGGTATAAATCTTTATGCGGTTATCTTCCCGAATTTCCTTTACGAGCTTTTCCAGAGGATTTTCTTCGGGCGTTTCGTAGGGTGGATTCTCCGGTGGAAGCTTATAAACGGTTCTTAAATATCCACCAAGTTCCGGTTCCTTTTCGACCAAAACCACTCCATAGCCTGCTCGGGCAGCCTCTCTCGCTGCCGTCATACCGGCGAGTCCACCACCGACAACAAGGATGTCTTTACTCATCTCTTCAGCCTGGAAGGGATCGGGCGGTTCAATCTCCTTGACCTTTGTAAGCCCCATACGAACCTGATCTTCCGCTAACATTTGAGTATCTTCATCACCCGCTGGATGGCTCCAGACAACCTGTTCCCGGAGATTAATTCGCTCAACCACCTTGTCCAATCCGAAGTCAAATACATCATACATAACCCGGGGAGAGCAGGCGGCTATAACAACGGTATTTACTCCTTCCTTTTCTATATCGGACTTTATCAAATCTACTCCCTCGGTCTGGCAAAGGCATTCATGGGATCGACAAAGAGGCACCTGAAATTCGCTGTTAGCTAAATCGAGCAGGGCGTTAACATCGAGAGCCTCGCCTATGCCGCAACCAGAACATACGTAAAAACCAATTTTCTTCTCCATTGGACTACCTCCTCACCGTGAACTGAAGGGCTCTCAAGGCGGCCGCCGTGGCGTCCTGAACCGATGTAGCTACATCGACCGGTTGTTTTACACATCCGGCAGCAATGATACCGGTTCCATCGCTGTCGAGTAGGAAACCATTTGAATCACGGGCCACAGCAACAGGCAACTCCCCATCTACTGTGGATGGCACCATGCCAGTGGCAAGAACTACAAGATCAAATTCTTCTTTTGTTATTATTCCGTTTATTTGGTCTTCAGCTTGAACTACGCTTTTGCCTGAAGAAAGCCTTTGTATTTCACCGGCCTTACCCTTTATTAAGGTCACTCTCGGGTCAGATTGAACCTTGACAAAGAAATCCTCATAGCGTCCAAGAGCTCGAATATCTATGTAGTAGATAAAGACTCTAGCCTCAGGATTTTGATCCAACACATAGGTCGCCTGTTTTAGGGAGGCTAGACAGCAAATACCCGAACAGTAAGGAAGATGATTTTCATCACGAGAGCCGGCGCATTGTATAAAGGCCACCTTTTCTACAGGTTTTCCATCAGAGGGGCGCACAATCTGACCCCTTGTAGGACCATCCGGTGATGCATATCGTTCCATCATAACATTGGTGATGACATCGGGATTTTTTCCAAAACCGTAGTAAAGGATTTTTTCAGCGTAATACGGTCTCCATCCTGTTGCCCAAACTATAGCACTAACCTTCAAGTCAAATTCCTTCGGGGTCATGGAGAGATCAACAGCGTTATAGGGACAGGCTGCCTTTATTTTTTCGGCCTCCTCCGTTCCGATGATGGTAGGATTTAAAACATAGCGGAGGGGAAAACAAAAATCGGCTGGAAGATAGACGGATTTTACTAGATCTATGCCGTAATTAAAGGGGTTAGGGAAAGTGCTTGTAGCGGCTTCTTCGCATTTTCCACAGGCAGTGCATTTTTCATTGATGTAGCGAGGGCTTACTCTTATGGTCACATCAAAGTCTCCAGGGGATCCAGAAACTTTGACTACCTCCGCCATAGTAAAAAATCTTACGCGGGGGTTATTCTTTATACGTCGGAAATTGATTTCTAGACCACAGTTAGGTGGACAGAGTTTAGGAAAATATTTGTTCATACGAGCCACTCGCCCACCAAGATAGGCTTCCTTTTCGACGAGATAAACTTGGCACCCTGCTTCGGCGGCTTCTATTGCGGCGCTTAAACCGCTTATACCCCCTCCAACTACAAGAATACTACGATTGGTCGTCTCAGTCATACTCCATTCCTCCGTATCCTTCTCTATCTTTACTCCAGGCTCCGTGCGAAATCTAGGTAGCTTCACATAGCACACAGAGCATTAAATAGTAAACCCCTTCTATCAAAAAAAACCCCGGATGCCCTAGAAGGCTCCGGGGTATTTAGGTCTATTTAACTAAGTCACAGACTTAGACCGGCAGGTTCACTACGGGAACTTTCTTAAGAGTCCATTCGCCTGTTGCAGGATTCCACACAGAGTTGACAAAGACTCTCCAATTCTTTTCGTCCATATCGGGATAATCCGCTCTGAAGTAGTAGCCAGGCCATCTGGACTCTTCACGGAACAGGACATGGCGGACATGGCTTTCGGCAATCCACATACGATGGACATTTTCCCAAGCTCTCATGAGCTCATGGAGATCACGGGCAGCAAGTTTTTCCGAGTCTTCCTTAAGGAAGGTAAGAAGCTCAAGAGCTCTTTCAAGCATGGGCTTGTTAGTGGTGAACTGAGCGGTCACACCGCCGGCGTATTCGTCCATAATCTTTTGGAGACGGAACATGAACATCTTGGGCATGATGTAGTTGGGATTGATTTCGGGATCGCTGGAGATCGCACTATATTGTTCGAAGGTTTCAAGAGGCTTAAGAATTGTCTTCTTGAGCTCTTCAACCTTCGCCATATCAACTTCGGGAGCCTTGTTATTATCGAGAATGTAAGCGATAGCACCCTTAGCAGCGATACGACCTTCTGCATGGGAACCGGAGGAGAACTTATGGCTTGAAGCTCCAGCAGCGTCACCAGCGCAGAACATACCCTTTATGGTTGTCATACGGTTATAGAGTCCAAGGTCCTTCCACATAGCCTTATATTCTTCAGGCATTAGATCCTCAGGACCACATACCCAAGCTCCAGAAGCTCCAGAGTGAGAACCGATGAAGTAAGGCTCAGCAGCGGCGATTTCGGAAGGTCTCTCTTCGGGCTTTACGTTAGTTGCAGCCCAGAGGAAGGACTGAGTAATGGTCATGTCAAGGAAGTCTTCCCAAGCTTCAGCTTCAAGCTCTTTCATTTTCTTCTTGAAGGCCTTGGGATCATCCTTGTAGGCAGCTGCGAGGTTAGCAATAGCTTCCTCAGTTCTCATGTAGATTGGACCCTTACCGGCCATAATGTCTTCCATACCAAGCCAGTTACGGAGGTTAGCTGGGATGGGCTTACCTGTGCCGTAGGGGGCCCACTTGGGAAGCTCACCAGCTCTCTCAACCATGTACTCGCCACCAAAGGCGTTAGTTGCACGGGACTTGAAGAGTAGGAACCAAGCACCGACAGGGCCATAACCATCCTTGAAGCGAACTGGGATGAATCGGACTTCCTGACAGGTCATCTCAGCACCAGCTCTTATGGTAAAATATGCAGAAGAGCCGCAGTTCCAGGGTGGATACCATGCACGGCCAAGACCTTCACCAACCGATCTTGGACGAAATACGTGAACTGCACCACCCATGCAGACGATTGTAGCTTTGGCCTTGAATACATAAAATTTGGGCTCGCGAACACTGAAACCAACGGCTCCAACACAGGTGTCACCATTTACCAGAGGCTCAACGATGAAAACACGCTCAATAATCTCACCCTTATCACCAAGGGTAGCCATGGCGTTTTTGGCAGCTTCAGCAACAACCACCTTGTAGGATTCGCCGTTGATCATAATCTGCCAACGACCCTCATGAACGTATTCACCCTTTTCATCTTTCCAAATGGGAAGTCCCCATTTCTCGAAAAGATGAACAGAGGAGTCAACATGGCGAGCAATATCATAAACAAGGTCTTCTCGAGAGATGCCCATGAGGTCCTGACGTACATAGCGGACGTAGTCTTCACAAGTATTCTGGCCTTTGCCATAGCCAATGTATTCATTAATGGCCGAAAGACCCATTGCGACTGCACCAGAACGGTCTACCGCTGCCTTGTCAACGAGGGTAACTTTAATTCCATACTTCTTTGCCCAGTAGGCTGCCTCAAAAGCAGCTCCACAGGCGGACATACCACCACCTAGAATCAAAAGATCAGTATCGACTACTACTGTTTCAAAAGGCTGCATATCTCCACCTCCTTAGGGTGTTTCGCAGGTTCATAAACTCAATTACTTCTTCAACGTAGGCAACTCTGGAGCCAGAGTTGAGCCTGGCTCGGTGCAAAGAAGCGGGCTCTTAATGTCGTCTGTTGTTGTTGGCCACTCATCGGGCCAAGGCTTAGCCTGACCTTCTGGTGTAGTTCTGATGGGGAACTTGAAGCGTTTAATCTCGCCATTGCGGAACTTAATGGTCCACATAATATCCTGTGAACCACGAAGCGGAACAACCGAAGCTCCCAGAGGGACAAAGTCCGCATAGCTTCGAATATCCACAGCTTGCTGAGGACAAATCTTTACACAGTTGTAGCATTCCCAACAGAGTTCGGGCTCACGGTTGTAAGCCTTCATCCGCTCTTTGTCAAGAACCATCAGGTCGTTGGGGCAGATGTACATACAGGCTGTCTTATCCTGCCCCTTGCAGCCGTCGCATTTCTCGAGAATCACATAACTTGGCATCTCTCCACCTCCTAAACGGTTAACTCCTCATGAACACCTACCACTCACCAAACCCCTAAACCTCAAGAAGGTCAGGGGAAATACTTCATTGTGCTTTTTTGATCAAGATAAATATCTTTTTATCAAAAAAGAGTCAAGTGAAAAATGATGAATTTCACAAATTGCAATAAAATTTTTTTTCAGTCTTCATGTCCGAGAAGCCTCATGCGCTCTTTTGCAGCTTCAATACGAAGCCTTTCGAGTTCCTCACGGCGCATTTTGAGCTCTCGTAGTTTTATTTCCAGTTCTCTATACCTGGACTCATCAGATTCTTTAGAGAGTGCCTCTTTTACTTCATCGTACTGGCTTCGAACCGAGCGGATCTCTCTAAGGATCTCTTCCTCTCGGGGGGTTATAACAGGTCCGTTTCTGGCCCAACATACACAATATTCCTCTGGTGGCTTTTTGTCATCCATCTATCTATCCCCTTAACTATTTCGTTAGGCCTTGGCCTTATCGAGCATCTCTCTTAATCGATCTCTTTCCGCTCGAACCTCCTTAAGCTGAGCCTCCAGACTCTCACGCTCCTTCGGCGTAAGAGAAACCTCCAATAGCCTCCTCTCCAGTTCCTCAACCCGCTTTGTTGCCCGATAAAGCTCTTTAGCAAGCTCCCTTATACTCACCTAGTACTGAGCTCCTCCGTAACCTAATATCCTTAAATAACGCTCCTTTGCCTCAAGAGGAATCGTTACAAACATTCCTTTTTTAGCAGGCACAAAGGGAGAAAGAAAAGAGGGATTTAATTTCATTAGCACATCAACAGGAATCTCTATAGATGCCGCTAACTCTTCCACCGTTAGATTATCCGTAAGAATAACATTCCAAACAGCTCTGGGAGTTGCAAGATATTCCTTCCTATTTTCCCTTAAATCCTCCTTCCTTCCAAGGCGAGCCGCTGCGTAGATCTTGTAAATGTAGTTTCTTGTCTGCTTCGGAAGTGCCCCTCGTTTACAGAGCTCATTAAAGTCACCTGTTCCATGTTTTGCTATCTTGTTCAAAAGAGCATTTTCTCCCATATTAAAGGCAGCTAAAACAAGGGGCCAGGAGTGAAATTTTTCGTAAAGTTTTCGAAAAAAATTAGCCACCGCAAAGGTGGACTTGAAAGGATCAAGCCTTTCATCGACACGCTTGTTTACCGTAAGACCTATAGAACGAGCCGTTGATGGTGTTAGTTGCCAAAGCCCTGTCGCACCGGAACCATCACTTCCTATCGCATCAGGATGCCCACCACTTTCTATAACACTTACAAATATGAGCTCCTCAGGAACCCCAGCGTTTCTTAAAATACCCCTTATCATCTCTTCATAACGTCTGATCCGATTCATCCTGGTAGAAAAATCCCCATTCCCAAGTTTTTCCGCATAGAAATTAATAAGGGGATGGTGAAGATCGGAGATCGTTGGCTCAAAGAGTTTCTCTGATGGTTTTCCCCTATTCATCGATTCCATACTGGCAAAGGATGAAAAATTAACTAAAAGTATAACGCAGAAGGTGAAAAGAAAGGTCAAGCTTTTCTTAACGCTCCCTTTCATCTTTGCTCTCCTTTTCTTGTTTATTTTTTATGGTGGCTTTTTATCATAGAAAAGGGCCTTGGGCAATAAAAAAGTTTTTGCAAACAAATTCTCTAAAGATTACATTAACATTGTTGAGTCTAAAGCAAAATTTTTAGAGTAAAATAAGAGGCTAAGTATCATGGAAAATCAGAAGGTTTCGGCAAGTCTTGAAGACTACCTGGAAGCAATTTACGTCTTAGAACAAAAATACCGAGTAGCGAGGGCTAAGGATATAGCTGATTACATGCATGTTCAGAGAGCCTCCGTTACTGGAGCACTAAAAGCCTTAGCTGTCCGTGGCCTCGTCTACTACACACCCTATAGCTATGTGACCCTTACGCCTGAGGGTAAAAAAATCGCTGAAGAAATCCTTTACAGACACCGTATCCTTAGAGAATTTTTCAGCAAAATTTTAAAACTTAGCCCCGAAGAGGCTGAACAGAATGCCTGTCGCATAGAGCACGCAATTCAATCCCATGCCGTTGAAAGGTTAGTTAAGTTCCTAGAATTTTTGAATCAGTGTCCAAGAGCAGGATCCGATTGGTTTGATAAATTTGAGGCCTTTTGCGAAAAGGGTATCTCGCCAGAGGCTTGCAAAGATTGCATAATTCAATGCATGGCAAGATTCTCAAAAACCTTTTTTCCTAATTCAGATACCGAAAAATCTAATACACCGTAAATATCTATGGCTAGGAAGCAGGAAAAGGTTCCATACCGTTGTATATCCTGTGGTTACGAATCCCCCAAATGGCTTGGCAAGTGCCCCGAATGCGGCACCTGGGATAGCTTTGAAGAGGCATGGCCTCTTCCACAGGAAGAAGGATTCCGAAGGGTCGATAATCGCCTCTTTGATAAATCTCCTAAGGTTCAAATGCTAAGTGACGTTTACGTAGGTCCAGAATATCGCATAAACACACCAATTGTAGAATGGGATAGGGTATTGGGAGGAGGATTGGTTCCTGGCTCCCTTGTTCTTCTCGCAGGAGATCCAGGAATGGGAAAGTCGACCCTTCTTTTGCAGGTATTAGCCTTTCTTAGTAATCACTACAGAGTTCTTTACGTTTCTGGAGAGGAAAGCCCTCGTCAGATCAGATTTAGAGCTGAAAGGCTTGGACTTGCTAACCAGCCCATTATGATTCTTACCGAAACATCCCTAGAAGCCATTCTAGATGTAGTCCATTCCAGGGTAGAGGGTGAAAGGATTGAAATATTAGCCATAGACTCTATTCAGACAGTTGCTTCTACCCTTATAGAGGCTTCACCAGGGACGGTTAGTCAGATTCGCTACTGTACTGATAGGCTTCTTCAGCTCGCAAAGCGCTTCCAAATTACCATTATTATCGTTGGGCATGTAAACAAAGAAGGAGCTGTGGCCGGACCAAAAGCTCTTGAACATCTCGTCGATGTTGTGCTTTATCTTGAAGGGGATAGAACTCACACCTTTAGGTTACTTCGCTCCGTTAAAAACCGTTACGGTTCTACAAATGAGGTCGGTGTTTTTGAGCTTAAAGATCGAGGCTTACAGGAAGTTCCGAATCCATCCCAAATGCTTCTTGCAGAGAGACCTATCGAAGTTCCAGGCTCGGTCGTAATGGCTACAGTAGAAGGAACTCGGCCCTTTTTAGTCGAGATTCAGGCTCTCGTAACTCCAAGCACTTTAACTCTACCTCGCCGGACAACAATAGGTTTTGACACGGGAAGAGCCTCTCTCCTTATGGCAGTTCTTGAAAAGCAACTTCATCTTTCCTTTGCTCAAAACGATTTGTTTTTAAATGTCGCTGGAGGCATACGCCTTTCTGAACCCGCAGCTGATCTGCCTGTAAGTCTTGCTATTATGAGTAGCAGCATGGATTGTCCTCTACCTTCTAACCTGGTCGTATGGGGAGAGGTAGGCCTTACTGGAGAGATTAGGGGGGTAGGTTATAGTATCTTGAGGCTTACAGAAGCTGTTCGACTGGGCTTTAACGAAATACTTCTTCCAGCCTCAACGGCTGAGCAAATTCGCCGGGAGAAAATAGCAAAGGATGTTAAGCTCATGGGCGTAAAAAATCTTAGAGAAGTAACAAAAAAAGTTTTTAGGTAGTAATCAAAGAAAGTTCAAGAAGAAGGAGGAGATCTATGAAAGGTATATTACAATTTACCCTTTGTCTTTTTCTTATTCTCTTTACTAATATCTCGTCCCACGCAGGGCAAGAGATAAAATTAGGCGTTGTGACAAAACCCGGTTCTGCTCAAAACATATGTGCAGAAAAATTTAAAGAACTTCTCGAGGGCAAATCCTCTAAATACACAGTAACAATCTACCACAGTGCTTCCCTTGGAACGGAGACTGAGATTCTTCAACAGGTTCAGCTTGGAAGTGTTCACATGGCCATTATTACCTCAGGTCCCTTTGATGTTTTCGTTCCCGAAGTGCGAGTTGTGGATTACCCTTTTTTATTCGATTCCTATGATCAGGTTGATGTAGTCCTCGACGGTCCACCTGGACAGGAAATCTTAAAACGCTTAGAGAAGGCTGGCTTCAAAGGGCTTGCATTTTCAGAAAATGGTTTTCGACACCTTACAAACAGTAAAAGACCTGTTCATTCAGTAAAGGATGTTGAAGGGCTTAAAATCAGAGTGATGGAGTCGGTTATCCACAAGGAATTGTGGCGACTCCTTGGCGCTAATCCAACTCCTATGGGATGGCCTATATATACCGAGCTTCAACAGGGAACAATAGACGGACAGGAAAATCCTCTTTCTGTGATATGGACCTACAAACTCTATGAAGTTCAGAAATATCTGTCCCTTACGAAGCATGTCTATTCCTCCCACATTGATATTGCCAGTCTCAAGTGGTGGCAGGGGCTTCCTGAGGAGGATCGAAAACTGATTCAAGAAACTATGATCGAAGCGGCCAGATACCAAAGAAAGTGGAATCGAGACAACGAAGCAATCTTTCTTAGAAACCTTAAAGAGGCCGGCATGGTGGTTAACGAAAGCCCAGATATTCAATCCTTCAAAGATAAAGTGAAGGACATTCAGAAGCTTAATATCTTTCAGGTTAGAGAGGTCCAGGAAGTGTTACCAATGTTTTTAAAGAGGTAGATTCTCTAAGGCCATGAGGAGAATCCTTCTTTTGTGCACCCGAACAAGTGACTCAATAAACTGGCTCATTGAAAGGTTTGTTGGGATATTGGGGATACTTATGGCTACTGTTATGGGCGTTCAAGTGGTTGCTCGTTATGTTTTTAACCACTCCCTCTTTTGGTCTGAGGAGGTTGGTCGCATCCTTTTAGTATGGCTGACCTTTCTTGGATCCACAATCGCCTACAAGAGAAAACTTCATGTTGGGGTTGATTTTTTAGTAAGAAAACTTTCCCCCTTTGGTCGTCGCCTATGTTTTATTATTACTGTTTTTGCCTCCCTTATATTTTTTGGGACTCTTGTTATTCTAGGGACAAAATTTCTCTTTGTTGCCTCAATGTATAAGACCGCAGCTTTGGGTATTCCTGGAAATCTTATCTACGCAGTAATCCCCTTTAGCGGGTTAGTTTTTATCATTCACGCCTTAAACATATTAATAGAAGCCCTACATCGATGGTAACCCTTATCCTACTTCTTATTCTCTTCATTCTCTTTATAGTAAACACACCTATTGGAATTGCTATCGGCGTGTCCTCTTTAGCCGTATTTTCAATAAAAT
Organism: Syntrophobacterales bacterium; assembly: GCA_026417655.1. Classification (GTDB taxonomy): domain Bacteria; phylum Desulfobacterota; class Syntrophobacteria; order Syntrophobacterales; family Thermodesulforhabdaceae; genus JAOACS01. The sequence continues at coordinate 13,147 of JAOACS010000026.1, forward strand.
CCGATCTTTCACCCCTAATCTTTATTCAGAGGCTCTATGCTGGGGTAGATTCTTTCCCTCTTCTTGCCGTTCCCCTCTTTATGTACGCAGGTTTCATTATGGAGGCCGGGGGTATTTCCAAACGTATTGTTGAGTTTGCAGAGGCTCTGGTGGGATGGATCCCTGGAGGACTCGCAGCTGTATGTGTCATATCGGCCATGTTCTTCGGAGGCATATCCGGATCCGCCGCAGCAGACACCGCTGCCGTGGGAAGTATTCTGATCCCAGCCATGGTTAAGAGGGGTTACAGAACAGAGTTTGCTAACGCCATTGTGGCCGCCAGCGGATCTCTTGGGGTTATTATTCCACCGAGTATTCCCATGATAATCTTCGGCTTTCTTACTGGAGCATCCATAAGTAAGCTTTTTATAGCTGGCATTATCCCGGGAATCCTCATTGGATTTAGCCTAATGACCGTGTCACTTGTAATACTATGGCGTGAAGGAATGAGGGAAGGATCTCGATTTTCCATGAGACGTCTTGGAGAAACCTTTTGGAGGGCCAAGTGGGCCCTAGCTACACCTATTGTTATCCTAAGCGGCATCCTTGGGGGAGTCTTTACCGCCACAGAAGCAGCATCTATCGCAACACTTTATGCGATTTTTGTAGGAGTAGTAATTCATAAAGAACTGTCCCTTGGTGATCTTCCCTCGCTTTTTATAAAGGGTAGCATTACCGCTAGTGTTGTGTTGTTCATCATTTCTTGCGCTTCAGTCTTCAGCTGGATTATGGCCATAGAAAAGATTCCTCTCATGGTCGCCCACTGGATCTTTGAAATCACTAAAGATCCTATCCTTCTGCTCCTCATAATGAATGTTGTACTCATAGTGTTAGGAACCTTCCTGGAGACAACGGCCTCCTTAATACTTTTTGTTCCTTTATTTATGCAGATCTTCCCCCAACTAGGGATTGACATAGTTCAGTTTGGTGTAATCATTGTGTTAAACTTAGCCATTGGTATGCTCACACCACCTCTTGGGATATGTTTAATTGTAGCCTGTAGTATTTCTGGAGCAAGGATAGAACCTACTGTTAGGGCGATAGTGCCCTTTATAGGGTTTATTATGTTAAATCTTCTTCTTGTGACCTACTGGAGCCCAGTAAGCATGTGGCTTCCTAGTTTCCTGAAATAGGGGGTAAGCTCTCAAATAGATAGGCACACCTTTTGATGAGAAAGAATCTCCATTAAGTGTTCTACAGTCTTTATTTCTTGACTCATTATCTGAATCTGAAATATCTGGGCAGCAAAAAAGGCATCGGCTAGCGGGTTGTGTCTGAAGCACCCCTTTAAGCCATAGTAGTTTATTAGGGCATCAAGATTAAGTTCTTCCCATTTTGGTCCATGGCAGGTTTTGTGGCGAATCCACTTTTCGATTTCAACAATGTCCACACGGGAGCGTTTGAAGGGCTTTCCCAGCCTTTTAAAGGCTCTTTCAAGAAAGGAATAGTCTATCTCTACACAGTGTCCAACGAGAATACCCTTGCAGCGACTAAGAACCTCTTCGGCTATCTCCTCAAAAAGGGGGGCCTCTTCTAATTCAACATCGCTTATGCCATGGTATTTCATGCTTTCTATACGAAATTTCACAGGTTTTACGAGGGAAAAAAATGCATCCTTCAGTAAAATCTTCATATTGACTATAGGAATCATCGCAATAGCAACTATCTCATCCCTTCTTACATTAAGCCCCGTTGTTTCCACATCAACGGCTACAAAATTTGCCTCATGTATGAGCATCATATACCTCTGTCTACACCGTAGCGCACCTTAAGATTTTTTTGAAAGGAGGAGACGATCTTCAAAGACTCTTTAAGCACTAGGGTGTCAAGTTTCTCTAGCTGATTTACCTTTATAATATTTCCATTAGAGATCCCCTTAGTTAAAAGTTCTGCCTGATGGCGAAGACGTAGGCTCTGCAAAAAAGCATAGGCTTCCAGAAGATCGTTAGTTATCTCCTTTCCAAGAAATCCCTCTTGATGGAGAGCCTCAATACGGTCCCTAGTATTGGTTATATGGAGAAGATGGCTATCGAGAGCCATAACTCTGATACCATTTGCGATCGGGTAAATCCCAAAACGTTTGATGTCTATTCCTTGCTCGGCATGCTTCAGGCCAAAAATCCCAATAGGGGGTTCTGAAAGGGTTGCATCATAGGCGAGAAATCTTATTGTTTGATTAGTTGTTCGATTGTAGAGGTAATCCACGAACTGAGTGAAAATCTCTTCGTCACCATAAATTAGACGAAAATCAAGGAACACGGTAAGAAGTCTTACGTGTTCGGGAATTGGCTCTGAAAACCATTTAGCAAAACGTTTTTTCCATTCTTCTACACTTAGATGCCACAGCGGGTTTGAGGCCATGTAACCAGCAGGACATTTGGAGATACCTATTCGATTAAGGTCATTATTTACCGACTCCGCAAAGAGAAGTTGGGGTCCTGAAGAACCATACATGAAGATATTGTCTTGATCGGTTGTAAGAACCTGCTCTTTTCTACCGGAGCTTCCTACATGTATCCAGAGGAAATCGTTCGATGTAGCCTTTGAAATGTTTAGCTCAATCACTTTGGCAGTTACGGTATCATAAATAGAAGTAAGAAGTGGTGAAAGATGGTAAAAGGGGACCCCTTTAAGGGCCATCTGAGCTGCAGCATGGGCGATCGATTTAAAGGCTATACTTAGGGTTTTTATATCCGTCGACTTTATAACCTTTCGGTAGATCGTAAGAAGGGATGAAGAGGGTTCAATTTGGGCAAGAATATCCTTACTCGTTACCACTCCAACAACCTTTTCACCCTCCACAACGACTAAATGATCGATACCGGTTCTGATCAGAGTTGAATAGGCCTCTAGCACAGGTACATCCTGATCAACCCGTATTACAGGACTGGACATGAATTCACTTACCTTTCCCTCTACCCTTCCCCTCATAATCATCCGTCTCATATCCCGATTTGTGAAAATTCCAAGGGGTTTTCCAGAATGGTTCGAAATGATAATGGATCCTACTTTGTGGGTTTCCATAGTTCTAACAGCCTCCTGAACTGGGGTGTCAGGACCACAGGTTACTGGAGATTTCGTAAGGATCGCTCTCACAGGAGTAAGGGCCAAGGGGTCAAAGGATGTCTCTGTCTGTTCCACAAGTTCAGAAAAGGCTCTAAAACGTCTCTCAATAAATGAGGCGAAAAAGTCAGCAAAATCCCGATGAGAATGGTAGATTTTAGCAAAGGTATCTCTATCGATAGCATAACAGATGGAATTTTCTATAGCCCGAGCTTCGTAATAGGAGGGTGCTTGATGGAGAGCAGAAATTAGGCAAAAAAGCTCACCCCTTGAGACGAAATCAAGGACCCGATCATCATCCTCATAAAGGGCGATAAGGCCGGAAAATAAAAGATAAACATGGGAACATATCTCTCCTATTCTACAAATGGAGCTACCTGCAGAGAAAAACACTACTTCAATACCTTCCACAAGGCGTGATAACTCAGAGTTGGTAAGGAAAGAAAATGGTTTAATCTTTTTCAGATATTCCTTTGGTGGAAGCATGGTTTATTTGACCTTAACCTCTACAAAGTGAGATGGGACTTCAAAGAGTTTCTCATCAATACGATTATACACGGCCACAAGGGTATTGGTCTCCTCATTGATCACCCGACTCACTTTTTTCGATTCTCCCTCAGGAGGAATAAAATGGGCAGTAACTATCACATGGGTTTTAACGGGATATCCACGCACTTTCTCTATGTCCTTTGCAATGGGAGCAAGAGAACCTTTCCAATAGGACAGAATAAATGAGAGAGCACCAAGGCGTTCCACTTCAACACCTATTAAGTCACCTAACCTTTTTATAACTTCCCCCCTTTCTTCAATGCCAGGCACTTCTTCCGAAAGCCAGAGCCTTTGTGAGATGTCTGTCTTACTATAGGTGCCCCTCAACCGATCATAGGTATTAAGCTTAAGTTGGACCTCCACCTTTCGGCAGCGATATCCATTAATCGAATCCTCTCCTTCGAGGCTGGATATAACAAGTTCCGGAGGAAATTCTTGATACCGGTCTTCCACAATGGGAACGTGGTGTCTCGAAGATGGTTCATCCGTTAGCATTGCAACCTCTTTGAGACGGTTAATATCATAGAGGTAGGCCTTTTCTTCTTTCCAGTCGATTTCCCTTATGTGGTGGTTTCTGATAGATATAAAGACGGTCTGGCGCTCCTCCTTAATTCCTCCAAAAAAAAGCCTCATAAATGATCCAGTATATAATTTCCTCCGGTCGATGGAGATACCATCCCTATGGTAAGCTGTAGAGATCTTCTCTGTGCGTTCACCCAGCAGAGTTTTCCTTTCAACAGTGTGGACAAAGAGGGCTTCTGCTAAAAGAACCTGCGAGAAAACATTAGAAAACAAAATAATTAAAACTACAAAGAGGAGTTGTTGTATCAAATTTCTTTGCCCACTCCGACTAGATACTATAAATCCCTTGTGAAGGAGCATCATAACAATTATCCCCTTCACACATTGGGAGATCGAAAAAGCAGAGCACGAAGCTGAGCCATTTTCTAGTTAGATACCGAGAATCTTCTTATGTATATACTCACCGCAATACATAGTGCAGAGTGGAACCCCAATACCGTAAAAGAGTCCCCAGAATAGACTTCCGCTTGGATCGAAACCATAGGGCTTTGTATAGTAAAGAAGCAGGTTAATACCCACACCGACGTAGAAGTATAGGAGAAGCCACTTTCTACGATGGCGCTCCCAATGGACTATCCTTCTAAGGGTCTTTTCATCGAGATTAGATTCGTTGCTTCTTGCTTCCTGCTCCATAGATCTTCCTCAAACAGGGGGAAGGGATTCCCCCTGTGGTTTTTATACCCCCTTAGTTTTCAGGTCTTAGGTTATATGAGTATTTCTGCACTACCTCGGGTCTATTCGGCTTAGTAATAAGACTTAGGATGATGAAGAAGATGAATCCCACAAATACCCAGTAGAATTGGTGAGGCGTAACTAATCCACCCTTTTGACCAAGGAAGAACCAGTGGGCACTTCCTAACTTATAATGAGCATAGAGCCACGAATAGGCCGAAAGTATTGTCATGACAACAATATTTATTATCGCAGCTGTTGTATTCGCTCGATCCCACCAAATACCTAATATCAAAGGAGGTCCTACTGAACAGAGAATAACTATAAAGGCTGCACCGGAGATGTCAAGAACAAGAGCAGGAGGATTGAAGGCAATTATTGTGCATATTACTGTGATAATCACGGTCATAATTCTTGTAACTTGAATAGGTTTTTCCTCCGGCCACTTGCTTCCAAAAACCTTTCCTATAATATCGCGTCCCAGTAGAATATTTAGAACCATGATCCATCCAGCTGCTGTTGACATTGCAATAGCAAGCCCGCCAGCGCAGATGACAGCCATAAGGAAGGGGCTCTTCAGAGCTTCCATAGCAGCGATCATGGAGTAGTCCGTTACTGAAGCGCTAGCAACACCGTAGACGGTTTTCATGTGTTTTAGAACACCCATCGCATCCTTAACACCTTCAACAGACATGAAGGGATGGAGTGTCTCAATAAGCACCTTAGCAGCCGATCCGATAATTGTAAGTCCTACATACATAGATCCGCCGAAGAATACCGCCCAAAAGATACTTCTACGGGCAGATTTAATGTCCTGGGCTGTAAAAAAGCGAACAACAGTGTAGGGCATAGCCGCAAAACCAAAGTGCCAGGTAAAGTAGAATCCTACAATACCAGTCCACATCCCCATAAGGGCACTAGAAGGTTTGGGATTCGCGTATGGGGGATTGAAGAAATTCGGTGAAAGCTTTAAGATAGCGTCGGTCATTTCATTAAAACCACCGAAATGGGTCACAGTGTATATCTGTCTCTTATACACA
>JAOACS010000011.1 GCA_026417655.1 Syntrophobacterales bacterium
GTTTTAGGCTTACACCACACCTTTCCTTTGTCTTAACAGGTTACTCCCATGCTTGGGGAGAAGACACAGGAGCTGGGGGAGGAGTTTATGGCTCCTTCTGGATCTCCTACTAAAAATCCTATTGAAGAGGAGGCGAAAAAAGGGGATCCCCTAGGACAGATCCTTCTACGTCGGGGGCTCATAACGGAAGGCCAACTCGATGAAGCCCTTAGAATCCAAAGAGAACGTGGAGGGAGGTTAGGATGGATCATTCTTACCCAGGGATGGATAAGCAGATTAGAATTATTTAAGGCTCTCTCGGAACATTTCAAGATCCCCTTTTGGGAGTTTTCTATAGAAGATTTTGAAGCTAAGTGTGACAAGACACTCATAAACAGCATTAACTCTTCTTATGCTGTAACAAACCACTTTATTCCTTTTTTCAAGCCTCACCCAAGGGAGATTATCGTTCTTACTGACTATCCGAGGGAGAATTTACATAAGAGCCTAGAGCCCTTAAAGGAAGAGTTTGATGTAGACACTATTACTCCATGGATTATAACGGACTTAGATTTTACTAAGCTTCTGCAACATATATGGAACCTAGAAATTGCTGATCAAGCTATTTATGGACTTTTTTTCAGACATCCGGAACAATCCGCCATTAAGGTTTTTACACGAAATCAAGTCATTTTCTTGGGAATACTTATATATGCCTCTCTTCTGTGGTTATATCTTAAACCTATCTCCTTCATATCTTTACTTTTTGGTTTTATACAGGCTCTCTTTTCTATACTTGTCCTTTATAAGACCCTTCTTAGCCTTGTTGGCGCAAAATATGAAATGTATAAACCCATAACCGAAGAAGAGCTAAAAGAATTGAAGGACGAAGACTTACCAGTTTATACCATCCTAGTTCCCGTTTACAAAGAACCTGAAGTTATAGGACATCTTGTAAGAGCTCTTAAGAAAATGAACTATCCCCAGAACAAATTGGACATAATCCTACTCTTAGAAGAGGACGATAAGGCAACACTGGAAGCAGCAAAGAGAGAAAGACCTCCCGGAAATTGGAGATTTCTCGTAATCCCCCATGCTATCCCTAAGACGAAACCTAAAGCCTGCAATTATGGGCTATTCTTCGCCCGAGGGACCTATCTTACAATATACGACGCAGAGGACATTCCAGAACCAGATCAACTCAAAAAAGCTGTTGTGGGTTTTAAGAAGCATGGACCATCCTGCGTATGCCTTCAGGCCGCTCTGAATTATTTCAATTCGAATGAAAACCTTATCACCCGCATGTTTACCCTCGAATATTCCTATTGGTTTGATTATCTTCTCCCGGGTCTTGACAAACTAAAGCTACCCATTCCGCTTGGGGGAACAAGCAATCACTTCAGAACGGATCTCTTAAAGCAATTAGGCGGATGGGACCCCTTTAATGTTACAGAGGATGCAGATCTTGGCGTTAGAGCTTCGGCTCACGGTATGACTGTTGGAGTAATTAACTCCACCACTTATGAGGAGGCTAACTCGAAATACTGGAACTGGGTCCGTCAGAGGTCTCGATGGATAAAGGGATATATGCAGACATCCCTAGTCTACAATCGACATCCAATCAAGATGATAAAAACCCTCGGGATCAAACAGTGGATAAGTTTTCAGCTCTTCGTTGGAGGAACCCCCTTTCTGTTTCTAGCTGTTCCTATCGTATGGAGTATCTTCGTATACTGGGTTTTTACTCAAACAAAAATCTTCGATCCCTTCTTCCCACCAATATTGGTCTACTGGGGACTCTTTAACCTCCTATGGGGTAATTTTCTCGGGGTCTATCTAAATATGATCGCCGTCTTCAGAAGAAAACTTCACTACCTAATGCCCTATAGTCTATTTAACCCTATATACTGGCTATGTTTTCATTCAATAGCCGCCTATAAGGCCCTTTGGCAGCTCTTTTTTAAGCCATTTTATTGGGAAAAGACGGAACATGGAATTACAAAATTTAGGATCAAAACAACGTAGCATCGATCCCTTTCTGGGGTTAGTCCTAAGTTTCGCTCCACTACTAGGATTTTTCTTAACGCTCAACCACACAGCCCTTCAAAATAACTATATCTATGAAGAACTAATGATGCTTGGTGAAAAGGCGCTTCTAGTATTCCATGGAGCTCCCCCAAGACTTGAAAATCTAGGCTTTGTGTATCCACCACTCATTTATACCTTTGTTGTCATATTCAGAAGCCCCCTGGTTGCATCGGCCTTTGTGGGGGGACTTTGCGCCTCCTTACTGATATTTTATCTTTACAAAGCTCACAAAATAGGGCGTGTCCCTCCGTTACTTTTTCCTATTGTGTTGTTATTTATCCTTGGAACCCCTTCATCTCTTTTCATCCTAAGTGAACATCAGAGCCTCTGTCTCTTCTCAGCGGTCTTTCTCCAGCTAACATACCACCTATATCGCTATTGTCGTTACCATTACACCTTTGATCTTCTTCTATTTGGTATGATGACAGCTTTTCTGTTTTTTTTACGCTTCCAAGCCATTTTTCTTGTTCCTTTACTTATTCTCCCCTTTATCTTTTCAAGGAATGAGATCTCTGCACCCGAAAAATTATCAATAATTATGGTCGCCTTTTTTCCTTCAATCTTCTTTATAAGCTCATGGAGTTACCTAAACTGGATCTTCATGGGAGATCCCCTATACTTTTTCAAGGCCTGGCTAAACTCTGTGGGATCGGCTACCTCCAAGGACGAGGTGGCTGGCGATATGTTAGGGGCCCTATCCTACTCTTTTGAGCGTATAAAAGAGATGCTACCATTAATATTTCCATTCATAGTCACAGTGGCTAGACAAGCAAAGATTGGATACCGTAGATGTAAGGTTTCCCCCTCAGTGCTTGCTGCTCCTCCATCTCTTATGATCTTTGACGCCTTCTTTGGTGTAACCCATGAACACTCCATGAGCTATTCTATTTTGTTCCTATTAACAGCCTTGGCCTGCTGGATGTATATACCGCTTGAAGAAAGGACTATCTGGTTCGATCGAGCATTGATCGTTTCCTTTATCTTAACCTTCGCCTTCAACTGGGCGCTTTTGAATAAATACCCAGAAGAACAGGCCTTTATAAAGGCTCTCGAGAAACCTCTTGACCACTCAACCATAAAGAGTGCCAAAACCCTTATCCAAGAACTAGATCAAGAGGGAAACATCCTTATAGACGATGCAAGAGGGTTTCCCCTTGTTTTTTTCGAAGGGAACCCCCGCCGTTTTATCCTTCCATACCAATATGAATATGAAACGGTTCTTTCTTCACCTTACCTCTTTGTTCGATATGTTGTGGTCTCATCCACTACAATAGATCGGGTAGCAGGTAGATGGCAGGAAGCCCTTTACGGAAACCTTCACGGATTTAAACTAATTGGAACCTTCGGGCATTTTATTCTTTATGAACGGATACCAGACTATATCGCCTCAACCGTTCCTTAAAAAGAGAAAATCGTTCTTCCATCGAAGAGTTTTTTACTGCCATCGCTAGAGCCTTAGGTGTTCCTATGATTACAACAAGCTGTTTACCCCGGGTAATTGCTGTGTAGATAAGATTTCGCCTTAACATAACATAATGTTGTGTTACGACGGGGATAATTACAGCCTGGTATTCACCACCCTGGGATTTATGAATGCTTATAGCGTATGCTAGGGTGAGCTCCTCAAGTTCAGAAAAGTCGTAGGTCACCCTTTTACCGTAGAAATCAACTGTAACCTCCTGATATTCGATATCTATGAAACGAACAATTCCGAGATCTCCGTTGTATACATCCTTTTCGTAATTATTCTGAATCTGCATAACCCTATCACCTACACGGAACCTTTCTCCTCCCCTTTCTATTTGAAACCCCTTGGGATTTAGAGCGTCCTGAAGGAGTCGATTAAGATTTCTTGTTCCAAGTATCCCCTTATTCATTGGAGTAAGGACCTGAATATCCTCAAGGGGATTCAGTCGAAAACTTTTTGGAATACGCTCACAAAAAAGTCGGACGATAAGATTAGCGATCTCTTCAGGGCTATCTCGACGTATGAAATAAAAATCACTTCTACCATTTGAAATCAGAGCAGGCATTTTGCCCTCTTTTACTCTATGAGCATTACTTACAATCTGACTATCCTTTGCTTGGCGATGTATGGTAGAAAGCCTCACCACAGGGAAAAGGTTGCTCTCGATAAGATCTCTTAATACCATTCCAGGGCCTATGGAAGGAAGTTGATCAATATCTCCAACAAACACAATCCTCATCCCGGGAGAAACAGCCTTTAGAAGATGATGAAGAAGGGGAAGATCTATCATTGAGACCTCATCTATTATGATCACATCCCCCTTTAAGGGTGGAAAGGAGCTTTCTTTACTAGGCCCATTAGAAGATCTACTCTTGGGACTGAGCCTCAACAATCGATGGATAGTGCTTGCTCGCCTTTTAGTAGCCTCTTCTAGCCTTTTGGCAGCCCTCCCTGTTGGGGAAGCAAGAAGAACTCGAAGGCCGAGAAGTTCGAAGGCAGCTATAATAGCCTTTACAAGAGTCGTTTTACCCGTTCCGGGCCCCCCAGTAATAATCGTAACTTTGCTGGAGAGAACGGTCGTAAGAGCCAGACGTTGATCCCTATCTAAAGCGAAAGAAAGTGTTTCTTCCACTTTCTCGACAAGGCCTGGTGGAATAATAAGATGCCTTACCCTTTTACTAATTTCTAAAAGTTTCCGAGATGCTGCCTCTTCACAGATGTATAAACCGGGAAGATAGAGAAATGGTGTAGAATCGCTACCATAATCCCTTACAAGAAGCCTCTCATCCAAAAGCTTATTTGCTACGATTTCAAGAATATTTCTAGCTAAACCAAATTCCTTTTCTATAATCCCAAAAAGCCTCTTCTCTGGAAAACACAAATGACCTTCTGCGGCTAATTTTTGGAGCATGTAGATAATGGCACCCTTCACTCTCAGGGGAGAATCTTCGGGAATTCCAATTTTTTTTGCAATCATGTCGGCCGTGATAAAACCGATACCACTTACTTCCATAGCGACACGATAGGGGTCTTCCTTTAGGATAACCATTGAAGCTTTGCCATATTGCTTGAAAATTTTTGAGGCATATCCCGTTGGAATGCCATAGGATTGAAGAAACTGTATAAGATCTCGAATTTCTTTCTGTTCCACCCAGGCCTTTTTTATCCGCTCAAGCCTTACCTTTCCAATCCCTTCGATTTCGAGAAGCCTATCCGGTTCTCGATCCATAATATCAAGGGTTTCAGGGCCAAACTTTTCAACAATTCGTTCGGCAATAACAGGACCTATGCCCTTAATGACACCGGAGGCGATGTATTTCCTTATGCCTTCAGAATCGGCCGGAAGAAGGACCCTGTAGGATTCAACGTAGAACTGCCTTCCATGGTAGGGATGATTCATCCATCTTCCAAAAAGCTCAATTATTTCTCCAGGTTTCACATCCGCAAAATGTCCTACGGCTACTATCGATTCCCTTCCCTCACAAGCTATAACCCTTACTACGGTGTAACCATTCTCGTCATTTCTAAAGCTTACTCTCTCAATTTCTCCCTTCAAAAATTCCATTCCAACTAACCCCTTAAGAGACTTCAAACTTTTATCCACAAGTTCCTTGCGTATCTTCTGGCTTGCTGATATTTTCCAAGGTCGGTATCCTTTCTAGTCCAGCAACTATTTGGAGAGTTCCTATTATAAACCATGAAAAGATCCCCCTTTTGCAAGAACTTTATTATTTCTAAGGAGGAAAGAGGTATGAGATGGAGTTTAATAACAGCCCTAGTCATATTAATCTTTACCAGCACCACTCTGGCTTCCGACATTGTTATTACCCTAACAAGTGATAATACCATCTCAGTTCCCTACTGTTGGAAAAAGGGTGATCAGATAAAGTTTGATTCTCCTGGAGGGGTAGTTGGACTCAGTATGGCTTACATTAAAGCAATAGAGGAACGACCTATCCATTCGGATTTAGACTTTCAATACCTTATCTCCAATGCCATAGATCGTCCATCGAAGGAGCCTCTTGCTATACTTAAGGACTTTCTTGCCAAGAAGCGTGGAGTGTCCGTAAGATTTAAAGAAAGGATCTCTCAAAAATCTAGCTCTAGTCCTCTAAAAACTCCTTCAACCTCCGATGAAAGGCTAATCTCTCCTGCAACAAAGGTTTTTGAATCTTATACCCAAGCGATGAAGGATGCCAAGGGAAGCTCTATTCTAATTGGGGTATTTGTCAACTCTAGAGAAGAATTGGAAGGAAGAAAGTGCTCGGTGAAACTGCTCGACCTTGATAAAAAAATTATCGCCCAAGAGCCTATGAGGGTTATAGGGCTTTATGTTTCAGAAGAGGACAGGACGAAAAATAGAATCTCGCCCTTTTTCTACCTCATTTATGGAACAGTTACGGCAAATATAGAGTTTTGGTCCTATGATGTTGTTTGTGAGATTATTTAATTAAAGATGGCAAAGGTCTTTAACAAATTGCAAAGAAAGCTGACAGAGTGATACAATAGTACACCCTTTGTAGCTTTCGGTATCTCTATCTTCAACCTTGGAATAGTTCTTGCGGAAAGAAAAGGTTGTAACAACGGATACAAGGAGATTCAGAGAATGACCAAACGCTACCATATACTTGGGATTAAGATAACCGCGGCAATACTTTGTTTTTCCCTAATTCCCCTCATAGTTTTAGGTGTTTCTCTATATAAACACTTTGTTACGTCCTACACCAATAGAGTCCTAGAAGCTCTAAGAGCGTCGGTAGAGGAGAGAAAACGAGCCCTTGACTTTTTTTTCGAAGAACGGGTTTCCCAGCTTTTGAGTATCGCCCACACTCATAGCTTCGATCAAATAATTAAAGCAGGGTATCTGGACGAGCTTTTTGCCGTAATCCAAACCCGCTCAAAATACTACATAGATATTGGCGTCATCGACATGGATGGAAACCATGTTGTTTATGTCGGTCCCTATAACCTCAAGGGTTTTAATTATCGAGAAACCGAATGGTTTCAGGCTGTATCAATGCAGGGAGTATATATAAGCGATGTATTCATGGGTTTTCGAAAGATCCCTCATTTCATCATCGCTGTTATGAAGCGGGAGGGGGAGAAATTTTGGATTCTAAGAGCTACAATAAATACGGAGCTATTTGAGTCTTTGGTTCTTGCCGCCAGAAAGGGTCGGTATGGAGACGCATTTCTTGTAAACGAGAAGAAGGAATATCAAACTAATCCCCAAGTGATAGGCAAAACTACGGAGCATTTCATACCCATAACGGAACTAGGCTTCTTCCGAGGAACTAAAGTAATGGAATCATATATAAGCGGGCGAAGGAGCGCAATAGGAGCATCGTGGTTAGAAAATAAGAGATGGTTACTTGTGGTAATTGAGGATCTAGAGGAAGAACTTTTTCCTATTCTTCAGGCAAGACATTTAGCTCTTATGCTGCTCCTAGGTGGTATTGGGGCCATCGTTGTTGGAGCCATTGGAGTATCCGTAGTAATGGTGAGACAAATGGAGGAATCGGACAGAGAAAAGGCTGCCCTTGATGCTGAACTGATGCATTCTTCCAAAATGGCAGCTCTTGGAAGGCTCGCTGCTGGTGTGGCTCACGAGATAAACAACCCCCTAGCCGTAATTAGAGAAAAGGCGGGGTGGTTAAGAGATCTTCTTGAAGAAGAGGACATCCGATCAAGCGAAAATTTTAAAGAGTTTGCCGACGCGGTGGATAAAATCGAATATCACGTTGAAAGAGCCCGAGAGATAACCCATAGACTCCTTGGATTTGCTCGACGTATGGAGCCCCATAGAGAAAAGGTGAATATACACCGAGTAATCACCGAAACATTGTCATTTTTAGAGAATGAAGTTTTGTATAGGAACATTACCATCCATAAGAGCTTTGACCCAAGAATTCCAGATATCGAGAGCGATTCTACTCAACTTCAGCAGGCCTTTCTCAACATAGTCAACAATGCGATTGATGCAGTCGACAAAAACGGCGATATATGGATTACCTCTAAACTCGATACCCACAGAAACCTAGTAATAGTAGAAATAAAGGACAACGGTCCTGGCATTCCAGAAGATATCCTAGAGCGCATATTCGATCCCTTTGTCACAACAAAACCTGTTGGCAAGGGAACAGGTCTTGGATTATCTATTACCTACAGCATAGTAGAAAAGCTGGGTGGGAAAATATATGCGAGCAATAGAAGAGATGGGCATGGTGCTGTATTTACCCTTGAATTTCCCATAACAGGTAGCAAAAGTGAGGATGTGTTGAAAACCTAACAATGAAATAGGGGAAGAGGTTATCATGAACAATGTCGCTATAAAAGTCCTCGTTGTAGATGATGAATTAGATTTTTTGGAAACGATCGTCAAGCGGCTGGAACGGCGAGGCTTCTTAGCCATCGGCGTCTCCAGTGGCAGAGCAGCTCTAGATTACTTAGAAAGTCACAGTGTTGACGTTGTTATTCTCGATGTTCGCATGCCCGGCATAGATGGGATTGACGTTCTAAAGGAGATCGTTACCAAGTGGCCTACAACTCAGGTGATTCTCTTAACCGGCCATGGATCGATTGAAGCTGGCATGAAGGGCCTTGAGCTGGGAGCCTACGATTACGTCCTAAAACCAGCTAAGCTCGAAGATATTATAAAGAAAATTAACCAGGCCTATGAACGAAAACTCATACTTGAAAAGGAATAGACAAATATCTCAAAAAAGTCATCTTAAAAACTATAGGAACCTAGAGCTTCCCCCTTCCTTCTTATTTGTATGGATTGGGGTCTCTTCCACTCTACTTGCTATCTTGGGAAGTTCCTGTTTCCATAGTGGAATTAGTATTGTTTTTATCTTTGGGTTGTTAATCTCGAATCTACTATCCCTTTACGGGATTTACAGTTCTTTACGTTTTCTTCAGGAACAGCAAAGGCAGATAAACGAACACCTTGCTCAATCCCATAAACTGTCTGCTCTGGGTGAAATAGTTACTGGCATTGCTCACGAAATTAATAACCCCCTAGCAATAATCTATCAGGAAGTGCAGTGGATTCAACACTGCCTCTCCTCCGATAATCCCGACTCCATTAATGAAATAAAGGACTCTATCCAGGAAGTTTCACGCCAAGTGCAGAGATGTCGAGATGTTACTCACAAGCTTCTTGAATTTGCCAGAAAGAGAAAACCTGTAACCCAGCCTGCTAATCTAAATGAGATAATAGAAGAGATGGTGAAACTGGTCGAATTTACAACGGTAACCTCCTCGCCTGAGGAGACAATAAAAATTGAACGATTCTACGATGAGAATCTTCCCCTAATAGCCCTTGATGTACCCCTCATAAAACAGGTTATCTTAAATCTTCTTATTAATGCTGTTCAGGCTATGGAAGGAAAAGGGGGTGTTATAAAGGTTACCACTAGGTACGATGGTAAAAATAGCGTGGAATTCTCTGTAATTGACACCGGCTGTGGTATTCCACCTGAAAATATAGATAAGATCTTTTTACCATTTTTTACGACAAAGGCTCCTGGTCAGGGTACGGGTCTAGGACTTTCTCTATCTTACACAATTGTTCACAGCATGGGGGGCACTATAGAGGTTGAAAGCTCTATAGGTAAAGGTAGTCAATTTACGGTAAGACTTCCACTAAAGACGAAGGGATAGCAATTATGGAACAGACAAAAGAGATGCAACCTAGAATCTTAATAGTCGATGATGAAGATCGATTCAGAAAAACTCTTTCAAAACTTCTTAAAGCCCAGGGACTTACTGTAAACGATGTTGGTAGCGGAGAAGAAGCTTTAAGATTCATCGAAAACCATCCAGTAGACATTATCCTTTTAGACATGAGAATGGCCGGAATGAATGGGATAGAAACCCTAAGTGCCATCAAGAAAAGGGATCCCCTGATAGAAGTCATTATACTAACCGGTCATGCGTCGGTTGATGTGGCCGTAGAAATAATGAAGTTGGGAGGATATGAATATCTTTTAAAACCATGTGATATTGATGAACTTACAGTCAAGATAGATGGAGCCTTTGAAAGACGAATGACTCGGTTAAAGCATGCCAAACAATCCCAAGATAAAGGGTCCCTTGATTAAGTTCGATTATGGGCTAGTGAAGGAGGCTCCTCTTCTATTGACAATCTAACATCAATTCTCGATAAAAAAATTGTAGATACAATCCTAACAGGCGGAGGGGTTACATTAAAAAATGACCCAAATAGAAATGGCAAAGAAGGGTATCATTTCAGAAGAGATGAGAAAGGCCGCCGAAGCCGATAGTATTTCTCCAGAACTCTTAAGAGATCTCATCGCATCGGGGAGGGCTGTTCTACCCAAAAATGTAAATCACAGCTTTGAAAAGATCTTAGCTATTGGGGAAAAACTTAGGACAAAGGTAAATGCGAACATTGGAAGTAGTGGAGCCTGTGCCTCCGTTGAAAATGAGTTAGCAAAACTTGAAGCGGCCCTCTCGGCAGGAACCGATTCGGTAATGGATCTATCAACGGGGGGTGATCTAGAAACGATAAGAGCTAAGATATTGGAAAAATCTACTGTAATGGTGGGAACCGTTCCCATATACGCTGTTGCAGCACGGCTTAATAGGAATAATGTCCCCATATATAAAATGGATATTGACGAGCTTTTTAAAAGCATTGAGGATCAGTGCCGTCAAGGGGTGGACTATATAACTGTTCATTGTGGGATTACCCGCGAGACCATTAAAAGAATTGAAGGAAGTAACAGAGTTATACCATCCGTAAGCCGAGGAGGTTCAATCCTTCTTCAATGGATGAAACATAATAATAAGGAAAATCCGCTATACGAGTATTTTGACGATCTTTTAGAGATCGCCTATAGATACGATGTAACTCTAAGCCTTGGGGATGGAATGCGACCTGGAACCATCGTAGATGCTACAGACCGTCCCCAGATAGAAGAGCTTATCTTGCTCGGGGAACTTGCTAGAAAATCAAGAGAAAAAAATGTACAGGCGATGATTGAAGGGCCAGGGCATGTGCCGCTAGATCAGATTAGTGCAAATGTTTTGCTAGAGAAAAGGCTCTGCGATGGAGCTCCCTTCTACCTTCTAGGTCCTCTTCCAACGGATATAGCACCAGGCTATGATCATATCACAGCTGCCATAGGTGGGGCTATTGCTGCAGCAGCAGGGGCCGATTTTCTATGTTATGTAACACCAGCAGAACATCTTGCTCTCCCAACGGCCGAGGATGTTTATGTGGGTGTTGTCGCATCTCGAATCGCAGGGCATGCGGCCGATATAGTAAAGGGTGTTCCAGGAGCTATTGAAAAGGATCGTCTTATGTCCATCTATCGTCGAGATTTAAACTGGAAAGGGATGCTTTCCGTGGCCATCGATCCTCAGGAAGCAAGAAAAAGGCTTGCTCTTACTCACGATAGGGAAACCTGCACCATGTGTGGAGAGCTTTGTGCAGTAAAACTTTCAAGAGGCTTTCTTAAGAAGGATCAAACCAAATAGAACCGAGGACAACCATAGCCCCCATTATCCTTGATTCCCACTAAGTGGATTTAGAACATATCTGGCGCTTCTTCCCTTACCCACCCGGATTATATATCCATGAGAAATCAAGTCATCTAGATCTCTCAAGGCATGGCGGGGAGAGATTTTATTAATTTCAGAATAGTATTTATTGGTAATGTAACCATGCTTACGTATAAAATCCAATCCCCTTCTCTGCCTTGGCGAAAGCAAGAAAAATGAAGAGTTAGCGATCGGTAAAGATGGACTACCCTCTTCCTCTAAGTCTTGTGACTCCTCTAGAAACTGGTTATTTTTTCTGCGGACCTCAATGGGTAAGTCCGCTAAGGTAATAACATTTCCCGATGAAAGTAAGGTTGCCCTTTCTATCACGTTTTCAAGCTCCCTTACATTCCCTGGCCAATGATATTCCATAAGACACCTCATTGCCTCCTTATCCACCCTGAAATCCCTTCCACTTCCCGTTTCTTTGCTATACTTATTTAGAAAGTGCGATACAAGGAGGGGAATGTCCTCAACTCGATGTCTTAAGGGTGGAAGATGAATATTTACTACATTGAGCCTATAAAAGAGATCTGAGCGAAACCTTCCCAGTTCCACTTCCCTTTTTAAATCACGGTTTGTAGCAGCGATAATCCGAACATCAACTCGGATTGTCTGAGCCCCACCAACTCTTTCAAACTCCATTTCCTGAATAACCCTTAAAAGTTTTACCTGAAGATGTAAGGGCATTTCGCTTATTTCATCGAGAAAAAGAGTCCCTTCATGGGCAAGTTCAAAGCGTCCCTTTCTCTGATATAAGGCCCCCGTAAAAGCTCCTCTTTCATGGCCAAAAAGTTCACTTTCGAGAAGGGTCTCCGGTAGGGCACCACAATTTACAGACACAAAGGGTTTTTCCCTTCTAGGACTCTGATAATGAATAGCCTTAGCTATCAGTTCCTTCCCTGTTCCGGATTCACCCGTAATAAGAACCGTTGAGCGGGAAGGCGCGATCTTTTCAACTACATAAAAGACCTTTTCCATTGCTTGGCTCTTTCCAATAATATTTTGGAAAGAATAACGATTCTTAACTTCTTCTTCCAACTCCCGATTACGGCGAAGAAGACGATAATGATCTACTGCTCTAGCTACAATCACTTTAAATTCTTCATTTTCAAAGGGCTTACAGATGTAATCAAAGGCCCCTTTTTTCATAGCTTCAACAGCCTTTTCTATAGTTCCATAGGCTGTCATCATAATGATAGGGAGATCTGGTTTAAGACGATGAAGGTTATCCAGAAAGGTCATCCCATCAACTCCCGGCATCTTCATGTCAGTTACTACAACGTCGACCTCCCGTTCAGTAGCTAATTCAAAACCCTCCGATGCATTTTCCGCTGTAAGCACTGTATAACCTTCCTCCGCAAGTAGTTCCTCCAGGATTATAAGATAATTGGGCTCATCATCCACTATTAACACAGTTGGTGCCACCGTTTATAACACCAGTTAACCAAACTGCTAACCCCAGTTTGGGCTGGAGTATTTATGATCCGCCTCTTAAAACATGGGAAGCTCCAGCAGGCGGTATTTTCCCATGTTACAAAATAATTATAACTCATATCGGCCAAGATTGTAAGACATACAATCCTTTTTCATTGCTACGGAATCTTACAGGTGTTAAATAGTTCCCGATACCCATCAGTTTATCTGATTTCAACACCCAACTTAGGAGATGTATAATGGTCGAAATAGGCGAGACCTGGTCATACGTTATCGATAGGAATGACATCCTTATAGATTTCAGTGAAAACTTTATAACCTTTGCCGAATCAAACGGTTGGAAAGTTACCTCCCTAAATAGGGAGCTTCTAGGGCGAAATATTTTCGACTTTATAGATGGCGCAGAAACGAGACATATTTACAGGATACTTTTCGATCTTATCAGACAGAATAAAAAAATAGGTCCTATACCTTTCAGATGTGATGCGCCCCATTTGAGAAGATTCATGGAATTATACCTTACTCCCTTACCAGAAGGAGCGATTCGCATCACTACAAAACTTTTACAGGTGGAACCCAGGGAACCATTAATAGCTCTTGTGAGCAGCAGTGAAAAATCTCAAAGGCTTACAAAGATGTGTAGCATGTGTAAAAAAATCGAAGTAGGCGACCATTCATGGGTAGAGATAGAGGATGGCCTTTCACTCCTTAAAATCTTTGAACATGAAAAAATGCCAGCCATAACCCATGGCGTATGCCCTCCCTGTTTTAGGGATGTGATGTTAGAGATTGAAAGACTAAGGAGATCGATTCATATTTGAACCTCTATTTTTACCTGTGGATCATAAACCTTGACCCTCTCTAAAAATTCAGTGCTCCATTTAGCTCTTTTTAAAATTTTGTAATCATAGGCCACAATAAGAGCCCAGCCTATAGCAACTATGCGCTCCTGGCGCTGACTATAAAGGGCATACTCCTGCTCCATCTCGGAATCTCGAACTACTGTAGTTCTGCACCCCACCTCAATTGTATCCGGGAAACGAAGGGGTCTTATGTAACGACAACTCGTTTCCGCAAGAATAGGTCCTACACCAGTTTCCTCCATAAATTTCATCAATCTAGCCTCTTCGAAATAAGCGATTCTTGCAGATTCTAAGTAGCGGAAATAGACTACATTATTTACATGTTGAAAAGCATCCATATGCCCCCAAAGAACAGGAAGAGTTAGTTTAAGGGGGAAATCCTTCATTGAAACCATTTCTTTATCTTTACCCATCTCTCTATTCTCCTAGATATGCCTTTTTTACTCTCTCGTCTTCCAAGAGATCAATCCCCCTTCCCTCTAAAACGATAGATCCCGTTTCGAGAACATAGGCATAATCTGCGATTGTTAACGCTGCCATAGCATTCTGCTCTACAAGAAGAATTGTTGTCCCTTTACGGTTTATTTCTTCAATAGTTCTAAAGACTTCCTCAACAACGAGTGGAGCAAGCCCAAGGGAAGGCTCATCCAACAAAAGCAACTCCGGTTTTCCCATAAGAGCCCGCCCAAGAGATAGCATCTGCTGTTCACCACCACTTAAGGTTCCTGCAAACTGTCTCTTACGTTCAGAAAGCCTAGGAAAAAGGGAAAAAACCCATTCTACCCTCTCTTTGAACTCACCCTTTGGGAGATGATAAGCTCCAAGTTCCAAATTTTCCATAACCGTAAGATTAGCAAATATCTTTCGACCCTCTGGGCTTATGCCGATCCCCTGCCGTATTATTTCGTGGGTAGGTGCCTTGTGAATAACCTGTCCTTTGAATAGGATAGAGCCGACCTTTGGCCTTACAAGCCCTACAATCGCTCTAATGGTTGTGCTCTTTCCAGCCCCGTTTGCTCCAATTAGAGTGACAATTTGACCTTTATCCACTTTCAAGCTTATACCCTTGACGGCGTGAATACCCCCGTAGTAGACGTGTAGATTATCAATAACGAGCATGTCTTTTTTCCCCCAAATAGGCTTTTATCACTTCAGGATGATGTTGAATATCTTCGGGTCTTCCCTCAGCAATAGTATGTCCATAGACCAAAACAACTATACGTTCACACAATCCCATAACAAACTTCATATCGTGTTCTATAACAATGAGGGTAAGGTCAAAGCTATCTCTAAGACTTCTAACAAATCGAGCCAGTTCAAGAGTTTCCTGAGGGTTCATACCCGCTGCAGGTTCATCTAATAGGAGCAGCTTAGGATTAGTGGCAAGGGCCCTTGCGATCTCAAGTTTCCTTTGCTGTCCATAGGGCAAAGAAGAAGCTGGCTCCCTCGCAAAATGATCCAAACCGACCATTGTTAAAATCCTAAAGGCCTCTTCACGAATATGTTTTTCTTCCGATCGATATCTACGAGTTCTAAGCATGGCATCCCAAAAAGAAGACTTCAGCCGATGATGGTAAGAAACCATAACGTTGTCCAAGACGGAAAGGTTCCCAAAGAGACGAATATTTTGAAAGGTACGGGCAATGCCAAGTGTTGTGATATAGTGAGGTTGAAGAGCTGTAATATCTCGGTCAAGCCATATTATTTTCCCTGAAGTTGGGATCAAATTTCCCGTTATCATGTTAAAAACTGTAGTCTTACCCGCTCCATTGGGACCAATGAGACCTATAATTTCATGGGGCTCTATCTTAATACTAAAATTGTGAACAGCTACAAGTCCCCCAAATTGCATGGTAAGATTTTGGGTTTGAAAAAATATTTGACCCATATTATTTTTAGGTGTGCTTTCTCTTTATCTTTGCAAATACCCAATCCCAGCTAAATTCCCTTTGTCCCATAATACCCTTTCGAGCAAAAATGATAACAACCATCAATATGACACTGAATATAACCATCCGCATCCCTGGAATACCCGGTATATATAGAGAGCCTATTTGCATTGGACTTTCGACAATTCTTAGAGCCTCGCTTCCCCATGCGAAAAGGGTTGCTCCGATAACTGCCCCCGTTGTACTCCCTAATCCTCCAACTACAATGATCATGAGAAGATTAAAGGTAAGGAAGAAAGTAAAAAGTGTCGGTGAAATCGTGGTAATGAGATGGGCGAGTAGACCACCTGCTACACCGGAAAAAAAGGCGTTTATCAGGAAGGCCATCAAAAGATGGCGGAAGGGATCAATCCCCATAGCTTTAGCAGCTATCTCGTCCTCACGTATAGCCTTCATCGCGCGACCCCAGCTGCTGTTTATGAGCCTTTGGATAACAACTATTGTTATAACAGCGATCGCCCATGACCACCATAAATTCGTATATGGCTTGAGTCCCTTAAGTCCTAAGGGACCGTTGGTTACACCCTGTAAAGCATTACACAGAACTCTAACGACCTCACCAAAACCTAGAGTTACAATGGCTAGGTAATCTCCTCGAACACGGAATACCGGGTAGCTAATTAGAAAAGCGAAAACCGTTGAAACGAGTCCAGCTATAATGAGACTCATCCAAAAGGGAACCTGTATCACGCTAAGAGGCCAGATGAGAGGCTCAATTATAAAACTTATCTTCTTCTCCGCTGGACTCATGGTAAGAAGCGCCGATGTATAAGCACCAATAGTTATAAAAGCATTTGGTCCCAAATGAAGAACACCGCAAATACCGTTTACCAAGTTATAACTAACGGCCAAAATAATAAATACCGCTATGTTATTAAGGATTCTTACGTGATATTCAGTCCCATATCTATCAAACAACCAGAGTGCAAAGAACAGGAGCCCTATTGCTGAAATGTTAAGGATAGTTTTTTTTAAGCCTTTATCCATATCACCTGCCTATGCCTTGTCCACTATAGCTTCTCCCATGATACCTGTGGGCCGGAAGATAAGAAGAAATATCAAGACCATAAAAGCGAAGGCATCTCTATACTGAGCAAGACCAGGAAATATCGCAACAATTAAAACCTCACCAATACCTAATAAAAATCCTCCCACAACGGCTCCCACTATGCTTCCGATACCACCAAGAACTGCCGCAATAAAGGCTTTAAGTCCTGGTATAATACCCATAAATGGATTAACTTGAGGGTACTTCATCGCCCACATGATACCTCCAGCAGCAGCAAGAGATGATCCCAAAAGAAACGTAAGGGCGATAACTCGGTCAAGATTGATCCCCATAAGCCTTGTGGTTTCAAAATCTCTGGATGCCGCCCTCATAGCCTTTCCAACCTCTGTGTATCTCACGATATAGAGAAGGCCTAGAAGGAGAACAATCGTAGTAAGGGGTGTATAGATAGTAAGCACCTGAATCTTAACACCATATAGATCCACTACTTTATCAAAAAGAGATGGCCTAGGAAAAGGCTTAGGAACACCCCCTATTATGACAAGAGCCAGGTTTTCCATGAGAAAACTTGCCCCTATAGCTGAAATTAGAAGTGATATACGGGGAGCATTACGAAGGGGCCTGTAGGCTACCCGATCCAGAAGTATTCCGACAAGACCGGTAAAAAGGATCGCCAGAGGAAAGCTTAAATACCATGGAAGCATAAAAAGCGCCATAGAGTATATCACTGCGTAGGTTGCCACCATTAAAAGGTCACCGTGAGCAAAGTTGATGAGTCGTAGGATGCCATAAACCATCGTATAGCCAATGGCAACTAGGCCATAGAGACTTCCCAGGGTAATGCCGTTAATTAATTGTTGCATAAAAATTTGAAAGTTCACTGCCCTAAAAACTCCGTGTAAAGGGCAGAAACCTTCACGGTCTCTGCCCCTGTATAGTTAGCTTACGGGTTTACTGTTGTTACATAGACAAATTTTCCATTTTCAACCTTATTGATTACAACACTTTTTACGGGATTTCCTTCGGGCCCCATCGTTATAACACCAGAAACTCCCTGAAAGTCCTTAAGCTGGCTCAAGGCATCCCGAATCTTAGTTCCATCGGTGGAACCCGCCTTTTCAATGGCAGCTAGAATCATAAAATACGCATCGGCCCCAAGAGCTTCAAATGCACTTAACTCCTTTTTGAATTTTTCTTCAAAGGCCTTAATATAATCCTTGGCGAGCTGAGTATTTGCAGCCTGTTTATGGAAATGAGCTGTAAAATACATATTCTCCACAGCCTGTCCACCAATCTTGATTAACTCATCCGCCTGGGCTCCATCCCCCGTAAGAATAGGAACATTGATTCCCAAGTCCCTTGCCTGCTTAGCAAGAAGAGCATCCTCGGTGTAGTAATTCGGGGCATAAATGATATCAGGTTGAGCGGCCTTTACAGCGCTCAATTGAGCAGAAAAATCCTGATCACCGGTTTGAATATATGTGGTTGATACAATCTGTCCTCCAAGTTTAACAAACTCTTTGACAAAGAAGTTCGCAAGGCCGACACAATAGTCCTGGGCTACATCGATAATTACTGCAGCTTTATTGGCCTTGAGCTCATTTTTCGCAAAACGAGCAGCAACCTGCCCCTGGAATGGATCAATGAAACAGGCTCTGAAAGCATATTGCTTTCCTTGAGTCACAAGAGGATTAGTCGCTGTTGGACTTACAGAGGGAATTTTCGCAGCTTCGGATATGGGATTTCCAGCCATAGTATTGCCACTTATGGCCTCTCCTATGATCGCAACCACCTTCTCTTTATCCACAAGGCGCGTTACAGCGTTAGCTGCCTCAATCTTATCGCTTTTAGTATCCACCAGGATAAGCTCAATTTTTTTTCCAAGAACTGTTGGCTTCATTTCATTGGCCACCTGGATACCATTCCATTCCATCTGGCCATAAGAAGCCACAGAGCCTGTCATGGGAAGATATACGCCTATTTTGATAGTTTCTTGAGCCTTTACCCCATTAATACCCAAGCAGAGTAGACCTATCCCGAGCATGGTAAAAAGCGCTACTAGCTTTCTCATCTCTATTCCCTCCCCTATTTAATTAAGCGAGTTAAATTGGACAAAACTAACCTTTGGAAAAAAAATACTTCTTTTCCTTTTTAAGTAAAAATTTCGAAATGGTCAAATAGTTGTGAATGAGGATCCTATGCTTTTAAAAGTCTTGACTTGACGTATTAAGATAAAACCTATAAGCTCCCAATTTGGTTAGGGAAGAGGTTTTATAGTCTCATGGAGACCTTTAACAAAATGGCCAAAGATATGGATAAAATCATAGAAAGACTTATTGAAGGAAACCATAGATTTTCTAAAGGGGAAGCCCTACGAGCTAATATAAGTGTTTCCCGTCGAAATCAGGTCGCCGACTCACAAAATCCATTCGCCACAGTCTTTGGGTGTGCAGATTCCAGAGTGCCACCAGAAATAATCTTCGACTGTGGCCTAGGAGATCTTTTTGTAATAAGGACGGCAGGACATACGATGGACAATGCTGTTATAGAAACCATCAAGTTCGGTGTTCAATCCCTTAATATTCCCCTTGTTATAGTGCTTGGTCATACGAACTGTGGCGCCCTGTTAAAGGCTATCGAGAGTCAAACAAAGGAAGGTAGCATCTCATGGATTGTAGAACAAATAATACCGGCAATAGAACCCTGTAGGGAAGCTACAGAACTGTTAAACTGCGTCGTAAAGGAACACATAAGAAGGACTACTTCCCAACTGCAAAATATATTAGCCCCCCTTTCAAAAAAGGTTATAATCTTAGGGGCCTGTTACGATCTACACACTGGCCTTTTAGAAATCTTAGAGGCATAGTTTCGATACCCCTTAAAAAGAGACCGCTCCTTTCCATCATTCATGGGACCATAGGAGGAATTATGGGACTTTTCGACTGGATACTAGGAAAAAAAGACAAAGAAGCCCAAAAGCCAGCTTTTGATCCTACAAGGGTGCGTCTTCAGGATCTTCAACCGGGATGGTTAGTTGACTTTGATCTTAAAACCTGGGAGGTATTGGCGCGACATAGATATGATATGGGCGATGGGTTTGAGATGATCGAGTGGGAACTCAGGGCGGGAAACGACGTTAGATACCTCTGTCGAGAAGAGGATGATGGCGTATACTGGACCCTTATGAAAAAGGTTCCCCTAGGAGCTATAGCCTCTGGATTAAAAAAACACATTCTCGAGCATGAAGATCCTCCCTCAAAACTACATTACGAAGGTAGTGACTATGAAATGGTAAGTTACGGAGGAGCAAAATTCTTTAAAGATGGGTCCCCTCCGGGAATTCCCTTTCTCTACTGGGAATATGAAAGTGTCGATGGAGAAAGGGTAATAACTATAGAGCAGTGGGGTGATACGGAATTTGAAGCCTCAGTCGGGGAATATGTGGAGGAGTATCAATTCAGTAATATCCTACCCCGGTAGTATTAGCTGGTGAGAGAGACTGTGCCTTCAACGGAAAAAACCCTTTCTATTGGTCTTACGTGTTTAGTGCTATTTACCGGGATCTTTATGGCGGGATGTAGTAGCTCCCCCCAAGATCCCTTAGAAAAACTTAAAAAAGAACTATCTCCCTATTCTGAATACTCTGTTATTCTTACCGACATGCGGGAAGAGGGTCTCCTATTTTCTAACTATTATCATATTTATCGGATTATTTATCTCGATCGAGATCCAAAGGAGGGAGAGCCTATTCTAAGAGAAAAAATAACCTCCTGGTATCCGGTCAGTAAGGCCTTTTATGAAAAATACAAACCCTGCCTTGGAATGACAATCTTTGCGAAGGAGAAGGACGGTACCATTACAGATGTCCCCCATCCCCCTGCATACCAGTTCATTGGTGACACAAGATTCGGCCAATGGAAAACCGATGAAAAGGGTAATCAGATCTGGGAATGGATTGGAAAGTATTACGTGATTTCGTCAATTCT
Organism: Syntrophobacterales bacterium; assembly: GCA_026417655.1. Lineage (GTDB taxonomy): Bacteria > Desulfobacterota > Syntrophobacteria > Syntrophobacterales > Thermodesulforhabdaceae > JAOACS01. The sequence continues at coordinate 20,850 of JAOACS010000011.1, forward strand.
CGATCTTCTTGGTGACCATCGGAGAATATCCTACGAAGACTGGCACAATTACAGAACCAGCATGCAGAAAAGAAAGCCCTACTTCGGCCCCCAGGATGAGTCAAAAAATCCAACCTTCGGCACAGGGGGAAGTTGGACCCAAAAAAAATTTCCTACCTTTTTCGAACGCCAACAGGCTCGGATGGCAGCTAAAAAAGCCAGTTTTGAACAGAGGGTTTCCCAAAGCATGGGCAAAACCAAAACATCAACCTTTACTTCCAGAACAGGCGGAAGTAGTTTCGGGGGGCGTTCAGGCGGCAAGTAATTTATAAGGGTAACCAAGTTTTGAAGGAGTAGGCCACCATGGACAATATGCTCATTTCTGCAGCTAAATGGGTGGGTGCAGTTATTGGGTTCTTCGTTGGATCAGTCATTTTACTAAGTATGGGGCGAGCGGTCTTCACCCTTATGTATCCTCGCTGTAACGTGAAAGAAGAACTTGTCGATAAAGATAATCCTGCGATGGCTATTGTTTTTGGAGGTTATGTGTTAGGCATAGCGCTTGCCATTGGGGGGTCCCTTGTAGGGCCAAGCCTTACGGTTAGGCTGGCCTTCTATGATCTCCTTATTTACGGTCCTCTTGGAATTGGACTAATGTTTTGTTCCCATCTGATCGCAAAAAAAATAATTCTTCACCCCTTTGATATGACAAAGGAGATCGTTGAGGATCGAAACTGTGGAACCGGTATAATTATAGCAGCTAACCATATAGCTATGGGGCTCATAGTCTATGGAGCTATAGCTGGTGAAGGTAATATCTTTACGGCCTTTGTCTTTTGGTTTCTTGGCCAGCTCGCTTTGGTTATAGCCACGCTGTTTTATCGTAGGATCCTCCCCTTCGATCTCCATCAAGAAGTTGAAAGGGACAACGTAGCCGTGGGCATAGCCTTTGCCGGAGTTTTAATTGCAACGGGAAATATTGTCCGTTTTGCCATTCAGGGAAATTTCCTATCCTGGGAAAGAGATCTCCTGTTTTTCGCTCTCGTTATGGGGCTAGGTGTAATCTTTATGCCTATTGCAAGAATGTTAGTCGAAAAGGTTATGTTAAGCGGCCGAAAATTGATGGATGAACTTGTAAGACAGGACAAGCCTAATATTGGAGCAGCTATCATTGAGGCCATGATTTATGTGGCTCTTTCCTTCCTTGTGGGCTGGAGTGTTTCTATATGAGAAGAGGGAGCCTGCTAGAGAAGACAGGCTCAGCGATTTTTAAGTTTTTTGCTAACACATTACTTACTCCTTCCAGCATAATAAAACTTTCGGTCTTCGTTGCTGGCTTTTCGGGTATCCTCATTGAATACGTCATTTCTACAGTAGCCTCCTACCTTATAGGGAATACCCTGTTCCAATGGGCTATAATAATTAGTCTTTTTCTCTTCGCGATGGGGTTAGGAAGTCGGGTAACGGGTCACATTAAAAATGACGAAGCTAATTACTTCATCCTCGTGGAATCTCTGATTACTATCACAGTAGCTATATTTCTTCCCACAGCCTATGCTGCTGTAGCTTACCCTGTTATCCTCCATCTAGTTTTATACGGAGCCACGCTTACTACCGGAGTTTTAATAGGTATGGAAATCCCATTACTCATAAGGCTTAATAGTAGGTTTGAGGAACTACCAAGGAACTTGAGTCGTTTGCTAGAAAAGGACTATATGGGCGCACTCTTTGGCGGTCTCTTCTTTGCTTTCGTTGGTCTTTCCTTCTTTGGGCCTCTTACTCTGGGACTTATGGTGGCAACCCTTAACTGGCTAATAGCTCTAATTTGCTGGCTGTCCTTTAGGCAGGTTTTGAAAAGAGCCTTTATCGCCGTGATAGCCTTGGCTGGCATCATTACCTTTGCCTCCTTCCCCCTGGGAAATGCCTTAGCCTCATGGGGAGAAGAGCAAAAATATAGGGACGAAATAATCTACTCTGAACAGAGCCCCTATCAGCGCATTGTGATGACCAAATGGCGACAATTCTTTTGGCTCTATCTGGACGGCCATCTACAGTTTTCTAGCTACGATGAATATCGTTACCATGAGACTCTTGTGCACCCGGCCATGATGGGAGCGACATCCCGCTCCCATGTTCTAATTCTTGGAGGAGGTGATGGGCTTGGAGCTAGAGAGGTTCTGAAATACCCAGATGTAGAAAGCATAACCATTGTTGATATTGACCCGGCAATAACTAGACTAGCCAAAAATCATCCTCTTCTTGTAGACCTAAACGATAGCGCCCTTAATAATCCAAAGGTTAAAGTGATAAATGAAGATGCGGGAGTCTTTCTAGAAAAGAGCTCTCACCTATGGAATGTAATTATTGTGGATCTTCCGGATCCAAGGACTCCTACCCTTGAAAGACTCTATTCTGTGGAGTTTTATCGAACATGTAAAAATCGCCTTGCCAAAGGAGGAGTGATAGTAACTCAGGCTACCAGCCCTATCTTTAGTCCCCATGCCTTTTGGTGTATTGCAAAGAGTGTAAACGCCTCGGGATTACATGCGATCCCCATACATGCCTATATTCCTACCTTCGGAGACTGGGGCTGGGTAATAGGGTCTGAATTTCCCGTAGAAATATTCCGATCTAGACTCGAAAAGGTGTGGACTGAAGCATCGCTTCCGTTAAAATTTTTAAATCTTGAAGTCCTTAAAACATTGTTTGTTTTCAGTCCTGCTGATAGAATAGATTTCCAGGCGGTTGAGGTGAATTCATTTTTTAAACCGGTCCTATACCGGTATTATAAACAAGGGATTTGGTCATTAGATCAATAACCTTTAGTTTTCCTCAAAAAGGAGGTTTCCAGATGAGTGAATATTTCCAAAAGGTAAAGTCATACCTTTTGAACTTGGACGTCGAAATAGTAAAGGAGGACCCTCAAGAAGGGCTTTTCGTAGTTAAAAACGAAGATCGAGGACTAGTAAACCTAGTGGTAGACTGTGAAGATCCCATTCTTATTATTGAACAGCTAATCATGGCTGTTCCTGACAAAAACAGGGAAGAATTTTTTAAACGGCTTCTTCAAATGAATCGGGCTCTTATTCATGGGGCCTTTGTTGTGGACGAAGAATCTAAAAATGTCATATTTAGGGATACTCTTCAGCTAAGAAATCTTGATTATAACGAACTTGAAGCATCCATATTGGCTCTTGAGATGGCACTTCTCGAATACGGTGATGAATTGATTAAGTTTACTAAGGCTTAAAAGGGAGGGTAAAAATGGCAGGGATTTTACAAAGACTTTTTAAAATAGGTCAGGCCGAGGCTCATGCAATAGTAAATAAGCTCGAAGATCCCATAAAGCTTACAGAACAGGGCATCCGTGACTTGAAAAGGGATCTTACAACAGCTATGGAGAGCCTTGCAGAGGTCAAGGCTTTAGCGATTCGCCTCAGACGTCAAATGGAAGATTTCCAAAGGGCCGCAGCCGATTATGAAAAGAAAGCCCTTCTTATCCTAGAGAAGGCAAAGCGAGGAGAGATGGACCTACAAGAAGCCGAGAGGCTTGCTCTAGAAGCTTTAGGCCGAAAACAGGAAAACGAAGAGCGCGCAAAACAGCTTCAGGTGGATTGCCAGACCCAGGAGTCCATGGCCGCTCAACTCCAGGTAAAAATTGAACAACTCAAGAAGCAAATAAGCTCCTATGAGAACGAACTGATTACTCTGAAAGCACGAGCCAAGACGGCCGAATCGATGAAGAAGATCAATAAACAACTTGCTCAGGTAGACTCATCAAGCACTATCGCCATGCTGGAACGGATGAAGCAAAAGGTCAGAGAGGAAGAATCTCTTGCCGAAGCCTATGGAGCCGTAGTAGCAGATACTTCCTCTGTGGACGCTAAATTAGAAAAAGCCCTTGCAGCTCCTTCTTCCCCAGCTGTCTCCGATGCCCTAGCTGAGTTGAAGAGAAAGGCTGGTCTGCTGTGAATGGTCCTAGTTAAAATCCTAAAGAACCAGGGGGAAATATAGTAAATGTCATTTAAGTCTGGTTATGTCTCGATTATAGGAGCTCCAAATGTTGGCAAATCGACGCTTATTAATGCCATTGTTGGGGAAAAGATCTCTATTACCTCTCCTAAACCTCAAACCACCAGAAACAGAATTGCTGGTATCTATACCGACGATCGTTGTCAAATTGTCTTTGTTGATACACCAGGCATCCATAAAAGCAAGGATCTTTTCAACGAAATCCTTGTCTCTACAGCCCTTTCAACAGTAGGGGACGTCGATGTGTTATGCTTTATGGTAGAGCCCATTAATCCCCCTGGAAGACTTGATATGCTCATCCTGGAAAAGGTGATTAGCCGCCTCTCTAATCCAACAATCCTCGTTATCAACAAAATTGACGTAGTGCCAGCCAAAAACTCCTTACTTCCTCTAATAGATTTTTACAGCAAACAACATAGCTTTTACTCTATTATTCCTATTTCGGCCCTTCTCGGGGACGGGGTAAAGGAACTGGTAGATAGGATTGTGGAGATACTGCCAGAGGGTCCCAAATATTTTCCGCAAGATCAGATAACCGATCTTCCCGAAAGATTTATTGTTGCAGAATTAATAAGGGAGCAGATCTTCAATCTCACCCACGAGGAGGTTCCCTATTCTGTCCACGTCTCAATAGAGCGTTTTGAAGACCAACCCGATAGAAATCTTGTTATTATAGAAGCCACCATCCATGCTGAAAAGGATTCCCAAAAGGGGATAATAATAGGAAAGGGTGGCAAAATGCTAAAAGAGATTGGAAGGCTTGCAAGGATAAACATAGAAAAGTTTCTTGGAAAGAAGGTTTTTCTACAGCTTTATGTAAGGGTTCAGGAAAGATGGCGCCGGGACAAGCGAATTCTAGCCGAGTGGGGTTTTCGATTAAAATCCCCCTCCTCGTTATGATCCCGGCTTTTAATTTAAAGCAAAGAATCTAAACTACCCCCTCCTCCCGTAGTTTAGCTATTTCTTTAGAGTTAAGCCCTAGTTTTTGAAGGACTTCCTCAGTGTGTTCTCCCAACTCTGGAGCACCCCTTTTTATCATTCCCCCCATTTCCCTGCACTGTAACACCACGCCAAGCTCCTTATATAGCTTTCCATAGGTATCGATCATAGAAACTACCACTCCCTTCTCTTCAAGCTCACGATCATTGATTACTTCGTCGAGATTTCGAAGAGGTTCACAGCAACAATCTATATTTTTAAAAAACTCTATCCACTCTTCTAGGCTCTTCTGTTCGAAAACTCTAGAAATAGCCTCTATAAGAGCTCTCTGATGCTCGCCCGGTTCAAAATACGAGGGGGTATCCCATTCCGGATGACCTACAGCCCCACAAAAGGCTTTCCAAAATTGGGGCTCCAATGCTCCAAGGCTCATATATCGCCCATCCTTTGTGCGATAGATATTGTAACAGGCCAGGCCATGATTTAGCATATCATCTCCAGGCTGTGGCACCTTCCCATCGGCAAGAAATTTCCCCCATCTCAAAGCGTGAAACAGAAGAAGCCCATCGGTCATGGAGATATCAATGAAATCTCCTCTTCCAGTTTTTTCCCTTCGGTATAAAGCAGTGGCTATAGAAAAGGCTGCCAATAGAGCTCCTCCACCAATATCTCCTATCTGAACTCCTGGGAGTATAGGTTCACCATCCTTTCCAGAGTAGGAAAGCACCCCACTTATAGCTAGATAGTTGATATCATGCCCCGCCCGATGGGCTCTTTCGCCCCTTTGTCCATATCCAGTTATAGCACAATAAATTAAACGGGGATTCTCTAATCTAAGAGCATCATACCCAATACCAAGTCGCTCCATCACCCCAGGTCGAAAGCTTTCAAGAACAACATCGGCATTTCGAACTAACTTTAGAAAGATTGCTCTTCCCCTAGGATCCTTAAGGTTGAGAGTAAGGGACCTCTTATTCCTATTAAGAACAAAGTGGAAACCACTGGATTTACCTATAAAAGGGGGCCAGCTCCTTATGTAATCTCCACCCTTAGGATCTTCGATTTTGATAACGTCAGCCCCAAAGTCAGCTAGAAGCATTGAACATAAAGGCCCTGGAAGAAGTCTTGAGAGATCCAAAACCATAACTCCAGAAAAAGGAAGCTTCTCTTCCTGCATAAAAAGATCTCCCCTTCTTTATGAAAGTCCAAGTCTTTTAGCAACGATGAGTCTCATGATCTCATTTGTGCCAGCAAAGATGGGAATAACTCTGACATCTCGGTAGAACCTGGCTATAGGATACTCTTCCATGTAACCATAGCCTCCATGAAGCTGAACACACTGATAGGCCACCCTGTTGGCCATTTCCGAAATCCAAGTTTTTCCCATAGAGACCTCTACCACTACGTCTTCTCCGTTCATGTGACGGCGGATAAGTCTTTCTAAAAAAGTTCGTCCAATGGTTATTTCAGTAGCCATATCCACCAGTTTGAAGGCATTGTGCTGAAATGTTCCTATAGGACGTCCAAAGGCGATCCGTTCACGGGAATAGGTGAGCGTCATATCGAACATGGCCTCAGCCATGGCTTGTGCCATTATACAAGCAAGAAGCCTTTCTTGCTGGAGGTGTTCCATCATGTAGTAAAACCCCCTGTTTTCTTCTCCCAAGAGATTTTCTAAGGGGACTTTGCAATCCTCAAATATAAGTTCCGCCGTATCCTGACCGTGGAGCCCCATTTTCTTCAACCTTCGACCTCTTGAAAATCCCTCAGCATTTCTTTCAACGACAATTAGGCTAATACCTCTTGGTCCAGATTCTTTAGAACCAGTTCGACAGGCTACAATGATAAGATCTCCGTGAATACCATTGGAGATAAAGGTCTTCTGGCCATTTATGATCCAGTAATCCCCTCGACGTTCAGCCCGAGTAGTGATAGCCGCAAGATCGGATCCCGTATTTGGTTCTGTCATAGCGATCGCAAGCACACATTCACCGGAAGCACATCGAGGAAGCCAACGCTTCTTTTGTTCCTCTGTGCCGAGGCGATAAATATAAGGTGCCACAATGTCACTATGAAGGGGAGCCATAAGACTTATGGCTCCAGCCTTCGTAAGCTCCTCAGTGATAATTACAGAATAGAGAAAATCCGCTCCACTTCCTCCATACTCTTCAGGAAGCCAAGGACAAAGAAAGCCCTGTTCACCAAGTTTATTCCATATTTCTCGATCCACTATCCCTTCCTCTTCCCATCTGGGCACATGAGGAATAACCTCTCTTTCTAGAAAGCGCCGGAAGGTCTCACGAAAGATTGCATGCTCCTGTGTATACATTAAGAAATCCCCTCTTGCACCTATTTGGCCTCTTTCGTATAAAAGTCTTTATACATGTCCCTTGCAACTCGCTTTGCAAACTTCCCTACACTCGTTTTAGGAATTTCGTTGACAAATAGCACCTCATCGGGAAGTTGCCACTTAGCAAATTTGGGACGTATAAACTCGAGAATATCCTCCTTTGTTACCTTTCCTTCATAATCCTTCCGTAAAATAACTAAAGCCAAAGGACGCTCCTCCCACTTAGGATGGGGAATACCTATAACCGTTGCCTCAGCTACAGCAGGATGGGCCATAATAGCATTTTCAAGATCTACTGAAGATATCCATTCGCCTCCACTCTTTATGAGGTCTTTAAAACGGTCTGTGATTTTTAAATATCCGTATTCATCAATGGTTCCAGCATCGCCACTACGCCAATAGCCATCCTGGGTGAAGGCCTCCTGAGTTCTAGGATCATTATAATAGGATCCTGTAATCCACGGTCCTCTAATAATCACCTCTCCAACACTCTTTCCATCATGAGGAAGTGGATTCCCTTCTGGGCCTAGAATATCAACATCTAACCCAGGAACCGGAAGCCCTTGTCTTCTCTTAAGATCCCACTTGGCATCTTCGTCTAGGAACTGTAGAGATGGCTTTAGGTGGTTTACTGTAACAATAGGAGCCGTTTCGGTTGCACCATAGGCATGAATAACCTGAGCTTTACCAAGCTCCCAATAGCCCCTCATCATAGCAAGAGGTGGTTCTGTAGCTCCTGAAACCATTTTGAGTCCCGCCAAATCTGGTTTGGGTTCCATGGTCCTGATATACTCAAGCATAGGCATAAAAACGGCGGGAGCTCCACAGGTAGCAGTAACCCTTTCCTGAATGATGAGATCTACAACCGGTTTCATATTGTCCACTGCATACCTTCCTGGGAAGACGAGCTTAGCACCCACCATAGGAGCAGCGAAAAAGACGCCCCAGCCCTGAGCATGGAACATGGGAACGAGCTGAAGTACCGTATCGTCATGGGTTAATCTCAAAGCGTGAGAAATAGCCCAGGTATGGAGGTAAAGAGCTCTATGAGACATATAAACTCCCTTGGGTTTCCCAGTAGTTCCAGAGGTATAACAAGCCACAGCCGCACTTCTCTCATCAACCATAGACCATTCGTAAATAGGAGGCTGATCCCTAAGGAGACTTTCGTAATCGTAGGTTGGAACAGGGAGCGATGGAAGGGGTTTTGAGGCATCGTCTCTTAAAATGATTACCCCTTTCAGGGCGGAAAGGGATGGAAGCGATGGTTCTAACAATGGAAGCATAGTTTCACTTACGGCGACAAAACTCGCCTCGCTGTGTTGTAACACGTAACTTCTCTCTTCGACGGATATTCGGGGGTTTACCTCTAGAAGCACCGCCCCGATACCGGAAACAGCAAAGTATAGTTCGCAAAATCGCTGGGTATTCCACTCCATTACCCCAATTCTATCGCCAGGTTTGACACCTAAGGCCTCCAGGGCATTAGCGAGTTGTTGAACTCTTCGGTAGGTGTAGGCATAGTTTGATCGATATATTGAGCCATCAAGATTTCTTGATACGACCTCCTGCTCAGGATATGTTCTAGCGGCGAACTTGAGAAATGTGATAAGATTTAGTTGGTAATCGTCCTGAGACGTTGCAGGAAAACCCTTAATAATCTTCCATCTAGTCATAGGCCCGCCCTCCCATACCTTATGAGATTTTAAAATCCACTAGGAGAATATTAGTCCCCCTAGTATTATAGTTATTTATTCTACAACTTCTGCCCTAACACTAGACAGAGCATCCCCTCTTTCTGTGGCAACCCTCATATGGTAAACTCCAGGTTCTACTCGCCAACCCGATATGGTAAGATTATCACCGGGATAGACAACACTTGAAAATCTACAACCAAAGGATTTCAGTTTCTCCACATTACCATTACAGGCCTCATCAATAAGAACCCGAACAGCAAAGCCAAAGGTACAAAGTCCATGAAGAATTGGTTGAGAAAGCCCTGCGGCTTTAGCGAAGTCAGGGTCAATGTGAAGGGGGTTATAGTCACCAGATAGTCTATAAATGGCTGCCTGGTTTTCGGAAATTTTTTCAACAACGGTGAAATCTGCCGGTCTATCCTTTGGAACCTCATAGGAGGGTCTCTTAGGGCCAGGGTCTCCACCCCAACCACCAAGCCCCCGGCAAAAAAGAGTCATAGAGGTTTCAAAGAGCCTATTCCCTTCTCCATCCGTTGAAATGGTCTCTAGTTCAACAAGGGCCGCTTTGACCTTATCATAAATTCCGGCTACTTTCACCTCTGTAATGATCTTTCCCTCTGTAGGAATAGGCTTCAAAAGTTTTATGAATTCTTCACCGTGTAAAAGGGTTTTAAGATCTATATTAAGCTTTTCTAAAATTGAAAAAAGAGGACCATAGCTTGTTATTGTCGCGAAGGAGGGACATACCTTTAGACCTCCCTTAACACGCTCGTAAACATAGTGTAAGTCAGTCCCCTTCGCTCCTATGCCTAAATTATAAAGAATCACATCTCGCCATGTATAGGTCATTTCATAGGGCCCAAAACGTCCTCCAACAAGATCAAAGTTTATCATCTAAGTCCTCCTCTTCGCTTTTTCCATCCAAGGCGTAATATATCTACCATCCTCCTGTTACCTTAATGACCTGCCCAGAGACGTAATCAGAAAGAGGTGAAGCAAGGAATAGAATTACCCGAGCAGCCTCTTCAGGAGTTCCTGGTCGTCCAAGGGGGATCATAAGCCTAAAGACGTCTAGATGTTCCTTAGGAACACCAATGGGGATCCGCTTCCCATCCTTTTCAATAACCGTTTCCTCTTTTTTTGGTTGTGTAAGCCTTGTTTCAATCCAACCAAAGGCGACGGCATTAACATTTACATTTAAAGGTCCCCACTCCTTAGCAAGCGTTTTGGTAAAACCTAAGATCCCAGCCTTTGCAGTAGAATAATTTGCCTGACCAGCGTTACCATCTGTCCCGGCTATGGAGCTTACATTAACGATTTTTCTCATTACCACCCGTCCTTCAGCCCTTTCTCTTTTAGCATTTTCTCTGATATAGGGTGCTGCTGCCCTAATAATTCGAAATGGCGCCGTGCAGTGAACCCTTAGCATGGCTTCCCATTGCTCATCGGTCATCTTGTGAACTACACCATCCCACGTATAACCGGCATTATTCACAATAACATGGATATCGGGACCAAAGGTTTCCACAGCTCTTTGAACAAACCCCTCGGCAAAACCATCGGCTGTAACGTCTCCCACCACTCCCACAGCCTTACCACCCTGATCTTTGACCTGGGAAACCACCTCACCAAGGGGCTGCTGATCCATATCGCTAAGAACGAGCTTCGCCCCTTCAGAAGCGAACAAGAGTGCAGTAGCCCTTCCAATTCCTCGACCTGCCCCTGTGATAAGACAAACCTTTCCTTCGAGCATCTTTTCCATAAGTTTTCCTCCCTCTCCTCGGATCAGAGACCAAATATAGCCACACTGCACACGCTAAATGCTGGAATACCACCCAGATTATGGGTAAGGCCAAATCTTGGATTTTGAATTTGACGAGGTCCCGCTTTCCCCTGAAGCTGTTTATAAACCTCGTAGATCATCCTAAGCCCTGAAGCACCTATAGGATGTCCAAAACATTTTAACCCCCCATCGGATTGGCAGGGAATTTTACCTGTTAGCTCAAAAAGACCGTCGTTTATATCGTGAATAGCACGCCCCCTTTCAGATATTTGCAGATCTTCATAGGTTACGAGTTCGGTGATTGAGAAACAATCATGAACCTCAAGAATACTAATTTCCTCTCTCGGTTTTTGAATTCCTGCCTCCTTGTAGGCTCTTATAGCGGCCTCTGTAGTGGTTTTCAAATAGGTTCCATCCCACCTTGTCGTATAAAGCTCTTCCCCTGATGTAGCAGCAACCTGGAGAGCCTTAACCATAACAGGATCCTTCCTCAAGGATCGAGCGATCTCTGGCGTTGTAACGATCGCTGCAGCGGCACCATCACTCACTCCACAACAGTCAAAAAGCCCTAAAGGCCAGGCTATAATAGGAGCCTTAAGGACCTGGTCTTCAGTGATTTCCTTTCGTAGGTGGGCTTTTGGATTTAAGGCCCCCGCCCGATGGCTCTTACATGAAATCCTGGCAAGGGCGCGCTTTCCCTCTTCAGGGCTGATACCGTATTTTGCAAAATATCTTGTAGCCATAAGAGCGAAGCCACCTGGAGCTGTAAAGTTGGGCAATATAAAACGGTTTAAAGTTCCCATAGCAGATCCAAAGTCGGGAAGTCCACCATATCCTGTGTCTTTTAGCTTTTCCACCCCTAAAGCGAGCGCTATCTTAACAGCACCTGATGCTACAGCATAACAGGCCCCCCTAAATGCCTCAGTTCCCGTAGCACAAAAATTCTCTACCCGAGTTACGGGTATGTTTTGGAGTTTTAAACACTGAGCAAGAGGGATAGCACTCTTTCCAACGTTAATTTCGTCAAAACAGGTTCCAAGCCATGCAGCTTCGATCTCTTTCTTCTCAATACCTGCATCCTCAAGGGCTTCCTGAAAGGCTTCCACCATCAGATCTCCGGCTCCCACGTCCCATCTTTCGCCAAATTTTGTGCACCCCATACCGACGATGGCGATTCTGTCCCTTATTCCTGAAGCCATAATACCTCCTTTTTATCTCCAAGCACCTAATTTACCATCGGTATAGCTTTCCAAAAATAGGTATGAATACCTCTATGGCGGTCGTGATACTTACGGCGAAAAGAAAGCTCCACCCCCATGCCAACCTTAAGATCCTCAAGGGCACAATCGGTAAAATCGAGCATCATCCGTCCTCCCTCTTCAAAATCAATAAGGCCATATATTTGAGGAGGATCATACGAAAAGGCCAGATTGTCCCCTGTATAACTAAAGACTACCGCCTTTTTTTTAGAAAAATTGTAGGGCTCCATAGCATCGACCGCTTGACACTCAGCTATGACACAAATCCGTTGGGGAGGAAATTGGGGAACCCCACAACGAAGACAGCGAGAACCTACCAGTCCTAATATAGCCTTTCTATTTCTCCACATAACCGATAGAGGGGTTTCAGCCTGAAACTCACCCCTTAGGCCCGTCTCCACCTCTAGGACTTCTCGAAAAGCCAAAAACTTCTGATAGGATATGGGAGCTTTTCGGAGGAGAAGAGACTCTAGAGACCTAACAGGTCTAATTTCTCTAATGAGCTCAGTTGCCTTAAAATGCAAAAGGTCCACACCGCTCCCGTACCCAACAAGAAGAATCTCATCTGCTGGTTGACATTCCTCAAGGGCGGCCGCAAGAAGCACTAGTGTATGAGCAGCTCCAGTATCACCTACTTGGACTAACAGGGGATTAAAAATTTGCTCATCCGAAAAACCTGCCATTTTCCCAATGATACCATGTTCTCTCGGGTAATGGCAGGGATAGATAAGAAAGCGAAAATTCGATGGAGAGAGATCATGTCGAGCAAGATAGCTCTTTACAGCGGAGGGTATAATCTTCATAAATCCCTCATCCCTTATCCATCTCTCTTCCCAAAGTCTAGGAAAAGACTTAGAAGATTCTCTAAGGGGAGAAGGGAAATCTCCAGATATTGATAAACTCCCTCTGAAGGAGGCGATAACCTTTTCTCTTCCCAACACAACTGTAGCACCCCCATCTCCCTGGAGGAACTCGTCCGTGCTTCCAGGCTTTGTTTTTCTCACTTCCCCCGCCGTTACAATACCCCAGGAAGTATCCCCTGATTGAATGGCGTTAAGTCCAGCAATTAATGCAGCCGTCCCTGCCCTAGAACTTCCTGAAAAATCTGCTGTTGAAGAAACCTCACCATACCCAAGTGCCTCCGAAATAATGGCAGCGTTGAGCCTTTCGGCATAGGGAAAACTCGTAGAAGCGGCGTAAATGAACATTTTTTCATCAGGTAGAGATATCGATGAAAGTGCATTTCTTGATGCGGCAACAGCAAGGGTTATGGCATCCTCATCATAATTTGCCACAGTTTTCTCTCCAGAGGCGAAACCTAGTGTTGGTGGATTGATCCAGGATATAGCCTTTGCTATTTCCTTTCTTTCGAGACGATACCTTGGAAGATAGGCTCCAAAAGCCACAATTCCCACCATAATATCTTTCCTCCTTAGCGGATGAAGGATTTATCCCAAGAACTGACCGCTCGTTAAGTTTCAACCTACCCCATCACCTCTGGTGTTGTCAATTTAAAAATCCTTCTAGGGAAGGGAAGAGCCGCAGGTAAAGAGCTAAAGTCTAACTATGCCCATCTTGAAAAAACCTATTGAAGAGCTTAAAATCGAAGAGCCAAGGTGGTAATAACACATTTTAGGAGGAGTCTATGAAGAAAATCTTGGTTGTTGTCTTAGTGTCTGGATTGATCCTTTCGAGCTGTGCGACCCAGCCTGGTTATCCTCCACCTAGCCATGCCCAACAGGGCACATTGGTCGGTGCAGGTGTTGGAGCCGCCACTGGTGCCATTCTTGGAGCGGCTATAGGGGGAAGTGGAAGGGCCGCACTCCTTGGAGCTGCAGGTGGTGCTCTTGCAGGTGGGCTTGCCGGTGGAATGATAGGAAGTTACATGGATCGTCAGGAACAGGAACTCCGTCAGGCCTTTGCCAATGTGGAAGGGGCAAGTATTAAAAGGGAACAAAACATCTTAGCAGTAACCCTTAAGTCGGATGTGTTATTTGATACTAACTCTTATACTCTACGGCCTGGAGCCTATTCGGAAATAGATCGAATCGCTCGAGTTTTAGTAAATTATCCCCAGACCCGTGTAAGAGTTGAGGGCCACACGGATGCGAGAGGTTCTTACTCATACAACCAAATGCTTTCCGAGCGTCGAGCTATAGCCGTAAAGGATGCCCTTGTTACAAGGGGTGTTGATCCAAGGCGCATCGAGACTATTGGGTATGGAGCCTCACAGCCAGTGGCTACAAACGATACGGAAGTAGGCCGACAGATGAATCGTCGAGTTACAATCGTTATCATACCCCAGGAGGGATAGAGCGACTGAACCACCTATAGAGTGCGATGGATAGGGCCACCGAGCTGTTTAGAGATTCCACCTTACCAGTTGTAGGAATCCTAACAGCTCGATCCCTCCACTCAGGCGGAAGTCCTGGTCCTTCTAGGCCAGGTAGAAGCCCAAAGGATTCCGGAAAGGAAAAGTGGTTTATGTCTTTTCCCTTAGCGTCAAGTGGAACTATAGGAAGTGAAGAGGGTAGCTCATTTATAGATGGACCGGCAAAAAATTTTATTTTGAATACCGCTCCTGCCGATGTTCTTATGGCCTTAGGGTGGAAAGGATGGGCCCCTTCCCTTAGTATTATTACTTGCTTGACACCAAAAGCCACAGCTGATCTAATAGCAGAACCTACATTTTCAGGATCCTGCAAAGGGATCAAAAGAGAACATCCACTTCCTGGAAGTCCTTTGGAAAAATCCCAAGGAAGCATAGGGGGAACCTTACAGAGGGCACAGGGAAAACCTGTATTGAAAATATCTAGAGTGGCAAAAAGTGATGATTCTAAAAGATACCAAGAAGAGACCGATTGTAATAAGTCCCTACCCTTTGAAGATTCAATAAAGCCAGTATAGCCAATGATGGCTTCAACAACCTCCGGCATGTTTAAAATGAGTTCTTTTACAAGTCTTTCACCAAATACAAGAGTTTTTCCAGCTCTTTTAATACCTCGCGCCCTAAGGAGGCTTTCAAAATGACGGAATGTATCGTTACGCCTCGATTGAATCCTGACGATACGGGGAGAGAAGGTTTCTTTTTTCATCCATCCTGGCCTATCTTTTACGAAGACAATCATCTGCTTGTTCTTTATAAACCATCGGGACTTCTTACTCAAGGTGACATTTCAAAAGAACCCAATCTCTTCGATCTTGTCAAACGATGGATCAAAATAAAATATTCAAAATCAGGAAATGTCTTTGTTGGTCTAGTCCACAGATTAGATCGGCTCGCTTCAGGAGTTATTGTATTTACTAAGACCTCTAAGGCTGCTGGAAGACTTACAGAGCAATTTAAAAACCATTTGGTAGAAAAGATCTACCTTGTCGTTGTCGAAGGTATTGTGGAAAGAAGATCTGATGTATTAATCCATAATGTTAAACCCGGGAGGTTAAGAACAGTTGTGGTTCCTAAAGACGATCCAGATGCCCAAAAGGCTGAGCTATGGTATGAGGTGCTAGATAGATCAATAAAAGAAAAGAAAACTTTTATGAAAATCAAACTACTTACAGGAAGAAAACACCAAATCAGGGCCCAGATGAGCTTTATAAAACATCCTGTTTTGGGAGATACCCTATACGGATCTACGGTTAAACTAAGGTCAGGAGCCATAGCACTCCACGCCCACGAAATAATCTTTGAACATCCTACAAGAAAGGTTCCCATCCCCATTACCTCGCCTGTCCCAGCTTCATGGCCTTGGAAAAAAAAAGTCTCCATCGATAAAAACCTTTTTTGGACATGGGAAGAGATAAAGGAATCCTTTTTACCCCTTCTTGTAGAGGCAGACCAAGGGCCTGCCCCTACACAAAATTTTAAATAGCCATCCCTACTTTGGAGCCTTCATGAATAGCATCGAAGGCCTTCCCAATTTTTAACGCATCACCTACCACATGGTATGGTATCTCCAGCTTCTTTAGAACCTCTTCTAGATCGCGACAGGGTTTTGATCCGGTGGCAACCACAATAGTGTCGGCCTCCAGAACTTTGCGGCCCTCAGGAGTTTCCACAATAACTCCCTGGGCGTTTATTTCTATAACCTTTGCAGAGGTAACAACCCTAACGCCATGCATCTGAATATCCTGCATTAGACACCACCTAGTGGATAGCCCTATGTCTTTTCCTATTTCGGGTAACATCTCAACGATTGTTATGTCCTTTGTCCCTCGAGTAGCCATTTGGAGAATCAATTCTGTATCTTTTACCTGATGAATAAGGAGAAATTTCAGCGATGCCGCATCTATTGTTCCCTTCTCTGCAAGATAAAGGGCCGTTTCGATACCGACCGCTCCGCCTCCAATGATTACTACCCTCTTTCCCGTCCACCTTTTTCCACCAAGGACCTCCCAGGCATGGAGGACCTTTTCATTATCAATACCTGGTATGGGAAGTTTAGAAGGCTCAGCACCTGTTGCAAGAATTACCACATCAGGTTTTTCCCGTTTTAAGATATCCTCCGTTACCGTCCTGTTTAGTATCACCGAAATTCCACGAAGCGAAACCTGCTCCACAAGATCCGATGCGAGCTGAAGAAACTCTTCCCGCCCTGGAGGGGCACCGGCGAGAAGAAGTTGACCGCCAAGTCTACTGCTTTTCTCATAAATAGTAACTGAATGGCCCCTATCATGGGAGGCGATAGCAGCGCTCATTCCTGCCGCCCCTCCCCCTATAATCATTACCTTCTTCGGCTTTAAGACTCTCTCTATTACCCGTTCTCTCTCATATCCAGCCCTTGGATTACATAGACACTCTACAGATCTCATCTTGAAAAGATTATCAAAACATCCCTGGGCACAGCCAACACAGTGAATAATTTCATGTTCTCGACCATCTTTAGCCTTTTCTGGAAGGAAGGGATCGGCGATAAGGGCTCTCCCCATTGCTACCATGTCACATAGATGGTTTCCAATAAGTTCACGGGCGATATGGGGATCGTTGATACGATGACCTGAAATAACAGGAACATGAAAGATCTCTTTGAAGTATCTAGCAAGATAAGCATAGGCTCCCCGTGGTACTTCAGCAACAATTTGGGGAACTCTCGCCTCATGCCACCCTACGTTTACATTTATTGCGTTGGCTCCAGCCTTTATAAGGCGTCCAACATATTCGGTGAGCTCTTGCCGTGTTATCCCTCCAGGCATCATATCATTTCCGTTTACTCGAACAAGAATCGGAAAATCGCTACCAACAGTTCTTCTAACAGCTTGAACAACCTCTATTCCAAAGCGCATGCGGTTTTCCAAGGATCCGCCATACTCATCCTGCCTTTGATTTGTAAGAGGAGAAAGGAACTCGCTTATAAGATATCCAGTCCCACTAAGAATTTCGACAGCATCAAATCCAGCTTCCCTAACACGTCTTGCCGCATTGGCAAAACTGGTTATGGTTGTCCGTATCTCCTCAAGAGTCATCTCCCTTGGGGTTTCCTTGGTTAACCTCGAAGGGATCGGAGAGGGCGCGACGGGTTGCCTACCGTTAAGAAACACGGAAAGATTATATCTTCCAGCATGATTAAGTTGGACCGCGGCGCGAGCCCCATGACGCTTTATGGCCGATGCCAACTCGGAAAGTCCCTTAATAAATTCATCTTTGTGAGCACCTATATGACCAGGAGGTCCAGAATATTCATCAACTGTGGCAAAACCTACCGTTATAAACCCAGCTCCTCCCTTCGCTCTTTCATCGTAAAAGGCAACAATTCTATCCGTTACAAAGTAGTTCTTTGCCATATTGAGGTGCATCGCCGGCATAAAAATCCGATTTCTAATCTCAAGCCCATGAATAGTGATCGGTTCAAAAAGCGGATCTTTAGACATAGGTAAACCCTCTCCTAACTTAATAATTATTTTTCGCTTAGCCTACATTCCATAAGAAGAGCCTTTTCTCGACCCCCTGGAGTAAGATAATACCCCTCCCTTTCACCAACTAATTTAAAACCATGGCGGATATAAAGTCTCAAGGCGACCTCATTAGAGGCCCGAACTTCAAGAATAGCACGTTTGACTCCTCCCACTCTAGCCGCCTGATTAATTACCCAATAAAGAAGCGAACTACCAATCCCGAGACCTTGGTATTCTGGGTGGACAGCTATATTAAGGATCTCCAGAAAATCTTCCAAGATCCTTGCACATAAATATCCTACTATCCTTCCTTTGAGGAGAGCAACCCAGGAGAAACCCAGGGGATGGTCTACTTCATCCTCGAACATTTTTATACCCCATGGTTCATATTGAACCATCTTTTCAATGTTTAGAATGTCTTCTACGTGATGGTAATCAAGAGGATGGAAATCTAGAGAAATCCTATTCTGGCTCAAGGAGTTCATTTGCTCTTGCAATGTGTCTTTTCCCATATTCCTGAACTAGAGCCGCTAATTCGTGTAGGTTACAGCTATTCCTAGAGGAATAGGCCTTTATTATCATCGGAAGGTTAACACCGCAGACCACATCAACATGGGGACCAGAAAAAGCCAAAGCTACATTTGTTGGTGTTCCACCGAAGATATCGGTAAGAATTAATACCCCCTTACCCCTGTCGGCTTCTTTGATTTTACGTTCAACCAAAGAAAAGATTTCATCCTGGGACATAGCGGGGCGAATAGAAAGGGCATGAAAGCCATCCATTGAACCAACGATAATTTCTGCTGTTCTCAACAATTCCTCAGCCAGCCCACAATGAGTGATAATGATCACCCCGACTGTGGGCGTAATTTCAAGCTTATTCATGGCCTATATCCCTGTGAAAGACCTTCACAGGATAACCCTTATTTACAAACCATTTCTTAAAATACTCGGCCACAGCTACCGACCTATGTTTACCTCCCGTGCACCCAAATGCTATGGTTAAATAACGTTTACCCTCCTTGACATACAAGGGAAGTAGGAAGTTAAAAAGGGATGAAAGTAGATCCAGAAAAGACAAGGTCTCTTTATGGTTCATGATCCAGCTTGATACTTCAGGGTTACATCCAGTTAGGGATTTAAGGGATTCCACAAAATAGGGATTGGGTAAAAATCGAAGATCCATAACTATCTCCGCTTCTATAGGGATCCCATACTTGTAGCCAAAGGAAAGTAGCTGAATGGCAAGACGGCCCTGATCTGGATCGAAAGAATAGGTTCTGAATATGAGCTCTTTCAGCATATGAACCGAAAAGGCACTTGTATCTATGATCCTATGAGCCCTCTCCCTAAGAGGTGTAAGCAACTCCTTTTCCTGATGTATAGCCTGAAGAAGGAATCTTTCTCCCTCGAATCTACGTTCCACCTCTAAAGGGTGAACACGCCGCGTCTGACTATACCGACGTTGTAATACCTCTGATGAGGCCTCTAGAAAGATGATCTCCAGAGAATATCCCTTTTCTTCTATCTCCTTAAAGACCTTCTCGTAACTGGCAAGAAAGCTTCTTTCCCGTATGTCTATACCGAGAGCAACCTTTGTGATATCGGTCATTTCCTCCTTACAGAGTTTCAGAAAGGGAGGTAGAAGGGGCACTGGGAGATTGTCTATACAGAAATAGCCCATATCCTCAAAGGCATCTATCGCCGTGCTTTTTCCTGAACCAGAAAGGCCAGTGACAACCACAATATGAAGATTCCCTGCCATCTTAAGACCTACTAAGAACCGTTGTCGTATTGATTTATTATTTCAAGAATTTCCTTTCTAGTTTTAGCAAGAAGAAGTTTCTCCTGGACTTCCTTGTTCTTAAGAAGCCTGGCGATCTTAGCGAGCACCTTCAGGTGCATACCAGGATAATTTTCAGGAGCTATAAGAGCAAAGATCAAATAAACCGGTTTAGAATCCATAGCATCAAAATCGATTCCCCTAAGAGATCTTGCGAAAAGTAAAATAGGTAGGGGCTCAGAAGAGAATCGATCCTCAGGGAGTTTACCATGGGGGATGGCGATCCCATCCCCTACCCCGGTGCTTCCCAACTTCTCCCTCTCCATTAAAACCTGAAATATCTCATCGGCATTGAAAGAAGGATAACACTTCGCAAGGGTATCGCTTATCCTTCTTAGGAGTTCTGTTTTGCTAGAGACGTCAAGTTCAGTAATAATTCCTTCTTCAGCTAGCAAATTTATAAGTCTCATACGTTCTTACTCACGTTCTTCGCGACTCCATTTAGCATTTTTTCTAAAACTCCTAGGTTTCTATAAGTCCGTAGTAACCATCTCTACGTCTGTAGAGCACACTAATTTTTCCTGTAGTCCTATTTACAAAAACGAGAACATCCCTTTTAGTCGTATTTAACTGAAGAACCGCCTCTTCCACATCAATAGGTTTAGGATCATACGTTTCGGATATAATAGTTTCTTCTTCGTCAAAGACAGATGACATTTCCATGGAAGAACCGATATTGCCTTTGCCACCAGCCTTGAGACTACCCTTTTTGCGTCTGTTTTTATCAAGCTGCTTTTTTATTTGGGCTTCAACGGTGTCGGCAAGAAGATCTATGGAACTTAAAATATCCTCCGTTTCTTCGGAGGCATTAATATTGAGACCATTAGAACTTATGGTAACTTCCGCTATCTGACGAAACTTTTCCGTCGTAAGGACTATATTTACCTCAATAGGTTCCACAAGATAGCGTTTTATACGTCCAATCTTCTCCTCCGCATAGGCTCTTACTCGCTCAGATGGTTCCATGTGTCTGAAAGTTACATTGATCTGCATGGCTTCCTCCATTAGAATAGAAGTTTTTTCCTTTTGTGAGAAGGCAGAATATTCATTATCTCCCTATATTTAGCAACTGTCCGCCGGGCAATTATGATTCCTTCTTCCTTTAGTATGTTTACAATCTCTTGGTCACTGTAGGGATTAGAAGGATCTTCAGCTTTTATTATGGCTCTTATCTTTTCTTTAACAGTCTCAGAAGCAACGTCCTCACCAGCCTCTCTTTGTATAGAACTATTGAAAAAGTATTTCATCTCAAAGAGCCCATGTGGAGTCTGCATATATTTGTTTGCTGTAACTCTACTTATAGTTGACTCATGCATGCCCACATCCATTGCTACATCTCTTAGCACCATGGGCTTTAGATAACCGGGGCCCTTTTCAAAGAATTCTCGTTGGAGTCTAACAATACTTTCCGCAACTCGATAGATTGTTCTTTGACGCTGATGTATGCTCTTTATGAGCCAATTTGCCGATTTTAATTTGTTTTGAATATAATCCCGAGCTTCTTGATTGAGCCTTTCCGGATGCTTAAGACATTCGAGATAGTAGGGACTAACTCTCAATTTGGGAAGGCCTTCATCGTTAAGAAGCACCACAAACTCATCGTCGACCTTTACGACAAATACATCGGGGCTTACGTATTGAGGCTCTTCATCAGAGTATGCCCGGCCTGGCCTCGGGTCGAGACTTAAAATAGCCTCCACTGCTACCTTAAGTTCATCGGGACTACACTTGAGCTTATTAAGCAGATACTGGTAATTCTTTGTTTCTAAGACATTTAGATGGTTCTTAATTATAGTCTCGACCAACTCATTGTCTGGCATCAAACAGTGAGCCTGTATCAATAGACATTCCCTAAGGTCTCTAGCTGCTATACCTGGAGGATCAAAGAGCTGAACAATCCTTAGAACTTTTTCCACCTCTTCAACCGATGCGCCGGTAAGTTTTGCTATCTCTTCAACGGTAGCTTCAAGATATCCATCTGAGTTAAGATTTCCAATGATCTCCTCACCAATTTCCCTCTCTCGATTGGTAATATTTGATACATCAAGTTGCCATAGAAGATGTTCTCTAAGAGATGTTGGTTTCGTAAGACGCTGTTCTATGGAAGGAAATTCTTCAATCTCCTCCCGTTCGCGAATAAGACTAGAAGAAGAACTATATTCTTCAACAAAGGATTCCCAATCGAAATCGTCTTTAACCTGTTCCGTAACTTCCACCTCTTTGAACTCTTCCACCTTTGGTGAAATCTCAATCTCCTCCCCACCCTCATCTACTTCCTCAATAGAGTCTACCTCCTCAAGAACTGGGTTCATCTCGAGTTCCTGTTGAACAGTTTGGATTAATTCCAGCCTTGAGATCTGAAGTAGCTTAATTGCTTGCTGGAGCTGAGGCGTCATAACCAATTGAGGGGTTAATTTCAATTGCTGCTTGAGTTCAAAAGCCATAACTTCCTACTCCATGTTATATTTTAGCCTCTAAAAATTGCCTTTCTCCAGCAACAGTGCCCTCTACAATCTAAAAGACTCTCCTAGATAAAGTCTACGGGCCCGCTCGTTTGATATAATCTCCTCCGGTGCCCCCTTCTCAAGCACACGGCCATTATGAATTATATAAGCCTCATCGCAAATACTAAGAGTAGCACTTACGTTGTGATCAGAAATAAGAACACCTATCCCCCTATTTTTAAGGGATATTATAGTTTCCTGGATATCCTTGATTGTCAAGGGGTCTATACCTACAAAGGGCTCATCAAGCAAAATAAAATCAGGCTCTGTCGCCAAAGCGCGACAAATTTCAACCTTGCGTCGTTCACCACCAGAAAGTCTTTCAGCCTTTACATCTGCTACCTTATCTAGGCCAAATTCCATCAGTAGATTCTTTGTCTTTTCCTCGCAAACTTCTCTATCTTCAATAAACATCTCAAGGATAGCCACAATATTTTCAGCCGCCGTGAGCCCTCTAAATACGGAGGTCTCCTGGGGTAGATAGGTTATACCCCTTCTAGCCCTTTCATATACAGGATAACCTACAATATTTTCCCCGTCCAAAAAAACCGCTCCCTCGTCGGGCTCAACAAAACCAACGATACAATAAAAGGTTGTAGACTTTCCAGCTCCATTAGGCCCCAGAAGGCCTACCACTTCTCCTTGATACACGTTGATACTGACTTCGTCAACTACCCTACGTTTACCATACCTCTTTACAAGCCCATAAGTTCGAAGCTCTTTCCTCGATCCATCTTTTTGAACAAACCCTTTGCGGAGCTCTCTGAAAGGCATCATTTAGAACCTTTTTTTTCCGTAAGACCCTTACTAGGAGCAATAATTACCTGAACTGGCTTCTCCTGCCCTCCCTCAACAACACTTCGTCCCTCTTTAAGATATATCGTTATCATCTGTCCAGAGATACGGTCCTGCCCCTGTGAGATTATGGGATTCCCAATAAGAAGAATCTTTTGAGGTTCGACGTAATAAATCCCCTTCTCAGCAGAGGCCACCTTATTGCCCTGGATTATTCTCACATTACCCTCCACCTCTATTCTATCGAGCTGGTCTCCAAGAGGTTTTTCCATAGTTATTCTTTCGTTTTGTTTCCCATATAAGTAAAGACGGTCAGCAGTTATCGTTATATCGCTTCGCTTTACAAAAACGTGGCCTTCGAAAACTACCGTCTTCTTTCGCTCGTCCAAAAACATCCTATCACTAGTAAGCTGGATTGTGGAATCCTCTGAAGATGGATTATTTTGAGAAGTTGCCCATAGAAATCCAAGGGGAAATAGACTAAAAAAAACTCCAATTGAAAAAATAAGTCTTTTCAATTTCATTCCTGTTTCCTACAAGTATGGTTGTCAAAATGAAGTTTTTCGAACTGACGAAACACCGGTCCTCCATTTTATAAAAATCCCATCCTCTCCATAGCCCATACCATTGTCTAAATTGTAGCGACATCGTCCAACCCTTCCACTTAATGTTTTCGATGAGAAATCGAGATAACCCTCCGTTGAAAGCTCCTTATCCTTGTTTTTATACGTAGCCTTTTCAGTTTTTAACACCATGCCATCAGGAAATGTAACCGTTACGTTACCATAAACCTCAATATCCTTAACTCCCGCAAAAAAGGTCCCCTTATTCGCTGTCAATTTAATAACCTTGCCGTTTTTCGTGTAAAACTCAACGTAAACATCGTCCAGAAGACTTTTCTTTTCGTTAATAAAAACCTCGACCTCCCTAGCTACTATCTTCCATCGACTTTGACCATCCTCGGAGACTTCCGTGTATTTTATGCCCTCAAGCTTGATTCCCCTTTCCTGCTTTTCAGAAGCAGGCTGCGAGCTCTGCAAAGGTTGTGAAGTGGCATGCTCCTTCCAGGAAGGATCTTCCCCCTTTTTTGACCATACCCCATAAAAGATAGCCACCAGAGCGGTCGCTGAAATCCCAACTAGCAGAATCCCCTTACGTATCATGGGGCCTACACCCCCGTTCTTCTAGCCAATTCAGGATTTCGATCCTCCAAGAAAGGATCCTATTCATCGAAATAAGGACCCGTTACGGTTCTCCATAACCCCTTTACCTGAAGCACGATATCGCAAACTTCTCTACAGGCACCACGTCCACCGGATCTCTTAGTAATGTAGTGGGCAAAGGGGAAAACATAGATGCTAGCATTTGGAACCGTAACGGCCCATCCAACCTTCTTCATGACAGGAATGTCTATAAGATCATCTCCCATGTATCCGATTTCCTGTGAATCGACATTGAGTTTATAAACTATATCTTCGTAGGCATCGAGTTTTCTCTTAATGTTCTGATAAACATACTTGACTCCAAGCTCCTCTGCCCGTCTTTCTGTAATCTTAGAGTATCTTCCAGACAAAAATGCTACCTCAATTCCTCCTTTCATTAGAAGCTTGAGTCCATGACCATCCTGAACATCGAAAACCTTTATCTCCGCTCCACTCTCGAGATATATAATGGAGCCATCGGTAAGCACCCCATCTACGTCGAAAATCATCAGCTTAATCTTTTTAATCCGTTCGATATTATTTTTGCCCAAGCGGTCAATCAACAGGTGATCATATGTTCCAGGGGTTTCCATGGCCCCGAAGGCTCCCATTTCTAATTCTTCCTTATTATTTTGAAAATCTCAACAAGATCTTCCAGCATCACCCTAATTTGATCTAGGACCAGCGAATTAGGTCCATCGCACAAGGCCCTATCAGGTTCAGGATGAACTTCAAAAAACACGCCATCCGCCCCTGCAGCTATCGAAGCCCTAGCAAGAACTGGGGCATAACGGCGATCACCGCCAGAACAAACCCCTAGTCCCCCCGGCTGCTGGATACTATGGGTTGCATCGAAAATAACGGGAACTCCTAAATCTTTCATAATTACAATAGATCGCATATCCACCACAAGATTATTATAACCAAATGTAGTTCCCCTTTCAGTAAGCATTACGTGGGTATTCCCCTGAGATCTTACCTTTTCAACCACCTTCTCCATATCCCACGGGGCCATAAATTGTCCCTTTTTAACGTTTACGATTCGACCTGTAGAAGCAGCTGCTATGACTATGTCGGTCTGTCGACATAAAAAGGCTGGAATCTGAATAATGTCACATACTTCTCCTGCCTTTTCCGCTTCTTCGGGAGAATGAATGTCCGTTAAAACGGGTATACTAAGCTCGTCTTTTAACCTCTTAAGCCAATACAACCCCTTGGATAAACCAGGCCCTCTGAAAGACTTAATAGAAGTGCGATTCGCTTTATCGTAGGAGCTTTTGAAAATGTAAACAACATCAAGCTCTTTGCAAATTTCCCTAAGGATCGATCCTATTTTAAACATCAGCTCATAACTTTCCATTACGCATGGACCTGCAATGACGGTAAGTTTCTTACCTTCCCAGATAGTATCCCACAAAGAGGAGATTGTTTCTAACATCTGCTGTTATCCACCCTTTCTTTTTCCCCACCTTCGGCCAACTCAAGAGCTTTACCTACAAAGGCCTTGAAAAGGGGATGGGCCTCCATGGGGCGTGATTTAAACTCGGGATGGAATTGACAACCTAGAAACCAAGGGTGATCCCTTAACTCTACTATTTCTACCAGATTCTTATCGGGTGAAAGACCTGTAAGTTTCATACCATGTTTTTCAAGAATTTCTCGGTAGTCATTATTAAATTCAAAACGATGGCGGTGTCGTTCCCAGATCTCCTTAGTTCCATACGCTTCAAAGGCAAGGCTTCCCTCTTCAAGAACGCATGGATAGGCCCCAAGCCTCATTGTTCCACCAAGATTTGACGATTCATCTCGACGGATGCGCTGTTGACTCTTATAATCAAACCATTCCCGCATGAGGTATATCACAGGATGAGGTGTATGGCTGTTAAATTCTTGACTGTGGGCATCCTGAAGGCCCGCTACGTTCCGGGCGAACTCTACAACGGCAAGTTGCATTCCTAGACAAATACCAAAAAAGGGAATCCTGTTTTCTCGAGCGTATCTGATTGCCTTAATTTTTCCCTCCGTCCCGCGCCTTCCAAATCCTCCTGGAACAAGAATACCGTGGGCACCCTGAAGGAGAGCTTCCCCACCTTCCTTTTCAACCTCCTCGGAATCCACAAAGGCTAGCTCAACTTTGGCTCCATGGGTCCATCCCGCATGGTAGAGAGCTTCGTTCAGACTCTTATAGGATTCTCTCAAATGAACATATTTACCCACCACAGCAATTTTGACAGCTTTAGAAGCCTCCCGAATTCGATTAAGGAGCCTTTCCCAGTCATCTAACACGGGAGATCTTGTCCAGATGTTAAGAAGTTGCACAATCCGCTCGTCTAGCCCCTCCCTATGAAGCCTTAGAGGAACCTCATAAATACAATCAACATCTATAGCTGTTATTACCGATTCGGGTTCTACATCGCAAAAATGGGCTATTTTGGCCTTAATTTCTGAAGAGAGAGGACGTTCCGTGCGACAGAGGAGGATATCGGGTTGAATACCAATACTTCTTAGCTCCTTCACACTATGCTGGGTAGGTTTGGTTTTCAATTCGCCGGAACTTTTCAAATAGGGCACCAACGTAACATGGATATAAATTACATTTTCACGTCCCACATCACTTCTAAACTGCCGTATTGCTTCAAGAAATGGAAGACTTTCAATATCTCCAACCGTTCCACCGATCTCCACTATTACGATATCCTCATCGTTTACAACGCTTTTAATGGCAGCCTTGATTTCATCAGTAATATGGGGAATAACCTGCACGGTGCTTCCCAGATAGTCACCCCTTCTCTCCTTATTAATAACCGAAAAGTAAATACTTCCCGACGTGTAGTTATTCTTCTTAGACATGATGGCATGAGTGAAACGTTCATAATGGCCAAGGTCGAGATCCGTCTCTGCCCCATCATCGGTCACATAAACCTCTCCGTGTTGGTAGGGATTCATAGTCCCAGGATCGACATTTATATAGGGATCTAGCTTTTGTAGAGTCACCCGTAATCCTCGACTTTCCATCAAAGCCCCTATGGATGCAGCAGCAACACCCTTACCAAGAGATGAAAGAACACCGCCGGTAATAAAAATGAATTTCGGATGTCTCAAAACCTCTTCCTCCTCTTTTCTATCTGTTCGGTGTCATTCCTCCAACATTTCTCTAAAGATTCTTGCAAGCTCTTCGGGAGGTGTTGCCATAATTTCATTCTCCATAAGCTTCTGGAAATAGTAGTCATCTGTTCGGTAATGAGGCAAAAAATTCTGTCTACAGACAAGCCTTATGAAGGCCCCATAGGGCTCAATATCACCTTCACCGAGAGGACCTCCAAAAAGCGAGAAATTAAAGGTAGAAAAACCTATACTATGAAAGAACCGAAGAACGCGAGAAACCCCCTTTGAAAGAGCTCTTACATCAGCCACTTCCCATTTAAGAATATCAACCTTGTCTGGAAAGACGCCGACCACCTCATTAGTACCCATAGGAGAGAAGGCCATAATCCAGTGGCTTTCCCCAATACTCATGATGTAACGTTCGCCCCCTTGGCGTTCAATATCTACGAAATCCTTCCAATAGGGGGTGCCATTTCTTTCATAATACTTTTTTGAAGCTTCCATGACCCTACTATAATGAGTAGATGGGACCTGGGCCATGAGAACCTGAATATGGGGATGAAATACACTAGAGCCTGCAGGTGGAAGGTAGTTAGCATTAATGGTAACAAAAGACATTCTTGAATCTTTCTGAAAAACCCTCTTTATAAATTCCACCGCCACATCAAAGGCATCTAACAAAAGATCTTCTGGAAAGTTGTCAAGAGAGCGGTAATGATCTTCCCCCAACATGATAACCGCATGGTAGGGGGAGGTAGGAAAAAGATTGGGAAAGAGAAGGACTTCACCCTTCTTTAGTCTTCCACCCTGGATCAAATCTTCGGAATATCGGGGAGTCATCCTCTCCCACTTACCATCACACAGAAAACACGAAGCTCTAGTAGCATCAGCTATGCTTCTAACATAGGAATAGTCGGGTGCAGGGTAGAGAATATCACGCTTTCCTTGAATGGCAGGACTGAATAGGCTAACATGCCCAAGCAGTGGATCCCTTCGAAATTCTAAGATCTGCTCATCGAGTTGCCAGTTCTTAAGTGGATTCACAAAAGTGGCAACATCTCTTTGTCTCCAAAACTCTAATGCCATCTTAAACTCCCTCAAAACTCTAAAGGTTCCACCCAATCCTTTAGTTTGCCACCTTCTATAACCTCTAGAAACTCCTCTACCATATATCTTCCTGCATCAACAGCCCTTTTCCAGCAAGAGATCCGTTCAGCATCCCTTCCTCTAAAGGTGTAGAAGTCATTTCGATCGGGAATTTTACCACCAGGAAGACTTTCAACCAAAGCTTTTGTGGGGCAAATAAGTAGAAGTTTTTCTAATCTTTCAGGATAGGGCCTTCTATGGTTGTATTTATCAAACCATCCTGGAATAATACGATCGGTGTAGTGAGGATAAAGGACAAAGGAGTCCCCATCGAGTTCGTAAGGTAGATCTGGGTGGTAATCTATCAGCCCACCATCGCGATACGTTCCTGGTGGTGCCCCCTCTATATCACGCATTGACTCCATAACAAGGGGTATCGCTCCGGAAGCAAGGAGAGCTTTTCTGATATTTTTCTCAGAAAGAGGGACTAACTCCGTGGAAATAAAATCCTTGGAGAAATCCAGAGGAAACTTGTTCCTTGGATCAACAAATACAACACGATAAAGAAAGTGCCCTATAGTTTTCCGACTAATGAGATTTCCCAATCCTATAAGAGCCATAGCTATCTTAAGAGAATATCTTTCATCGGAGAGGCCAATCCTTCGATGACGAACAGTAATTATTCCCAGCCGACACTTTGGGTGCTCAAGGGCTTCCTTCAATCTATCCCCGTAAAAAAAGGCATCAAGTATTTTTATAGCCTCAGCGGATATTTCCCTGACCGATGGTTTAAGAGAGTAGTGCTGATTCATGTAGGCATCGAAAAACTCATAAACCGCACTAGCAGGATCGCCACAACTAAGGGCAGCCATTCTCCATGCGCCTATGGAAGATCCAATTAGAAATAGTTCATTCCCTCCAATCTTTCCCTGTGAAATGAGGTCAGCAATGTATCTATCGAAGTGATAAAGCACGAGCCCCTTAGGGCCTCCTGCTGCACCAACTATTACGCGGACATTTTCAAGTTTAAATCCCCCATCACGAATCATCTCCATGAGGTGACTTCCGGCGAATATTCTTAGGTATCGACCTCTAAATCTATCAGGCATCTGAGTTGCTCCTCCGTATCATTAAACAAATTCAGTTGGTAAGCCCTCTCAATTCTTAACTCTTTTACTTCAATCACACCTTGAATTTCTACTGGTAAAGTTACAGGGTCATAGAAGTGTCTTTGTTCAAGCTAGGAGATTGGGGAAGTTAATTACTTAGAAGGGGCTCTCTTATCCTAGCGAAGAAAACTCACAGGAGGAGTTTTCCCACAAGGGTCTTACCTGCACTAAAGCAGGCCTCAAGATAATCTGGATGAGAAAGGATAGCCCCCTTTTCATCTATTTCTCTAAAACAAAGTTCTCCACCATAGGAAACCCCTATAGCCTCAAAAAAATAACGAACCGTTAAGATGCTACAGTCGAAAAGCTTTTTGCCTTTAGTAGCCCCAACTCCCAGAAAGAAGCCGTAACGCTTAGATGCATCCGGTACGAAGAGGCCAAGCTTTTTAGCCATAAAAAGAGCCTGAGCCCTATCGATAAGAGATTTAAGCTGTCCGGGGAGATGATAAAAGTAGTTAGGACTTGCAATAGCCACAATATCGCTTTCCATAAGGAGGGGATAGACAGAGTTTAAATCGTCCTTTTGAGAGCAGACCCCCTTCTCATCACAATGGCCACAGGCGATACATCCTTTGAAGGAGAGGCGGCGGACATATAGAGGCTCCACCTTTGCACCAGCCTCTAGGGCTCCTTTTACGAAAAAATCCATCATGGTATCGGAATTTCCCTTGACTCTGGGTGAACCATAGATTGCCAAGAGTCGCATCATAGCTTATACTCCCTAATTTGATGTTGACATAATTGGCTCTAAGGGACAGTAAAAGCATAGTGTTACTAAACTACCAAAAAAGACAAGGGGGAAGAGATGACTTCATGCATCTTTTGCAAAATAGTGAAGGGGGAAATCCCTTCGGCAAAGCTTTATGAGGACGATTCTACAATGAGTTTTCTTGACATCAACCCAATAAACCCCGGCCATGCATTGGTGATTCCCAAAAATCACTACCCAACCATTCTGGATGTTGATGAAGAGGATTTGAAAAAGACGATAATAGCTACAAAAATCGTTGCCAAAGCCCTAAAGGATGCCCTCAGCTGTGATGGGATCAATATCCTTCAGAACAACTTTGAGGCGGCTGGCCAACTTATTTATCACTTTCATATCCACGTTATTCCAAGGTTTGAAGGTGATGGACTCAAGGTGTGGTCTGGTGTTCCTTATAAAGAGGGCGCTATGGAGGATATTCATGGGAAGATCCTATCTGCCATGAGGAAGTAAAGCCTATTGTATCTCAATGCACATTTAAAAGGGTCGGCATAAAGGCCGACCAATCTATTGAGCTTGTGAGTTTGTTACTAATATCCAAATTTTTCTTGATATTTTTCTTGAAATGGTCTAATGGTAAGTTGTGCTGTTTTTCTCAGAAAGCTCTCTCTGCTAACCAGCTCTTAGAACCTAGCGAAAGCTTTGGAGTTGAAGTTCCTTGATAATGATAAGTCATAGAGCAAGATTTAGATGAAGTCGTGGTTTCCTAATTTTTTTGGGGATCAGGGATGCTTGTTAAAGACTGGATGACAAAAGAAGTCGTGTGGATCCGTCCTGAGGCTACAATTCAAGATGCCCTAAAGATGATGAAACACTATAGCATACGACACCTACCGGTTAAAGAAGGTGATGGAACCTTTGTAGGATGGATTACCGATTCAGACGTAAGAAGTGTTCTGATCGCCTCGATGATAGAGCAGCTTACAGTTTCCGATGTAATGGTTCGGGAACCCTATGTAGCATCCCCTGAAGATCATTTGGAAGACGTGGCCTTTGTGATGATTACTAAGAAAATTGGGGGACTCCCTGTCCTAGAGGGAGATCAACTTGTGGGGGTCATTACAGTCATTGATGTGCTTAGAGCCTTTATGGAAATGTTAGGAGGTCTTGAAAGCGCAGGGCGAATCGATATTGTTTGCAGATCTAATGGTGATTATGATCTAGCGAAAATAATAGATATTGTTCATAACAGTGGCGCAACGGTCGTGAGTGTGTGCACCTTTGCGGGCGACTCCGGTAGTAATGAATCCCCGCCGGGGAACCTTTATTCTTTACATGTTAAAGGAAAAAATTTCTCCGAGCTCCTTGAGAAGCTCAAGGCCCAAGGGGTTATTGTTCTCTCCTCTCAAAGACCTCATCCTCTTAAGCCAGCCGTGAAATACTCTCGTTCACCATATTCTCGTACTATCCGGGACGTGGTTGAATAGGCTCCTTTGACCATTCGTATAGTTCAAACTGAAAAGTTTTGTCATCCTTTAGGGTTTAAGCGGATGGCAAAATCTTCTCTTTTCGTAGTGTCCTAAACCCTTAGAGCGCTATGAACCTACGAAAAGAGATTTAAGACCGTCTTAAGTTACTTGGGCGGTCTATAGTAGTGTACAAGTCCTTATCAAAAAACGTTCATTCTTTAAATTAAAAGAGGAGGGATTATAGCGATGGGAAAGATTCCAGAAAGTTACCTTCCACCGAGAGATCTATGGCCTGATTACACCATGCCTGAACAGTTCAAAGACATGCCTGAGAAGCTAAACATTTGTCAGGAATTCATTGATCGCCACATAGATGAGGGTCGTGCTAATAATCATGCGATCTACTTCATGGATAAAATGATCACCTATGGGCAGCTTCAGAAGATGGTTAATCGCTTTGCAAATGCCTTGAGAAAAATGGGGGTTGAACCACAAGATCGAGTAGGGCTTCGGGTAGTTAACTCTCCTCCGGCAATTGTTGCCATTTATGGAATTTTCAAAATAGGAGCTATCCCTGTTCCAACTTCGCCCTTGTGGTCAAAGGAAGAGGTTGCCTTTGTAGTGAATAATGCTGAGATGAAGGCTTTTGTTGTCAATGAACCTTTAATGGGAGAAGTAGAAAAGGCTAAGGATTCCTTTGAAACAGCGCCTACCATTATCGTTGTTGGAGGTAACCCTGCCGATATTGAAGCCAAGGGCTATAAGTCCTACGAAAAAATGATAGAAGGTGAATCCGATGCCTGTGATCCAGAAATGGTTCATAAGGACGACATCGGTGTCATCCTCTACACATCTGGAACTACAGGCCCTCCAAAGGGGTGTGTCCATTTCGTCCGGGAAGTCTACATCGAATCCCATATAGTGGGTGACTATGTGTGGAAGCTTACTCCATCCGATGTATTAGGTGGATCTGCTCCTGTGTCCTTCGCGGCAGGTTTCGGAACCTTTGGACTCATTCCATTTGCTAAGGGTTCGGCAATAAGCCTTCTTCCCAAATTTACTCCCCAGGATATGCTTGAGCTTTTTGAAAAACACGGAATTACAGTAGCAACGGGACTTCCTACGGCTTACCGAGCTCTTATGAAGTTTCCAGACTTTAAGAAATACGACCTCAGCAAAGTTCGTATGTTTACCTCAGGTGGTGATGCCCTCGGCGTAGAAACCTTTAATGCTTGGCTTGAGCTCACTGGAAAGCCTATCTGGGAAGGATTGGGTGGCACGGAGATGCTTCACCTGGTAACTTCTAACACGATGGGAGAAAAGCCCGTTCCAGGCTCTATTGGAAAGCCTCTTCCCGGATTCGAGATTAAACTGATAACCCCAGAGGGTAACGAAGCTAAACCTGGTGAAGTAGGAAGCTTTTGCGTAAAGGGACCAACGGGCACAGTCTATTGGAAGCCCTACGCAGATGATAATCGCCTCCTCAAGTCACAGCAAAAAGGTGTAAGGGATGGCTTCAATTTGCTAGGCGATGCGGTCTATGCCGATGAAAATGGTTATCTTTTCTTCGTAGCCCGAGAAGACGATATGATAAAGAGCTCCGGCTATCGAATTAGTCCCGCCGAAGTAGAAGAGGTTATTGCCAAGTATGAAGCTGTTGCTGACGTGGGTGTAGTGGGAATACCAGACCCCGAAAAGGGTCAAATCACCAAAGCCTGTATCGTGCTAAAGGAAGGATATCAAGCCTCCGATGAGATGAAGGAGAAAATCCTTAATTTCTGCCGTGAACACATTGCAGTCTACAAGCTCCCAAGAATTATTGAGTTCATGGATGCCCTTCCCAGAACTCCAACCGGTAAGCTTTTGAGGAGAATGTTGAAATAACATAAAATTATTGCTCTGGAGGTATAAAAACCTCCGGAGCGCCTCTAAAGGCATTACCCATGGAGGCCAGAATGGGAATAAAGCTAACGGTAGTGTGTGAAAACACGGTGACACGCCCAGGTTTTATAGGAGAACATGGCTTCTCCGCTCTCCTTGAGACTGACAATGGAAACATACTTTTTGACACAGGTCAGGGCTTTTCCCTAATCCATAACCTTCTTAGGTTCATAAAGGACGTAACCAAAATAGAAAAGGTAGTTCTTAGCCACGGGCATTTTGATCACACGGGGGGACTCTTAGCTTTTCTAGGTATTAGAGGACCATGTCAGATAATAGCTCATCCTGATATTCTAAAGGAACGCTTTAGACTCATGAGTCCAGCTCCGGGAATGGAAGAAAAACCTGTTTCGATAGGTATTCCTTGGCACGAAGCTTACCTTACAAGCCGTGGCGCTAGATTTCAATGGATCTTAGAGTGGACCGAGATACTTCCCCATGTTTACGTTACAGGGGTGGTTCCAAGAAAGACCCCCTTCGAAACCGGTGATCCTAAATTTTTAGTGAAAACACCCGATGGATTTAGCCCTGATCCATTCTTAGACGACTACTCCCTAATTGTCGATACGCCCAAAGGACTGGTCATTATCCTAGGATGTGCCCACGCGGGAACCGTCAATATCTTAAACTACATAACCGATCGACTGGGAAAAGGTAGGATCTATGCCCTAGTTGGTGGAACCCATCTTGACTTCTCTTCCTCGGAACAACTTGAAAAAACAATAGAAGTTCTTAAAAATCTCGATATTGAGATTATAGCCGTAAGCCATTGCACGGGACAGAAAGCGGCAGTTAGGATGGAGAAGGAATTTGAATCGAGATTTCAATTTGCTCCGGTAGGGTTTCAATTGATCATTTGAGACTTGAGAGGTTTTACCATATGGGAAAGAGTGTGATCTTCAGTCTGATTGTAATTTTTTTAATTGGTCAGGTGGCTTTTTGTGGCCAATCCATAGTCTCTATTGGGGCAATAAACCCTCTTACGGGAAAACTTGCCCAACACGGAATCGAAGTAGATCAGGGGATAAGGCTTGCGATAGAAGAAGCGAATCTAGAGGAGAAGAATCTTTATTTTAATCTGATCCGACGAGATGATAAAAGTCTTCCTGAAGATGCTATGAATCAGGCCCAGCAGTTAATTACAAGAGAGAAAGTGGTAGCTTTGGTTGGAGGATACGTAGATACCCTCGTAGGTCCCATCGCTACAGTAGCTGGTAAGCACAGGGTGCCCTATGTAGCCTCAGCAAGTCTAGAAAGTCGACTTACAGAGACTATAAACCCTTTTTTTTTCAGGATTTCCCACATAAATGGAATAGCGCATCCTATAATTTACTTTCTTAAGGAGGAGGTAAAACCCAAGAGGTTAGCTCTTGTTTACGCCTCTACCCCTGGTGCTATGGAGCTTTCGGAGAAAATCCGAAAGGGGATTAGCGAAGGTAGTATCTTTTTGGTTCTTGAGGAAAAACTTAGACCCGGAACCCCTGATTTTTCGCCCTTTCTACTAAAGTGTCGCGCCTATAACGTGGACTTTATTGTTTCCGCCATGTTTCTACCGGATCATCTTATACTCGTAAAGCAGATGAAGGAACTTAATGTTTTAGCCAAATACCTTGGCCCCTGGGGGATAGCCTATCCTACTTTCATAAAAGAAATGGGAGAGAGGGCAGAGGGGCTCCTAGGAATGCTTGCATGGTCACCAACGATATTTCAAAGAGATAGCGAAGAGGAATCTTCAAGGTTTACTAAAAATTATAGCCAACGCTTCGGGACCGAACCAACCAGCACCGCAATGCACGGCTATATTTCAGCAAAGGTTATTATTGACTCTGTAAGAAGAGTTGTAAAAAGTGGCCATCCTGTTAGATCGGATATACTTGCCGATTTTATAAGAAACACCGATATGATATCACCTATGGGAAGAATCGCCTTTGATGAAAAGGGAGATCCCAAATATTACTCCCAGACGATTGTGCAAATTCAAAAGGGTTCATTTGTTAAGGTGTATCCAATTAAATGAAGAAGATATGGGGTTCACTCTGCAAAGCGAGTTCTTGTAAAAACTGAAAACTCGGTTTATACCTGAATCGTAAGATTCGAGTCTAAATATGGTGCAAGGTTTCGGTCAGATTATTGTTCAAGCACTAAGCCTAGGCAGTCTTTACGCAATTCTTGCTATTGGATTTTCCCTTATATTCGGTTCAACCAGGGTACTCAATCTTGCCCATGGAAGCTTTGTTATTCTTGCAGCCTACATAGCCTACTTCATCGAGAGGTATTACTCGGTCGGGTTCATTGCTTCTTCTATAGTAAGTTCTATCCTATCTCTTATATTTCTTCCGGTTTTAGAGTTTATTGGCTCAAGAACTTCCACCCATAAGGAATCTTTTTCTTTGATACTTACCTTTGGAGTAGCACTGGTTCTACAGAGTTTTTATTCCGCAATGTTTTCTTCAGATTACCGAATATTGTATTCAAACTCGACCATATACAACCTCACAAAACTTGGGCTCTCCATCAGTTCGATACAGCTCACTATTATTCTCT
Organism: Syntrophobacterales bacterium; assembly: GCA_026417655.1. Taxonomy (GTDB): domain Bacteria; phylum Desulfobacterota; class Syntrophobacteria; order Syntrophobacterales; family Thermodesulforhabdaceae; genus JAOACS01. The sequence continues at coordinate 57,145 of JAOACS010000011.1, forward strand.
CATCTCTATTTACAATCATCTTTCTCTTTGTCATGTTTCGTAAAACAATGACGGGGAAAGCCCTTAGGGCGACCATCCACAATGATGAAGCAGCCCTCCTCTCGGGGATTCCAGTAAAACAGATGCGACTTTTAGCTATTGGGCTTGGCTGCTTCGCTACAGGACTTGCTGGTTCTCTCTATGTTCGGGTCTCTTACGTTCATCCCGCAGGTGATATTGAAATTACACTTATTGCACTTCTCATTACCCTTTTTGCAGGAAGAGGAAAGATCAGAAGGGTTTTGATAAATGCCTGGCTCTTTGCCTTAATAGAAACCATCGTCTCCTATTGGTGTGGGGCTAAATGGCGAGAGCTACTGAGTAGCCTTTTCATAATTATAGTGCTCATGGGGCGTGGGGAAGAAATTCTAAATAATTCCTCGGGGAAGTAATGAATAAGTCCAGGCTATTCAAATTGCTACCTCCATTGGTGTGGTTAATAATCCTAAGTCTCGGATGGATCCATAAGATTCCAGAAAGTTTTTTAAGTGTTCTTACCACGGCATTTCTTTATGGAGCCATGGCAACAGCATGGAATATTCATGCCTTGAGTGGGGTTACGTCCCTTGGACATGCAGCCTTTTTTGGACTTGGAGCCTACGGATTCGCTTTAGCTATTTCTAAGCATGGCTTTCCCTTCTGGACAGGCCTATTAGCGGGCGCCTGTTGTGCGGTAATCTACGCTCTTTTATGGATACTTTCGATTGATAAATTAAGACACGGAAGTTTTGTCTTGGCAACCTTTGTCTCTGTAGAAATCCCCCGGGTAATTATAGAAAATGTAGAAACTATAACTAATGGCTCTGCGGGTATAATGAACATTAGAGTTCCGAACCTTCCCATCCCAATTCCAACTGGCCTTCAAGGATGGTATGTGATTACCGTAGCCCTTACTGGCATATTACTCTGGCTACACCATAAGGCTCTTTTTTCCCGATGGGGATGGGGGCTAAAGGCTATCCGAGATAACGAACGTGCAGCCCTTGCGGTAGGAGTTCCAGTAGATTTTTTGAGACGTCTGACCCTATTGTTAAGTAGCTTTTTTATGGGTGTATGTGGGGGCATATATGCTTCAATAATAGGTTTCGTGGAACCCTCTGTTGTCTTTGGCCTTCATTTTTCCGCTATACCCTTAGTCTTCAGTCTTTTTGGAGGAAAGGAAAATGCCTGGGGCCCCCTTCTAGGGGCTATAATTCTATGCAGCCTTGACCAGCTTATAATGGTTCCTCTATTCCCTGAAGCTCATAGAGCTATCTACGGCATTTCCCTTTTTCTTACCCTATGGTTCCTACCAAAGGGAATACTCGCATGGAAAAAAACAGGTTGATCCCTTCCCCTTATCTCACTCTGGAAAGTATTGTTGTTGAAAGGAATCGTCAGATCGTGATCAGGGGCCTTTCCTTCACATTGAAACGACAAGAGATTGTAAGCATTATTGGACCTAACGGGGCTGGGAAGAGCACCATATTTGACGTCATAACGGGCTTCTTAAAACCTCTCTCAGGTCGAGTATTGTTCAGAGGGATCGATATAACAGGTTGGGATCCCTACAAAATATGTCGCCTTGGAATAGCTAGAACCTTCCAAATTGCACGTCCCTTTGTATCAATGACAACTCTAGAAAATGTTGTGGTAGCTCTCATGTTTGGCCACAAAAGGATCAAACTCCAATCCAAAGACCGGATTTACGAAAGGGCTCGAGAAATACTTGAGATGGTAGGCCTTGGACATAAAAGCCGCACACTTGCAAGGTGCCTTACTCTGTCGGAACAGAGACGATTAGAGGTAGCACGAGCTGTAGCGACAGACCCCGAAATGCTTCTTTTGGATGAGTTTGCTGCTGGCCTTAGTCCTAAAGCGATTGAAAGTGCCATAACTCTCATAGAGCGACTTAGGCGCGAAGGGCTTACACTCCTAATCATCGATCATTTTCTAAATGTAACAGCCCGCATATCCGATCGTATAATCGCCCTCGATCAAGGTGAAATTGTTGCATCGGGAAGCCCTGAAGAGGTTTTACAGAATCCTTTGGTTGCGGCTTCATACCTTGGTGATAACCTGACACTAGAAGAGTAAAGATGACTAGGGTCGAAGTGAAAAAACTTAGTGTATGTTACAATAGAACCCCGATAGTCCACGAGATCTCCCTCTCCGTCGAAGAGGCCCAGATCGCTGCTTTAGTAGGCCCAAACGGAGCTGGGAAGACCACCATCCTCAAAGCCATTGCTGGCCTAATAAGACCCATAAAGGGTGAAATCCTCATAGGCGGTATACCTACGGCTAGTCTTACGGTCGAAGAGTTAGTAAGGCTTGGAGTAGTTTACATTCCCGAAGGAATGAGTGTATTTTCGGAGATGTCGGTAGAAGAAAACCTGGAAGTAGGGGGTTACACAAAAAGAGACCATCTGAAAGAAAGGATAAAGGCGGTTTTTAACCTATTTCCTGAGCTTGCGAAAAAACGTAAAACCCCCGCAGGGATTTTAAGCGGGGGGGAACAACGGATGGTAACCGTAGGAAGAGGGCTTGTTACTGATGCGACAGTGTTCTTATTTGATGATCCCTTCCTTGGTTTTAGCCCTATAGTCACAAATAGATTTTGCGACGTTTTCAAGATTTTGAAACATCAGGGGAAGACCCTTCTTATAGCTGGTCAGCATGTTAGAAGGCTCCTTAAAATTGCCGACAAGGGATTTCTTATAGAAGATGGTCATCTTTCCTTGGAAGGCTCAGGTGAGGATCTCCTTCATAACCCCCACTTGATGCAGGTTTTATTTGGTCGGTTTACTTTCCAATTGAGTAAGTTTTGAATACGTGTTAACAGGGTCAGAGGCGATGAAACCAAGTTTTTATGGGAAGGAAAAATTAGTAAAAACCCAGGCTTAGAGAGTCGAGAGGGGGTATTACTATGGAACTTATGGAGGCTATCAAGACCAGAAGAAGCGTCAGAAATTTTGAGGAGAAGGACCTTTCGGAGGAACAGGTAAGGCAGATTCTTGAAGCCGTTCAATGGGCTCAATCCTGGGCAAATACACAGTGCTGGGAAGTCATAATAGTGCGAAATGCGGAAACAAAATTGAAACTTCAGGAAACTCTTCCTAAAACAAATCCTGCCTTCAGGGCCATGGTGGAAGCACCTGTTGTATTTGTTCTATGTGGAAAACTTCAGGCTGCAGGATATTACAAAGGGCAGGTTACAACCAAATTCGGGGACTGGTTCATGTTTGATATCGGTATCGCATCCCAGAACCTGTGTTTGAGAGCCCATGATCTTGGCCTTGGATCGGTTATTGTAGGACTTTTCGATCATAACAAGGCTAAAGAGATCCTAGGTGTTCCCGACGGTTACGAAGTAGTTGCTATGATCCCCGTAGGTTATCCTGCAAAAGTTCCATCCGCTCCCAAAAGGAAAGAAATTTCAGAATTTACCCACTACGAAAAGTTCTAAATGGCAAGAGTTTGGCGATAATATCGCAATAACAAGTGGTTTCCGATAGATTAAACTAGCTCTACAGGCGCCGATCCCGCCTCGCGGGATCGGATCATGAAGCTAATGACTATAAAAGCGAACTAACGCTTCCACCATTCCCTCAATGGTGTAACGTTCCGCCACCACATGAACCTTTAACCCTAACTGCTCCGCTGTCTTAGCCGTGATGGGACCAATAGAGGCTATTGTTACGCTAGAGAGATCCTCAAGAGAAATAAACCCCTCCATTAGGGTCATGAAATTTTTTACAGTAGATGAAGATGTGAAGGTAAGGCAATCTATTTCTCTTTCCCTTATCGCCCGGGCGAGATCCTTCGCTCTATCACTAGGCGGCATAACCGTCTTGTAAGCTGGTACTACATCTACATTAGATCCCCGTTCTGAAAGAATTTGAGGTAATACCTCGCGGGCCTCCATAGCTCTCGGGATAAGAACCCTTTTCCCTCTAAGGATCTCCTCTGGAAACCCCTCTGCTAAATCCTCTGCCCTATAGCTTTTAGGAATAAAGTTTACCCGGATACCTTTCTTTTCAACCGCTCCTGCCGTCTCAGGGCCAATAGTAGCAATAGAAATCCCCGAGAGATCTCTCACATCCCTTCCCAATTCCCAGAGCCTTGAAAAAAAGAACTCGACACCATTTACACTGGTAAAAATAATCCAACTATAGGAACTTAGGTTACCTATTGCCCGATCTAGTGCATCCCACGATGGAGGAGGTTCAATAGCTATTGTGGGAAATTCAACACAATTGGCGCCATACTCCGTAAGAAGCTCTGAAAGACGGCTTGCTTGAGATCTCGCTCTCGTCACCACAATGGTTCTTCCAAAAAGTGGTCTTTTCTCAAACCATTTTAGTTCATCTCTTAGTTTAACCACCTCTCCAACAACAATGATAGCAGGAGGCCTAACCCCCTCCGAAGCAACCTTTAAAGCTATATCCTTAAGCTCACCTACTAGGGTTTTCTGTTTAGGAGTTGTTCCCCATTGGATAATCGCTACTGGCATTTCAGGTGACATGCCGTTTTGTATAAGGCTTGAGGCAATATGTTCAATATTTTTTACTCCCATGAAGAAAACAATAGTTCCACCCAGCTCGGCTAAAGCTTTCCAATTGACTTTAGAATTTTTCTGATCTTCACGTTCATGTCCGGTCACAAAGGTCATTGAAGCTGTAATATCCCTATGGGAAAGGGGGATACCAGCGTAGGCAGGAACGGCGACAGCGGCCGTCACCCCAGGAACAACCTCATAGGGAATGCCGGCAGCAATAAGAGCCTGAGCCTCCTCTCCGCCTCGACCGAACACAAAGGGATCTCCGCCCTTAAGGCGAACCACGGTAAAATTACGACCCTTTTCAACCAAAAGTCTATTTATATCACTTTGAGGCATTGTATGGGCCCCGGCCTTTTTGCCAACATAGATCTTTTCTGCATTAGGTCTGGCCTTTAGAAGAAGTGATTCATTCACAAGGTAATCGTAAATAATAACATCTGCCCTAGAGAGTAATTCAAGAGCTCTAGCGGTAATAAGTCCCGCATCTCCAGGCCCAGCCCCTACAAGATAGACTTTACCCTTAGACTCCATAGGACCCTTTCCGGAATGTAAGATTATCTACCATAAACAGACTGAAGGATCTCCTTACCGCCCCTATCTAAAAGTCTTCTAGCAAGTCTATTCCCTATAATCTCAGCCTCTGTAGGCTTTCCAAGGACTTCGTCCCTTAAGATCACTGATCCATCAAGGGAAGCTATCATTCCCTTAAGCTTTATTGAACCATTTTCAAAAAAGCAGTGACATCCTATTGGAACCTGGCAACCACCTTCCAGTTCTCTGAGAAAGCTTCTCTCCGCTTGAACCGATATTGCAGTATACTCGTCATGAAGCTTGGAAACGAGACTATATATATCTCTATCATCCTCCCTAATTTCAATTCCAAGGGCCCCCTGCCCCACTGCAGGAAGAAACTCATTAGGATCGAAATACTCCCTTATAACCTTCTGCCATCCCATCCTATGAATACCTGCAGCGGCAAGTATTACCGCATCGAAGTGTCCTTCCTGAACCCTTCTAAGCCTGGTATCAAGATTTCCTCTAAGCACCTCCACCTGAAGGTCAGGGCGAAGTTTCCTTATTTGAACCATTCGCCTTAGGCTACTAGTCCCCACGACCGCCCCATAGGGAAGATCAGCAAGTCGCGTAAAGGAAGCAGAAACCAAAACATCCCGAGGATCTTCCCTCTTAGGTATAGCTCCTATGATTAGACCCTTAGGAAGTTCGCTGGGAACATCCTTCATGCTGTGGACAGCACAATCTATACTGCCCGCCATAAGAGCTTCCTCAATCTCTTTGACAAAAAGCCCCTTGCCGCCAATGCGAGCAAGGGGCACATCGGTAATCTTATCTCCAGTGGTCTTTATGATAGACAGTTCTACCTCAAGCCCTTCCCAGGCCCCTTCAAGCATCTCCTTGACTATGAGACTTTGGCGAAGAGCTAGTTTGCTTCCTCGAGTTCCAAGGACAATCCGCCTTTTAGGCACAGAAGTCTCCCACCAATATTAGTGACAGGAAGAACACGAAGAAGCCGTGCAACTAGTGCAACCAGACGATACCGAAGAGCCCATACGGCTACTTGCGGCTCCCTTATCGCCACCACTCTTAAACCCAAAAAGCGACATCTTCTTATTGACCTCCGAAGATCCGCAATCGGGGCAATTTACAGCTTCATCCTGACGGAACACAAGAGTTTCAAAATCCTTTCCGCACTTTCCACAGCGGTATTCAAAAATCGGCATCTTTAAATCCCTCCCTTTAAACTAAGGCTTATGACAACGCGCCATAAAAAAGATAATTCTTTATAGAATCGACGGTAGAGGTTTTCATCCCCTTTCAATAGTGATCTTTTCTCCATCCCTTGCATTCTTCAAAAGCTTGGCATCATCCTCAATCCGTCCCACAATGTTTACAGCACTCGCAGGAATAATCTCATCGCCTTTGCTAATCGGTGTAGGTCCAAAGAAAAGGCAGAAAGCATTCCCCTTAGGCCAATATCCTATGTCCCCTACAGAGACAACAGATTTCGCACTTGGCTCAAGGGGCATCTTTACGGGTATGGAAAAATAGATCTCATCACCCCATGTTTGGACTTCTGCTTCAATAGGAAGTATTTTTGCAATTTCCTGAGCGGTAGGAGAGTCATTAAGTTCCCCCCTAAGTTCTATAGAACCCGTCCTAATCTTTATCTTCACAGGCATACCGGCTTATACCTCCTCCTCGCCAATTTTTAATCATCTCTATGACGGAGGCGAAAAAAAGGGGCACCATTATTTCATGGTGACCCGTAAAATGGAATCCCTTTCCTCCGATCTTTACAGGGCGCTCGACCACATTCTTTATTGGGCGATATTGACGCTGAAAATCCATATCTATCGTTGTAAAACTATTGAGGTGAAAACCGAGGTTTCTACAGACACTCACAGCCTTAAGAAAGACTTCAGGTAGTATAACAGCCGATCCTATATTTATGTAAACCCCCTCCTCCATGGCACTTACAAGACTACAAAAGAGTCTAAAATCTCTGTAGGAAAGCTCCCCCATTGAGGCACCATCCATAAGCGGGTGAGTGTGGACTATGTCAGTTCCAATGGCGACGTGAACAGAGACGGGTTTCCCAAGACGGTAAGCCGTTCCTAGCACGCTAACATGAGAAAAAGGAACCCTATCTTCTACTATCTTCTTTCCAATAGCCCATCCTAATCCCTTATCCGGGTGATTCACCACCACATCCCGAACCGCTTCGTGGATAAACCGAGCTGTCTCCTCAACCATGCCGAAATAACCCTTCTCAAGATGATTCTCAACATCCTCGGAGGTTTTACCGGAAATAGCAAGCTCTAAATCGTGGATAGCAAATGCGCCATTTACCGCAAGTCCTGTCAAAATGTGTTCCTCAAGAAGCTGAATAATTATGGGACCAAGGCCTACCTTAGCGACATGGGCTCCCATGCCTGCTAAAACAACTTTGGATGACGCTACAGCGATAACCGTTCGTATAATCGCTTCAAGAAAATCGGCTCCAGCAAGTATTCTGGGCAAATGATCCAAAAAGGTCTGGAGGTCCCCTCCCGGATTCCACCTCTTTGCAAAGTCCTCAATAGATACCTTACTTGGGCGGTCAAAAATAGAAATGGTTTTCACCCCATCGAAGGAGAATAGTTTCCAGGCCATTTCATTCTTCCCTATACAACATACGCTCCACAAGTCCGCAAAGAAGATGTCCCATAAGGATATGACATTCCTGGATTCTTGGCGTCTTTGAAGAGGGTACATGAATAGCGATGTCACAGTAAGTATCCATCTCTGTTGTAGTCTCTCCCATAAAACCTATTGTATGGAGCCCATGTTCTTTTGCCCATCTAAGGGCCATAATTACATTCGAAGACATCCCACTGGTGCTGATCCCAAAGGCCGCATCGCCCGGTTCCGCCATAGCTTGAAGTTGCCGAACAAAGACCTCATTGAAGTTTCTATCGTTAGAGACGCTAGTTAGAATTGACGTGTTGGTTGTAAGGGCTATGGCTGGCAAAGGGGGACGTTCAATCTCGAAGCGGTTTACAAATTCGGTAGCTATGTGTTGAGCATCGGCGGCACTTCCCCCGTTACCAAAGATAAAAACTCTGTGTTGAGAACGAAAGACCCTTACAAGAAGTCTCGCTATTTCTATCAGCTTCGTTTCTAGTTCAGGACGAACCCTTCTAAAAACCTCAAAAACTTCCTCAAGACCTGCTGTGATATAGCTCAGTTCCTCTCCTTCCATCTTTAAACTCAAAAAACAGGTATGCTCACACTAGGGTTTTTTTCCATGTCTTCCCTAATAAGCTTTAGGAGTTTTTTATAAAATGGACCAGGCTGTCCATGACCGATTTTCTTATCATCAAACCTTACAACCGGTAGAACATCAAAGGTCGTTCCGAACATCATAACCTCATGGGCTCTATAGACCTCCTCAAGGGGAATGCATTCTTCCGCTATACGGGAAAGAACTTTAATTTTAACAAGGTCCTTTGCAAGTTCCATAGCTCTGGAAACAGTGGTTCCTCGCAAAACCTTACCGAATTTAGGCACCAAGAATTCATACCCACTTGTAATAATGGCAATATTTTCCGTAGGTCCTTCACCTAGACAACCATCTTCATCTACTGAAACCGTAAAATCCACCTTCATTTCATGAGCTTCCATACTCATCATAACACTATGGAGATAATTACAGGTCTTTATGTGAGCTATATGTGAAGGTTTCATCGGTATCTTACTCTGCCTAACAGTGACACCCTTCTCGTAATGTTCTTTGGGGGGTGTAAGGGGTTCAGTAACGACAACATAGATCTGGGGCCCCACAGTCTCCAAAGGATCAGCGGAAAACCCACCAGGACCTCTTGATACAAATATCCTTACCACAGCATCTTTTGCTCCACTTACTCTAATGGTCTCTATCACTATGTTTTTTAATTCATCAACGGTCACAGGAAGATCTAACTTTATAGACCGGGCAGAGTGCAAAAGACGCTCCATATGACGGTCAAAGAGATAAAGTTTTCCGTTAACACACTTTAACGCTTCAAAGACCCCATCTCCCCTATGAACCATATGATCATCTATGGGGATCAGCATACATGCTGGGTTTTTAACTATTCCCCCAAACCAGCTAGAATACATTGCAAGATAAGGCCTTGAATATTTTGAAGCCCTTTGGATAACAACCTCTAGTAGCTCTTCCTGAGCTAAGATTTTCAGGCTACTCATAAATCCCTCTTTCTTAGATTGAAGTCTTCATTAACCCAGTTGTTTGAATATAGAATTTTGAGTATCCTCATGTCAAACAAGTTATTGCAACAACTGCATAAATAGCCTTCTCTTGATCCATTTGATAGTGGCTCTGGTCGCCAGTTCCCTGTATCCTCTATCAGAGAAACGGTGATCCGCCTCGTCGAATAGAATCAAATCTCCTTTTGTAATTTTCTGGATCTGAACGGCTTGACTCCATGGAACAACCTCATCCTTCATTCCGTGAACAATCAGGCAAGGTGGAAAATCCCCTGGGATAAGCTTTGTCAGCTCCCCTATTTTCTCAAGAGTCTTGGGATATCCCACCGGATCTAGTAGATCAAGATGATCACAAAAGGGTGGAGTTTTCCGCAAAAAATCTGCTAAAGCAGAAACATCGAAAGAGGTTGCCCAGGAAATAGTAGCATCAATAGGGACAGGGGAATTTTCGAGGGGCATGTCACCCTTAAAGGCATTACTAAACACATATAAGTAGCTAAGATAGCCTCCAAGACTAGATCCCCACAGGCAAAGCCGCTCTCCCTCCCCTAGCAATTCTCTTTTTACCCATTCGGCAACATCCACAAGATCCCTAAGACGGGAATATAGTAGGGATCGTTCCAAAGGAGATTTACTCTCCCCTGAACCAGCCTGATCGAACCTAACCGCTCTCCATCCCTCTGAAACCACAGCCTCAGAAAGGGCTAAAAACTTCTCTGAATCCTTATATCCCATAAGACCATGAAGAAACACGACTGTAGCTTTAGGTGTTCCATGGGGCTCATGGATTACAACAGGAATAGTCCCATTCAGAAAAAATGATCCCATAAAAGCCCCCTGACTATTCGTCTTTTCGCTTTATAGCATAAAGTTCTACCTCCATGAGACCATCCCCACCTGAGAGTTTTATTATCTTTTGCTTGAATTTGAAGAGGCCCACCATCTTCTCAAAAAAAAGGGGAGTCTTAAGGTCCCTGTTCTTCGCAAGAAATATAGTTCCACCTGGAGCCAAGGCTTGATCGAGAAAGTTGACAAGGATATCGTAGGTGCGCCGATCATAGACTACTTCGGAACCAATAATTACTTCAAAGGGACGGTCTGTATAGGGAAGCCTCCAGTCTATAGCAACCACCGGCACATGGGGACAACCATTCATGATTGTATGCGCCCTGGCAAAAAGCAAAGCATCTTCGCTAATATCGCTTATGGTAACCTCATGTCCGCATAGGGCTGCATAAACTCCCACAATGCCCATCCCTGCCCCTATCTCTAAAACCCTCTGTCCCTTCACAGGGGGCATTTTCCCCATGAAAAGGGCTAGAACGAAACTTGGCTCCCATATCTTTGTCCACCACCGCATTTCCATTAGTTGAAGGAGAACCTCGTCGGTAAGTTCACCCGGGTGTTTAATCAAAGTGTCCCCTGTTATAGACTTTTCAAGCTTGTCAAGAATCTGTTCTTCCATATCCTTTATTTGAAGCACCTTAAGGATCCTATCACCGATGGTAACAGATTCAACTTCCACATCATAGCGGGATCGGATAATATTCATGACCTCATCGATCGATAGATCCATAACTGAAGGGATACTCATGGCTTATGTCCTTTCTCAATTTGAAGGTTTTTAACTAATAATAGAGGATCCTAAACATACATGAATAAGAAAAAATGTTAAAGTAGGGAGTTTAAAAAGGATGGAAGAAAGGGAAAGAAACAAAGCTCAAGAGATGTTTGTAAGAACAGGCACCTACATTATAGAAGAAGCTTACGTGGTAACAGCAGATAGACCACGAAGCGGTATCGCTCTACGTGATGCTTTTCTAGACGTGGAAAAGGAAGGGAATCGGACAATAGTCCACGGCAGAGCAACTGTTCACAATCTTTCCTTGGTTCAACTTCTAGAAGACTACGAGAGGCTCGATATGGTCATCAATATGGGGGAGGGATTCAAATTCTATCTAAGGGAACCGATTATTCAGGCTGGCAAGGTCTTTTCTCCAAAGGTGGAATCTACAATGCGGTTCATACCAACGGATTCCTTTGATCCTATGACTGAGGAAGAATATCTAGAGTTGATAGACTCAATAGCCCTGCTACGACATGATCAGGATGTCGTTGCGACTTACTAAAAAAGACGTTAAAATCCTTTTGGGATGATTAACAACACAGTTTAAAGGAGGAGCGACAAAGTGGGGGTAACATATTTAAAGACCTTTATATTTATTGTTGTTTTAACCATATCAACAATAGCCTTTGGCATAGGTGCCCTGATAACTCTTTTTATTACGAAAAACTCTAATCTAGGGCATTATTGGGCTCGCCTTTGGGGATGGCTTCAGCTTAAGGTAACGGGAACTCGAGTGGTAATAAAAAACAAGGAACTTGTAGATCCAAGGGAGACATACGTCTATATGGCGAACCACCAAAGCTGGTTCGACATATTCGCTCTCCTTGCCCATGTACCAGGACAGTTTAGATGGCTCGCAAAGGAAGAACTCTATAGAATCCCCATTCTAGGCCAAGCTATGAAGCTCATAGGTTACATTCCTATAGACCGAAGCAATAGAGCCAAGGCCTTTGAAAGCATAGCCAAAGCTGCGGAGCGAGTTCGGGAAGGGGTTTCCATTATGGTTTTTCCTGAAGGAACCAGGAGTATAGACGGTGTTCTCCAGCCCTTTAAAAAAGGAGGATTTATCCTTGCTATCCACAGCAAAAAGCCAATCCTTCCTATAAGTATAAGCGGTTCCCACAAAGTGATGCCTAAAAGATCTTGGATGGTTCACCCAGGCACAATTACTATAACATTCCATCCCCCCATTCCTACTGAAGCATATACTATTGATGATCGTGATAAGTTAATCGCCCTTGTAGAAGAGGCCATAAGAAAGGGTCTTACACCTGAGGAGGGTGGAAAGGTTGAGTTAAAGGAAGCAAACTCCGGTGAGTTTCATAGGGTAGCTTCCTAGAGAAAGGCCCTACTGAGATGACCAATCAATCCCGTTCATCAACTCCTCCTGTAAAACTCATCCCCTTAGGCGGTCTAGGCGAGATTGGCTTGAACATGATGGTGGTTGAATACGAAGATACCATAGTCCTAATAGACGCTGGGCTCATGTTCCCTGAGGAAGAAATGTTCGGAATCGATATCGTGATCCCTGACTTTAGCTATCTTAGAGACCATTTAAATAAGCTTAAGGCTCTCATAGTAACTCATGGTCATGAAGATCACATAGGAGCGATTCCCTTCCTGGTTCAGGAATTTCCTATTGCCATCTATGGAACTTCCTTCACTTTAGCGCTTATAAAAGAGAAGTTAGTCGAACATAATCTATTGGGCAAGGTCTCTCTCCATAAAATTGAACCTAAAATCCCTTTTCTTATCGATCCCTTTGTTATAGAACCCTTTAGAGTATGCCACAGCATACCCGATGGTGTTGGACTTATAATCTCAACTCCCGTAGGAGTAATAGTTCACTCTGGAGATTTTAAAATAGACCACACACCCATAGATGGCAAACCTCTCGATTTCGCTCGACTTAGCACATACGCAGAAAAGGGTGTGCTGCTACTCTTGTCAGACTCTACCAATGTAGAAAGAGAGGGCTACACACTCTCGGAAAAGGACGTGGGAAAGACGTTTCGAGATATTTTTCAAACAGCCCCAGGACGTATCATTATTGCTGTCTTCGCAAGTAATATACACCGTATCCAGCAGGCCGTTTACACGGCCCGTCAATTTGGAAGAAAGATTCTTTTTCATGGAAAATCAATACAGACAAACGTCCGTCTAGCCGAAGAGCTCGGATATCTTGAGGTTCTTCCTGAAGATAAGATAAGCCTAAAGGATCTTCCCTTTATGCCAGACCATCGAGTAGTCATTATAACGACCGGGAGCCAAGGCGAACCTATGAGTGCTCTAACTAGAATCGCCTTCGACGACCATAAATGGATTAAGCTCAAAAAGGGGGACACGGTCATTCTTTCTTCAAAATTCATCCCAGGAAACGAAAGGACTATACACAATGTAATAAATAACCTTTATCGTCGTGGTGCGAGGGTTATCTACGAAAGTGTTGAAGCTATACATGTCTCAGGTCACGCCCATAGAGAAGAGCTAAAATGGCTTATAGGCCTGGTTAGACCAAAATTTTTTATACCTATTCACGGTGAGTATCGACACCTTGTAAAACACTGCGAACTCGCCAAGGAAATGGGTATACCCCAGGAGAATTGCTTCCTTGTAGAAGATGGTGATGTAGTATCTCTATGGGAAGATTGGGCTGTTGTTAGTTCAAAAATCTCTTCCGGAAGAGTGTTTGTTGATGGAAAAGGAGTTGGGGATGTTGGAGGTCCGGTTTTAAGAGATAGAAAGCATCTCGCAGAGGATGGTCTCGTTATTGTTTCTCTTGTGATAGATCAGGAATACCGTGGGATTCTTAGTGGTCCAGACGTATTTAGTCGAGGATTTATATCGGATGAGATGAGTTCAGATATAATCTACTGTGCCCAATGTCTAACGTTAGAGATATTTGATCGCTATCTTGAACAGGGTATTACCCCAGATACAGGGGAGATACAGCGGGAGATCCGAAAGGAACTAAAAAAGTTCTTCCTTAAAATACTTGGTAGAAGACCTCTTATTTATCCCATCATTATGGAGGTGTAAGAAACGACAGTGATTGATGGGCGGAAGAAGAAGGAACTCCTAGGTATTATAGTAGCCCTTATGGGAATTATATTGTTGCTTAGCCTTATTTCCTACAGTCCTTCCGATCCAACCCTTTTTGGTTTCTCACCCTCTCGGCTTGAAGTAAAAAATTGGATGGGGCTTTTTGGAGCTCACCTCGCCAAAATCCTCTATACACCCTTCGGGGTTGCTTCCTTTGTTTTTCCCTTAATACTTTTTAGATTTTCATGGGACATATTCTGGGAACATAGGTTCAGACCCTTCCTTTACATTTCTACATCGGTTCTTGCCATATTAGGCATTTCTATTTTAACAAGTCTTTTTCCAAAGGAGATCTCCCTTCGGGGAGAAAAGATCTCCTGTGGAGGCGTAGTAGGAAACTGGGTAACCTCCTACATGGTAGAGCTATTTTCTTATACGGGAACTATTGTTATAGTAACGGGAGTTGGATTATGCACTGCGATCATACTTCTTCCCTGGACACTACAGGAAATACTGGAAGGAGTTAAGCATCTCTTATCGCTATGTAAAAAGATTTTCATCTCACTATTCCAAAGGGTGCCTTTTTTCTTAGAAAAGATCTTCTCCCCGCTCTCTCATCCCACAAAAAACTTTCAGCGTAAGGAGTCAGCAGCCCTATTTCAAAAACAAGTCGAAGAAGAACCTCCTGTAAAAGCTAAGAGAAACATTCAGAAGCTTCAGGAAAAGCAGTATAAAGATCCCCCATTGGAAAACCTCTTTGCTAGCAGTATTTCGGAACCAGAATCTCCAACTTCCCCTGGAAATACCCTCATCTCTCCTTCCCTAAAGCCAAACACAATCTCTGAACCGTCCTCTCTAAAATTTTCCCTTCCCTCCGTCGACCTCCTCGATAAATACGAAAATCGGTCAGATTACGAGGACGATCACATTTTACAGAAAAAGGCGGAGGTGTTAACCCAAAAGCTTGCGGACTTTGGTGTCAGCGGGGAAGTTGTCAATATATTGCCAGGTCCAGTTATTACCATGTTCGAATACGTTCCTGCCCCAGGCATCAAAATCAGCAAGATTGTCAACCTACAAAATGATCTTACCATGGCTCTTAAGGCCCTTAGTATCCGTATTGTAGCTCCAATTCCGGGAAAAGCGGCAGTGGGAATTGAAATTCCAAATACCAGAAGACAACTTGTAAGCATTCGTTCGGTTATTGAATCTTCAGAGTTTCAGAGAACATCGGATCCTCTAACTGTGGTTCTAGGAAAGGACACAACGGGTCTACCTGTGGTAACTAATCTGGCTAAGATGCCACACCTTTTAATAGCTGGAGCAACTGGCACTGGGAAAAGCGTTTGCTTAAATGCCATCCTTGCAAGCCTTCTATTTAGGAATACACCAGAAAATCTCCGTCTTCTTTTAATAGATCCAAAGCGGATTGAGTTAAGCTTCTATGAAGGGATTCCCCACCTCATACATCCAGTTGTTACCGATGTAAAAAAGGCCACAAAGGCTCTCCAGTGGGCGGTAGAGGAAATGGAGAGGCGCTATAGCCTTATGGCAGAATACAACGCAAGAAACATAGAAAGTTTCAACAAAGGTATTACGGAAAGGGTAGAACGTAAAAGTGGAGAAAACAGCGATGTAAAACCCTTCCCTTATCTTGTGATTATCATAGACGAACTTGCAGATTTAATGATGGTTGCATCGAGAGAGGTTGAGGAATCCATTACAAGACTTGCTCAGATGGCAAGAGCTGCAGGGATCCATCTCGTTCTTGCCACCCAGAGACCATCGGTAGATGTTATTACGGGACTTATAAAGGCAAACATTCCATCTAGAATTTCATTTCAAGTCTCTTCAAAAATAGATTCTAGAACTATCCTCGATGCTCCGGGAGCTGAAACACTTCTTGGATCAGGCGACATGCTCTTTCTTCCACCAGGGACAGCAAAACTTCAGCGTATTCACGGAGCATTTATTTCAGACAGAGAAGTGCAAAGAATTACAGAATTTTGGCGAAATCAGGCCCAACAGGTAGGTTGGCAAGAGGAACACATAGATTTTAGCGATGATACGAGCTCCTCAGAAATCGATGATTCAGAGATTGACGAAAAATATGAAGAGGCAGTAAAGCTTGTTCTCGAGACAAGACAGGCATCAATATCTATGATCCAAAGACGGTTAAGGGTTGGCTACAATAGAGCGGCAAGAATGATAGAACTTATGGAAAAACAAGGCATTGTGGGACCCTCCGATGGTATTAAGCCTAGAGAAGTATTGGGACTTCCAGGAGGTAAACATCAACAATCCAATTGATAACTCTAGAAAGGCATACATATGAGAAAGGTCCAAAAATGGATAAGTAAGATCCTTTTCCTACTACCGATATTTGCTATCCTTACAACATCTCAGGGCTCCTTCGCTCAACCTTCCGACATTAAAGAGGCGGTAAAGATTCTTAAGTCCATTGAGCAAAGGTATCATTCGATACCATATTTTTCTGCCGACTTCATCCAACAGATATACCCTCCCCACACCACCTCGCCATCTTCTGAAGCCGTAGGTCGTTTCATCTTTTCAAAACCCTGCCTTATGCGCTGGGAATACACCTCTCCAGATGAACAGATCGTTATAACCTATCCCTCCATAGGATGGCTTTACTCTGTAAGGGACAAAGAAGTCCAGGTCTTTGATACAACAGAGTTCTATAAATCCGTAGTGGCAAGGGCTTTTCTTAAGAGTATTTTGGACTCCTTCGATGTTATTGGATGGTCGGTGATACCTTCGGATTCCTCACCCCAGGACTCAGAAACTATAGGCATAATACTTAAACCAAAGGGGGATAGTGCCCAGATCGCACAGGTAGAACTTATAGTAAAGAAACAGGACTCCCAAATAACCAGGATAATAGGTGAAGATTTGGCAGGAACCAGAAATGTGCTAATATTTACCAAGCAACATTGGAATAATTCACCTTCGCCCGATGCTTTCATGCCATCCTTTTCAAAGGATGTAACAATCTCAAATGATAAGGGAGAGACTATATCCTACGATATTTTCATGAGGCAATTTCAAGAAAAGAAAGGAGTTTTGAACTGTGCCCATGACTCAGCCGGAAAGAAATAATGAGGTGTTTCAGAAAATAGAAGAGCTTAAGCGAACTCGCAAGGCTATAATTCTAGCCCACAATTACCAACCTCCGGAAATTCAAGACATTGCTGACTTCACAGGCGATTCACTTGAATTAAGCCGCAGAGCAGCCGAAACCGATGCCTCTGTTATAGTGTTCTGTGGAGTCGCCTTTATGGCAGAAACAGCGGCGGTTCTCAATCCGGAAAAGATCGTTATCTTACCAAAACCAGAGGCTGGATGCCCCATGGCAGATATGATCACTCCAGAGGATATGGAAAGGATAGCGACAGAATATCCAGGGGTTCCCATAGTAACATATGTGAATACAACTGCCGCTGTAAAAGCTAAAAGCACAATATGTTGCACATCAGCAAATGCTATGAAAATTGTTTCGTCTCTAGATTCCGAAAGGGTTTACATGGCTCCCGACAAAAACTTAGCGCTTTATACCGCCCGTTATGTGAATAAGGAAGTTTTATTTTGGAACGGCTACTGCCCAATACACCATAGCTTAACAGCTGAGGATGTCTTAAAGGCAAAATCGGAACATCCGAAAGCCCTCTTTATTGCCCATCCCGAATGTAATCCCGAGGTTCTCGATATGGCTGACGGAATTTTCAGCACCTCTGGTATGCTTCGCTTTGTGTCGGAATCTCCGGAGGAGGAGTTTATTATTGGCACTGAGGTGGGTATTCTTTACCCGATGAAAAAAATGAATCCCTCAAAGAAATTCTACTCCGCCTCGCCCAAAAAGCTATTTTGTCCAGATATGAAAAAAATCGCTCTCTACGATGTAATAAGGGCTCTCGAAACTCTCGAGCCTAGGACAGTTGTATCAGAAGAGATACGGGTCGGTGCCTTAAAGGCCATAAAAAAAATGCTTGCCATATCGGATTTGCCATGATCTACGATAACTCTTACCAGCCAGTTATAGCCATAACAATGGGTGATCCATGTGGTATAGGCCCTGAAATAATCTGTAAAGCTTTGATAGATCAATCATTCACCGGAGTGGTAAAGGTTATCATAGTAGGGGAAAATAGGGCCCTAGAAAATGTGGTCAATCAGCTTAGACTCTCCATTTCATTTCAACCTGTAAACGACATAAAAGACGCATTTAAAGGAGGGAAAGACTTTTTCCCCGTAATAAATCCTTTTCCTCTGGGAGATAGGGACATCACACCTACTATGCCTACCTCCTATACCGCAAGAGCGACCATAAAATACATAGAAGAGGCTGTGCAAATGGCGCTCGATGGAGTCGTTGATGCTATTTGCACTGCTCCAATAAACAAAACCATATTGAGCGCTCATGGATTCCCCTTTCCTGGACACACGGAATTTATCAAGTATTTAACAGGCTCAGATAAAGCGGTCATGATGTTAGCAGGTGATCAGTTAAGGGTAAGTCTTGTAACGATTCATGAGCCAATCCGTCGAATAAGCGAACTAATCACGATAGAAAAGATTTGCGAAACAATTGAAGTGACAGCTTCGTCGTTAGAAACATATTTTGCCTTACCCCATCCTAGAGTTGCTGTCTGTGGTTTAAATCCTCATGCTGGCGAATCGGGACTTTTCGGAGACGAAGAAGAAAAGATCATCTCTCCAGCCATCAAAACCTTCCTCCCTCATAGAAGATGGCATATTTCGGGTCCCCATCCTCCCGACACGGTTTTCTACAGGGCAGCTCGAGGGATCTTCGATGCTGTGGTTGCTATGTATCACGATCAGGGGTTGATTCCCCTTAAACTTTTGCATTTTGACGATGCTGTAAATGTTACGCTTGGCCTCCCCATTATTCGCACATCGGTCGATCATGGAACAGCCTATGATATCGCTGGAAAGGGTATAGCTTCTCCAGGTAGTTTAAAGGCTGCTATACGCTTGGCAGCCCAAATGGTGCGTTCAAAAAAGCAAGGCTATGAATAGCCCTCTGATCCTTCAAAACATCAGAACAAATAACTTGAAAATCCCCTATCTTCAAATTCCTTTAAATAAAGTAACCCTTGTAACAGGCGTAAGCGGATCGGGCAAATCTTCCCTTGTTTTTGATACAATCTTTGCGGAATCCCTTCTTTCCTACGGACAGATACTTTCTAAGACTGTCGGAATTTATATCCCACCAGTAAAAACCTCTTCTGTAGAATATATAGAAAACCTTCCAGTAGCTGTAGCCCTTGAACAAAAGATCCCCGCTGAAACATTGAAACTCTCTATTGGCGAGTTTTGTGGGATAACCGACCTACTGATAGATCTTTTCGTAACCTTTGGAGAGATTACCTGCTCCGACTGTGGCACTC
The DNA here is from genome assembly GCA_026417655.1 of Syntrophobacterales bacterium. Taxonomy (GTDB): domain Bacteria; phylum Desulfobacterota; class Syntrophobacteria; order Syntrophobacterales; family Thermodesulforhabdaceae; genus JAOACS01. Next base: position 76,589 of record JAOACS010000011.1, read on the forward strand.
CCGCGATCGCCTGGACTCCCCACCGTATCGCCGAGGAGATTTTCAAACGGTATCCAAAGGGAACTAGGTTTTACGTAACAGCCCCCCTGGGATCCATACCCTACAGTCAGATAGCAAATTTAGTCAAAGAACTCGTCAGGGAAGGTTTCATAAGGTTTGTAATTGACGGAAAAATCATCTCCTTCGATGACATTGAAACGATTGGGTGGAGTAAGGAGAGAGATTTTTCTATTGTTGTTGATAGACTTGTTCTAGAAGAAGCCGCAAAGGATCGACTTATAGATTCCTGCACTCTAGCCTTTGATATGAGCTATATTCGAAGATCCCCTTCTACTCAAAACGGGCTACCAACTAAGGAGGTGGTTTTCATTTTTCCCAATGGCAAAACAATATCCTTTTCTGACCATCCGCTCTGTTATCAATGCGGTAAATTCTATCAACCTATTTCTAAACGATTCTTCAATCCCCTTTATCCTGAAGGACGTTGTCCCAGCTGTGATGGGCTTGGATGCACCGAATGCCACAATACGGGTAGAACTCCTACTATCTTCAATGTGCTTCTGAATGGCCAATCCTTCCCACATCTTCTTTCTCTACCCCTAGGCGATCTAATGGAATGGATGGAAGGTGTTAATTCATCCTTAAGAATTGGCCTACTTCCTCCCTATATTGAGTGGCTTAAGACTATCAAGGAATTTAATCTTGACTATCTATCTCTTGATAGATCTCTTTTGAGTCTTTCTGCAGGTGAACTTCAAAAGGTTCGCCTCATAGAATTTTGGAAAAACCCTCTATTTGGAGCTCTTTCAATATTCGATGAGCCGTTAAAATTTCTCGATAGTAAAGAAAGGATCACATTCTCTGAAAGAATTAGATCTCTTATCCATAAGGGTCAGACGGTTATCATAGTGGACCATAACCCTGATGCTATCTCCATGGCCCATTTCATCATTGAACTAGGACCTGGCTCGGGAATTGAGGGCGGTAAGATAACTTGGATTGGAGAGGCAAAGGACTACGATAGATTTAGGAGATTTTCATTTTCCTACGATAGGAAAAGAGGAATAGCTAACGGGAAGATTCAACTAATCGGCGCAGGTGGAAATAATTTAAAGGACATTTCTGTTTCCTTTCCCTTAGGAGCCCTTACCTATGTCACAGGACCCGTTGGATCTGGTAAAACAACACTTGTCTTCGAAACACTTGTGCCAGCTCTAAGAGCTCGTTTTTTAAGAAAGCGTGCCCATCCTAAACCCTACAGGGAACTGCGATGTCTATTAGAAATCAGTTCTGTGACCTCCGTAAGAGAAAAGATAGCTATTACTAGACCATCCGATCGATCCTTTGTTGCAACCTTTCTTAATCTCCTTTCACCAATTAGGCAATTTTATGCCCAACTCAGTGAAGCAAGACAAAGGGGTTTTAGGGCAAAGCATTTTTCCTGGAATACTCCGGAGGGAGCCTGTCCTAGGTGTGGCGGTAAGGGGACGGTCTTTTCTAAGGAAGGTTCTAGGGTGGAAATACCTTGCCCTCATTGCGAAGGTAAGAGGTATCGTGAAGAGGTTCTTTCGGTGCGATACAAAGGATATTCAATAGCCGATGTGTTAGAAATGAGTCTTGGAGACATTTCAAAGCTTTTTAGCTTTCTTTATCCCATCAAAACTCCCCTAGAAATGGCCAGATCAATGAATTTATCACATATACTTTTTGGCCAACACCTTGTAACCCTTTCTGGGGGAGAGCTTTACAGGATATGGATGATTAGACAAATTATCTCCTTACAGTCTTCAGAGGGACATCGGATTTTATGTTTTGATTATCCAACCTCTGGTCTTCACCCAAGGGAGATTGAGAGCATAGTAGATTTTTGGGATCGACTTACCATATCGGGTCAAACTGTGATTGTGTGCGACTCCTACGAACCAATCGAAGGAATATGTGACTGGGTTATAAATCTTGGTCCTGGTAGTGGACCCGAAGGGGGGTTTGTAATCTATGAAGGACCACCTAGAAGTTAGTTGATAAGTGGTAGGCTATGGTATCGAGTTTTATGGTAAAATCTATGTTTTCAACGTGGCAACAATCGGGAACCTGGATTTGGACGGGGGCAAAGTTCAAAATGCCATTGACTCCAGCCAAAACAAGTTGGTTCGCAACACTTTGAGCAGCGCTTGCAGGCGTTGCAATAACTCCGATGGAGATGTTTCTCTCCTTAACTATCTCTTCAAGTTCATCTATGTGGTTTATGACCAAACCATTGGGTAAACGTTTTCCAACCTTATTAGGGTCAACATCAAAGGCGGCAGCAAAGACATATCCATGCTTTATAAAATTTGCATAACGTATCAGAGCAGAACCTAAATTGCCCAATCCTATCATGGCAAGATTCCAGGTGCGGTTTAAACCAAGAATTTCCTTAATCTGGTGGATTAGATCTACTACTCTGTATCCTACACCTCTTACACCGAATTCACCGAAGTAGGCGAGATCTTTTCGAATCTGGGCTGGATTAACACCACAGTATTTGGCAAGTTTTTCCGAAGGTACTACCTCTATCTCTTCTCCAACAAGCTCCTGAAGAACCCTCAAATACACCGATAATCTATTAATGGTTGCCAAGGGAATTTTCGTAAATTTCATAGCCCTCGAATCTTAATGCCCATCGGTAGTAGTCCGATGGGCACAATTTTAAATCTTTCTTTGGTATCGTGTTATTTAATCAAACCTATGAATTTCTGAATGAGTTTTGTAGCGGGGTTAGCGTAGAGAAGGATAAGAGCGATAACGAGAGCGTAGATTGTCAAAGATTCGATCATAGCGAAGGTAATAAGCATAGTAACGGTAATCTTACCAGACATTTCAGGGTTTCTCGCCATACCTTCAACAGCTCCCTTACCGGTAAGACCCATACCAATACCGCAACCTAGGGCTGCAAAAGTGATGGCAAGGCCTGCACCAATGGCCGAGTAGGAGAAGAAATTAAGTCCTGCTGCCGTAACGGCCGCTGCTCCAGCTCCAGCTCCAGCTGGTTCTGCAGCAAAAGCAAGTGCGGTGAAGCCCAACGAGAACAACAACGTGATCAATCCGGTTCTAAACATCTTAAACTCCTCCTTCTAATTTTAAGATTGTTAATTTATTGAGTAGTTATAGAAACCAACACTACCGGCCTTCCTTCCCCTAGTGATGAGCCTCCTCCATAGCCCCTGCGAAATAAGCCATAGAAAGGACGCAGAAGATAAATGCCTGAATAAATCCTGTAAAGAGCGCCAGAAATAGCATTGGAATAGGCGCCAAATAGACGCCAGCAAGGAAAAATAGGACAGCTAAAACCAACTCTTCCCCAAAGATATTCCCAAAAAGTCGGACAGAGAGACTAACTACTCTTGCAAGGTGGCTTATAACCTCTATGGGAAAGATCAGAGGGATTAGCAAAGGAACGGGTCCCAAAAAATGCTTTATATATTTTATTCCGTGATATTTAACCCCCAGAACGTGGGTAAATACTACTACAATAATTGCACAGGCAAGGGTAGTATTAAGATTTGCTGTAGGAGCGTAGAAACCGGGAATCAATCCTAGGTAATTACTACAAAGGATAAAAAGCCCCAAAGAAGCGATCAATGGGAATAGGAAACGCCCCTCTTCCCCAACAATACCAACCATAAAATCTTCAATACCCGTCAAAACGGCTTCAAAAATGTTTTGACCCTTTCCAGGAACAACCTCTAACTTCCTAGAAACCATCCATGCCAGTAGAATGATAATTCCCATTACTAACCAGCCATGGATCACATGGGGAAGAAGAAGTTTTTGTAAAAAGGTATGAGCTTCATCAGGGCTTAGGACGACCGGAAGCCCCAATTTTTGTAACAAAAGCGGCAAGAAAAGAATTGGATGTTCCATTTTATACCCCTCTTTTTAAAACCATTTTGATAAATATTTCACCAACCACCCCAATAAAACTTACTCCAAAAACCAAAAGCCCCACAGAAAGAGCCAGGGGATTTACAACCCCAAATTTGACAATAGCCCATATAATAGCTACTAACACAAGGAACCTTAGGTAACATTTAATAACGACTGACGAAGCCGTGTTAACCTTATGCTCCCCTTTTCTGCCGAACATTCTTTTCAATTGCCAACCGAGAATCTCAAGATTTAGAGCCATTAAAAACCATCCAATGAATATATCAACCCCTATCTTCCAAGAAACAACACTTCCTCCACCTATTGCCCCTAATCCTAGTATGGCACTCACAAACTTTATCTTCTCAAGAACCCTTTCTATATCTTCATCAATAATTGCTACCACCACGGCTGCGCCTTTCTAACTCATCTTCCCGCTGTTGCCTTTTTGCAAAATAATAATAATTTCTATAGCCGGCTATTATACCAAAGATGAGAAATATCATCGTAAGCCATGGCCATGTTCCCAGCCTAGTGTCAAGCCAATAACCTATACCTAGGCCAATGAATATCGCAAAAACTATCGATAATCCGACAGTAGATGCATTAATAATCTGTTTTACATATTGTTTCGTTTCTTTTTTCATTATCCTAATCTCGTGTAATACTTCACAACGACCTTTAGCACAAGCCTTATTTCCTAGTCAATTATTTTTTACTGGCTGTTCCAAAATGCATTATTCTAATAACCCGATTCCAAAACCTTTTTCAAGGCGTAATGGGCAGCTTCTATCGTTTTATCTAAATCCTCCATGGTATGGGCATAACTAACAAAAAAAGCCTCAAACTGGGAGGGAGCTAGATAGACTCCTTTGTCTAACATAGCCCTAAAGAAGACTCCGTAGGCCTCTGTATTACAGGTCTTAACTTCATCGAAATTTTTAACCGACCTGTCAGTAAAAAAACCACACCCCATTGAACCAACCCTTTGAACGGTAATCGTAACACCCCTATTCTCCGCTACTTCCTTGAGCCCCCTTTCAAGATAGGCCGCCTTCTCATTCAATTCTTCGTAAATTCCTTCAACTTCAAGTATTCTCAAAGTGGTAAGGCCTGCAGCCATAGCAAGAGGATTTCCCGAAAGAGTTCCAGCCTGATACATCTGACCATCGGGAGCCACGTGGGCCATAATCTCCACCGACGCTCCATAGGCTCCAACAGGAAGTCCTCCCCCAATAATCTTACCAAGGCATGTTATGTCCGGATAAACTCCGTAATATTGTTGGGCACCCCCCTGTGTTAGTCTAAAACCGGTTATAACCTCGTCAAATATGAGAAGCGCTCCTTGGGCTTCACAAAGCTCCCTAAGGCCTCTCAAAAAACCATCTACAGGAGGCACTACTCCCATATTTCCAGCAACGGGTTCTACTATTATGGCAGCAATCTCCTTTCCGTGCAGTTCCATTGCAGATCTCACAGCCTCCAAATCATTATAGGGAAGAACAATGGTTTGAGCTACTACCTCCTCTGGCACTCCAGCGCTTGCAGGCATTCCAAAGGTAGCAACCCCTGAGCCCGCCTTGACTAAAAGGGCATCCACATGGCCATGATAGCATCCATCGAACTTGATAATCTTCTTCCTGCCAGTAACAGCCCTTGCAAGCCTTATGGCGCTCATTACCGCCTCGGTTCCCGAGTTTACGAACCGAACAACCTCAATAGAGGGTACCATTTTTACCACCTGTTCGGCCATTTCCACTTCAAGCTTACAGGGTATCCCGTAGGAGGTTCCCCTTTCTGCAGCCTCCTTTATGGCCTCCACTACCTTAGGATGGCTATGACCGAGAATGAGAGGCCCCCATGAACAAACATAGTCTATGTAACGATTTCCGTCTTCATCCCATATCCAAGCACCCTTAGCCTCCCGAATAAAAAGTGGATGAGTCCCAACGGCTCGAGCCGATCTTACGGGACTATTTACTCCCCCCGGAAGCACCCTTTTTGCCCTCTCGTAATACTCGTAAGACAGCTTCCTTAAAGACATACCCTCCTCCATTCAAGCACTCCCACATTCTAGTTGTTTCGCCATCTCCTCCGAAAGAGGAATAATATCAAATTCCTCATGATGAAGCGAGGAATCCGGTTGAAGATATATCCTCGTATGAAGATCCTCTTCAACGTATTCAAAGGATGCTCGCTCCTCATCGTAAAAGAGTCCTATAACATCTGGGTGAGCCCTTACCACTATCGGTTTCCCAAAAAGCTCACTTCTCTCCCTTTCTATAGCTCTCAAAATCTCATAGCAGACCGACTGCTTCGATTTAATAAATCCGGTTCCATCACAATAGGGACAGGCTTCATGAAGAAGACGTTCAATACTTTCTCTCGTTCTCTTTCTTGTCATCTGCACAAGACCAAACTCCGACATAGGAAGAACCTTGGTCTTGCTTCTATCTCGCTTTAGAGCATCCACAAGGGCCTGAAAAACCCTTTCCCGATCTGAGGGCTTCTCCATATCTATAAAGTCAATAATTATGATCCCTCCAATATTTCTTAACCTCAGCTGACATACAATCTCCTGAACAGCCTCTAAGTTGGTTTTTAGGACAGTTTCTTCAAGATTCCTCTTTCCCACATATCGACCAGTATTAACATCTATGGTAGTGAGGGCTTCAGTGGACTCAATAACAATGTAACCTCCCGATTTGAGCCAGACTTTTTTACCAAGAGCTCTCTGAATCTCCATCTCTATACCATAGGCATCAAATATTGGCTGAGTTCCCCCATAGAGCTCTACCTGACTTTTTAAACTTGGAGCAAAGGCATCGAGGAATTGAAGGATCTTTTCGTACTCCTTTTCCGAGTCCACAATGAGTTTCTCTACTTCCCTTGCAAATAGATCGCGGGCAGCTCTTAAGGTAACATCTAATTCACGATAGATAATGGCAGGAACCGGGGCTTTGGAAGCCTTTTCTTTTATACTTTCCCACACCTTAAGCAAAAAGTCCATCTCCGCTAAAAGCTTATCTCTGTCGGAGCCTTCAGCGGCCGTTCTCACTATAAAACCAACATTTGGTGGTTTAATAGAAGCAATTATCTCCCTAAGACGCTCACGCTCCGACTCATCTTCTATACGCCTTGAAACCCCTACATGGCGAACAAGAGGCATAAGAACCAGCTTTCTTCCCGGTATAGTGATATTTGTTGTCACCCGTGCCCCTTTAGTCCCTAAAGGTTCCTTGGCTATTTGAACAAGAACTTCCTGTCCCTCCCGAAGCCTATCTTCAATAGGAGAGGAAGATAGAAGGCTTGACGAGATGTTACGGCAGGTCTTGTTTTCACTTTCTACTACCGATGTTAGAATATTTTCTTCGACGCTAAGAAATTCAGTGATTACAACATCCTCTTGATTTAGAATAACATCACCTACGTGGAGAAATGCTGCCTTTTCTAGACCTATATCAACGAAAGCAGATTGCATTCCAGGAAGGACCTTTATAACTCTTCCCTTGTATATGTTTCCAGTAATTCCCTTATCGGAGGGACGTTCAAAGTAAAACTCTACCACATGACCATTCTCAAGAAGTGCAACCCTCGTCTCATAGGGAGCCGCGTTAATAACAAGCTCTCCTGACATCCTCTATTCCACCTTTTCCTCAGAAAATATCCGCCTCAGATGGACGGCTACTTTTACGATCCTTAAGCCCCCAAGACTCTTCACCAAGGCCACCGACAGAAGATCCTTAGGTCTCATTACATGGTTAGGGCCTTCTAAAAGGGTTACCAAAACCCCCTTTTCCTCTTCCCTAAACCCCTTCCACCAATCATTAAGAGTTATCTCAATCGTGCCTTTGCTTTTCTCAATAGGCACTATACACTCTTCCCGCACGTTCCACAACTTCCTTAGCCTAAGCCGATCTTCAACAGAAAGGCCCTCAATAAGATAGGTAACCGTTCTAGTTCTTCCTTCGGACCCCCTTTTGGATACGGATTTAACCATTCTTATCTTTATTCCTTCTGGAAGCTCTCTATTCCATCGCTCCATTATCTCTTCAGGAGAAACAACCTCGGTAAGCCCTATCCAACCTTCCTCACAAAGGCTTTCAATACCTACAGGCAAGGCCTGATCGAAGGAAATGCGAGGATGGGGGTGAAATCCTTTAGAAAAAGCTACAGGTATGCCGGCTCGGCGAATACTTCTTGCCATGAGTCTTTGAAAATCGTTCTGTCCAATATAATGAGCAGGTCTTGTCTTTTCATAAATAAAATTATACCAGAAAATAGTATCTTCCGATAACTTTGACCTAACCATTTCACTAACCCCTTCCAAGGCCTTCTCATTAGGGGCGGAAACATTTGGCTTTAGGTCTCTGAAATCGCACACTCCGCAGTTACTACAGCGGCCCCAACGGCAATCGGGTGTCCATTCGAGGAAAAGAGCCCTCTCTCTCTCTTTGAGGAGAAACTCCTTTGAAACTCCACAGGAAATATGATCCCATGGAAGAATTTCATCGACGCGGATCTCCCTGTGGGCAAAAAAGGCAGGATTAATATTCTCCTTTCTTGCCGCCTCGTGCCAAAGATTGTCTTTAAACAGCTCAGTCCATCCATCCATACGAGCACCCAGAAGCCATGCTCCCAGAACCACCTTACCAAGACGCCTGTCCCCCCTGGCGAGCACAGCTTCCCAAAAGCTCTGTTTGGGATCATGCCATTTAAGCTCAATACCTCGAAAACGTTTTATTCCCTCCCTTATAAATGAGAGCCTTCTCCCTACCTCCTCAAAGGGTATCTGGCCATACCACTGAAAAGGTGTATGAGGTTTTGGCACAAAGGTCGAAACTCCTATGTGTAAACCAGCTTTGAAGGGTTTACCCTTTTCCCATAAGGCCTTCACTAGATCCACAATCCCCTTAAGATCCTCATCTGTTTCCCCAGGAAGACCTATCATAAAGTAAAGTTTTATTAATCTCCAACCGAGGGAGAAGGCCCTTTCTGCTGTCTCAATAAGAGCCTGAGTGTCTATCGGTTTGTTTATTAACCGCCTGAGCCTCTCCGTCCCAGCTTCCGGCGCAAGGGTAAAGCCAGTCTTACGAACACTTCTTATCATTTCCATCATTTCAGACGTAAGGGTTCCGACTCGAAGGGAAGGAAGAGAGAGAGCAACCCTTTTAGAAATAAGCTCTGGGAGGAGCGATTGGATAAGGCTTTCAATCGATGAATAATCTCCTGCACTAAGGGATAGGAGAGAAATCTCTTCGTAGCCTGTTTTTTTGAGGTTCTCTTTTATATGTCTTAAAAGAAGCGAAGGACTCCTTTCTCTCACGGGCCGATAGATATAACCTGCCTGACAAAAACGGCACCCCCTAGAACAGCCTCTTGCTATCTCCACATTCAGTCTGTCGTGGACAACCTCTATAGCTGGCACAAGATCGCAGGTAGGAAAGGGCGAAAGACTATCAAGAGAATAAAGAACACCTTTGGAAACATTTTGATAGTCGCTATATAACGGCCTTATTTCTTCAATAGTGCCATCTTTTCGGAATCTAAAGGAGAAAAAAGATGGTATGTAAACACCTCGAATGTGCCTCAATTCTTCAAGGAGTTCACGCCTCTTACCGCCAACCCTTTTCCAATCTCGAATTTTTTTAGTTATCTCAAGAACTATCTCCTCCCCCTCTCCTAGCACTATGAAATCAAAAAAGTCGGCCACCGGCTCGGCATTAAAGGCACAGGGACCACCTGCAACAACCATCGGATGACCTTCTTCTCTGTCAGTTGCGAACATAGGAATACCTGCCAAATCGAGCATAGTGAGGATGTTTGTGTAGCCTAATTCATACTGAAGGCTTATGCCTACTATATCAAAGGCTAAAAGAGGCTTTCCTGTTTCAATACCACAAATGGAAATCCCCGAATCCTTCAGTTTACCCTCCATATCGGGCCATGGAGTATAGACCCTATCGGCAAGCACCCCTTCAGCATTATTAAGTATTCTATAGAGAAGCCTCAACCCGAGATGGCTAAATCCCACCTCATAGACGTCAGGGAAAGCTAAAACCCATCTCACATCGGTTTCATCCCAGCCTTTCCTAGCAGCATTCCATTCGAGACCTACATAACGACCAGGCTTTGTCACTTCTAGAAGATTTATGGTGTCCATCGCCTAAAGCTTACTCTCCTTTTCAACGTTTATTAAGGGCCTTCACTATCTCCTCTGAGGCAAGGATTACCTCCTCTTCCGTAGTAAATCTCCCTAGAGAAAGGCGGATTGTGCCCATGGCAACTTCTGGAGAGACCCCCATAGCCTCAAGCACATGAGAGATCTTAACATCATGGGAATGGCAGGCGGCCCCTGCCGAGGCCGCCACATTAGGAAGACCTTTGAGGATCTCATCTGTTCTTTTCCCAGGAAAAGCAATACTTAGCGTATTAGGAAGTCGTGGTGCCTTCAAACCATGGACTACCGCATAAGGGATGTTCTCCAAGATTCTCCGGGTGAGTTCATCCCTAAGGCTAGCAAGCCTTACCATTTCCCCCTTTAGCTCACGACCTGCAATCGAAGCCGCCTTCCCCAGTCCCACAATATAGGGAACATTCTCAGTCCCAGGCCTGATACCCCGCTCCTGGCCTGCTCCGAAAATAATTCTCTCTAGTGGAGCCCCACGACGACGGTAAAGCGCTCCAATACCTTTAGGAGCATACAGTTTGTGGCCTGCTACCGTTAGGAAATCAACACCAAGGTCTCTGACATTTGTAGGAATCTTACCAACACTCTGAGCGGCATCCGTATGGAAAAGTATCTCCCTCTCCTTTGCAATACCGCTAATTTCGGAAAGTGGCTGAATTGTTCCTACCTCATTGTTCGCATGCATAACAGATATGAGGATTGTGTCTCTTTGAAGAGCCTTTCGGATATCATCGGGATCCACCAATCCATGATTATCAACGGGCACAAAGGAAATATCAAATCCTCTTCTGAAAAGCTCAAGACACGGTTCTATTATGGCAGGGTGCTCAATTTTTGTAGTTACTATATGGCGGCCTTTATCACCAATCGCCTGAACCACGCCAAAGAGAACCAAGTTGTTAGACTCCGTTCCTCCACTTGTAAAGATAATCTCCTCGGGATCACATCCTAGGAGATCTGCCAGTTCCTTCCTGGCATTCTCAATGGCCTCTCTCGCTTCATGCCCGTAAACATGGCCACTGGAAGGATTTCCAAACCTATCCCCTAAATAGGGAAGCATGGCCTCAAGCACTCTCGGATCAATGGGTGTAGTAGCGTTATAGTCGAGGTAGATGGGCCTATTCATTATGTAATGCCTCCTTCTTACATAGCTTTCTATGATTTTTATAGTAAACCACAGAACTTCGAAAAATTAAACCATAGAGTTTTCGCTTCGGTCGTATTCCTTGACCTTTCCTTATCTTTAGCTATAATTTAAATCTTCAGGTGCCATCTAGGGCTTAATAGGGAATCCCGTGAGAATCGGGAGCGGTCCCGCCGCTGTGATCCTCGGCCTCTTTTTAGGAGGCGAACCTCTCCGCATTAATGGCCACTGTCCTTTTTAAAGGGATGGGAAGGTGGCGGAGAAGGTGAGGAGAGCCAGAAGACCTGCCTGAAGTAAGAACTAGTGTAAAAGCGCGGAGAACGCTTTTTCACATAACTAGGACGAAGCAAACTGGGTGCAGTCCTTGAGACCTTGGGGTTTCAAGGACTTTTTGTTTTTTTCCGATAACCAAAGCTAGGGAGGTGTAAAAATGAAAAGGAAGGTTGGTCTAACGTTCTATGCTATGCTATGTATAGTTGGATGGGTCATAGCTATCTCAGCCCATGCCAAGGAGAAGGAATCGGAAGAGGCATCCTTTGAGACAATTGTCGTAACGGCGAGCCGAATCCCAGAAAAGATGGGAGAAAGTCCTGCCCGTATTGAGATTATAACCAGAGAAGATATTGAAAAGTCTGGCGCCCGTGATCTTTCGGAACTTCTAATAGATAAACTTCCTTCCCACTTTCACCGATATCCAGGCGCTCTCACCTCAGTAGACATTAGGGGCTTCAGGACTGACACCCATGGGACAGACATTAAAGGACGAGTTCTCATCTTGATAGACGGGCACAGGGCTGGTACTGGAAACATCACAACAATACCTTTAGAAAACGTTGAGAGAGTTGAAATAGTTCGAGGTCCTGCTTCGGTCCTTTACGGATCTGCTGCCATGGGGGGAGTAATCAACATAATAACTCGCTACGGGGCTGGGAAACCGAAGGTAGAGCTTGGGGGTGAATATGGTGGTTGGAATCAGTTTCGCACTTGGGGTTCGGTTTCCTCTGGAGTGTGGCAAGACAAAATAGGGATTTCTGTATCCGGTAGAACCTATCAACAACTCGACGACTATAAAGCCGGCTCAGGAGATAGACTGGAAAATACCCAATACCATGACGAAGCCTATAGCATAAGTCTCCGTGCTACCCCCTTTGAAAACCACACCCTTTATCTCCTAGCTCAATACTTTCGAGCTTGGGATGTTGGAACCCCAGGCGCCATCTACTCACCAGATTATAACGATTATAAAAACATTCTTCACCGCTATCTTTCCCTGGCTTATGAGGGTTCAATCTATAACGTAAGGTATCGCGTAAGCGCTTATACGGTTATGAATAGGGATAAATGGCTAGATCCAGACATGGCCTGGGAATATTTCTCAACAGCAACACAGGCAGAAACTAGTGGAACAAGGGCTCAGGCCTCCATCCCTACCTTCTCCTTTGGAACTTTGACTATAGGAACCGATTGGGATCATATAGGTGTTATTTCCTGGAGGGAGCCCCCATCGGCACCCTTTTCACCAAGAAGCCGTTATGACAACTATGGCCTCTTTGGTGAAGAGAAGATAAAGTGGGACAGATTGGCTCTGACGCTAGGTGTTAGGCACGATATATTCGATGAATCTATTAAAAGAACCTTTGGACTTAACGTAACCCCAGATAGTGAGAGCTTTTCCCACACAAGCTGGAGATCGGGAGCTACCTACGAGATCTTGGAGGGAACCTTCGTCAGAGCCTCGATTGGAACGGGGTTCCGTGCTCCATCGGCAGATGAGCTTGCCGGAAGATATCAGACAATATGGACAAAACTTGTGGGAAATCCAGATCTAAAGCCGGAAAAGAGCACTACCTATGAATTTGGCATAGATCTCAGAAGACATAAGATCTCGGCAGGTTTCGATTTCTTTTGCTCTGACTATACCGACAGAATCAGCAGTGGCTTCAGAACCTGTATAGATAACGACTGCTCTTGGAATACATATAAAAATGTTGAAGGGGCAAAACTTGCCGCCTTAGAGGCCTACGGATCCTATAGTATCGCTTTATCTAGATCATTTTCCATCGAACCATTTATAAACGGTATCTATTACGTGAAGCGAAAGGTAGAAGATGATTCCTATGTTAACATTCTTGGTTCCGATATGGTGCCCTACGTTTCCAGAGAAAATCTAATTCTTGGGTTTACAATAGCTTATCTTGATAAAGCCGAAGTCACATTTCAGGCAAACTACCATGGAAGACAGTACGTGCAAGACTGGAACTACTTTTCCCCAACGTATGGAAAAGCCATAGAAAAGGGTGGTTTTACACTCTATTCGCTAAGATTTTCATGCCATCCTTTGCCAAATCTTACCCCCTACCTGAGAATAGACAACATAACCAACAAAGAATACTCCTTCGTGGATGGATACCCAATGCCTGGAGTAAAGGTAATTGGAGGCCTTAGATATAATTTTTAATATTCCCATAGGCAACCTCTCCAGAGGTTGCCTCTTATCAAAGACAAAACTTTTCTGAATTCTCTATTGACATAAAAATCCAGAAAAAACTTATTATGAATATCGAAAAAGGATGCTTTGCCGATCTGCGGTAAAACGTTTGGCACGGTATTGCCGTTATCGCTATTAAAACCGAGGAATCACTATGATGATCGCTCTTCTTCTTATTGCCTTTTTTACCTCTTGGGGGCTTGTCTTTATTACCACTCCACTACTTGTAAAGATCGCCACAAAGATAAAACTTCTCGACATCCCTTCCGACCGTAAGGTCCACGAAATACCAACCCCCCGAATTGGTGGCCTCGCCCTATTCCTGGCCTTTTTTATTCCCTTTGTGATCTTTTACTTTTCCATGATGCTTTCTCTGAGGCTACCCTTTACGTATTTATTTTATAGACCAGACTGGCTTGGGGTATTTGTCGGTGCGATCCTAATTTTTTTAACAGGTTTTTTGGACGACCTCTCAGGGGTTCCTCCAAGGTTAAAACTAGTTTCCCAATTTATAAGTGCTCTAGCTGTGGTGTTAGGTGGCCTTGGTATTGAAAAGGTCCTAATTCCTCCCTGGGGGGTTATCTCTTTTCATCCTCTAGTTTCTGCCCTGGTTACGGTGATATGGTGCCTCCTTATTATAAATGGCTTTAACTTTATAGACGGTCTTGATGGATTAGCAGCAGGTATAGCCTTCATTTGTGGACTATTTCTTCTCATTATAGCCTTTATTACAAATCACTACTATATGACCCTTCCAGTAGTTATGCTCGCCGGGGCTACCATTGGATTCTTGCACTATAATTTCAACCCAGCAAAAATATTCATGGGGGACTCTGGAAGTTACTTTTTGGGCTATGCCTTAGCGACCTCTGCCCTAAGGATCTCTCGCGATGATTCCCAGGGGATAAACCTTATCATCCCAGCCCTTCTCATTCTAGCTCTTCCCATGATCGATGTTATTGTAGCAACCCTTAGGCGTATTTTGAGGAGGGAGCATATATTCAAACCTGACTGCTACCACATCCATCATTGTATCTTAAATAGGGGCTTTAGCCATAGACAAAGTGTCCTTATTCTCTACGGTGTAAACTGTTCCATGGGATTACTAGCTGTTTCCTACTTTCATCTCTCCCCATCCACGTTTTGGCTGTTATTTTCCGCTTTAATAGCTCTTCTTACTGCCCTGGCCTCCTCACTTGGCTACTTCGACTGGCTATTTGATTCAAGTCTCATTTTATCTATAAAGGAAAAACTAAAATTTATTAGGTTCCGCACAGCCTTCTCAAAGGATCTTTGGATGCTTGAAAAGGCCTCAACTATTGAAGACATGAGAAAAAGACTCGTTTCAGCCCTAGCTCACCTTAACCTAGACTACGCAAAACTTACAATCTTTTACCCACCCCTAAATGACAAGGCTTCAGAAGAGTTCGCTATTTCTAAACCCTTACCCTCTTCTCCCTTCCAGTTAAATATACCTATAACTGAGGGAAAGAAGGTTCTCGGCTACCTTTTTGTGGAAAAAAACATCCCAGAAACATCTCTTTCCCATAAGTTGTTATTCACCTTACTGAATCGAACCACCAAGTCGCTCCTTACCTATATACTTAGAAACCCCATTGATGGGAATAGATACTCGAAAACCGGTGAAAATACTTGGACCTCAAATATTCCAAAAAGACAAACCTACATACTTATTGCCAAGGGCCCCTATTCTGAAAGGCTTCATTAGAGAACTCAAGTATTTTCGATATAACAGAAAGAGTCGGAGAATTTTCAAAGGGTAAAGTATAACCAAGGTTCGATGATGAGGTAAAACTGTGGATCACAAAGTCCTTAATATCTTCATGATTATGGACCTCAATACCACTGTTTAGATTTTTTAGGGACCTAGCAATATCTGAAAAATTGAATACGAAGGGTCCCCAACAGACTGGTATACGATATATTGCTGGCTCCAGTAAATTATGTCCTCCCATAGGAACAAGACTTCCACCCACAAAGGCTGCTTTGGCAATACCGTAAAAGTTCATAAGCTCTCCTACCGTATCGACTATATACACCGTCTTGGGGGAGGTAATCTTATCACCCAGTGACCTTCTACATACGGTGAAACCGCCTTCACCAAAGGTCTTAACAAAATAACCAACATCTTCTGGAACTCTTCGGGGTGCGAGAATAAGGACCGCCTTCGGAAATGCCTTAGTGATCTCTTGGTGAGCCTTAAGAATAGTCTCCTCCTCATGGCGATGGACGCTACCTGCTATCCATATGGGGACTTCATCATCATTAATCCCTAGATTTTCCATAATCCTCTTTCGCTCTTCTACTGAAATAGCCTTTTCTCTCACAGCGTCCCACTTTATGTTGCCCATAAAAAAGATCTTAGAAGGTGGAACAAACTCACCGTAAATTTTTTCCATTTCCTGTGAGGCTACAAAAACCGCATCAAAGAGGCTAAATAGATTCACCCCGAGCCTAGCAAGTTTTAGATAACGGGAATAGGAAAGAGGTGACATCCTAGCGTTAACCAAAAAGCACCTAGTCCCAATAGTTTTCAAGAATCTTAGAAGATTAGGCCATACATCGCCCTCGACAAGAATAAAAATAGATGGACGAAGAGATCTTACAAGGTCCTTCATTAGCCAAGGAGCGTCAAAGGGCATGACAAAAACCCTGTCTAGAAACGGGGCCCTAGATTTCAAAATCTTGTAACCCGAAGCTGTGGAAGAAGACATATAAAGTGGCAAAGAAAGGTGGATTCTGGTTTTTACATCCGATAAGATCCTCGCAAGAGGAAGGGCTGAAATAACTTCTCCAGTTGAGAGGGCGTGAATCCATATACCACCTATCTTGGCGTAGGTTAAATCTTCCCTTCCAAGTTTGAGCCTCATTTTATAATGATGTATTTTAGACTCAGAAGGATATGATCTCCTTCCTTCAATCGATAAGGGCAAAAAGGGAAGCCATAGGAGGTTGTATAACGTGAGAAATAATCCCGTCATGATTAGTTCCCTTTAGCCACATGAAGTTCTAGGGCTTCCGCAGTCCTATTCAGTTTGAAGGCTTTACCATATTGCAACTCATAAAGTCTTCTATAGAGTCCCCCCGAGGAGATAAGTTCTTCGTGTCGTCCTTCTTCTACTATCTTTCCTCCTGACATTACAAATATGCGGCTAGCTCTCTGCACGGTGGAGAGGCGATGAGCTATAATAAAGGTAGTTCGACCGGCCATTAAATTTTCCAAAGCTCTTTGGACCTCCTTCTCGGCCTCACTATCAAGAGATGATGTCGCCTCATCCATTATAAGGATAGGTGCATTTTTGAGAATAGCTCTGGCTATACAAATACGCTGTTGTTCTCCCCCAGAGAGTTTTATTCCCTGTTCGCCAACAATTGTATCCAATCCGTCTGGAAGTTGCATTATGAAATCGTAGGCATAGGCGAGTCGTGCAGCCTCTATTATCTCGTATTCCTGGGCTCCCTCTTTACCGTAGGCGATGTTATTTCGCACAGTGTCATTGAAGAGAAAGTTCTGTTGGGTTACTATAGCTACGTTTCGCCTCAAGGAGTGGTAAGTAAATCTTCTTATGTCCTGACCATCTATTAAGATCACTCCCTCCAATGGGTCATAGAATCGAGCGATGAGGTTCACCAACGTAGTTTTTCCACTTCCGCTTGGTCCTACAAGGGCTATGACCTCTCCAGGTTCTACGCTGAAGCTAACATTAGAAAGGGCTCGAGTTGTTCCATCATAGGAAAAACTGACGTTACGGAATTCAACTCCTCCTCTTATTGAAGGCAATTCAAGATAGGTTGGGGCAATCTCAGCCCTCTGGGACTCCTGACCGAGTATGGAATATACTCGCTCAAGGGAAGCTAATCCCCGCTGAAGATAGGTATTTATCCTGCTTAAGCTTTTTACAGGACGGTATATTAGGATAATGGCTCCAATAAAAGAAAAGAAGGTTCCAGGAGTTGCCTTCCCCGTAATAACCTGATAGCCTCCATAGCCTACTATTGCCGCAACGCCGATGGCTCCTATACATTCCATAAGGGGTGAAGCCATGGCATCTATAAAAGCAAGTTTCTTGGCGTAATGGAGAAATTCCCTATTTTGGTTAGAAAATTTCTTAATCTCATGATCCTCTCTACAAAAAGCCTTAACAATACGAACACCTCTAAAGGTTTCGTGAATTATGGAGGCCAGCTTTGCCATAGCCTGCTGGCTTTTATGGGCAAACTTTCTTAAAAGTTTTCCAAAAACAAAAAGAGGGCAAAAGGCTATAGGAAGAACCCCCATGGCGATTAAAGCTAATTGCCAATTTTGGTAAAATATTACCACCGTCAACCCTAAGATGGTAAAAACATCTCGCACTAGTCCTGTTACGGCTCTCGATACAGCTTCCTGAATCTCCTGCACATCATTTGTTATTCGACTAAGGAGCTCTCCTCCTGATTGATTGTCAAAAAAGGAAACCGGCATAAAGGTCAGATGGGAAAAAAGCTTTGCTCTTAAATCGGAGACAATAGAAAGCCCAGCGGCTTGAAGGAAATAATCGCTTCCCCACTGAAAGAGCCCCTTTATGAAGAATACAAGAAGGATAAGAAAGGGAATTGAAAATAACCTTCGAAGGTCCTTATTAAAAAAGACGTCATCCATTACAGGCCTTATAATATAAGCCGTAAGGGCAGTAAAGGCTGAGAATCCAGCCATGCAAAAAACCGAGAGAATAATGAGTTTCTTGTAGGGTCTTAGTATTTCAATAAATCGCTTGATAGCAATTTGATCTCCGAAACCTATATGACTAAGCACCTTCATTCCAAGGACCCTTCTACCGATTCCCAAACAAGATCAAGGGCTTTCTGAGTCCCAACTGTAGGAATCCACCCACATCCTTCATAGGGTCTTATAATCCAGTCCTCTCCCGTATATCTTATTTCTATCCAAAAATCTTGTAGAAATTCATCCTCTATAACCACTGCCCTTAAAACTGCTCGTTTTCTCGCAGGATCATAGAGAAAATCCTTAAACTCCACAACCACGTCTTCCCTCATTGATTTTGGAGAGAAAAGATCAGGAGAGAAATCCTTTATCCTGTAAGTTCTCAACCCAAGTTCCTCCGGTTCACCCAATAAATGATGAATCTCTTTTGTAAGGGTTAGCTTGTAGAATCTATTCTTCCCGGCTTTCTTCCATTTATTTTCATATTTCGTAAAAAATCCGGGACCTATTGTTTCCCACGATACTAGAAAACCAGCATTAGGGGCCTGATCCAGAATCCACTTAAAATAGGATTCATCATCGGTGACGATCCAGACCACACCATCCATTACGAGACGACTATTCAATCTCAACAAAAACCTTCTGGAAAACAGCCTATAACGTTCATGGTGTCTTTTCGGCCATGGACAAGGGAAAAGGGCATAAACTTCCTGGATCGATTCTGGAGCAAAAAGACGTCCAAAAACCCAGCGAGCATCAGCCTTAAGTATCTTCACATTCGATATCTGCTGTATCTTGATAGCTCTGAGGGTTCTCCAGACAGATTGCCATTCCCTGTCTATTCCTACAAAGTTTAATTCAGGGTGTTCCTTAGCTCTCTTTATAAGATACTCACCATTTCCAAAACCTACTTCGACTACAAGAGGGGCTTTATAGTTAAAAAGGCTTTGCCAATTGATAGGATGCTTTTCTACTCGCCAGTTTACAAGAGGTTCCAGGGAGAGGTATCGAGCTTTCATGAATTACCATGAACCTTCAGAAAATAAAATCCACCCTACATTGATCTTCCAGAGGGTGGATAAGGAAATTTTACATTGGAGGCGGCAGGCGGATTCGAACCGCCGAATAATGGTTTTGCAGACCACTCCCTTGCCACTTGGGTATGCCGCCTTTCAGTTTCTTCTTACCTAACCCATTGCCATATGTCAAGTTGTATTTACCTTTATCGTTCTTGGTTCAAATGAAGGTTTCTAGGTTGTAGTCCCTAATCGTGAAAATCACCTTTTTTTTCTAGCTTATAGCGAAGGACCCGCTCAGAAATACCTAAGAGCTCTGCGGCCTTAGTCTTTACTCCTCCACTCTTTTCAAGGGCATCCGCAATACGACGCTCTTCGAGCATTTGTAAAGCTTTCCCTAGAGGTAATTTCCAAAGGGGACATTCGTCCTCTTCTGAACTTTCTAGTGGACAGGGGGTTTTCCTCAGGAGAGCCATTGTCTCCTCTATTCTTAACTCTTCAGATGTAAGGATTTCTCGATCTGCCAAAATGACAGCCCGCTCTATAATATGCTCTAACTCTCTTACATTTCCGGGAAACCTATACCTAATAAGCCTCTCTATTCCATCACGGCTTATACCCTTTATGGTCTTTCTCATCTTCTTCGCATACCTTTTGATGAAATATTCGGCGAGAGGAAGAATATCCTCTCGACGCTCCCTAAGGGGTGGAAGTCTTATAGGGAAGGTATTAAGTCGCCATAAAAGGTCTTCCCTAAACCTACCCTCCTGAACCATTTTTTCAAGATTTTGGTTAGTGGCAGCAATTATACGGACGTCAACCTTGGTTTCCCTCTGGGATCCTAATCTCATGAATGTACCACTCTGTAGCACCCGAAGGAGTTTCGACTGAAGATAAAGGGGCATATCACCTATTTCATCAAGAAACAATGTCCCCCCATGAGCCATCTCAAAGACACCAAGCTTTAATCTATCCGCCCCCGTAAAAGCGCCCTTCTCATGTCCAAAGAGTTCACTCTCTAATAGACCTTCTGGAATAGCCGCACAGTTTATCTTCAAAAATACTTTATTTCTCCTTGAGCTTAATTTATGAATAAGATCTGCAATAAGTTCCTTACCAGTTCCCGATTCTCCACTAATAAGAACAGTCGTATCAGTGTCTGAGACCTTATTAACAAGCCTCAAGACTTCCTTCATAGCAGGGCTTTCTGCAATAATACCGGATAGATCCTGGAGTGTATATTGCTTAAGAGTGTTCTTTAGAGCCTCTACTTCCCGTTCCAATTTGCCTTCTCTTATACCCTTTTCGATAATAACAAGTAGCTCTTCCAGATTTACCGGCTTGGTGCAATACTGATAAGCTCCTGCCTTCATGGCTTCCACTGCCCGATCTATTGTTCCAAAGGCGGTGATAAGAATAAACTGAGTAAAGGGACAGAGCGGTCTTACTTCGGCAAGAAAACTTATCCCATCCTTTCCAGGTAGGTGCCAGTCTAATAAGACTATATCGTAGTTATTTCTAATTAAAGCCCTTTCGGCGTCTTCAGCTTTTGAGACATGGTTTACATAATAGCCATGGTATGTAAGATACTTTTCAAGAATCTTTGCCTGATTTATATCATCTTCAACAATCAAAATGTGGGCGAGCTTCTTAGATCTTTCGGGAGGCATCTTCCCTCACCCCAATCGGTATTTTTAGAAAAAAAACCGTTCCCCCTTCCTTTGAGGATTCAACACTAACTGTGCCTCCATGAGCCTCGGCAACCTTTTGGACTATATAGAGCCCAAGTCCAAGACCCTCCTTTCTGGTCGTATAAAAAGGCTCAAAAATCATCGCCTTCTCACCCTCAAGAATGCCCGATCCATTATCTTCTACGGTAAAAACTAAGGTCTCGCCGCTAACCTCCGCCTGGAATTTCACTCTACCATTGGAGGGTGGGACCGCTTCGAAGGCATTACGAAGAAGATTTTCTAAGGCTCTTGATAGCCACTTTTTATTCCCCCTTACATTCACATCTTCAGGAGGATATTGGCAGCAAAAATTTATTCCTAGAGACGAAGCCTTAGGAGAAAATCTTGCTTCAAGTTCCATTACCATGGGATGAATCGAAAAGACTTCCATACCCGAAACAAAGTCACTCTGCATACCAAAAAGCTCATTGGAGAGCTCCTTAAGCCTTTCCGTTTCATCTCTAATAATATCTAATACTTCCCGAGAAATTTCACCAGTAGCCTGAACATATTGAACGGCCATGGAAAGAGCATTTAGGGGATTCCTAATCTCATGAGAAATCATGGCAGCTAACTTTCCAGCAAGAGCCAACTTTTCAGAAGCTAAAAGGCGACGTTCAAGCTCTTCCTGTTTTCCTATAAGACGTTTTACCTGAAGCCACGAAATATGAAACAACAGAAAACTCAATAAGGCCGCAATGGAACCTACAACAACCGAATGATAAAAGTTCTTGAACTGGTCCGTTATATCAATGGCTACAAGGAAAAAGAAACTCCTTCCTGGAAAAAGCTCTACCGATCTGCACAAAAAATAAATCATCCCTCTAGTGACATTGCCATCCTCACACTTAGACATATCTACTGAATTTAGCGAAAAATCACTATAAAAGGTATTTATCACTTCTTTATCCTCTTCTCGGACAATCACTCCGTATAATCCTGGATGTTCATTTAGTTCGTCATGCAACCACCCTAAAGAGTTAAGATAGGAAGGAGCATCGGGGATAAATTTCATCAACTCAAAATGTCCCTTAATTCGGGCTATAACAAATCTAAGATTCGTTTCAGCATCATAGTGACTATGGAATTTCAAAGACCGGTAAAAAAGCAAAGCCTCCAGGAAAGTAAAAGTCATAATCAGCATCGTTCCTACCCCGAGAAGTAAGAGAAGATAGAAGGAATGTTTTGTACTATTAATGGAGTTTTCCCCCTAAACAAATATGATGGATCTCTTAACCCGGTCAGTTTCTCCTAAAAGGGTTATTTTTTAATTATCATCCAGATGCCGATAGCTACAAAGAACCCTCCAGCAAGCCAGCGGATTAAATCGGGAGAGACAAAGCGCCTCACAACATCGGCACACAGCACAGCTATAGCCGATGTGGAAACTAAAGCTGCCGACGCAGCAAGGAAAACTGTAAGCCGTGACTTTGCATCCGAGGCAAAACAGAAAGTAGCCAATTGGGTCTTATCACCCAACTCCGCCACAAATATTGCAAAAAATGTTGTTAGAAAAAGTCTCCAGTCCATAGGTGTCCAGAACCTCACATCGGGTGCTTTTTAACTATAAACCGCCGATTCTTCCTGTCCTGGATAAGGATAGCGTCAAATAATTTTAGTGACGTACTCTCATACCATTCATAGCCGAGAGCTTCACAGGAGGGGCAAGCTTTCCTTGGAACATGAATAGCGTATATCCTCCTTCCCCTATCTGTCCACGATTCAATGGACCATACCCCACTACAGTCTATACAAACTTTAACCTTCTCCCTCTGATTTTCTAAGATATTATCAGTATCATAATAGATCGTTCTCTCCCTCTCTTTAATTCCCCCCTGATTTAGTAGTTTCTCCTTTATCTCGGGAACCTTATACCAATATTCCATTACTTGATTCGCCACCTTTTCAATGTGTTTTGTGATTTCCGGGGATTGCCTGAGCTGATCAGGATCGTAGTCAGGTTCTTTTACATGGGAATAATCAATACCAGCCAAGGCAAGAATTATTCCAACGTTAACATACGGCAGAGCCCCCTCAATGGAATACCCTCCCTCCAGTACGGCTATATGGGGAGAAATTTTTTCTGTTAGTTTGGCGTAACCCTGAGCAGAAAACCTCATATCGGTTATAGGATCGGTATAATGGTTATCTTGCCCAGCTGAATTTATTATTATCTCAGGTTTAAAGGCCTCCAGAATAGGAAGGATTACATGATCGGCAACATAGAGAAAACCTTCTTCAGATGTTCTTGGTGGGAGAGGTATATTTATGGTTGTCCCAAAGGCTGTAGGTCCACCAAGTTCGTGAGGGAAGCCCGATCCAGGGTAGAGGGTCCGTCCATCCTGATGAATAGAAATAAATAAAGTATCCGGATCGTGCCAGTATATATCCTGTGTGCCATCTCCATGGTGGCAATCGGTATCTACAATAGCTACTTTTTCTATACCGTAAGCATCCCTTAGGTATTCGATCATAATAGCTTCTATGTTGATATTACAGAACCCTCTCGCTCCATGGACTACTCTCATGGCATGATGGCCTGGTGGACGAACAAGAGCAAATCCTCTCTGGATCACCCTGTTGACCACCATTGTAGCAATAGTTTTTGCGCCACCTCCACTTATGAGATGGGAATCGGTTATAACACTCCACTCATCGGGAATACAAAAATGGACTCGGCGAATATCGTCCCTATTTATCATATCGGGCTTAAATTCTACGATCCCATCAATATCGAGAAGTCCCTCTTCAAGGACTTGATCCTGAGTATAAAGCAATCGTTCCTCCCGTTCGGGATGGGTGGGAGAGATAGCCCAATCAAAGGCCGGGAAAAAGACAAGACCTGTTTTATATGTTGCCTTAATCATTCAAGTCTCCTTGGATTCACTGTCATTGGGTTTGATACGTCTCCCAAAGAGAGCTCCTTCGATAGTTCAACCCTATAGCCATTAATCAATCCTGGCTTTACCTGCACCTTTACCCGAATATTTTTACCCGTTGTATAAAACCCCCTTACCATATTGAATTGAAGCTCCTCCACCACCTCGGTTTCTATATTCTCTGACGATGCCCCTTCATTTTGTGCCTTCTGAACAAGAAGTGACACAGCCAGGTCACGGGCTTCATCAATAGAGAAATTACTTCCTACAGGTTTGTAAAAACCATCCTCAGGAGCAGAGGCTATACCCCTTTCGGTGTCCACAAAGAGTGTGAGCTCGCAGGTGGTGCGCGACAGAGCTGCACCGATAGCATTGACCACTTCGTGGTAAGGGACAACCCTTGTCGGAAGTCCTGACATCTCCGAAAGCTTCGGAGCAAAATAGGGAGCTGGCCCACCTATAATAAAAATCTCCTGAGGCTCCACTCTATAGGCATCTAGAAATTCTCGAATAGTGTAAACAGGCCTCTGATTGATCCTTTCCACCATAGCCCGAGCCGCTCCAAGTAACATATGACAAAAGGCGGTATAAACTTCTCGAGCTGCCGAGATAGGATCACAACCCAATGCTTCGCCAATAAAAGCCATGGCTTTCTCTGCTCTAAGCGGGTCTCCTTCTTTCATAATACCTAGCACAATAAGAGCATCGGTTGGTGTCGGAACCGATCCCCCGAAAGCCATTGCGGGACCTTCACGGTCTGGTCCTATGAAAATATGGCCCTCCTTAACCCTCACTACACTATCACCACCTAAAGCTATTGACTCGGTGTTGAGAGATCTAACAAGGGTCCTAAGGCCTCCAATCTCTATGCCCAACGGTTCCAGGAGTGGAACCCTGTCTATAAGTATACCCATATCGGTGGTTGTGCCCCCAATGTCCAATACAAGTGTCTCCACCCGAGGATTTGCGTATGAGAGAGCGCCCATTATGCTTGCTGCAGGTCCGGAAAAGATTGTCTGGCCGGGAAAATTCATAGAGGCCTCAAGAGACATCGTCCCACCATCTGCTTTCAAGACGTAAATAGGGGCTTTGATACCCATTGTAGCTATGGATTTTTGGATAGCCAGGAAAAAGCTTTTGTAAATACCCTGAACTGAGGCATTCAAAAATACAGTAGCTATACGCCTTGGAAAATTTAAGTTTCCCGAAACCCTATGGCCTGCTAAGACATAATCAAAGCCATTCGATAACTTTTTAATTATTTGATTCTCATGGACAGGATTCCTTACAGAAAATTTACCAACAACCCCTACCGACTTAATTCCATCGGCTCTCAACTTGGAGGCGATAGTTTCTATCTCCGACGGATTAATCGGTTGAACCTCCCTACCTCGATGATCAATATAACCCGATACTGGGTAATAGTGGTTTCCTATCCGAAACAATTCTGGATTTAAACCAGGTCCACCCGCCACTATCATCCCTACAGGTTCACCCTTCCCTTCCAAAATGGCATTGGTCGTTAGAGTCGTGCTAAGAACAAGGCGCTCTATCACCTCTACCCGAATCCCTTGGGTCACGCGTTGAAGACCGGAAATGATAGTGTCAAACAGGTTAGTCTTTTCGGTAGGAACCTTTGCTTGATTGATTAAACCCTCTTTCCCTACTAATACAACGTCTGTATGGGTACCCCCTACATCAAGACCTATGATCATAAGTTCGCCCCCGCGCTTTTTTTGAGTGTGGCGAAATAGAACATGTTGGTAGGACCAACTTAAGCCTCCAACTTTCCTAAATTTTACTTCAAGTTTTGGATGCTAGCCAAAAGAGTAGCAGGTGTCAACCATACAAAAAAACCTCCTGTTAGAAGAGTCTTGTATTGACTTTCTACTTTTATATTCCTATTTAGGAATATGTAAATTAGAATTTTTTACAAATCTGGAGGTCACACCATGGAAAGCTCAACTCTAGTTAAGGAAACCGTGCCAAATGAGGTAAAGTCCGAAGAAAGGATAATAGAGTGGAGGATAATCTGGAAACCACTTCTAGTAGTCATTGCTATGTTCCTTCTTTGCTTTTACCTACCGGTAGAATCTAACCGGTTTCAAAATGCCGTTTACGAAAGCCTTGGTCTTGTTAAATGGTATGCGAGGGAACATGTAATCTTTTGCCTTACAATCGCCTTCTTTATCGCAGGTGCCATAGGATGTTTTATCTCTCAGGCTTCCGTTATGAAATATCTAGGTCCCCTTGCCCCAAAACCCCTTGCCTACGGCGTAGCCTCCCTTTCTGGATCTATCCTCGCTGTATGTTCATGTACTGTGCTACCCCTATTTGCCGGCATATGGAAACGGGGAGCAGGACTTGGACCCGCTATAGCTTTTCTATATTCGGGTCCTGCCATTAACATTTTAGCTATAATCCTCACCGCTCGTATATTGGGGCTCGACATAGGCATAGCCAGAGCGATTGGAGCGATAGGGTTTAGTATAGCCATCGGTGCCATCATGCACATCATATTTCGCCACGAAGAACAGAAAAAGGCCGAGAACATAATCTACCTACCCTCTGAAGAAGGAGGAAGACCGCTGTGGCAAACTGTCATTTACTTCGCCGCTATGGCCGGCATTCTTATCTTTGCAAACTGGAGTAAATCTCCCCAGGAGGTTAGTATATGGAATACGGTCTATAACATCAAGTGGTGGCTTACCGGCATATCGGCTTTAACCCTCGGCCTTGCTCTTATTATGTGGTATGGCGTTAGACCCTACAAGATATTTCTTAGTGCTTTGGCAATTATCCTCTCTATCATATTCACCCCTCATGAACCCCTCATACCATTTTCCATCGGAATTATAGCCCTCACTATAACCATAACAACATCAAGAAAAGAGATGCAGGAATGGTTCCTGAAAACTTGGGAGTTTACCTATCAAATGACCCCCCTTCTACTCTTTGGAGTGCTCATTGCTGGGTTTCTCTTAGGAAGACCTGGCTACGAAGGTCTTATCCCATCAGAATGGGTAAAAACCCTTGTCGGCGGAAACTCCCTATGGACTAATTTGTTCAGTGCTGTAGTTGGCGCATTCATGTATTTCGCAACCCTTACCGAAGTCCCAATTGTCCAGGGACTTTTAGGAGCAGGAATGGGAAAGGGACCAGCCCTTTCCCTACTTCTCGCGGGACCAGCCTTAAGCCTTCCAAACATG
>JAOACS010000030.1 GCA_026417655.1 Syntrophobacterales bacterium
AGATGTGTATAAGAGACAGGAGTGGACCGGTTGTGGAGATTATAAATCCCGTATCCCGCCGTGGAGTTCAATCTGATGACTTGGACGATAGATACGAAGAGTATCAGAATGATTAATAAACCTTTTAGGGAGGTGTAGCCTTGGCGACTATTACAACGGAACAGGTAAAGGAGTTAAGAGCGAGAACAAATGCCGGTATGATGGATTGCAAGAAAGCTCTAGAAGAAACCGGCGGCGATATGGAAAAGGCTATTGATCTTCTCAGAAAAAAAGGTCTTGCCACTTCCATGAAGAGGGCGGGAAGAGTGGCTAAGGAAGGGGTTGTTCAGGCCTATATTCACGGAGGAGGTAAAATAGGGGTTTTGGTGGAAATCAATTGCGAAACCGATTTTGCCGCCAGAAGCGATGCCTTCCAGGAGTTCGCGAAAAATATTGCCATGCAGATAGCCGCGACTAATCCTCTGGGGATAACACCCGAGGATATTCCTCAAGATATCATTGAACGAGAGCGAGCCATTTACGAGTCTCAGGCAAAGGAATCCGGGAAGCCTCCTCAGGTTGTAGAAAAGATTGTGGAAGGCAAGATGAGAAAGTTTTTCGAGGAATCTGCTCTTCTTGAGCAGGACTTTATTCGTGACACCGACAAAAAGGTGAAGGACTATCTTAATGAATTGGTTGCTCAGATTGGCGAGAAGGTGGTTATCCGACGGTTTGTCCGATTTCAGCTAGGAGAGGATCTTTAGAGACTTTGCTTCAGAATGGGAACGGGAGGTGCCCAGGGGTGGTCTCCTCCCGTTATTATTATAATGGAAGGGGATTAGGTGAATAGAGAGCCGGTGTATCGAAGGGTTCTAATAAAGCTTAGCGGTGAGGCTCTAATGGGTGAAAAGGCCTATGGTATAGATCCGGCAACAATAGATAGGATTGCTAAAGAGGTTTCTAAGATTCATAAAACTGGAGTCCAGATCGCTCTAGTAATAGGAGGCGGCAATATATTCCGTGGTGTGTCTGGAGCTGCTCAAGGAATGGATCGAGCCACAGCCGACTATATGGGTATGCTTGCCACGGTAATGAACGCTCTTGCTTTGCAACAGGCGATCGAAAAGCACGGTGTCCCAACAAGGGTTCAGTCTGCCATTACAATGAGAGAAGTTGCTGAACCTTACATAAGAAGACGAGCAGTGAGACATCTTGAAAAAGGGCGAATAGTCATTTTTGCTGCTGGAACTGGCCTTCCTTTTTTTACTACCGATACGTCGGCTGCTCTAAGGGCTATTGAAGTGGGAGCAGAGGCCCTCTTGAAGGGCACTAAGGTAGATGGAGTATATGATTCGGATCCTATTACTAATTCAGAAGCCATAAAATTTACTCGGCTTACCTACGATGAAGTGCTTTCCAAGAACCTTAAAGTTATGGACGGAACAGCCATTTCTCTTGCAAGGGATCAGGGGTTGAAAATTGTTGTGTTCAATGTGAGAATTCCTGGTAATATTGAGCGGGTGATAATGGGGGAAGCTGTAGGAACTGTCATTGAGGGAGGAAGTGTCCATGCTCGGTGAAGTTTTCGATGATGCGAAGGAGCGCATGGAAAAAACTATAAAGACTCTTGAGCAAGAATATAAACGTTTGAGAACAGGACGGGCTTCACCTTCACTCCTTGAAGGAGTTAAGGTAGAATATTACGGTACCCCTACTCCTCTTAATCAGCTAGCCACAATTACGGTGCCTGAGCCAAGAACAATTATGGTTCAACCCTGGGATCAGACTGTTATAGGAGAGATAGAGAGAGCCATTCTTAAGTCAGATCTTGGATTGAATCCTTCAAATGACGGCAAGATCATCCGAGTTCACATTCCTCCTCTTACCCAGGAAAGACGCCAGGAATTAGTGAAACATATAAGGAAAATGGCAGAGGAGGCTAAGGTAGCCATAAGAAACATTCGACGGGATGCTAATGAAATCCTGAAGGACCTTAAAAAAGAAAAACAAATATCGGAGGATGAGCAATTTCGGGGACAGGAACAGATTCAGAAACTGACAGACGATTACATAAGAAAAATAGACCTTCTTTTTGAAAAGAAGGAAAAGGAGATAATGGAGTTCTAGCTGGGGGTTAAAGGCAGATGGATCTTACCAATATGCCCCGTCATGTTGCTATCATAATGGATGGTAATGGACGGTGGGCAAGAAAACGGCTTATGAACAGGGTCTATGGTCATGAAGCTGGTATAGAATCGGTCCGACAGGTTATCTCTTGCTGTCTTAAATGGAATATTCCCTATCTTACTCTTTATGCCTTTTCGAAAGAGAATTGGGCTCGGCCCCAGTCTGAAATAAGCGCGTTATGGCAGTTACTTATTTCCTTTATCCATAAGGATCTTCCAAGTCTTATTGAAAATGGTGTTAGAGTTATTCACTGGGGAGATAAAGAAGGACTGCCCCCAGAGGTATGTCATGCTATTGACGAGGCATTGCGTGAAACGGCTTCTGGGAAAAAACTTCATGTCCATGTGGCATTAAACTATGGAGGTCGCCACGAGATTACAAGGGCAGCCCGAATGATAGGTGAAGAGATCCTTAAGGGAAACATTCGTCCCGAGGATGTGACTTTAGACCTTTTTGCCTCATTTCTTTTCTCAAGTGGTGTCCCTGATCCGGATCTTGTTATAAGAACCAGTGGAGAGCATCGTATAAGCAATTTTTTACTATGGCAAATCGCCTATTCAGAGATTTATGTAACAGATGTTTATTGGCCTGATTTTAGGGAAGATGAGTTTAAAAAGGCTATTGAAAGTTACCAACAAAGAGAGCGCCGTTTCGGGAGAACCAGTGAGCAAATACAACAGGAGCGGTGCGTCTCAGCTTTGTGAAGATTATGAACTCTGATGTTAAAACCAGATGGACCACAGCGATTATCATTGCTTTACCTGTCCTTCTTCTGCTTATTGTAGGGACGCGGTGGATGTGGTGGCTTGGACTTGTAGGAGTGACCCTATTAGGAGCTAGGGAGTTTTATGGCCTTTTTAAGGAACACCTAGATAGGTCGAGCGAGCTAGTTTTAGTGCTTACATCTGTAGCCTTTCCTATGGCGGCTTTTTTCTTTAATATCGAGGGTCTTAATCTCGTAGTATTTCTTGCCTTCTTAGCCCTAATGGCCCACTGTTTATTTTTCCATCCATCGGATAAAAACCTTCCCTTGCGTCATGCCTTCACCCTCTTCGGAGCGATTTATACAGGATATTTTCTGAGCTACATTCTTCTCTTTGTTCGTCCAGATGGAACGATGGAGCGGGGGCTTCTCTTCTCTACCATTATAACTGTTGTAGCAAGCGATGCTGGAGCCTTCTTTTGTGGAAGAAAATGGGGAAAACATCTCCTCTATCCTCAGGTGAGCCCAAAAAAGACAGTAGAAGGGCTTGTGGGTGGAACAATTAGCGGTATTCTGCTGGGGACTCTTGCGGTAATCATCACCGTAGAGGGTGGATCCCTTTGGAAGGCCCTTTTTTTTGCTGTTACAGTCTCCATTGTTGCACCCTTTGGGGATCTTGTCGAATCAATGTTTAAACGATACTGGGGAGTTAAAGACTCTGGAAATATACTTCCTGGGCATGGCGGTTTGCTCGATAGGCTTGATAGCCTCATAGTGGCATTTCCCGCCGCCTGGTTTTACAGGTGGTTGGTATGGTGAGCGTAGAGGACAATTTCCCATGGCCTAAAAATATTGTTATATTGGGATCGACAGGCTCTATAGGACAGAGCACTCTTGACGTAGTTAGACAATTTCCCGACAAATTCAAAATCATAGGTTTAGCAGCGGGGAAGAACCTGTCTTTACTTTTACATCAGATAAAGGAATTTAATCCTCCCTTTGTATGCGTAAGATCAGCTCAGGATGCAAAGGAACTCTCTTGGATGCTTTCGGGAGAAAAACTACGCCCCAAGATACTCTGGGACGATGAGGGCTATTGTGAGATCGCTTCTTTGCCGGAAGCCCACATGGTTGTTTCAGCTCTTGTCGGTGCCGCAGGACTTATTCCGACTGTCCATGCGATTCGAGCAGGCAAGGATATCGCTCTTGCTAACAAGGAAACCCTTGTAATCGCTGGTGACCTTGTTGTCGCTGAGGTAGATAGAACTGGTGTAAGGCTACTTCCCGTCGATAGCGAACACAATGCTATATTCCAGGCTATGGAGGGCCACAGAAGAGTTCACGTAAAACGGATCCTCTTAACAGCTTCGGGAGGTCCCTTTTTTAAGCTAACCCGTGAGGAACTTGCCAAAGTAACCCCTGAACAGGCCTTGAAACATCCAAACTGGTCCATGGGTAAGAAGATTACTGTCGATTCAGCAACGCTTATGAACAAAGGGCTTGAGTTGATAGAGGCCCATTGGTTATTCAGGCTGCCCCCGGAGATGATAACTATCTACATCCATCCCGAGAGTATTATCCATTCTATGGTTGAATACGTGGACGGATCTATTATTGCTCATCTTGCCGTTCCTGACATGAGAATACCGATAGCCTATGCTCTCTCCTATCCCGACCGACTTCCTCTTAGGGTGCCTGTTTTGAATCTATTTGAGATAGGACATCTTACATTTTTCCCTCCCGACGAGGAGAAATTCCCTTGTCTCCGCCTAGCTAAAGAGGTTTGTAGAAAGAAAGGAACCCTTCCCATTGTGTTAAATGCGGCAAATGAAATAGCCGTTGATGCCTTCCTAGCCGGCCGAATAGGCTTCCTCGACATTCCTGAAGTGATAGAATATATCATGAGTGAACATGAAAGAATGAACGGAAATATTTCTGCTTCTGATTTTGATACGGTCTTACAAGTTGATAGCTGGGCAAGGAGAGAAACGAGTGAATATATTGTAAGGCGACAAAGTAATATGAGTTGAGGTGGTAATGCATGATGGTAACAATAATTTCTGCTGTGGTTGTTATTGGGCTTTTAATACTGGTTCATGAATTAGGGCATTTTTTTGTAGCAAAAAAGACAGGGGTAAGGGTTGAAAGGTTTTCTATAGGTTTTGGCCCAGTTCTATTTTCCTTAAAACGTGGAGAGACGGAATATTGTCTTTCTGCCATCCCTTTCGGTGGATATGTAAAAATGCTGGGAGAAGGTAAGGTGGATGAGGTCTCCCCATCAGACTACCATCGTAGTTTTGCCCACAAACCCCTTTGGGTCCGTATGGCAATAGTTGCTGCAGGTCCCCTCGCCAATGTGATGCTTGCTCTGGTATCTTTTTGGTTTGTGTATGGGGTTGCCGGTGTTCCTTATTTGACTCCAGAAATAGGTGAGGTTTCACCAGGTTCTCCTGCAGAAAGGGCTGGTATTCGTAAGGGTGATGTGATTGTTAGAATAGATGGTAAAACTGTTAAGAGTTGGAATGATGTGTCCAGTCGAATCCAGTCATGGCGTGAGGATCAGGAACCTATTGAGCTGATTGTTCAGCGCGGTGAAGAGCTTATCGCTTTAAAGGTAATTCCTAGAGTGCAGGAAACCCAGAATCTCTTTGGCGAAAAAATAATAAGACCCATGATAGGTGTCGTTGCCTCTGGCAAGGTAAACATTGAGAAGGTGGGGCTACTTAAGGGGATTGTCAAGAGTGTTGAACAAGTAGTTAATATAACACAGCTTTTCTTTGTCACACTCGCTAAACTAATACAAGGAATCTTACCCTTTAACACCCTTGGAGGTCCTGTTCTTATAGCTCAGATGGCAGGACAGCAGGCACAGGCGGGTTTGTTCCCTTTTATTAATTTCACTGCAGTTCTCAGTCTAAATCTCGCTGTAATAAATCTGCTTCCCTTTCCAGCTCTCGATGGAGGACATCTTCTGATATTTTTTATTGAAGCCATCACTAGGCGGAGGATTCATGAGAAACTTTTAGAGCGTATTCAACAGATAGGTTTTGCTCTACTCATAGTTCTTATGGTAGCGGTGCTCTATAATGACATAGTAAGAATATTTCCCTGGATTCCTGAAATGTTTAGATTTTCGGGAGCTAGTCCAAAATGAAGATTTTAGCAGTGGATTCTTCAACATGGGTAGAGACGGTAGCTTTTCTCGATGAAGGTAGTCTTATATCAGAGCGGATTGTTTTTGAGAAGGAGTCTCATAATCGTCGACTTCTCGCAACAATTGAGTCTGTCTTAAGAGATGCGGGGGTTTCTATAAGAGAGGTTGATCTCTTTGCTGTGGGAATAGGTCCTGGGAGCTTTACTGGTCTTAGAATTGGTATCACGACAATGAAATCCTTCGCATGGAGCCTTGGAAAACCCATAGTAGGGATTTCCTCCCTAGACGCTCTCGCAGCTCCCTTTATTATGAGTGATGGTTATGTGTGTCCCATGATAGACGCCAGAAAGAAAGAGGTCTATTATGCCATATATCGGGCGGACGGCTCCGGAAAACTCTCTCGAGAAACCCCATACAGGGTAGCAACTCCATTGAAGGTTGCAGATGAGATCTCTGCTATGGGAATTAAAAGGATTTTCTTCTGTGGGGATGGTTGGAGGGCCTACAAAGGGGGTTTACTTCCATTAGCAAATTGCCAAGTCATTGACCCTCCCGATATATTTAACAACATAAGGGCCTCCTTTATAGGAATGCTCGCCTGGCAAGATGTGTCTATGGGGGTAGTGTCCTCCTCCTTTGAGCTCGTGCCCTTGTATGTTAGACCCTCTGAAGCGGAGTTAAAAAAAGCTGAAAGCAAATGAGGGCTAGTATCTTTTCGGTTCTTACGGGCGTTTTAGAGGATTATCATATTCGTCGTTTTATTATGAACCCCTATTTTCCCCTAACCTTTTGGGTACTTAACATTCTAGAGTTGGAGGGAAGGGGAATATTCGATCATAGGTCGCCTCTATGGATTAGGGGCTTTCTTTATCATCATCTTAAAGTGAGATTGTCTTGTTTTGCTGCTATCTATAGGAGACTCCATCCCGTTCTTATCTCTTCAATCACGAAAAACTTTTCAATCAATGAGATTGGAAATGGATATTGTGACCATTGTGGGCAATGTTGTTTTTTCTTCGGGGGGCTCGGGGAATTTCCAGAACCTTGGCCCTTTCCTAATAGGTGGAAACGTTTCTTTACTGACGGATTAGGTCGTCATCATCTCTTTTGTGCCTTTCTTTGGGAGTGGCGCCACTCGGGTAAAAGTATCTGTTCTATCTACAAATGGCGTCCTCTGGTATGCGATCTATTTGGAGAAGATGAGTGTCGCTATTATCTCGAGGCTCCCCATTTGCCCTATGTTCATCTCGATAGAGCCTCCAGGTATGTCCAAAAAGTTCTAGGAATTAGCTAATAGAGAATTTTCATACCACCTCACGAGGGCCTCTATACCCTCTTTTAGAGGAGTTTTTGGTCTATAGTTTAATAACTTAGATGCCTTTCTGGTATCGGCAAAGGTCCTTACCATATCCGACGGTGGAGCTTCGGTATGTTTCAAATAGGCCTTTTTCCCTGTAAGGGATTCTACGGTCTGGACGAAGTCTAGAAGAAGTATAGGTTCCCCGCGTCCCAGATTGACTATTTCATACTCAAATGTAGCGTCCAGGGCGGCTACAACTCCCAAGGCGATATCCTCCACGTAGGTCCAATCACGATACATAGCCCCTCCATTGTAAAGGGGGATCTCCTTCCCGTGGTATATACTTTCCATTAGTTTGTATGCCATCATGTCAGGTCTATTTCTGGGACCATATACGGTGAAAAACCTTATGGCGAGAAATGGGATCCTGTGGATGTATGAATAGGTATAGCCTAAGAGTTCAGCACTTCTTTTGGTGGCGGGGTAGGGTGCAAGAGGGGTTGAGCAGGTGTCATCTTCTCTAAAGGGAATAATGGTGGTTTTTCCATAAACTGATGAGGTGCTTGCGAATATAAATTTTGGACATTTTCTTTTGAAGTTAGAATTGAATCTAGCTATTTCGTCAAGGAGTATAAGGGTTCCTCGAAGGTTTATGTCGTAGTAAAGTTCTGGCTCTTCAATAGAAGCTCTGACCCCTGGCATTGCGGCTAGGTGAAATATGGCATCAAAATCGTGACTAGAAAGAATTTCTCGGATAAACATTCGATCTCTTATGTCCCCTTCGTAGATCTTAACGTCTGAACCATAGGAGGAGAAAATCTCCTGAGCATTTCTTTTTTTTATAAGGGGACTGTAGTAGTTGTTGAAATTATCTATTCCAACAACAAAATATCCACGCTCACAAAGGTATTCTGTTACATGGCTTCCGATAAAACCTGCAATCCCTGTGACAAGAGCAAATCGCTTATGAGCCATTTTGAGGTCGCCTTCCGCTATTAATAAAAAAGAAGCGGGCAATAAAACCCGCTTCCATTGGTCTCTTCTAATATGTCTATTAACAAATACTATCCGTCGTCACCACATTCGACTCTTCCCTGGGATCATAAACTCCCCTCTCAGTTTCGTTCCCAGAGGAAGAATCGAGCTGGGGGGATAATTTTTCCGGTGTTAAAAGAGCATGTCTAAGAACCTCTTCCATCATGGTTACCGGTTCTACATGAAGGTCTTTCAAAATTTGTTCTGGAATTTCCTTAAGGTCCTTTATATTTTCCGCAGGAATTAGAACTGTTGAGATTTTAGCTCTATGGGCTGCAAGGATTTTTTCCTTAAGTCCACCAATAGGGAGTACCCTTCCCCGTAGTGTAATCTCGCCCGTCATAGCCACATCGTGCCTTACGGGAATACCGGTCAAAGCTGACACTATCGCTGTCGCCATTGTGATACCGGCAGAGGGACCATCTTTGGGGATGGCACCTTCGGGAACATGTATATGAATATCAAGGTTTTCATGAAAATCTGGGGCGATTCCAAAATCCTTTACTCTAGATCTAACATAACTTACGGCCGCCTGAGCTGACTCTTGCATTACTTCACCAAGCTTCCCAGTTATTGTAACCTTACCTTTGCCGGGCATAGTAACTACTTCTATGCCTAAGATTTCTCCACCAAATTCGGTCCAGGCAAGCCCCATAGCAAGACCAACTTCATCTTTTTCTTCGGCCTGTCCGTAACGGTATTTGGGCACTCCAAGATAGTGCTGTATAAGCTCTTCATTGAGTTCAACCCTAATGGAGCGACCCTTTTCTGCGACCTCCTTTGCTACCTTACGGCATATGGAGGCGATTTCCCGCTCAAGATTTCTTACTCCAGCTTCTTTAGTATAATGTCTGATAATAAATAGTATCGCCTCTTCCGGAAAGATAAGATTTTCCTGAGAAATACCGTGCTGAGAACACTGCTTCTTCACGAGAAAGTGTTTTGCGATTTGAAGTTTTTCCCATTCGGTGTAGCCGGGGATTCTGATGATCTCCATCCTGTCCTGGAGTGGTAAAGGTATGGAGTGGAGAGTGTTTGCGGTAGTTATAAAAAAGACTTCCGAGAGATCATAATCGAGATCAAGGTAATGATCGTTGAAGGCATAGTTTTGCTCGGGATCTAGAACCTCCAATAGAGCAGCGGCGGGATCACCTCTGAAGTCAGAGCTCAATTTATCGATTTCATCGAGACACATTACCGGGTTTTTGGTCTTCGCCCGCTTCATGCTCTGAATAATTTTCCCAGGCAGAGCTCCAATATAGGTTCTACGATGTCCTCGGATTTCGGCTTCGTCCCTAACACCTCCGAGGGATAGCCTTACAAAATTTCTATTCATAGCTCTAGCAATGGATCTAGCGAGCGAGGTTTTGCCAACCCCTGGGGGCCCAACAAAGCAAAGAATAGGACCCTTCATCTTGTCTACAAGTGATTGAACGGCCAAATATTCAAGAATTCGCTCCTTAGGTTTTTCTAAACCAAAATGGTCCTCCTCTAAAATGCGAGCCGCCTCTTTTATATCGATTTTGTCCTTCGTTCTCTCGAACCAAGGAACGGAAAGTATCCAGTCGATATAGTTTCTCACAACCGTTGCTTCGGCGCTCATGGGGGACATGAATTTGAGTTTTTTAAACTCCGCTCGAACCTTAGAAGCTGCTTCCTTAGGAAGTCTTTTCTTCTTTATACGTTTTTCCAACTCCTCTATTTCGGAGCGAAAGTCATCCTTTTCCCCCATTTCCTTCTGAATAGCTTTCATCTGCTCATTTAGATAATATTCCCGCTGCGTTTTCTCCATTTGTTTTTTTATGCGGGTCTTTATCCGTTCTTCGGTCTTGGCTATTTCTATTTCGGATCGTATATAACCGAGGACGAGCTCAAGGCTCTTTAAAAGATTTAAGGCTTCAAGGATGCTCTGCTTCGCCTCAAGCTTTAGAGGAAGATAGGTTGCCGACATTTCGACGAGACGGTAAGGATCATCTATTGACTTAATGGATTCGACAACATCGTTTGTAAGTTTCTTGTTGTATTTTGCGTATTCTTCAACGGCCTCCACAATCCCACGACATAGAGCTTCTATTTCGACAACCCTGTTTTCCGGGATCTCTTCTTCCTCAAGAATTTCAACCTCCACCATGAAACATTCCTGATCGGGTATGTATCTGGTTATACGTCCCCTCTCCTCTCCCTCAACAAGGACCTTCACCGTCCCATCTGGGAGCCTAAGAATCTGAAGTATATTGGCTACTACGCCTACTCGATAGATATCCTGTTCCTTAGGAACATCAAGCTTTGCCTGTCTCTGGGCGGCAAGAAATATCTTCTTATCTCTAGCATGGGCCTTTTCTAAAGCCTTTATAGACCTTTCCCTTCCCACGAAGAGAGGTATTGGCACAGAGGTGAAGACCACAATATCCCTTAAAGGCAACAAGGGCAAAGTTAGATTATTAGATGGTGATTTGTCTCTCTCCTTGGGTCGGATTAGCTTAAACATATCTAGTCCCCTTTCTTTACATCAAGCGATTTCCCTACTTTGCCCCTCAAAGATAAGCATTGGCTTTTGCCCTCTCAAGACCACATCCTCATCAACAACACATTCTCTGACACCTCTTATAGATGGGATCTCATACATTACATCAAGCATAATGCTTTCCATTATCGCTCTTAACCCTCTCGCTCCCGACTTTCTCCTAAGAGCCTCCTGGGCAATAGCCCTCAGGGCAGGATCTGTAAATCTGAGTTTGACATTTTCCATTTCAAAGAGCTTTTGATACTGTTTTACAAGGGCATTCTTTGGTTCTACAAGTATTCGTACCATCTCTTCTTCGGTAAGTTCATCGAGTGTAGCGATCACAGGAAGGCGACCTACAAACTCAGGAATCATGCCAAATTTAATAAGATCCTCTGGTTGCACCTCGGCAAGAATTTCCCCTACACGTTTCTCCTTTTTGCTCGTCACCTGGGCACCAAAACCCAATCCACGGACACCAATTCTTGCCTGAATGATATTTTCAAGATGTGTAAAGGCCCCGCCGCATATAAAAAGAATATTCGTCGTGTCTATCTTAATGAAATCCTGCTGAGGGTGTTTTCTACCTCCCTTTGGAGGAACATTGGAAATCGTCCCTTCGAGAATCTTTAGGAGTGCCTGCTGAACACCCTCACCGGAGACATCGCGGGTAATAGAGGGGCTATCTGATTTCTTCGCAATTTTGTCTATCTCATCAATATAGACAATGCCCTTTGAAGCCCTTTCAATATCGTAGTCGGCCGCCTGAATGAGATTAACCAGAATATTTTCCACATCCTCTCCAACATAGCCTGCCTCGGTAAGGGTGGTAGCATCGGCTATGGTGAAGGGGACGTTAAGCATCTTCGCAAGGGTTTGAGCAAGAAGGGTCTTTCCGCTTCCAGTAGGTCCTATCATCAATATATTGCTCTTTTCTAGTTCTACATCGCCTTTTCGTCTATCGCTCTTTGTCTCGATTCGCTTATAGTGATTGTAAACCGCTACTGAAAGTATTTTCTTCGCCGTTTCCTGTCCTATTACATATTGATCAAGAAATGCCTTGATCTCTGAAGGCTTAGGGAGCTTGGATGTCCTTTCCGCCTCTTCCTTTTCGTTTTCCTCAGCGATGATGTCGTTACAGAGTTCTACACATTCGTCGCAGATGTAAACTGCGGGACCCGCGATGAGCTTCCTCACTTCATCCTGTCCTTTTCCACAGAAGGAGCACCTCAACTCTCCCATGCGGTCATCTCTTCTTCTTGCCATTATGAATTCCTCCTTCTCTTAGAGCTGTGGAACACCCCACGCTCTTACGTATTGCCTTTTCCATTCCCGAGGGATCGATCCGAGAAGACAATCCTGAAATGCTACTAATCCCTCCTGAATGGCTCTTAAATAGTATAATCATTTTGTTTAACTAAATCCAGAAAGATTCATAAGGATGAGCTAAGGGCTTAAGAAAACAAAAAGAGGGAACCCTTAGTATTATGAACGTTCCCTCTTTGCCTTTTCAAGTAGAGGCGACTAAATGGACGCGGGAGTATCAACCGTTGGGGCAGGTTTTTTTCTTGAGTCTCGAGAGTAAATGACCTCATCTACTATGCCGTATTCCCTTGCCTGCTCTCCGCTCATATAAAAATCTCTTTCAGTATCCTTTGCTATCTGCTCTAATGGCCTACCGGTATGGTACATAAGGATCCGGTTAAGTTCTTCTCTTAGGCGAAGAATTTCTCGAGCTTGGATTTCAACATCCGTTGCCTGTCCCTGAAATCCTCCCATAGGTTGATGAAGAAGAATTCTTGAGTGGGGGAGGGCATACCGTTTGCCCTTTACACCCGCAGCAAGAAGGACGGCAGCCATACTAGCAGCCTGACCCATGCAAAGTGTTGATACATCCGGCTTAATATATTGCATAGTGTCGTAGATTGCTAATCCTGCAGTGACCAAACCTCCGGGAGAGTTAATGTAGAAATAGATGTCCTTGTCTGGATCTTCAGATTCCAGGAAGAGCATTTGCGCTATAATGACATTGGCCACTTCGTCGGTTATAGGCGTTCCCAGAAAAATGATCCGATCTCGAAGAAGTCGTGAATAAATATCGAAGGCCCGCTCGCCTCTACTACTTTGCTCAATAACTATTGGGATTAGAGAAGACATGTTCTTCAATTTACTCATCTCCTTCCATTCCTAAG
Source organism: Syntrophobacterales bacterium (assembly GCA_026417655.1). GTDB lineage: Bacteria > Desulfobacterota > Syntrophobacteria > Syntrophobacterales > Thermodesulforhabdaceae > JAOACS01. The sequence goes on from JAOACS010000030.1 coordinate 13,054, forward strand.
CCTTTTCGTTTTCTAAGGTTTTATGGGTTTCTTCCTGGGAGACGCTTTCCGATTCCTCTATAATGACAGTGTTTTTTACGAGCCAGTCAACAACCTTTTCGTGTAACTTATACTGTCTTAATCTTTTAAAGTAAGGATTCTTGGAAAAATCGTGAGCCTCTTCAGTCTCTCCCATTGTTTTAACAATGAGATCCACAATCTCTTGCTCTTCCGCCTCCGTAAGATCAATCCCTTCCTGTTGGGCTATTCTATCCAAAATAAGCTCATATTTTAGATCTACTTCAGCCTCGGGACGTATTCTATCCCTTGATTCTTCGGATCTTAAAAAGTTATCGGGAATTTTAAGGCCTTGTCTTCTTAGTTGTAGATCTATATTGTTAATTTTTTCCTCGATTACACGCTGAATAGCCTTTTCCGGAAGCTGGAAATCATGAGCCTCCAAGAGCTTACTTTTTAGCTGCACCTCCACAAGATATCTTCTCTCTCTTTCTCGCCTTTCTTCTATCCTTTTACGAAGCTCCTGTTTGAGTTCCTCGAGGGAGGAGTAGCCTACCGCCTTTGCGAGCTCATCATCTACCTCGGGAAGCTCTATCTTCATGACATCCTTAAGGTAAATCTCTAATTTTACGGTCTGATCTGTCCATTCAGGGACAGGAGCATTTTTTCCAAAAGAGAATTCCAGTATCCACTTCTCGCCAGGCTTCATTCCAACCATCTGACGTTCAACATCGGAATGGAACTTTCCTGAGCCTATCTCAATCTCTATACCTTCAAGATTTTCTTTTCCAAGTTCCCCTTCTACCTGCTGAGTATCGATCCTACGTATATCGCATATTGCAAGTAGCCCTTCCGACAGGCTTTCATTGGTGGAAACATAATTAGCCTGTTCTTTTCTTATATGCTCTAGTTCTTCAACCACAAGCTCATCTATAGATTTTTGTTGTTTGGGGACCTTGATCTCCATACCCTTATAGGTTGAAATTTCAAACTCCGGCGCCACATATACAATCACTGTGTATACGAGGTCACCATCTTCAGTATAATGGAATTCCTCCAGATCCGACTGAGCAATTGGTTTGAGTTGTTGTGACTCTAAAGCATCATGGAAGGTCTCTTCAATGAGCTTCTGGGCTATTTCTTCCTGGATTATACCACCATAGAGAGATTTAATCAGACTTACGGGAGCCTTTCCTGGGCGGAAGCCCTTAATCCGAGCCGACTTAGCTATGGAGCGGTATCTTTTATCGATTTCCGGTTGCACCTTTTCAGCCGGAATTTCCACTACGACCCTCTTCTGGGTATCTGTCCAATCGCTAACCTGTACCTTCATCTCCTCTCCAAAACCTTTCTTGATAGAAGATAGTTCCGAGCCCCTCTCTTGTTGTTGGTGCGAGAGGGGGGAGTCGAACCCCCACGGTCTCCCACTGGATCCTAAGTCCAGCGCGTCTGCCAGTTCCGCCACTCTCGCCTAAGCGATTGAAACCTTATTATTTTCAGTCTATCATTGTCAAGAGGCAAAACCTGCTCACCTGTAAGGAGTTAATAGTTTTATGACTCGGGACATAAAAAAATATTCAAAGCATTCTATCGCTATCATAGGATATAGGGCTACAGGGAAAACCACTGTCGGAAAAGTGGTAGCTAGGGAGCTTGGCTGGACCTTTCTTGATATGGACGATCTCCTGATCCAGAGGTTTGGTATGACAATAAGCCAGTGGGTTTCGATTAACGGTTGGGAAGCCTTTAGAAATAAGGAAACTGAACTGCTTCGAGAGTGCGCTACCATGGAGCGGGTTGTTCTTGCTACAGGTGGAGGAGTTATTGAGAGGGCTGAAAACCGAAAGGTTTTGAAAGAAAATTTTTTAGTAGTATGGCTCCGCTCCTCCGTGGAGGAGATTGTAGACCGTCTTTCTAGGGATGAAAAATCCCTAACCCACAGGCCATCTCTTACGGAAAGAGGACTGCTGGAGGAGGTTTGGACGGTTTATGCCTTGCGGGAGCCTTTGTATAATGAAGTGGCAGAGGTTATAATAGAAGTTGATAAAAGAAAACCTGAAGAAATAAAGGATCTCATACTGGGAGTGAAGAGATTGTGAGAGTAATACTATTTGTTGGAAAGGGTGGTGTTGGAAAGACTAGTATGGCTGCAGCTACCGCTCTCAGGGCTGCAAGGCTTGGTTACCGAACCTTAATCCTTTCCCTCGATATTGCCCATAATCTTTCGGATATTTTCGACCTAGACCGTTCTCTTTTCGATACGGCTAGTGGAAAACCGGTAAAGGTCGCTGATAATCTCTGGATTCAGGAGCTCGATATGCACCGTGAGCTCCAGCGAAATTGGAGGGAAGTCCATAGTTATTTGTCTCTTCTTTTAAATACTACTGGCCTTGATCATGTGCTCGCCGAGGAGCTTGCAATACTTCCTGGTATGGAAGAGGTTAGCGCATTGCTTTGGATAAATGCTTACGTAAAAAATAAAACCTTCGATGCTCTTATACTAGATTGTGCACCTACCGGGGAGTCTATTCGCTTTATAAGCATTCCTACAGCCCTTGAGTGGTATATCAAGAAGATATTTAAGCTCGAAAGGAATATCGCAAGAGTTGTGCGGCCTATAGCTCGCCATGTAAGTGATATTCCCATGCCCGAAGAAGCTTACTTTGATAATATCGAGAGGTTATTTGTTAAGCTACAGGGCTCTGCTGAGATCCTCACCGACCCTATGGTAACAAGCGTTAGGCTTGTTGCAAATCCAGAAAAGATTGTTCTAAAAGAGACCCTTAGAGCCTTTATGTATTTTTATCTCTATAAGGTAAATGTTGATGCCGTTATTCTCAATAGACTTATTCCTGCTTCCATAATTGACGGTTATTTCTTGAGCTGGAAGGAATCTCATGCCCGATACACCTTAAGGGCGAGGGAATACTTCGATCCTATCCCTATTTTTACTGCCGATCTTCTAAGTGATGAGGTTGTGGGCATTAAAAGTCTGGAGACCCTAGGAGACCTCGTTTATGGAGGTCGAAATCCATTGACGGTCTTTTACTGTGGAAGCCCCTTCGAGTTTTCCAAAGAAGGAGATTACACGGTTGTGAGAATCAATATGCCCTTTGCGGATAAAAAGGATATTGAAGTTTACAGGGTAGGCGATGAGCTTGTAGTGAAGCTTGGAGCATGTAGGAGAAATATTCCATTGCCTCGATCGTCCCTAGGAACTGGTGGGGAAGTAAAAGCTAGATTTCGGGATGGACGACTCGAGGTTTTAATAGGAGGAAGGGAAGATGGAGGAAGATCAAAGGAATAGGAAAACTTCTTGTTTTGAGGATCCCGTAGAATGCCCGGTCAAACAATTTATCTCACTCCTAGAAAGGAGCCTTGGTATTACGAGTGAATTCAAAAGACACATTTACAACTCAAGGATAGAACTTCTAAAGGCGTTTCGTTCTCTCCTTGATAAGAGGATAGAGGACTTGGAAGCAAGAGTCGGTTCTTCCATTAATAAGCAAGCTGAAAAGGTTGAGATAGAGTAGCTTCAAATTCTGGTATCCGCTAGGCTCTGGGATGCCTTTATATCATTCCAGGGGATACACATTACCAACAGAGCAAGGCCTGGAAGTGATCCTATTATTGTTAAGACATAGTAGATAACCCATCCGAACTTTTCTGCAACAATACCGGTTGGGGCGCTTGCAATTACTCTGGTTATAGCCATGAGACTAGAAAAAAAAGCATACTGAGTAGCGGAATGTTCCTTTCTGCAAAGGCTCATCAAAAAGGCTACGAAACCAGCCGTTCCCATTCCACCCGTAAAATTTTCTATACCAACGGCGGCGACCATAAGGGGGTAGACCTTTCCAAAAGACGCGAGGCCTACAAATGAAAAGTTGGAAATAATCTGAAGAACACCAAATACCCATAGTGATCGATTTAGGCCGATTCTGGCAATTACCGTTCCACCAGCGAAGGTTCCCAAAATGGTGCTTGTAAGGCCAAAAACCTTGTTTACCATTCCTACATCTGACCTAGAAAAACCAATATCTAGAAGAAATGGGGTGCTCATGGCACCTGCCATCACGTCGCCTAGCTTGAAGAAGATAATGAAGAGGAGAATTCGTAGGGCATCTGGCCTCGAAAAATATTCCACCATAGGGTTAAGTATAGCTTCTTTAAGATTCTTAGGTAGCCTAGAAGGAGAATGGGGTTCCTTGGAGAAAAACGTGGCTATGATACAGAGGGACATAATTATTGCTAAAATCCAGAATACAAGATTCCATGAAACATAGTCGGAAAGCACAAGAGCAAAGGCTCCCGATGTAAGCATTGCTATTCTATACCCCAAAACAGTTGTAGCAGCCCCTGCTCCCCTTTCTTCTGGAGCCAAAATATCAGTGCGATAGGCATCTATTGCAATGTCCTGAGTGGCACTGAGAAAGGCGATAGAAAAAACTATTAAGGCAGCTATAACGAGAAGGCCCTTACTGTGTCTGAAGGGGAATCCACCTGATTCCATAAACCAAGCAAGGAGACCAAGGATAGCTATGAATACAACTAGACCGCATTGGGTTGAGAAGATCCAACCCCTCCTTCTCCCTAAAAAGGGGATGACATAGTAGTCGATTATTGGAGCCCACATAATTTTCACACTATAAGGAAGCCCTACAAGAGAAAAGAGGCCGATAGTTCCGAGATTGACCCCCTCTGAAAATAACCATGCCTGAAGAGTCGAGCCTGTTAAAGCTAAGGGTAATCCTGAGGAGAAGCCTAGAGCTGTTAAGATCACCACGTTGTAGCGAAGGTATACATTAAGGTTTTTCAAGGGTGTTTCCCCAATCTGTTTGGTTTATGAGTTCCACAACGGCCCTTAGACCAAGAAGATAACTATTAATTCCAAATCCACATATTTGCCCCGATGTAACAGGGGCTATTACCGAAAGATGTCTAAAGCTTTCTCTTGCATGGATGTTAGACATGTGGACTTCTACAACAGGGATCTTCAATATCTCTAGAGCATCTCTTATCGCATAACTGTAATGGGTCCAAGCGCCAGCATTTATAATGACCCCCGAGTAGTTTCCATAACAGGCTTTATGAATTTTTTCGACCATCTCGCCTTCCATGTTCGTCTGAAAACACTCTACTTCTACCTTGAGCTCCTTGCCTAGCTCAACTAGAGCCTTATTTATCTCTTCAAGGGTCCATCTTCCATAATGGTCCGATCTTCGAAGACCAAACATGTTAAGGTTTACCCCATGAAGGACAAGAATCTTCTTCATAAGATAACTCCTTATGAGTTAAAATTATTTTTGTTATCTTGAGAGAGCTTTAGTCTATCGGATAGTTGGAAGGGATGGGAAGAACAAAATGATTCTTCAACCAGAGCGGATCACCTTAGAGGATCAGACTCTAAGAGATGGTATTCAGAGAGAAGCTGTAATTCTTTCTACAACAAGTAAGATCGAATTTATTCAGCAAATGATGGATTGTGGAATAGACCGTTTTCAGGTTACTGCCTTTGTAAACCCTAAAAAGGTTCCCCAAATGGCCGATGCGGAAAAGCTTATTGTAGAACTCCAGAAATTTTCCGAGGCCTCCTTTTTTGCTCTTGTATTGAATCTTAAGGGGCTAGAGAGAGCCTTAAGATGCGGGTGCCGAAATGTTGAGATTTCGATCTCGGCAAGTAACACCCATGGCCTTAAAAACGTAGGTATGGGGCTTAGAGAAGCTCTCAACGAGCTTGATGCCATGCTCAAGCTGGCCATAGCCGAGAAAGCTTTAGTGAAAATGAGCGTTCAATGTGCTTTTGGGTGTCAATATGAGGGGTCTATACCTGAAGATGAAGTAATTGATCTTCTAAAAAGGGGACTTGACAGGGGCGTCCAGGAGCTTTCTCTTGCTGACACTACAGGTATGGCCTATCCAGAACTTATTCTTCAAAGAGTGTCGAAGGCAAAGGAAGTGGTGGCTCCAATGCCCCTGTTTCTACATCTTCATGATCCTGACGGGAGAGGCATTTCGAACCTCATGGCTGGTATAGAAGCTGGAGTTCGCCATTTCGATGCGACCTTAGGTGGGACAGGTGGGTGCCCCTTCATCCCCTATGCTCCCCCTAATATAGCTCTTGAGGTAGTTGTCGAGGCTGTTAGCAAAAGGGGTTTTATAACCGGGGTAAGACACGAAAAACTCGTATCCTTTAGGGAAGCCTTTATGGGTATTCTCAAAGGAGAGCCTTGCTCTATTGGTTCAAAATAGGGAGGTGAAGCTATGGAACAGATAGTGAAAGTGAAGGGAATGTCCTGTCAACATTGTGCAAAGATGGTAACGAAGGCTCTTCAGGGGGTAAAGGATGTAAAGGGTGTGGAGGTTAGTCTTGAAAGGGCTGAAGCTAAACTGGAAGTAGAAGAACCCATAGATATTTCTATTCTCCGAGAGGTTCTTAAGAAAGCTGGGTATGAAATAGATCAGTAGAAATTTCCTTATAAAAGACGGTAGGGAGAGTGGAGGATGAAGGTTTGGGAATTCATGACTAGGAAGATCGAATGGATAGATGCCGACAGTTCCGTTTATGAAGCGATAGAGCGTATGGTAAACAAACGTATACGTTCTCTAGCAGTATGTTATTCCGACTCTAAAAAGCAAAAAGGGGTCATTACTGCCCGAGATGTAGTCTTTAGGGTGCTAGGAGAGGGCAAGGATCCAATGAGGACGAAAATAAGGGAGATAGCCAAGGTCCCTATGATTTGTATTCCTAAGGATAAGGATATGAAGGATGTGCTTGATATTATGAGAGAGGCAAATGTTGCTAGGGTGTTCGTATGTGATGGGGATGATATTGTTGGTGTAGTAGCACTTATGGATGTGATGTATGCAAGTTTAATAGAACGGGTTAGAGGTTAAATCGAGGAAATGTTTAAACGTTTCTTTTATTCTGAAAAGAACGAACAGCTGGTTCTCAAGGAGATGAGAACTCATTTAGAACTCCTGGAACAAGCTTGTCGCTGTTTTGTGGATTTTTTAAAAGGAGGCGATAAAAGGTTTCTCGAAGAGATTGTTGAAATAGAACGAGAGGGAGATATTGTCCGACGAAATATCCTTTCGACCCTTTATAAAGGAGCCTTTTTGCCTTATCTTAGGCCAAATATCTATCGCTTTGTTGAGATAATTGATGAAACGCTTGATCTCTTGAAGGATAAGGCTAGACTCTGTGAGTTCATTTCTATTCCTCCCATCCTTCTTGATGATACCCTTCAGATTGCTGTTCTCAATACTGAGATGGTTCGGATGCTCATTATCGCCTTTGATACCTTTGTAGCTGGAGATGACCTGAGAGAGAGGGTTCTAGCCGTTAGAATTTATGAAAAGCGGATAGATGATCTCTATCATGATCTATTTTTACGAATTACAAAGGTTTCAGTTGAAGATTTTTGGCAGGGAAGAGGGCTTGGAGACTTTTTTTCGCTTCTTGTTAAGTTGAGCGATCTCGTAGAGGATGCAGGTGATGTTCTCTCTCTCCTTCACCTTAGCCTCAGTTGAAACGGGTATAGCTTATGGCAAAGGAGTGGCTTCTCTCTAGCGGTATCCTCATGGGATGGAGCCTTGGGGCGAATGATTCGGCAAACGTGTTTGGAACAGGTGTTGCGAGTGGTCTTGTAGGATACCGCACTGCGATTTTTGTGGCCGCTGTTTTCGTCCTTTTGGGATCGATCATTGAAGGCGAAAAATGTATGGGATCCCTAGGCGCTTTGACCGCCCTTTCCCACTCTGAAGCATTTTTTGCTATGCTTTCATCGGGCCTAACAATGACAATATTTACCCTTTTGGCCCTCCCTGCTTCAACATCTCAGGCTATTGTTGGAGCTCTTATGGGTATAGCTGTCTATCATGGGAATCCGGATTTTTCCGCTCTAGGAAAATTCTTGACCTGCTGGGTGCTGACACCAATAGGGGGGATAATTTGTTCTGTAGCTCTGTATAAACCTCTTAAGACCTTGGTTATGAAGGGGATTCGATCTCCCATTGCCCGTAATCGAGTGTTTTTGGTGGGAATTCTTATTACTGGTTCTTACGGGGCCTATTCTCTTGGATCCAATAATGTGGCAAATGTTACTGGAGTCTATGTGACATCTGGACTAATATCTCCCTTTTGGGGACTACTGATAGGAGGAGTAAGTATAGCCGCGGGAGTCCTGACCTACAGCAGGAAAACGATGATGACGGTTGGAAAATCTATCGTTCCATTGGATCCCTTCTCTGGTCTTTTAGCTGTCTTTTCCGAATCCCTAGTGTTACATGTCTTCACTCAAGTTGGCATTCCTGTTTCCTCATCCCAGGCCATTGTTGGTGGAGTGTTAGGAGTAGGTATAGCCCGAGATATTAGGACGGTGAATTTCCGGGTTATGGGTAAAATTTTTTGTGGATGGATTATTACACCTGTTATTTCAGGCTCTTTGGCTTGGATAGCCGTTTTTATGGAGAATGCCTTTAAAGGAGGACGAATAATGGAATGGCTAAATTTTTTATGGTATCGTTTTCCAACCTCTGGCGTTGAAACCTATCTTTTTGTTCCACCTCTTGTTATGTTTATAGCCTCTTCTATCACAGCAACGGGTGGGATCTCTGGTGCCTTTCTACTTTTGCCCTTTCAGGTAAGTGTATTAAAATACACTTCACCTGGAGCGAGTGCTACTAATTTTATCTATAATATTGTTGCAATTCCAGGAGGGGTTTATCGTTATATTCGCGATGGGAAATTTTCGTGGACCCTTTTTCTCTCGCTCATGATAGGGACTTTGCCTGGTGTTTTCTTTGGATATTGGATGCGAATAGTCTATCTTCCAGATCCTAAGCGCTTCAAATTCTTCGTGGGGTGTGTGTTGCTTTATCTGGGACTAAGAACAATTTGGAGCGCTATTGGAGAATTTCGGACAGCAGGTGGACGACCCAAACAGGTTAAGGGAAGGATTACGAAAGAAAATTTTGGTCTCCGAAGTGCAGTAGTCTTTGAAAATCAAACCTATGTCTTTTCAAGCCTTGGTGTTATGATTGTCGCGCTTTTTGTTGGTGTTATCGGTGGAGCCTATGGTATAGGTGGGGGAGCGTTAATGGCTCCCTATCTAATTTCAGTCTTAGAGCTTCCGGTTTATATTGTTTCCGGGGCCGCCCTATGTTCCACATGGGTCACTTCAATTCTAGGGGCTATTATTTATGCCATAGGTCCCCTTTCGGGACCCTCTACCCAGACATCCCCCGATTGGCTGCTAGGAGCCCTCTTTGGCTTGGGAGGATTTCTTGGGACCTATTTTGGAGCGTGGCTTCAGAAGTATTTACCTTCATCCTGGATAAAGACCGCCCTGGGGATTGTTATAGTCTACATCGCCATCCGATACGTCTGGCCCATGATCTCCGGTCTTATTTCCTAGGCATTTTCTAATCCCAGTGGACAGATACCTTTGAATTTCTTAACTTAAAAAAGATCGGAGGTTTTTTCACAAATCAAAGTAAAGGGAGAAGGTTACCTTATGGGATTACTTAAGATTCGAACCTATCCGGATCCCGTTTTGAGGGAAAGGGCCGAACCTATACACCGGATTGATGGTTTCATAAAGAAACTTGCCAAAGACATGGCGGAAACGATGTATGCGGCACCAGGTATTGGTCTTGCTGCAAATCAGGTGGGTGTTCCAAAGCGTCTTATAGTTCTGGATTTGCGAGAAAGGGAAGGGCAGGGGGGACTGGTAGTTCTTTTAAATCCAGAAATTATTAAGGCCTCTGGATCCCTGAGGCACGAAGAGGGGTGTCTTAGCATTCCAGGGTTTTACGCGAAGGTAAATCGTTATAGCGATGTGGTGGTAAAGGGGCAAAATCTTGAAGGAGAAGATATAGAAATTAACGCAACGGGGTTACTTGCTGTTGTTCTCCAGCATGAAATAGATCACCTGGAGGGTCGTCTTTTTATTGATCGGCTCGGTCCCGTTGGAAAGGAGCTCTTTAGGAGGAAATGGAGGAAATTAAGGGAAACTGAAGATGCGGTCCAATAAGGCTTCTTCTGTTATTTTCTTTGGGACCCCAGAGTTTGCCATTCCTTCCCTTAGGGCTCTGGTTGAATTTGGCTTTTCCGTTCCCCTTGTGGTGACGGCACCGGATCGACCAAAGGGTAGGGGTTTACAGCTTACTCCCCCACCAATAAAAAACCTTGCTCTCTCTCTTGGGCTTAAGGTCTTTCAGCCAGAAAAATTGAGAGACCCTAAAGTAATAAACGAAATCTTGAGCTATAGTCCTGATGTCTTCGTTGTAGTTGCCTATGGAAGATTGATTCCCTCTGAACTTTTTAGAGCTGTGCCCTTTGGTGCCGTAAATGTTCATCCTTCTCTTCTTCCCAAGTATAGAGGACCTGCTCCAATCCAAAGGGCGATACTTGAAGGGGAGGAGGTTACAGGGGTCACTATAATGCTTATTGATGAGGGGGTTGATTCGGGACCAGTTTTTGATTCTAGACCTATCCCTATTGATCCCTTCGAAACCGCTGGCGAACTAGAAAAAAGACTTGCCGTCGAAGGGGCGGATCTTCTTATAAAGACTCTTCCAAAATGGCTCTCCGGTAGAATATCACCCCTTCCTCAAAATGACAGTGAAGCGACCTTTGCTCCACCCATCCAAAAGGAAGAGACAAGGATTGAGTGGGAAAAACCAGCTAAGATCATTATCAACCTATGCCGAGCCTTTGATCCTACACCGGGGGCCTATACTATATTTCAGGGAAAGCGTGTTAAATGCTACGGTGCCAGGAGAGCCTCAGTAGGATTTTCAGAAGGAATGCCTGGCCAGGTTATAGGCCTTAGTGAAGAGGGTCTCTTGGTATTTGCTGGAGATAAAAAAGTGGTGGCCATAGGAGCTTTACAAATGGAGGGGAGAAGGCGTCTTCATGCAAAGGAGTTTGTTAAGGGGACCCAGAGTATCGTAGGATCGAGATTGGGTCAGTAAAAAATGTAGGGTGTAGAAGAGGGGATGTTATTGCAGAGAGAAAAGGCCTCAGATAAGAGGTTATTTCTAGCTTTGATCGTTCTTACGGCTTTCCTTGTGCTCTCCGTTTTGGGGCTTACCTATTTTGTGCCAACAGTGGGACTTTCCTCATTTCCAGATGTTGTGAGATGGATATTTTTTGGAGGAGTAGTTTTCATTGGTTTGGTCTTCACTGTTATATTGGGATTTCTTGCTGCGGTGATAGCTTTAGGTAGAGATATTCCAATCCCCTATGCTAAAAAACTTCGGTCGATTGCCATAAAATACTTTTTTCCCCTTTTTGTAACCGTAGGACGGCTTGTGGGACTTCCCAAAGAACGGGTCCAACACGCCTTCGTTACAATAAACAACGAATTAGTTATTTCTTCCTGCAGGAATGGGAAGACACCTAAGAGGATTCTTCTTCTAATGCCCCATTGTCTCCAATATAGTGAATGTCCAGTAAAGGTAACCTACCGAGCGGAAAACTGCAAAAGGTGTGGGAAGTGCCCAATTAAGCGTCTTCTAGAACTCGCTGAGGAATACGGTGCTGTTCTTTCCGTAGCGACAGGCGGAACGATCGCCCGCCGGGTGGTAAAAGAGACCAAGCCCGATCTCATCATTGCTGTTGCCTGCGAAAGGGATCTTACGAGTGGTATTCAGGATACGGTGCCCCTTCCTGTCTACGGTATCTTTAATAGTCGTCCCCAGGGTCCCTGTTTCAATACCCAGGTAGATTTAGAAGCCCTTGAGGCGGTTCTTAAGGAAATTAATAAATGACAGCCCGGATGGCAGCATATCAGGCCCTTCTTCATCTGGAAAAACGGAGGATTCATCCCGACGAACTTCTCCGTTCTATACTGTCTCGATATGCTCATCTGAGTTCGGTTGACAAAGCTTTTGCTACTGAACTTGTCTATGGGGTCCTTAGATGGCAGGGAAGACTTGACTGGCATATCGGGCGGTTAAGTAAAGTGCCACTTGAGAAGATAGACTTTTCTATAAAGGTCATACTGCGCCTTGGGCTGTATCAGCTTTTATTTCTAGATCGAGTACCCTCCTATGCGGCAGTGAGTGAAATGGTAAAGATAGCAAGATCCACCCATTCTCGCCATCTTTCATCTTTTGTTAACGCTATCTTAAGAAGGGCCTCTGAGCGATCTTCAGATGAATGGGACTGGCCTGATGTAGCCAAAGAGCCAATAAAGCATCTCGCTGTAATGACGGCTCATCCCGAATGGTTAATAGAAAAGCTATTGAAAACTATGGGCTACGATGAAGTAGAGGCCTTCTGTAGGGCTAACAATATTGTAGCCCCGCTGGTTCTTAGAGTAAATAGGATCGGTCGAGAGGAGGTAATTCAATGGCTTAAGGAAAACTATCCAAACACTTCTGAGATCACTCCAACCCGCTATGCCCCCTATGGAGTGATTGTGAGAGGTTTGAGAGCTGACATATCTGAGACCGAAATCTATAGGGCTGGCTTTATTCAGGTTCAAGATGAGGCTTCTCAACTTGTAGCTTATCTTGTAGATCCTTTACCTGGTGAGCGGATTCTTGATTTGTGTTGTGGCTTTGGAATAAAGTCGGCGCAGCTGGCATCTATTATGAACGATAGAGGAGAGATTGTGGCCGTGGATGTGGCCTCCTGGAAACTGGAAGCTCTTCGCGAGAATATGGCGCGCCTTGGGATCTCCATAGTTAGACCAGTCCAGGGGGATGTTTTAGAACTTGATCCTAATAGGATCGGATTTTTCGATAGGGTTCTTCTTGACGCTCCCTGCACGGGTTGGGGAACTGTGAGAAGAAATCCAGACATTAAGTGGAGGAGCCATCCAAGGAGTCCATGGCGTATGAGTAATCTTCAGAAGGAGCTTCTAGATAGGGCAGCTCGTTTTGTAAGACCAGGTGGTATACTGGTATATTCGACCTGTTCGGTTTTCTTTGATGAGAATGAGCAGGTGGCTTTTAACTTTCAAAGGAATCACAATTGGAAGGAGATATCTCCTCAAGGATTGCTTGAGAAAGTTTTTGTCTGTAAAGAGGAGGCGGCTACTTTTGTGGATAGGGGATTTTTTAAAACCATGCCCCACCTTCATGGTATGGATGGATTTTTTGGTGCCGTGTGGCAAAAACCTAAGTGAGGATTCAAGGGAAAATCTAATATGCCTTTACCAAAACATATCATAGCTCCATCTATTTTATCTGCTGATTTTGCTAGGCTTGGTGAAGAAGTTTCTCTCATTGAAACAGCTGGAGCCGATTGGATACATGTGGACGTCATGGATGGGAATTTTGTTCCCAATATTACCTTTGGACCCGATGTCGTCAGAGCTATTCGCCAATATGCAAGTATCCCCTTCGATGTTCATCTTATGATAGAGGCGCCAGAGCGGTATGTAAGCTGTCTCTTATACACATCT
>JAOACS010000028.1 GCA_026417655.1 Syntrophobacterales bacterium
TGACGGTGGTGTCCACAATGCTGACCGCACGACTGGGCGCGCCCAAGCTGTCCAGCTCAAGGGTCGGAGCCAGGGTCTTAAGACCTGTGATGGTGAGGTCCTCAGAACTATTGAAGTTGCGGATGGTCGTCACCCCCGTGGTGCCGGTGAAGTCGAAGGTCGTGCCCCCCACCGCATCAGAGGTGATCTGCACGGTCTCGATGTTCTTGATTTCGAATCCGGATTCGGTTACAGCAGCGTTACCGGAAGAGGCATAGCGCAGCGTGTCATCACCCACGCCCCCATCGAGCACGTCGCCCGAAGAAAGCGTCGCTTCGGTTGCAATGAAGATATCGTTACCCGCCGTGCCCGTAAACGCGTCCGCGCCGGTCGTGAGCGTGAAAGTCTGCCCTGTAGAGGGTGGATTTACTATTACTTGATCCCCCGGATCGGCTATGGATTTTACATCATTTAAAACCCCTGTCTTGGTAGCTGGGTTTACAGCATCAATGAAATTAAGCTTTGAGGCGATATCATTTGCGTCGGTATTTCCAGAATAGGTCGCTGCAAACTTCGTGCCCGAGGAATCATCATTAGGAATCCCATCCCCGTTCGGGTCAAGAAACTCAACAAACCAGTTGGCATACTGAAGCTTGTTATTAAGAGAGGCATAATCTGGCCCTGAAGAGACACTTAAAATCTTAATAAGTAAATCAGCTACGGAGTTTACACCCACCTTATCCCCACTCGTTGTATTCCTATGAAAGGCAAAGTTAATAATTCTATCAATTGAAGCATCAAGACTTGGTGAGCCAAAACGACCTTGAGCTTCTGGAGAATTAATAAATCTAGCTATTAGATCCCTTACCGCTTGACTATCAGGTGCTGCATTATCGGGAAGCTGGCTTGCCCAGTAACGGAGTCCTCCTGGATCCGCAGGCCTTCCATAAAAAGCAATATATAACTTCTGGACAAGATCCCTATTCGTCGTCCAATTAGCCATTCTAGAACCTCCTTTTGTTTTTGATCGTTACATAGACCCCTTAAAGCCCCTTAAAACCTATAAACCTAACTGCCTTTTCTAATCACCCCCTAACCTCCAAGTGTTTTCTCCCTAATTATTCTTTTCCCTTAGATATGTCAATATTAAACCTTACTACTAGCACTACTAGCCCCCACGTAAAAACCACCAATTTCAATAGCGAATAAGATCACAATTCAACCACGAAATCAAGAAAAAAACTATTGACAAAATAGTTCAACCCGAGCTTTTGCCACTGTAACACTTGAAGCCTCCTTCGTAACGGCCTGAAGTATCGCCTGAGCCCTTCGAATGTCTTCAAGGGTCGCATAACGACAGGAGGGGTTTTCCCTTAGCTTCCTAGTAAAATACTCGGCCACCTCTATCCGGTTGTTTATAACCGTCAAATCATCCCCTTGAGCCCCGTTCATAACGTCTAACGTTATAGTCTGAAGAGTCATAAGCCTCCGGTTTAACCGATCAAGATAAAAGGCCTTCCCCTCCGGATCGGGATTCCTCCCAAACATCTGTTGATAGATGGTATCTATGAGCTGAGAATTCGTCATGCCCCCATAGCGGCTTATAAACTCCTGAGAGGTCCCAAAGGCCTCAATAATAGCCCTCAAATCACCTCCCGCCTCCTGAAGCCTCCTTGCCCAGTAATCCTGGCCTCCAGGATCCGCTGGACGGCCATAATAGGCTACATAGGCCTTCTGCACCTCCCGAAGATAGCGAGAATCTACCTCTCCACCTTCGCCAGAATCCCAAACATTTAACTCCACCCTATCTACAAAAAGAGATGATGGGAAGCTATCGTCAGTTAAGGTGAAAAACTCTACCACCACTTCCCTTCCTGAAAACTCACTAAGATCAAAGAAGGGACTCTGGATCCACCTTCCCGTGTCCGTTAGCCAACAAAGATCTGAGGCAGCGATTCGCTTAAGAATAGACCTTCCAGTCCTATCGAGTACCCATACACCACCTAGATCGTAGCCACATTCGTCCTCCGAGTTTATCCATAGGTAAAACCTTAGTGACGCATCCGATCCGGAGGGTATAAAAACCCTCTGCCTAAGAAGCGCTATCTCATCGTCATAGCCACCAAGCCAGGCAACATAACTTCCCTCAATCGGCGGTAGTCCCTCGATTTTACTCAGGTGATAGATAATGGGAAAATCATAAAGACTTAGCTCCTCCCAGTAGCTGGAACCCTCCTCAAAGCCAGGATTCTTCAATACATTGGTTACCCTAGTGGCCGATGACTGGCGAATAGGAACCCTCATACCACCAACCTCTATACTCCCCTCCCGGTAGCCAGAGCCCGTAAACTGACCAACCAGAAACCTTATCATTCCACTACCCGTGCCGGAGCCAGAGGTTACGGTAATCCAATCCACCGAAGAAGTAGCTCGCCAGTTGCAGCCAGACATGGCCCCAACGTATATAATACCTTCTCCACCATAAGCTGGAAAACGTAAGGTCTCGGGTGTGACGTCCACAACACAACCCGAGGTCCACATAGCCCGAATGGTGTATGAAATATTTCCTACATCCCAGTTGCTCACACCTATCCACCACACGCCCGGCAAAGGATTAAGAAAGGAACACTCCTCCTCCGTTTGCTCTTCACCGCCTGAGACACAATCGAAAAGATTAGAAGTTGGTCTTTCATTCCGGAGCATAAACAGATCAACATCGCCCGTTAAATTTCTCAAGGTGACAGTAAGCCTAGTTGTTCCAGGAGGTATGGTTACGAAGTAGTAATTCCACGCCGACCCTTCAGAATTACCCGATACAGAGTCGCTTCTCGATACACCATTTTGAAGTTCCACATTTCCACCTGGGGAAACACCAGTTTGCCTAACCAAAAAGCTTTGATCAGCTATAGTTATCGTGGCCGTCCTCATTGAAGTGCCAGAATAGCTATCTACCCGATAGGTTACCGTCCCACTTCCAGTTCCCGAAATTCCAGAGACAATATTTACCCAGCTAGCCCCACTCGAGGCTCTCCAGGAACAGCCACTCCCAGTAAGGACACTGATAGTTCCCGTCCCTCCAGAGGCACTGAAGGTGTTCGATAAGGAATTTAACGAATATGTGCAGGAAGTAGAGGCGCCTTGATTTACCGAAATACGCTCCCCCGCAACAAGAAGAGTCGTTGAACGGGGGGGACCAGTATTTTGGGACGCCCGATAACGGACTGTTCCGCTTCCTGAACCGGTTGCTCCAGATACAATTTGAATCCACCCCTCAGGACTCGACGCAGACCAGTTACAACCGCTCTGGGTCGTAACCGTTATGGTTCCCTCGCTAGAAGAGGGAGGAAGTGAAAGGCTTGTGGGAGTTACAGAATAGCTACAGGCTGAAGTCCCCGCTTGATTAACTGTAACCGTCTGTCCTGCCACGGTAAGGCTTCCAGAACGAGCACTCCCGCCGTTTCTCTCAATAGAGATCTGCACTTGACCATTTCCTATGCCGTTTGGGGTTGAGGTTATGCGGATCCAACTGGCGTTCGAGCCCGAAGACCAACTGCAGGAACCTGAACTTGTAGAGATAGAAATAGTGGCAGTGCCCCCCTCCGAATCGATACTGAGAGACTGGGGAGATACGGAGTAGGTACAGGAGCCCCTAAATTCCGCATAATTCGCCTTGTACCCAACCTTGGAAACACCCCATTTTATACGCATATACCCATTTTCACCCCAACCGGATCCCCAGGAGTTTCGAAGGATCCAAACCCCTTGGGAATCGTCCCAGCCCACCAAAACAATCGCATGATTCACCGAGCCTTGACAAACTGAGCTCTCATCGGTCTCAAAGATCCCTCCTCGATAACTCTGAAAGGCCCTCCCTACACAGACGGCCGCAGCAAGGGGACCATAGTTGTAAAGGGCTTGCTTTATATCATTTACCGATGGCATCGAAGATGCGGCATTCGCATACCCCCAATTACTTATACTGTAAGGATGACTTGGAATAGCAAAACAGGCTCCATTCGTTGCGGTATAGGGCATGTCCTGCTCAACAACGGCTCCCGCCTGACTCTGTTCCCTGGCGACCTTATCCTTGTGATAATCGTGAGCGAACCACCCCCCGTCACAGCTCCAACCGTCCCTATTACAGGAGACAAGAAACTGCTCGGAAAGATCCGTTGCCGCTCCAGACCTCATCTTGATTAAGCCCTCAAGCACCCCAACAGTCGCAAAGGCCCAGCAACTGCCACACTCACCCTGATCCTTTACGGCCGTAAGGCGAGGGCGAAGATCGTAGGAGGACGGAAGAGACTGCCCAAGCGGTGGAGTCGTCCCAGTGGCCTCCTCCTTGACAAAGGAACCCCCTTCATCTCCCAAAGATAAAGAGGGCTTCTCCGTCGAAGGGGAATCGAGCACAAGGGGGATCATTTCGGGGATCTCCCCTGAGGACTTCACAGTAACCATCGCTCCATTATTGCCAAACTCCTCCCAGGGGCGATGGTAGCGAAGAACTATCCTTTTAAGACCAAAAGTGGAGGTTCTGAAGACAAAGCGACTTTCACCTTCCCCTCCTAAACGAGGCTCCTTCTGCACATAGGGAAAAGCTTCGTAATCCTCAAAGGAAGAAAGCGTTTCGTCAGCTACCGACCAGGAATAACCAGTCGTTATGTTGGCTCTGAGAAGTACATTAACCTCCTTTCGTTTAGGTGCCCTCCCTTCGAAGATAAGAGTGGTGGGACGGGAAAGGAGAATCCTTACACCATTTGAAGTGGGAGCCATCAGGAAACGTCTTAGCTCCGATATGGTGCCCTCGCCCTTCACAGTTACACGTAGCCGATCACTACTATCCAACGAAGGCTCCCTTTTAACAAAAAGCCTAGCGCCACTTGCCGAGGCTGCCGAAGAAAGTTTCGGCCTCTCTAGCTCTATTCGGGATGCTTCGTCGGAAAATTCATAGACCCAGGATATCCTAGTCCTTTGAGAACCGCTAGATAACAAGATATCGCCCGCCAATCCAAAAGAAACAAAGCCAAGAAGGAAGATAATAACTATCAAGAAAACCCTTGTCTTCATAAAGTCCATCCTCCTTTCTTTGGCCTCCATATCTACACTATACGCCTTTTTTCCATCTTAATCCTTCATGCATACTACCGATCTATCAAAGCTAGCCCCTACAGCCTGCTCCATCCCAACGGTTATGCATCCTCTGAATAGGTTTACCCTGTCACAGACCTGACCATAGGGACAACAACAACAGGTTTGAGCACACTGCGAGGCCGTCTCACCAGGACATCCCCTAGTCAATACGCAGCAGCTCTGAGCCGATTGACAATTTCTTTCATCACTTCCGTCTCCACACTCGTCCTTTCCGTTACATACCCTAAATCGGCAAATCTTCTTGCCGTTACCACAGACATAAACTCCCGATTCGTCACAGTCACAGGTCCATTCGTCACTTCCATCCCTACAATCCTGCCTTCTATCGCAGACATTGGAGGCACATATCTCCTGGCCATTTTCACAAGAGACAACACCTCCCTGGTTGGCACACTTTGCTTCCATGTGGCAAGCATTGTCATACCAATACCCTCCGGCGGATTCACAATCGACCCTAGTCCTACAAAGAACTACATTAATGTAACATTCCCTTGAGGAGGTATTACACTGGTTGTCATACCAGAATCCACCGACTCTAGTGCATTCAGCCTCGGTCTTACATAGCCTTACATTGCTCGAGCTACACTGAGGACTAGCGTTACATTTACTATTATACCAATAGCCCCCATTTTGTCCACATTCTGTTGCATTCGTGCAGCCTGCCAAGTTGCTTCTCCTACAGGCCGGAACCGGATTGGTGCTACAGGTGTTATTTGGCTGCCATGTTCCTCCGGCACTACTACAGGAACTCCTGCTACTGCAGGCCTGAAGACTGGTCCTAGAACAGGAAGGGCTTTGTCTTACATCTGAAGGCAAGGGGTTTGAAGAGGTAGGGGGATTAGAGGTTGACTCACTCAAGACCCGATCAATAGTAACATCCCTAGTATTCTGAACCCCCAAGACCCAAGCCTTATTTACTGGGTCCACGTCCGCTCCTCCTCCGGGTCCAATGGAAGTGGCTACACTATTTACCATTCCGCCCGTTGTGCCCAAGACTTGAGAAAAGGTCGATAAATTCTGTCTATGCCGCTCAGCAGGCTCAATAGGGGCATTGGCAGGGTTTTCTATTAAATCTTCTACAGCCCTTCCACTGGTCTCCCTTATCCTTTGAGCCGTTGTGCCAGCAAGGTATAACCATCCCAAGGTTACACCTACCACTACAGCTACAGCCAGGGGCACAAGTCCTTGATTACTCTTCAAAATATTTTTGAAAAAGCTTAGCATATTATTCTCCCTTCGTTGGTCACTCTATTTTACAAAGATCCGAACCAGCCCTAGGAGAAACAAGGGCATAACCGGCCTCTACCTGAAACACCAAATCGTTTTCCAAATAGACTGAGCTGGCCGCTAGGGTAGTGGTTGGATTATATCTCATGGCCGTTATGAGTCTTCCGCCAAATTGAATCTGTTGGGTGCAGGTCGGCTCTCCTAACATCCTTATCACGTCCTCTTTGGTTGTGCAGGGGGTAAAGAGAGAGGGGCTTAAATGAGTAGGGACAAGATTATGAGCATAGGGTCCTACCGTCTTTTCCTCAATAAAGTAACCGTTATCGAATAAAATAGCCTTCAAGCCACTTGATGAATTATTATAAATCCATGTTTCAACCTTTCTTACCCTACCAGAATACACAGGCCTTCCCAAGGAGTCGGCCTCTTCAGTTGTAAAAACAATGGTGAATAAGGAGGGGTTCCCTCTAGAGGCTATAAAGGCCTGTTGATCTCTACTTAGGGCAACCAGCGATTCGGTAACATTCAAGGGACACCTCAGAACCCGACAGTAGCGATAGTCGGTAAGAATTTTTCCCGCATTGATGGAACCCTTGGTTGCATTCACAAAGGATATGACCTTCTTTGCCTCTTCTGCCGCCTGGTTCCCTGAGTAGGTGCAGGAGGGGTTGTTCCTGATCTGTTGAGTAAAATACTTCGCCACCTCAACCTTATTCTCAATGGTGGTCTTGTCCTCGTTCTCAGCTCCATAGAGGATATTAAGGGCGATTGTCTGAAGGGTCATCTCACCCCTTTGGAGCTTATTAACGTAGAACTGCTTTCCCGCCTCCTCGGCATTCCGATTAAAGAGATTAAGATAGATGTTATTTACTAACTCCGGATAACTAAGTCGCCCAAAACGATCCCTAAACTCCTGGGAATTTCCAAACTCCTGCATAATCGATGAGAGGGAACCCTCGTTGGCTAGCCTCCTCGACCAGTAATCTAGCCCTCCAGGATCGGCAGGTCTTCCGTAGTATGCAATATAGGCCCTCTGAACCTCCGAAACACTATCCACCGCTAGGGCTATATTGGTGTTAAAGATTAATAGGACCAAAAAAAAACACCACACCAACCTTCCATTTTCTTTCATACTGAGTCCTCCATGTTTTCCAAAAAAGTATCTCCCTATTTATTAGCTGGGACTAAATCGCTACTTTATTTTAGGTAGCGCGTCATAAAACTCTAGTTAGCGAAAGCGGGGAGAGGGGAATATATTTAAGGGGAGCTAAGACGTCTTAATTTTAACCTACGATATTATAGTCGTCAAAAATATTTTCTACCCATACCCCCCCAGATGGACTTGATTATTCTCGGCTTGTATGGTTTAAAGCCTTGGTGGTTTGTAAAACATCTAAAACAGTTGAAGGGAGAGAGGTAATGAAAGTCAAAGGACGAAAAGTTTTTTTCTGTACAGGCCTTACCTTAGGTATTTTCCTTATGGGATCTCTTATGGCTCTAGCCTGCCCTACCGTCCAACAGGTACAAGAAGGCATAAAAAAGGTATTTAACCAGAGTTTTGAAGTAAAAAAGGTTCAACCCTCCAAGGAGCTTCCAGGGATCTGTGAAGCCCACGTGCTGGTCCAGGAGCGTTATAATATCTTATACGTAGACGAAAAGGGTAAATACTTCTTTGCCGGAAACCTAATTGAGATCGCAACAGGGAAAAATCTTACCCAGGAGGCATCCCAGGAACTCAATAAACTCACCGTAGATGACGTAAAAAAGCTCACCTCCCTCGTGGCCTTCACGGTCGGGAAGAAGGGGCCTGAGGTCTATTTTATAACGGATCCCCAGTGTCCCTATTGTAAAAAGGCCCTCCCAACCTTGAAAAAACTCACCGATGAGGGCAAACTAAAAGTTCACGTTGTCCTCTTTCCCCTTTCTATACACCCCGGGGCGAAGGAGCAATCTATCTCGATCATTTGCGACAAAAAGGAGCTCCCTGGCCTAGAGAGCGGCTATAAGTCCGAAAACCAATGTGAAGAGGGAAAGAAAAAGGTCGAAGGAGCAGAGAGCTTTCTGCAGACGAAGGGTATTCGGGGCACCCCATCCTATATCTTTCCCAATGGGAAAGTTAACGTGGGGATGATAGATTCGGAAGAAAATCTTTTAAAGATGGCCGAAGAAAATCAGCTCGCCAAGGCAAAATAACATAAATAAGGAGGGATTAAGAGATGGGAAAGACAAAGGATAATCTAAAGGCAGCCTTTGCGGGAGAGTCCCAAGCAACAAGAAAATATCTTGCCTTCGCAGAAAAGGCCCTGGAGGAAGGCTATCCAGGGATCGCTAGGCTATTTAGGGCGGCCGCAGCGGCCGAAATGGTCCACTCCTTGAAGCACCTTAGGGTAATGAAAGGCATTGGCTCCACAAAGGAAAACCTTGAGGAGGCCATCTCGGGGGAAACCCATGAGTTCACCACCATGTATCCCCAGATGATAGAGGAGGCTATATCGGAGGGTGAAAAGCAGGCAGAGATTAGCTTTAGATACGCTAATGAGGTGGAAAAGGTCCATGCGGAGCTATACAAAAAAGCCCTAGCCGATATGGAAAACTTCCCCGAAAGGGATTACTACGTCTGTAAAATTTGCGGCTACACCGCGGAAGATCACCCACCCGAAAAATGTCCCGTATGTGGTGCTAATCAAAAACAATTTTTCAAAGTAGATCCTAACTTCGGAAGTCTCTACTAGTAGGAAAAATCTATTATGAAAATAGCCTACTTTTGTATGGAAATAGGTATAAGCGAAAACATCCCGTCCTACAGTGGCGGATTGGGCATTTTGGCGGGAGATCACCTGAAGTCAAGTGCGGACTTGGCCGTCCCAATTGTTGGCATTACCTTGCTCTACAAAAGGGGTTATTTTATCCAACACATTACTCCCAGCGGGGATCAGCTAGAGGCCTACCCTTACTTCGATCCTCGAGGCTTCATGGAGCCACTCCCCTTCAAAATCTTCCTACAGCTCGATGGAAGAAAAATAGCCGTTGGAGTCTGGAAATACGTCTATCAGGGTATGAAATCTAAGGTGCCAATCTATTTTCTTGATACCGACCTTCCAGAAAATCTTTCTCAGGATCGACTCATCACCCAATATCTTTATGGGGGAGATCAATACAACCGCATCATGCAGGAGGCAGTCCTCGGAATAGGGGGCTATACCATTCTTAAGAAACTCGAGCCTAACATCACAACCTACCACATGAATGAAGGCCATGCTGCCTTTCTAACTCTTGCCCTCCTTAAAGATTTCAACGGTAATGAACATAAGGTCCGTAACCTATGTATCTTCACCACCCATACGCCCGTTCCCGCAGGTCACGACAGGTTCTCCTACGATATGGCATGGCAGGTATTGAAGGAGTATCTCCCCCAAAACATCAAACGGCTCGCGGGAGAGGATGCTCTAAACATGACAATCCTTGCTCTAAACCTTTCCAGAGCAAGCAATGGCGTAAGTGAGCTCCATGGAGAGGTGTCACGGCAGATGTTTCCAGGCCACGAAATCGGCCATATCACCAACGGGGTTCACCATCTTACCTGGACGGGACCGGAATTTCAAAGGCTCTTCGACGAACATATCCCCAACTGGAGATCCCAGCCTCAGACCCTAAGGGAGGCCACCAAAATCCCCGATGAGGCCATCCAGAAGGCGAAGAAGGCGGCAAAGAAGAGGCTCATCTCCTACGTAAATTCCTTAACGGGTGCTGGTTTTACCGATGAGATGATGACAATATGTTTTGCAAGGCGAGCAGCGGCCTATAAGCGAGCAACCCTTATCTTTACCGACATAGAGTACCTAATGAATCTCTCCTACGATCGCGTTCAATATATCTTCGCCGGAAAGGCCCACCCTCAGGATCAGGCCGGAAAGGATCTTATAAAGCAGATCGTTGAAATCTCTAAACGCTACGAGGATAGGCTACGCCTCGTCTTTATCCCCAACTATAACATTTGGCTCGCCCAATTGATGACCCAGGGAACTGATGTCTGGCTGAATACACCAAGACGTCCAAGGGAGGCCTGCGGAACAAGTGGCATGAAGGTCTGCTTCAACGGTGGTATTAACATGAGTGTGCTAGATGGCTGGTGGAGAGAAGCCTGTAAAGACCGGGTTAACGGATGGGCGATAGGAGACGATGAGGATCAACCCGACGAAGAGGCTGCAATGGACCTCTACCGGGATCTAGACGATATGGTGACAACCTATTATGCGGCACCGAAGAAATGGACAAGTATAATGAAGCGCTCCATTGCTGATATTACACCCTTTTTTAATACCCATAGGATGGTGCTCGAATATTTGCATAAATACTATCTCTAAAAAACCTTCTAAACCCTCCCTAGGGCCGATTTATCCTCGGCCCCTCCATCAAAAAAGGAGAGTATCCCATGCCTTGGCGATATGCACTCCTATACCCCGATGATTCAGAAAAGGGCTGGAGATGGTTATCCAGCGCTCCCTTTGGAAGATCGGTCCTCGAAAGGATAAGCCTTCTTCTGAAGCGCTCCGGTGTAGAAAGGCTCTCTCTAAGGGGATCCAACGGCCTTACCTGGGATGGAGACGAACCCCCTCAGGAGGAACCAATACTTCTTATAAGGGGTGGTCTCCTTTGGAAACAAGATCTACTCCATTGGTTCGACGAAATGGCGAGATCGAAGGATCCTTCATGCCTTACACTTCCAGAGGGGAAAGCCTTTATGGCCTCTTGCCCCTATGGATTGTGGAAGAAACTCTATGCCCCCTCCGAGACCTTCCCGGAAGGGGATTTCCTAAGGATAACTCCTCCCACCCACCTCCTCCCTGTCCCATACTGGGACGAGGAAGGCCTTTTAGAGCTCGCAGGAAAACCCTCCGATAGACCCCATGTCGTATGGGTAAGAAGAAAACTCCTACCCTTTCTCAAGTTCTGTTCGAAAAGAGGCATAGACCCTAATGCCATAACCTGGTTGGGCTTCGGTGTCCATATGCTTGGCTGTATTGCGCTCCTTCCAAAATCCTACTTCCTGGGTCTTCTAGCCACCACCCTGCTTATCCTTTCCTGGGTTCTGGACTGCGCCGATGGTAGCTTAGCAAGGGTAACAATGAAGGAGTCCCCCTACGGTAAAAAACTAGACACCATCCTTGGAAATATTTCAAACTTGACCCTTTTTGGAGCCCTCATTATTCGGGAATACTCGAATAGACCACTTCTCGCCCTTCTCCTTATGCTAGTGATCCTTTCCGGTATACTTATAGCCTATAATGTCCACGAAAGGGTTTCTGCTACTATCCCTAAAAAACCCCCCTCCAGGATCTCTAGCCTCCTTACTAAAATTAACCATAGAGACTATGCCATCCTCCTATTCGCCCTTGCCCTCTTCGATGCCCTTAAGGTCTTTATCTGGATTAGCCTTATCGGGGTCCACGCCTACTGGATAATCGATCTTACGACGAGTAGTCTAAAGGGTCCTAAAGAAGAAGCTTCATGAGCCGGTCAAATTCCCCCACCTCTAGGGGATATGAAGAAAGGCCTCCCTGGCGATTCCTAAGAAGGACCTCACCATCCCTTAAACTTTCCACAGCCGAGGGAACAAGACCCACCTTCCCCCCACCCCTGGGGAGATCAACTATAAAATGGGGTATAGCAAGACCCGAAAGGGTATGGCGAAGGCCTTTCATAATCTCTAGCCCCCGACTTAGGGGCGTTCTGAAATGGGCTGTTCCCCTCATTAAATCCATCTGCAGAAGATAGTATGGGCGAACCCTATGTCTTAACAACTCCAAGAAGAGCCCCCGAAGCGTTTCGGTATCATCGTTTATTCCCCGAAGAAGGACCGTTTGGCTCCCTAAGGGGATAGCAGCGGAGGCCATCTCCTCAAGGACCCGACGGGTAGAATCGGAAAGCTCCCTTGGATGATTTACATGAATGTTAACGTAAAGGGGTTGATAGCGGGAAAGAAGCAAAATCTTTTCTCTAGTTACCCTCTCTGGATCGGATAGGGGAAGTCTTGTCCCAATGCGAACTATGGCAACATGTTTAATCGCCCTAAGAGAGTGGAGAACCCTCTCAAGCAGCTCCTCATCAACAAGGAGGGGGTCCCCTCCCGATATAAGAACATCCCTTATCCCCCTCCTTTGCCTAATGTAATTTAGGGCTCTAGAAATGTTCTCTTCCGTAAGAGAGACCCTACGCTTCCATAGCCTCTTTCTTGTGCAGAATCGGCATCTTGCTGCACACCTAGAAGTTATAAGCCAAAGAACCCTATCGGGATAGCGATGAACCAGATGGGGAACCGGCGAAAGGCTCTCCTCCCCAAGAGGATCTTCGACCCCTCCGTCCTCCTCCAGCTCTAACTCGCTTGGGATAAACTGCCTAGCTATAGGATCATCTAGACTATGAATTAGACGGGCAATATGATCGGTGATCCGAAAGGGATACTTTCTATGAACCTTCCTTAGGGAGCTATCAGAAAGTACTATCCGAGCTAGCTCCTTCGCCCTCATCTCCAGTCCTTACAGCACAGAAAAGACTTCCTCAAAGCTTTTCCGTTCAGGTCTAGGAAGGAGCGTGGCCTCCCTTTGCTTTTTCCCTAAGGCCATCATCATAACGGGAAATTCCCCTTCCCCTAGCTGGAGAAACTCCCTTACACCCTCGACATCGAACCCATCCATGGGGTGAGTATCCCACCCCTCCGATTCCGCAGCGAGCATAAAGAGCATGGCAAAAAGCCCTACATTTCTTGAGGCGAAGGCTACCTCCCTTCCTCCGTATAGGTTTCTAATCACCTCCTTGACCCTATCCACAATCTGCTCGGACATATAACCCTTGGAAACCCTATCCCTAAGCACTCTATCCACATCCTCTTCGTAGGCCTTCCCCCTTCCTACAAAGACTAAAATGGCCGACGCCTCCGTCACCTTCGGCTGATTCATTGCGAGCTCCCTAAGTCGCTCTCTCTTTTCTGGACTTCTCACCACTATAACCCGCCAGGGTTGGAGATTAAAGGAAGAGGGAGATAACTTTGCGATCTCGTAAATACTTCTTAGATCATCGTCGGTTATCGCAACCGATGAATCGAAGAAATTTACCGCTCTCCTCTTTTCCGCAATCTCTTTAACGGTCTTCATGGTCTGTCCCCTTCTTTTTAGCCAAGTTTTACCGCCGTTCCACTCACAGTTACCATAAGCATTCCATTCTTTTCACCAAGCACCTCATAGTCAATATCTACCCCCACTACAGCATCGGCCCCTAGCTCCCTTGCGGCTTCCATAAGATCCTTAAAAGCGGCCTCCCTCGCCCTTCGAAGCTCCTTTTCATAGGCTCCCGACCTTCCCCCTATAATATCCCTTATCCCTGCAAATAAATCACGAAAAAGATTTGCCCCCATTACCGCCTCACCGGTGACAATACCAAGGTAGGCGATAATCCTTTTGCCTTCAACATTTGGTGTTGTCGTGATAATCATATTTCCCTCCATCCCATCGTGATCGTCTCTCTCCCTAGGGGTTCCCCTGGGGTAAACCTCTCCCTACAGCCCGCTCTAACTCTGCCTTGGTCGTATAGTAACCGTAGAGGGCATTGTAATAGTTTACCTGAGCCTGCGTAAGATAGGTCTGAGCATCCAAAACCTCCGTCGAGGTGGTGATCTGCTGCTGGTATTGAAGGTTGGTTATTCTGTAATTTTCCTTTGCCTGAGAAAGAGCCTTCTCTGCAGTGGTAATGTTTCTTCTAGCCACGTTAAGCTTTTCCAGGGCCTCCTTTACCTCGAGCCCAATGGAGTCCCTCAGGCCCTTCATCTTCTCGGCCACGGCAAGCCGCTCATGAAGGGCCCTTGCGGAATCGGCCCTCGTTTTACCGGACTCAAGGAAAGGCCAGTTTACTTGAAGACCTACACTGGCGTTATGGCTATTTTGGTAGTCGTTTTCCGTAGCTCTCCAATCCTCACCCTGCTGAAAATACCGGCCAAACACATAGACCTTAGGATAGTAGCCGCTCTTTGCAAGTTTTTCGCCTAACTTGGCCTGCTCGAGTAAAACATTTAGCACCCTTATCTCGGGCCGATTCGCAAAAGCCTCCTCCATAAGGGATGAGAGATTATAGGAGTCGGTCGTAAGGGTCGTGACATCCTCCAGCTCGGGCTTTTCGTCTATGGGATGCCGTAGGATTGTGTTAAAGGAGGCTCTCGCTACCGATAGGGCACTTTCGGAGGAGACCTTTTCCTGTTGCGCCCTTGCATAGGCAACCTCCGATTTGAGAAGATCATTTTGAGGGATTAGGCCTTGTTCATAGAAAAGTTTGGCATCCTCGAGATGAGCCTTTAGCTGGATCTCCTGCTCCTCGGCAACGCGAAGATACTTTTCCGCAAGAAGAACCCGAAAATAGGCCACCTTGACCATCTTTATCACATCAAGGATAGCCCTTTCCCGATCGAAGACCTTAGATTTAATCCCTAGTTCAGCAATTCTTCGCTTTGTCTCAAGGGCAAAGCCCGTAAAGAGGGGTTGAGTAAGGGTTATATTCCAGGAATAGTTGTTCAAGGGTCCCATCCCTACCTCCATTTTATTAAAGATGGCGTAGGGATCCTCCTTTAGACGAACATACTCGTAGGAAAAGGAGATCTTAGGAAAGAGATCGGCCCTTGCACTCTTTTCCTCCCACATTGCAGCCCTTTCACGCTCCATCGCTTCCTGGACAATGGAGTTATTTCTTATCGCTTCAGAAACGGCCTCTTCAAGGCTCCATTTTTTTACGGATACCTCCTTCTGAGATTCACCTAGACTACCATCGAGGGACCCAAAAATGAAGACCAGCGCTATAAGGAACCTCGCAAAGAGCCTCATACCACCTACTCCTTTTTAATAAGGGTTTTATGTATTAAGAGCATTTCTTTGGCATCTTCTGCGATTTTTATAAAGTGTCAATGGGAAACCCATAAAAAAAATCCTTGACATTAGGCGGGGCTCCATATAGAAACTGACTGGTCAGTCATGTAGGATGGTGGCCTATGAAACTTGCAAAAACAGACTGCGGCGCAAAGCTACAAAAACTTACCGCTAGCTCCATAGAATCTATGTCCGAAAGGGAACAATACGCCTTTATACTGGACGTCCTCCTCTCCATCGTAGAAACTATACCGGACCACCAAAGTTTAGAGGATCTCCTGGAAAAACTCTCAATTAGACTCAATAAACCCCTTGTCCGTATCCTAGAAGAGCTCCTTATTGAAAGCCTCAAAAATTATAGAGCCCTGGTCCCCCAGCGTAAAACTGAAGGGAGTCTCCTTTACCCCTCCACAAGGGAGCTCATCCTTTCCGCCGCCCTGGAAATCTTCGCAGAAAAGGGCTATCATGACACTACCGTCGACGATATAGCAAAACGGGCTGGTATAGCTAAAGGCTCCGTCTATAGATATTTCCCAAGTAAAGAGGCTCTATTTAATGAGCTCCTAGAGTCCCGTATCCAAATCCTCGATAACTCAATACAGCAAATCATTGAGGAAAACGAAAAGGACGTCACTAAAACGATCGCCCTCTGTGTTGAAAATTACCTAGCCTTCTTCGAGAATAACCGAGGACTTTATCAACTGCTTTTTAGGGAAAAGTCATTGGCAGAGCGGCAACAATATTTAAAAAGAGCCTTTAGAAGGCTTTTGCCGGTGAGAAAAAAGATCCTGGAGGCCACTCGAAGAGGTTTTTATAAGCCCATCTCCTTTGAGTTTATCTTCTACGGCTTCATGGGATTCATTCACGGGATTATCCAAAGATGGATAGAACATGGATGTAGTTACAGTCTCACAGATGAGGCTCCTACAGTTCTAGAAGTTCTATTTTATGGAACGGTAATGTCGGAAAATCGAAAAAACTTACATCTTAAGGAGGAAGACTCTAATGGACAAGGTAGCAATTAAAAACAAGGTTATCGAAATTATCGCCGACAAGCTTGGTATCGAAAAAGAAACTATTACCCCAGAAGCTCACGTTATTGACGATCTCGGAGCCGATTCCCTCGATGTCGTCGAAATGGTTATGGCCCTAGAGGAGGTCTTCGACATCGAGATCCCCGACGAAGATGCCGAAAAGATCCGAACAGTTCAGGATATCTTCGACTACATAGATAAAGTCGTGGCAAACGCAGCCTAAAAACCTAAAATCGGCGTCGTATAGAGATAGAGTCGCCCCTTCCTATACGGCGTCGTTTTTCTGACCTAGATTAGTCAAATAATCATCATCTGTTTAACTAGCTCCACTGGCTAAAGCCTCCAGAGGTCTCTAACCCTGAAAGAACAAGGGCCTTCTCAGCTTCAAAGCGACGTAGAACCGCCTGGCGAACCCTGGGAGAGGAGGAGGAAAATTTGGTCGCTCTAATCTCGTATATTCGCTCCACCATCTCTTCCCTATCAATCCCTTCCCCCGAATTCATCACTACATCACTAAGGGCCTTCTTGAAGATAGAGACGGCCCCTCCTACTCCGTGTTGAACCGCCATACTCCATACCATCTCCTGAAGGGCTGGAGGCTCCCCCTTAATGTCGATCCCCGTCTCATTTTTTATCATTGCGCAGACAGGCTCAAAATATCTCTCCCTTATGAATTCATGTTGAAGTCGAGCAAACTCCTCTGGTGACTCCTTGGCTATAGCTTTCCACTCATGGGGGAAGGAGCCATCGGTCCCTCCAGTGTTAGGATCTCCTGACGCCTTGAGTCGCTCAGCCCACTCGGGT
The DNA here is from genome assembly GCA_026417655.1 of Syntrophobacterales bacterium. GTDB lineage: Bacteria > Desulfobacterota > Syntrophobacteria > Syntrophobacterales > Thermodesulforhabdaceae > JAOACS01. Next base: position 17,102 of record JAOACS010000028.1, read on the forward strand.
TTTCTCTCCTCAAGAAATTTTATAAATTGGGAGACGGAGCCCTGCCGAGAGGAAAGCTGATAGATGCCGTAGGAGGTGCCACCCCTTGAGTCGTAACCTATTGTAGCAACCCCCGAAAGAGGGTCTTCCTTGGATTCAAAACGTCGAGAAAGGGCCCCAATCTCCTTTCCATTAAAGGTTGGAGCTAATCCCCTGTTAGATCCTTCGGAAACCTCTGAAGAGATGCCCTCCCTTGGGGGAGAATAGTCCTGAGGAAGGGAAGCCCTCCTGTTACTCCCCTCAGTTTCAGCCGCCATAGCGCCTTGAAGGGAATCGCTTTTAGGCTTAGCCGAAGTGGAGGTAGAATTTATAATCTGCCTAAGGGTAGAAGCAAAGGATAACTGGCTCGGGTGAGAAGAGATAGTCGTCCCTCCCAGGGTCTCCATGAAAAAGAGTTCCCTCTGAAGAGTGTTAATCTGCCTTAGCTTAACAATGAGCTGCTCCGGCTTTATATGATAGAGAGAGGAAATACTCGATCTTTCAACTCCCATCATGTTTCCTCCTATATTGAGAGCCTTCCGGGAGGGATTTTAAGCATTTATTATGCCAAGGCCTTAAAATATAAAGACCTTATAGGAGGGATCGGCCATCTTCCCAACAATGACTCCTCCCCCCGCTATCTCTGAGCCCTTTATTATATCCTCTGGACCAATAAGGCGTTTATCGGCACAGGCCTTACAAAGATAAATAGGACATCCATATTCCACTATTTTATCAATAATATCCTTCATCTTCTCGCCGGTAGGTGCATAAACCCCCTCCGCCATGCCCAGCTGAGCCCAATAGACGCCATCCTCTATTAGGGCGATCTCAACCCTATTACCCTGTTCCGCAGAAAGCATAGCGAAGTAAAATGCTCGAGTCGCTAGTCCAGCCTTTTCCATGCCCTTCGAAAGAATGAATAAAAGTTTCTGTTCCATAGCCTATAACCTCCTCATAAAATTAACCCGAGGGAGATAAAAAAATTGTGCCTTCCTCCCATATTGAGATAATAAACGAGCTTTTAAAGGAGACCAACTCCATTTACAGAGAGGTGTCACAATGCTTTCTTCAGATCTTCATCTTTCCATCCATAGACAGCCGGTTTCTGGAGAAGGAATCCAAAGGCTTATCTCTCTCCTCTCCGAAGGCAACCAATCGGTATCCGTTCATCGTATAAACCGGCCAGCCTTCGCCTACATGGTGGGTTACATCGCCTCGAAGTTCCCCAAAATATCCATTGTCGTAGTGGCTCCTAACGATAATGAAGCCAAAAAGGTTTATCGAGAGCTCGCCTTCTTCATGGGGGTTGATCACCTTTCTAGAGCTAAAAGGGATCCCTTCGAAGACAAACTTCTTATCTTCCCTTCCCGAGGTTATGGTAAAAAACCCCTAGAAGATGCCTTCTCTAGTAAAAGCGATCGCCTGCGAGTGTTAACTCGTCTTGTATGGTCTTCGGATCCTACAGTCCTGGTGACATCGGCTCCAGCCCTATTGGATCGCCTACCCCCTAGATGGGTCATTGAAGAGCATACCCTCCATATTCGAAAGGGTGATCTTATCCCGGAGGACCTTACAGAAAAGCTTCTAAGCTGGGGATATATGGAGGTGAAGCTTGTCGAGGTAGTGGGAGACTTTAGTGTTCGACGGGATATCGTAGACTGTTTCATCCCTCTCTACCCCTTCCCTGTTCGCATTGAACTCTGGGGACGGGAAGTAGAATCCCTCCGTCTCTTTAACCCTATTAGCCAGAGATCCTTTAGTGACCTCGATGAAATCCTCATAGTCCCAAATAGCGAGCTAGTCTTAGACAAGGAGGTAAAAAAACGGCTAGAGCAACGGCTGCTTGAAGATCTTCAACAGGGTCTTCTCGATCCTTCCTACGTCACAAAATGGATTAAGAGCATAGAGGGGGGAGATCTTGGAGAGTGGGAAAGATTTATCGGCATAGCCTATGAAAGGACGGAACTACTTTACGACTACCTTCCCCCAAAGGTTCTCTGGGCATGGCTTGAGACAGATAGAGCCTTCGATGAAATGGTAAATAGATACAAGGAATCACTAAACTCAACGAAACCCAAGACAGATCAATGGATTCAGCCTGTCGAAAGATGGCTTGAACATCCTGATACCATCATGAATAGACTAAGGAAGGAGTGGGCGCTCTGGTCTGACGACTTTAGGTCCCTGATTGGTCCCTCCCGTGACGATATACCCGTAATTATTCTGGAGGCCCAGAATCTAATGGGATTTCGGGACGAGATTATTTCAGGGGAGGAGAAACAACCCTTTTCATTTATGGAAGGACTTGCCAGAAAGATTTCCACCTGGCAGGAAAAAAGCCTTAGAGTAGCAATAGTCTGTAGTTACCCCCATCAGGGTGAGAGACTACGTAATATGCTGGAACATTACGGAGTCCCAGCAAAGGTGATCCCTGAAGCCTTCTCCTACAGTGATATTGAGGAGTGGGATAGAGGTAGTCTCCGTCAGGTTCTCATATTTATAGGCAATTTAGAAGAGGGGTTCTATTTACCCCATGAGCATCTTGCTATCCTATCCGAAAGGGAACTCTTTGGAGTATCCACATCTCGGAAAGTGAGGCGATCCATAAAGGGGCTCTATCTCAGCTCCTTTCAAGATCTTTCAGAAGGAGACTTTGTTGTCCACCTTCACCATGGGATCGGTATCTATCGGGGACTTACCCATGTCAGGGTAGGCGACACAGAAGGCGATTTTCTCGTTATCGAGTATGAAGGGGGTGACCGGCTCTATGTACCGGTGGATAAACTGCGGCGAGTTCAAAAATACATTGGATCGGAAGAGGGACCCCCACGTATAGATAGGCTCGGTAGTAACCGTTGGGAAACCCTCAAAAAGAAAGCGAGAGAGTCGGCCGAGCGAGTGGCCGAGGAACTTCTCAAAATATATGCCCTGAGGCAGGTCAAGGAAGGGCATGCCTTTTCTCCGCCCGATGATCTCTATCGTGAGTTTGAGGCGACCTTTCCCTTTGAGGAAACGCCCGATCAATTAAGGGCTATAGAGGATGTGCTAAGCGATATGATGCTTCCTAAACCGATGGATCGTCTAGTTTGTGGTGATGTAGGCTTTGGAAAAACGGAGGTAGCACTTCGAGCGGCCTTTAAAGCCTTCCTGGATCATAAACAGGTGGCGGTGCTCGTTCCCACAACGGTCCTTGCGGAACAGCACTACCGAACCTTTTCGGAACGTTTTTCTAGATTTGATGCAAAGGTAGAAATGTTAAGTCGCTTCAGAAGTCCTGCCCATCAAAGGCGTATTATCGAGGCTCTCAAAGAAGGTAAAATCGATATCGTCATAGGAACTCATCGGCTACTTCAAGATGATGTAAAGTTTGCTAACCTCGGTTTGCTCATCATAGACGAGGAGCACCGTTTTGGCGTAAAACACAAGGAAAGACTTAAACAACTTAGGGTCTCTGTCGATGTTCTAACCCTTACCGCCACCCCTATTCCAAGAACTCTTCACATGGCTCTTTCTGGAGTGCGGGACATGTCCCTGATAGAAACTCCACCAGCAGATCGGAAGGCGATTGAAACATATCTTATAGAATTTGATGAGACAACAATTCGGGAGGTGATTCTAAGAGAGCTAAACCGGGGAGGTCAAGTCTTCTTCGTCCACAATATGGTTCAGAACATAGGAGCGGTTGCCGAGAGGATCCGGGAGATGGTTCCCGAAGCGCGAGTGGCCGTAGCCCATGGGCAAATGCCCGAGAGGGAACTCGAAAAGGTGATGCTTAACTTCGTTCGCCAAGAAATCGATGTGCTGGTTTGCACCACTATCATAGAGTCTGGGCTCGATATCCCAAGTGCTAACACTATCATCATAAACGATGCCCACCGCCTTGGTCTCGCACAAATGTATCAGATAAGAGGCCGAGTAGGGCGATCCGGCGAGCAGGCCTATGCCTATCTTATCGTTCCAGGAGAACATCTCATTTCCGAAGAAGCTAGAAAGCGATTGAGAACCTTGGTCGATTTCAGTAACCTGGGAAGCGGATTTAAGATAGCTCTAAACGACCTACAAATAAGAGGAGGGGGTTCAATCCTTGGTTCAGCCCAGTCGGGACACATAGAAGCCGTTGGCTACGAGCTCTACTTGGAACTCATCCAAGAAATGATTAAAAAACTCAAAAATGAAGATATTGAAGACAAAGAAGACTATGATCCCGAGATAAAGATCTCCGCTTCGGCCTTTATTCCCGAAGGCTATATACCCGACGCCCGTCAGCGTCTTGTTGCCTACAAAAGGCTTGCATCGGCTACTACTGGAGACGAAATAAATGAGATCATGAAGGAATGGAGAGACCGTTATGGATCCTTACCACCTGAGACAAGGCTTCTCCTTCTTATGGCAAAGATTCGCCTTCTCATGAGAAAGCTTAGGATCTTGAGGGTTGAGTCATCCCAGGAGGGATGGAAGTTAACCTTCCTAAGCCAGGAAGAGGCATCCCAGGCAATAGAAATTTTTACCTCGAAAGGCATTGTGGCTTTGACTTCTTCCGATTCAGGTGTTGTAATAGTGCCCGTTAGAGAATCGGACGTTTTTGATCGTCTGGTGGTGCTAAAAAAGTATCTCTCTAGGTGTATAGGTTCCTAAAAAAACCTAATAGGAAAGGCTTGGGAGATGAAGGCTAAATCTTTTATATCCGTTTTTATAATATGGGGAATTCTACTGGCGGTTACAAAAAATGTTTTTTCAAAAGATATTGATCGCATCGTCGCAGTTGTAAATGATGAGTTGATTCTGTATAGTGACCTTCGAAGCAAAATAAAGGAAATCAAGGAAAAGCTTAATCCCCCCGTTGCCATTCCGGAAGCAGAGCTCGAGCGCCAAGTTCTTATGCAGATGGTCGAAGACAAGCTCATAAGACAGGCGATGAAGAATCTTAAGATAAATGTGGATAATCAGACCGTCGATAGGGCAGTGGAAAGAATTAAAAGGGACAAGGGGCTTACGGATGATCAATTTATTACAGCTCTACAAAAAGATGGTTTCACCTTGGAAGAATTTAGAAGGCATATTCGCGAAGAGCTAGAACGGGTTATGCTTATAGAAAAGGTCTTTCAGTCGAAAACGATTATAACCGACGCAGATATTGAAAGCTACATAAAGACTAATCCCGAAGAGGAGATACCAAAGGTTAGACTCTCTGTCATATTTATCCCAAAGCATGCTGAGATCTCTGGTGAGGAAATCCTTAAGAGACTTAGGGGAGGAGCTGATTTTTACGAACTAGCCAAAAAATACTCAAAGGGTCCCAATGCTTCCGAAGGCGGAAGGGTGGGCTGGGTTAATTTCCATGATCTCGCCGAGAGGCTTCAGGATGTGGTTGTAAGGCTCTCGCCGGGCGAAGTTTCTCCAGTTTTATCTTCAAATACCGGGGATTTTATCGTAAAGGTTGAAGAGAAGAGGACTGAGAAGGTAGCCCTTAATGCGTCCGATCCGAGGGAAAGGGAGAAGATCCGCCGTATGCTGATTCAAAAAGAGGTAGAAAGGAAATTTAGGGAATGGGTCAAGGGACTTAAAGAAAGGGCTTACATCCGGATTTCTCTCTAGGATGATTAAATATGAGCATAGAGCAAAATTGGGAATCCCCTAAGGAAGTAGGATTATACCTTAAGAGATGTAGAGAGGAAAAGGAGATATCTCTTCTCGATATTTCTGAAGCAACTAAAATTTCTCCTCAACTCTTAAGAGCCATAGAAGAGGGTCAATGGGAGAAACTCTATTCTTCCTTCTTTCTAGTAAGCTTTTTGAAGGCCTACTGTAAAGTAGTTGGCATCCCATGCGAAAAGGCGGTAAAATCTGCCGAAAGATTCTTCATTCCTATTGAAAAACGGAAGACCGAATCTTACCGAAGACTCCTCGCAAGACGAGGTCCCCTCTTACCAAACCGAGGAAAGATTATTTTCTATACGGTCGTTATCGCCATATCGATTCTTATGCTCTTTGGTGGGGTATTTCTATCCAACTACACCACTAAGCCCTTAGAAAATGTAACAACCAACAGACTAGAAAATCATCCCGACCTTCCACAGGAAGTCGTGAAGGTCTTTAATATTCCCCAGACGTCCTCTCAATCCGGAGATGGGCTAACGTCGCCTAGGGAAACCTCCAAAGAGGTTACTCGACCTTCCTCTTTCAACGCTCCAACGTCGGAAAAGGAGCAACAAAATAGGGTTGTGGAGGCGGGAGTTTCTCTAAGTGTTCATCGCCTTATCATAGAGGCCATTGGGGAAACGTGGGTTAGAGTCTGGGTAGACGATAGGGGCACCCCTACAAGTAGGCTTATGACCGACGGAGAACGGATTGAGTTTGAAGTAAAGGAAAAGGCTAAGGTTCAACTTGGCAACGCTGCTGGAGCAAAGATAATATGGGATGACCAGGTGTTTGAACGACTCGGGAGAAAGGGACGGGTAGTTACCCTCTCTTTTCCTAAGCCTAAAAAGACCTCAAAAAACTATGCTCCATAATGTCCCGGACGGACCAATAGCCATGGTCCTTGCAGTAAAGGAATTAGGAGGGGCGGATCTTCTCGTTTTCTTCTTAGATCGGACAGGAACATTAAAACGGGGCCTTGCAAAAAATGCTAAAAAAAGTATGAGGCGCTTTATCAATTGCCTAGAGCCTCTTAATTTAGTCACCCTGACCTATGCCCCTGCCCATTCACAGCTTCTCTTGAAGGAAGCCCAACTGGAGGTAAGTTTCCCCGCCTTAAGAAAGGATCCTTTGATTATGGGTATAGGAAATCTCATGGCAGAGCTTCTCCTCGCCTTTATCCCCGAAAACGATCCCCACGAAGAAAGCTTCATGCTCACCCTAGAGGCCCTTAAGCAGCTTAACAACAACCGTCCTCCCCTTCTCATAGCCTCCATCTGGATTCTTCGTCTCATGTTAATTACGGGATACCTTCCCAACTTCAACAAATGCACTATCTGTAATGCCGATCTCGAACAAAAAAAACGTTGGGTATGGCAGGTAGAACCCCCTCGCTGTGTCTGCGCCGACCATCACCTTAGTGGTGACCTTAAATGGGAATGGGATTTAGAGGTGTTAATGTTCCTAAGATCTTTACAAACCTTACCTCTAAGTAGAATATGGCGCCTAGGGCTTTCAACTACTAAGATTGGGGGGCTTTTTAAAAATATCTCTCGTTGGTGTGAGGCCATCTTGCAAAAAGAGATCAGAAGCTATAAATGGCTTGAGCGAATAATTATCAAACCCCAATAGACCTTTAGGATACAGATGTTAGAGTGGATTGAAAGCTTAGTTCTAAGTAGCTCCCTTCTTTCACTGGTTGGAGCATTCGGAGGAGGGATCATAGCAAGCTTTACACCCTGCACCTATCCTATACTGCCTATTGTAGTTTCCTTTCTCGGCTATCAATCTGTAAAAAACAGGGGAAGAAATACCCTTAGGCCAGCCTTAGGCTACTTCCTAGGGCTTTCTCTCGCCTATGGCCTCCTGGGGACCATCGCTGTCTTTTCTGGTAAAGCCTTTGGGTTTTGGGCAGGAAAAGGGTGGCTCTACATCTTGGTTGGAAATGTCTGTCTTGTGGCTGGTGTAGTAATGCTTGAATGGGTTAAACTTCCAAGTTTTTTCAACCATTCCCTATCGGTAAGTCCAAACAGATCGGGAGCCTTCCTTATGGGAATGACCTCCGCTTTCGTTGTAGGTCCCTGCACTACGCCAATTCTAGGAACCGTCATTTCTGTAGCGGCGGCAAGTGATAATATATTCCAGAGCCTTCTCCTAGTCCTAAGCTTCTCCTTCGGGATTGGAATGCCAATTCTTCTCCTTAGCTCCTTTACCAGGTTGATAACCTTCCTTCCCAAAACCGGGCCGTGGCTTGTGACAATTCAGAAATTCTGTGGTTTAGTTATGCTTGTCTTTGGAGGATATTTCTTTGTAAAGGCAGGTATGCTTTGGTAGTAGGGCAAAAGATGACAAGAGAAAAGGTATTGATGTTGACAGTCGGTGTAGTAGTAGGCCTCGTCGCGGTTACATGGCTTAGGACCCCTTCCTTTAAAGAAATAGATCTTACTTTGAAAACGCTAAAGAAAGGGGATGCCGCACCAGATTTTTCCCTTACCTCGATATTCGATGGGAAGAGGATAACCCTTTCTGAGTTTCGAAATTCAAAATATGTTCTCCTCTATTTTTGGGCAAGTTGGTGTCCGACCTGCCTTGAAACCCGTCCCCAGCTTGAGGCTTTTAGAAAAAACACCCCCTCCGATAGACTCGAGGTGCTCGCTATAAATATTGGTGACGGAGATTCCATTGATTCAATAAAAAAACTCCAGATGAAATATCCTCTCTCCGTCCCTGTCCTTTTCGATGAGGGTAGCAAAGTAAGTAGAAGCTACGGAGTGAGAGGAGTGCCATTCTTTGTTCTTATAGATCCCGAAGGGAAAATAGTTTATCAGGGAAATGAACTACCTAAGGATCGTCCAATATAATTTGATTAGGAGAGGCTAGATTTATGAAGGACGTTATTGCCGTTATAATGGCTGGAGGTCGAGGTGAAAGACTAAGGCCTCTTACGGAGGATCGTTGTAAACCCGCTGTACCCTTTGGTGGCATTTATCGGCTTATCGATCTTCCCCTGAGCAATTGTGTTAACTCCGGAATATATAAAATACTAGTTTTTCCACAGTATAAATCCCAGTCTTTGGTAGAACACCTAGAAGATGGCTGGAGTCATCTATTTGCCCGTCCCTTTGGCCATTACATGAGAATAGTAGCTCCCCAGCAACAACTCGGGGAAAGATGGTATATGGGAACGGCCGATTCTGTCCGTCAAAATATCTGGCTGATTCAGAGGGAACGTCCAGAGCACGTGCTTATTCTTTCGGGTGATCATGTCTACAAAATGGATTATGCCTCATTTAGGACATATCATGATGAGAAGAAGGCCGATATCACCATAGGCCTTTTCGAGGTCCCAAGGGAATCTGGCCGTGAGTTTGGTATTGCACAGGTAGATGAGGATTTTCGCATTATAGATTTCGAAGAAAAACCCTCCGATCCTAAACCTATCCCCGACGATCCCGAATACGCTCTGGCCTCCATGGGAGTGTATATCTTTAAGTTCTCCGTTTTGGAAAAACTTCTTCTAGAGTCGGACGCCGAAGATTTCGGAAAGCACATTATCCCAGAAGCTATTAAACGCTTTAGAGTTTACGCCTACCCCTATCGGAGGATGAACATTATAAGGGATTACGTCTATCAGGTGGATCCTGCTGACGGAACCCGAAGACTAGTTCTTTCCAATAAAACCAGAGATTCTGTCTACTGGCGTGACGTAGGGACCCTTGATGCCTACTGGAATGCCAATATGGATCTTACAGGTATAGACCCCTTTTTCAACCTCTACGGCCATCTCTGGCCTATAAGGACATTTTATAAGCCCTACCCGCCTGTAAAGTTCGTCTTCAGCGAGCGCCATCAATTTCCTCAAAGGCTCGGTGCAGCCTTCGACTCTATAGTGTCCCCAGGTTGCATCATAAGTGGAGGCATCGTGAGGTCATCGGTTCTTGGATACAATGTCTTCGTCCATAGTTACGCAGAAGTCGATGAATCCGTTATCCTTGATAACGTAGAAGTGGGGCGCCACTGTCGTATTAAAAAGGCCATTATAGACAAAGATAATAAAATCCCTCCCGGAACTCATATAGGAATCAACCCATCAGAAGACCGGGAGAGGTTCTACGTGACCCATAGGGGGATCGTTGTGGTTCCTAGAGGATACTTCTGTTAAGGCTGCTGGGGCTAAAGGAAAAGGGAGGGCTTTTAGAAGGATGCCTCTTATTCGCTGGGATGATAGCTACAGTGTCGGGATCGACGAGATAGACCTTCAGCACAAGCATCTTTTAGATATGACTAACGAACTCTATGATGCCATGCGTCAAAAAAAAGGGAAGACGGTGATGTCCCAGATTCTCGATAGAATGATCGAATATGGGAATGTCCATTTTGCTACAGAGGAAAGGTATTTTATCAAATTTTTCTACTCCGAAACCGAAGCCCATAGAAACGAACATAGAGAATTTAAGAAGAAGGTGTTGGAACTAAAAGCCCGCTTCGAAGCGGATGAGATCGGAATTGCCGGAGAGCTTATAGACTTTCTAACCACATGGTTAAAGACCCACATAAAAGGTTCGGATAAAAAATATAGTGCCTTTTTAAAGAAAAAGGGGATTATTTAGAAGACGGTAAACCTTTTTCAGCCACTAGGAGATAGAAGATGTTCGTTGCAAGCAGGTTAATTGAAGGAATCGCCTTGGTTTTGCAAATAGCCCTCAATGTATATTTCTGGATCGTCATTATTAGAGCGATTCTATCGTGGGTAAATCCCGATCCCTACAATCCTATAGTGAGGGCCCTCTATGGTATGACCGATCCCGTCCTTAATATCATAAGACGAAGACTTCCCGTGGTCTTTGGAGCTGTAGATCTTTCACCGCTTCTCCTTATTCTGTTCATATACTTTCTCGAGATATTCTTGGTTGGGACCTTGCTAGATTTCGCCAGACAATTAAGGTGATTCAGTTTAGGGGAGGGTTAAATGAGTGTTTCAAAGGATCTTATGGAGATTCTCGCATGCCCTAAGTGTAGAAACCCCGTTGAATTGGATGAGGAGGGGCAAAGGATAATCTGTAAAACCTGTAGGGTCTTCTACCAGATAGTGGATGGGATCCCTGTTATGCTTATAGAAAAGGCAAAGCCTATTGATGACTTCTGAACCCAAGAAACTTATCGAAGCTATAGATAAATTCCCGTCAGCCCGTATTCTTGTTGTTGGTGATATAATGCTTGATGTCTTCCTGTGGGGAGAGGTTCACCGTATTTCTCCCGAAGCCCCCGTCCCCATTGTAGATATAAAAAGGGAGACCTACCACCTGGGGGGAGCTGGTAATGTGGCTCATAACATCTCCGCTTTAGGTGGAAAGGTTTCCCTTTGTGGCCGTATAAGCGATGATGCTCCAGGCAAGAAAATTCTAGGACTCCTTGAGGAAAAGCGAATCAACGGAGAAGGCATTGTAATATGCCCAGAATGCCCCACAACGGTAAAAACTAGGATTATAGCTCATAGCCAGCAGGTTGTTCGCTTCGATAAGGAGATTAAAACACCTTTAGACGATAGAGCATGGCTTAAGATAAGTAATTTCATTGAATCCTTTAGGGAGTATGACGTAATTGTTGTTTCGGATTACGCAAAGGGAGTGGTCATAGAGCCTTTAATGGAACAACTTAAAAGCCTATCGAAGCCGATAGGAAAGCCCCTCATTGTCGATCCAAAAGTCTCCAATAAGCGACTTTATCATGGTGTTACCCTGCTTACCCCAAACTACTCTGAAGCTATCCAAATGGCAGGCTATCACAATCTAAATCCAGAAAAGGATCTTAACTCTATAGCCTCCATCCTCCTTGAAGAGTTAAAGTGTCGCTTTCTCCTCATCACTAGGGGGGCCGAGGGTATGAGTCTCTTCGAGGAGGGTAGGAACCCTATTCATATTCCTGCCTGCGCCCGAAAGGTCTTCGATGTTACTGGAGCGGGGGATACTGTTGTAGCTGTCCTCGCCCTTGGTGTGGCCGCCGGACTACCCATCAAGGAGGCAGTTTATTTAGCAAATTTAGCCGCAGGGTTTGTCGTTGGCGAAGTTGGAACCGCCGTTATAACTCCTGAGCAACTAAAGGACCTACTAAAAGAAGAAAGGATAAAGCTTAATCCATGAGTGTTCCCAAACCTCCTTTACCTGCAAAACTCTTCGTTGGACTACTCTTTTCGGACGCTAAAAAATGCCGTGAAGCTATAATGAGGCTCCATGAGCATTTTGGCTCTATCGATATGGTGACTCAACCAAGACCTTTTACCGAAAGTAGCTATTACGATAAAGAAATGGGGAAACCAATCTTTAGATCTTTCTTGAGCTTCGAAAGGCTCGTAAGTCCCCAGACCCTTCCGGAGATAAAACTCTTTACCAACGATCTTGAAACATCCCTCGCTGTAGAAGGATCTAGAAAGGTAAATATAGATCCAGGTATCCTTTCAGAAGAGCGCTTGGTTCTCGCTACTGGGAAAAATTATACCCATAGAATTTATATAAGAGACGGCATTTACGCGGATCTTACACTCATTTACCGCCGGGGGGGCTATCAACCTCTCGATTGGACATACCCTGACTATAGGGATCCCCTTTTACTCCATTTTCTAAAAGTTCTTAGACTTAAGCTTGTAGCCTTAAGAAAACACTCTATCCCTTAAGTAACACAAATAACAAAGACTGGGTCCATATATCTTAGCCTAACGATCGGAGCAAACGATGTTAACGAGTATGACCGGTATGATCCGACACAGCATTAATGAAGAGGGATACCTTGTTACCTGCGAAATCAGGTCCCTAAACAGTAAGCACCTCGATGTAAATGTAAGAATTCCTAAAGCCGTAAGTATCTGTGAAGAGTCAATTCGATCCCTTGTTAAATCGAAACTTCGAAGGGGAAGAATAGATCTTTACATCAATATTGAGTCGCCAAAAGGGCTTAGGTCTCTTCCTAAATTGGATCATTACGCCTTCCGCACCTATTGGAATGAACTCACCTTGCTCTCCAAGGTGATTCCAAATCTCGGTAGCCCTACACTTCAGGATGTCCTTTCAATACCTTACGTCTTTGATACCTCCCCGGCAGAGAAGGAGGAAGAGAAGGAAGAGTGGCTCTGTAGGCTAATGACGAAGGTCTGCGAAGAGGGACTAGAGAACCTTCTAGAGATGAAGCGCCACGAGGGTATGGCCCTCGAGGCCATATGCGAAGGCCATCTTAGGATAATCGAAAAACTCCTCGAAGAGATCGATTTGAGAAGGGAGAATGTGGTCATAACCATTAGAGAGCGTATGAAGGAAAGGGTTAACAAACTTCTCTCAGACCTATCCATAAGGGTTGATGATCACCTAATTTTACAGGAGATAGCGATTCTTGCAGATAGGATGGATATTTCTGAAGAACTTTCTCGACTTAGGGCTCATGTGGCTCACTTTAGATCCATTGCTTTCTCCGATAAGGAGCTAGCCGATGGAAGACAGTTGGACTTTATAGTTCAAGAAATGCATAGGGAAGCCAATACGATGGGATCTAAAGCCTCTGATCTTATAATCTCTGAAATTGTTGTAGCCTTGAAAACAGAAATTGCAAAATTACGAGAACAGGTTCAAAATATTGAGTGAAAAACGCTACTATGGGGCTTTAATTTCAGTATTTAGGGTTTAAACTGGAGGTATTATGGATATTAAGTTACTTAATATAGGCTTTGGCAATACCGTCGTAGCAAACCGAATCATTGCTATCGTTTCTCCCGCCTCTGCACCTATGAAAAGACTTAAGGAGGACGCAAAAAAAGACAATCGACTCATTGACGCCACAATGGGAAGAAAGACCCGAGCGATTATCATAACCGACAGTAACCACGTTATACTCTGCGGAGTTCAGGCCGAGACGATAGCCCAAAGGCTCATGGCAGAGCATGATGTAAAGGAATTTAACTTAATCGCCTCTACGTCAATAGGTAAGAAACATCCTGAACCGGATTATGAGGAATGATTAGAAATCTGGGAACATTATTCATCATTTCAGCTCCATCAGGCACAGGCAAAACCACCCTCCTTAGGGAGATTAGGCTTAAGGTGCCGAAAATCCGTTTCTCCGTCTCATTCACAACCCGTAAGCCCCGGGAGGGAGAAGAGGATGGAAGGGACTATTTTTTTATATCCCGTGAAGAGTTCCTAAAGGGTATCAGAGAAGATCGCTTCGCCGAATGGGCCTACGTCCATGATAACTACTATGGGACAGATGGGTATATGATAGACAACTGGCTTTCTGAAGGCTTTGATGTATTGCTCGACATTGATGTTCAGGGAGCTCGAACAATTAAATGCAGGTACCCCTTTGCCGTCACTATCTTCATCCTTCCACCTTCGTGGGAAGAATTGGAAAGGAGGTTAAGGCTTAGGGGGACGGATCCAGAGGATGGGATAAAAAAGAGGCTAATTAACGCTAAGCGGGAAATAGCAGAAGCTCTATGGTATGACTATCTCATAGTTAACGAGGAGATATCCCAAGCTGTCAGTGAAATTACGACTATTATAATGTCCTTTAGGTATCGCACAAAGAATCGCCTAAACTTTATAAGGCCCCTTATTGAGCCAGAAATATTAGGAGCTTAGACTGTGTGGATTTCTGGAGTTCACGTGCTGGAGGAGATGTTACGGAATAGGCCAGATCTAATTATTGAGATACTCTACTGCCGTAAGGATATTTCTAATCTTATCGAAAGGGCTATATCACATGGGATTTCCGTAAAGGATACGAGCCGTGAGACGCTCAATCGCATTATGGGCTACCGTCAGCATCAAGGGGTTGCCATTAAAATTAAGCATTTCCTTTATGGAGACTTTAGTGAAATAATTGAGGAACCCGTAAAAAACCTTTCTCCTATTGTGCTCTTAGACGGTCTTGAAGATCCTCAAAATTTTGGATCTATCTTAAGGAGTGCTGCCTTTTTTGGTGTTAGGGTAGTAGTTATCCCAGAGCACAGATCCGTATCAGTTACTGATGCTGTGATCCGTGTTTCAGCAGGGGCTGCCTCTATGGTTTCAATTGTAAGGGTTCCAAATCTAGTAGGGGCTATACGGGTTCTTTCTGAAAGGGGTTTTAATATTGTGGGGCTTGATGCCCATGCGGAAAGATCTATCTACGACTCATCACTTCTTCACCCTCTAGCACTGGTTGTAGGAAACGAACATAAGGGCATGAGGAGGCTTGTAAGGGAGCATTGCCGTCAAATTGTAAAAATCCCCCCCTTAGGCGAGATGGATTCTCTCAACGCTGCCGTAGCCACGGCGGTCGCTTTGGCAGAGGTCTCTCGTCAAAACACCCCTACTTAGCCCACCCTCTTCCTCTCTCCAAAGAGAGCTGTGCCAATTCTTACCATTGTTGCTCCCTCTTCGATAGCTACCTCGAAATCATGGCTCATACCCATCGATAGCTCCGTAAGTCTCTCCGGAAATTTCGATCGAAGCCTTAGTCTTTCGAGAAGCTCTCTCGCTTTCCTAAAGAAGGGGCGTACCCTTTCAGGATCTTCAAAAAAAGGCGGAATAACCATAAGCCCCTTTACCAAAAGTCCATCTAGAGCTGATAGTTCATCGTAGAACCCTTCGAGTTCATCGGGAGAAACTCCACTTTTGGATGGTTCACCTCCTATGTTTACCTCTATCATCACAGGAAGAGGCTCGGTTCTCAAACTTAGAGATGCCCTATCGAGTTTCTTGGCAAGCTCCATGCGATCAACCGTTTGTATCCAGTCGAAGAGCTGAACGGCTGCTTTAGCCTTATTTGTCTGAAGATGGCCTATGAAATGCCAGAAGATATCGAGATCAGAAAGAAGTGCCTTCTTCTCCCGAGCTTCCTGAACATAATTTTCCCCAATATGCCTAAGTCCACATAAGACAGCCTGACGTATCCTATCGGCGGGCATGGTCTTTCCAACACCAATTAGGGTTACCGAAGAGGGATCCCGGTTTACTCTTCTACAGACGCCTTTAATCCGATTAAGTATTAACTGAAGATTTTCCGAAATTTCCATTACACATTCCTCCTATACCCAGTTTTCTTCTGCCATATTTTTTTTAACGCCGAAAGCCTTTTATCTACCCCATTTCGAAGGCAATTCCAGAGCCTATTCCCAAAACTATCGTCTTCCTCTTTATGGGCAAAGGTTGTTTACAATAAGGTTTTGAATATAGTAAAAGGGAACCCCTGATAAAGCCTAATGAGATTGAGGAGTTCGGAAAATAATGGAAAAAAAACTTTACACCCTTGGGCTCTTAAATACACGCCATTTCACAGCCTACCTTGATGAAGTAACCTTGCGAACTGGTAAGACATCACGAAGACTCAAAATAGATCATCCCGAAGCCGTTGCTATTGTCCCCTTTGTAGATCCGCAGCATATACTTATGGTTAGACAGTGGAGATATGCTGTAGAAACGGAGACTCTCGAAATCCCTGCCGGAAAAGTTGACCCAGGCGAGACCATAGAAGAGGCTATACAACGGGAGCTTATGGAAGAGACGGGATACCGAGCAACCACTATAAAACCTCTTATCTCGTATTTCCCCGCTATCGCCTATTCCAATGAGATAATACATATCTTTTCCGCCGAGATCCTTATCGCCTCACATAGGAGATTTGATGAGGATGAAATATCCGCCGTCGAAGTAGTTTCCATAAAGGATGCGATGAAAATGGTAAAAAATGGGCTAATACGGGATGGAAAAACTATCATTGGTATCTTATGTATAAATCTAGCTATTTAGTAGGATCTTTATTAAAGGGTGGGAGTGGGTAAAAACCATGAATGATTATCATTTAATCATATCACGTAGAGAACACATAAGACTACTGGATAAACTGACATACCTTCACTATGTAGTAAAACCAAGAATTATAGAAGAGGTTCAGAATGCGCGAATTTGGTGCCATCGGAGGGATAACTCAGAATATTTCGATGCTAAACTTAGACTCTCTAGGCTCTACGCTAACATAGAAGAAATAGAAGTAAGAATTACCCAAAGTGAAATACTTGTAGGCTGTAGATCCTATTCTGACAGGATCCTAGTAGGGGCTACAGTGACGGTTCAGAATCTAGAAAATAATGAGATCTCCCGTTACGTATTGGTAGGGCCCCACGAGTCGGATGTTCACAACGGATATCTTTCGATAGCCTCTCCCCTGGGAAGCGCTCTTTTGGGCCATAAAACCGGCGATGAAATTATATTTGAAGCCCCTTCAGGTATTAAAACCTACCGCGTTATATCCGTTGAATGGAAATAACGCTATCCCCTAAGCCTATTGATCCAATGAACTATCTTACTTAAAGCACTCCCAGCATTTTCTCGCAGGCTAATATCCCCATACCCAGTAAGGGGTGTCTCTTCAGGATTGATCTCTATTAAACTACCACCCTTCTTTTTAACCACAAGAGGAAGACTAGCTGCAGGATAGACCAAGGCCGAAGTTCCTACCACAATCATAACATCACTCATAGCCGCCTCGGCAAAGGATCTTTCAAGCACATCGCTAGGAATAGCTTCACCAAACCAGACCACACCAGGTCTTAGAAGGGCTCCACAACCACAGGTGGGAAGGGGCGGAATGATGGGAGGGCTAGCTAGATCGAAACATTTACCACAGCCAACACATCGGACAACTTTAATAGATCCATGTATATGGACTACATTACCACTTCCTGCCCTTTCATGAAGATCGTCAACGTTTTGGGTGATAAGACACTTAAGAAGTCCCATCTCCTCAAGTTCCCGTAAAGCATAATGGGCAGGGTTTGGATTGGCCGACCAAACCCGTTCCATTCTCCAGGCATACCACCTCCATACTACCTCAGGATCCCTTCTAAAGGCCTCGGGAGTAGCAAGATCTTCAGGTCTATAACGATTCCACAATCCATCCTTCCCTCGAAAGGTTGGGATTCCACTTTCGGCCGAGATTCCAGAACCGGTAAGAGCTGTTAAATAACGGGCCTTTAAAATATATTCTGCCGCCTGGGAAATCGCTTCGTCGGAGTTTTTCATCGAACCATCTCAGCTAATGCCTTCCCTCTAGAATCCATTTGCCTTCTCTGTTAACAAGGTCAAAACATTTCGTTCCTCTCTTTGTCGGACAACAACTGGGGTCTTCTGGACCATGAAAAAGTATCTTTAGGCACACCCTCCTAGGGGCAGGGATTTGAATCTCCTTTATAAGGACTCTATCACCCAAAAAGAGGGGATCTATTTGAATAGGCTCCTTACCTCCAGCTATCAGACCTGTCAGATTAATCCATCCAGCGGATCCACCAGTGGAAGCGTAGAGCACCACTAGGGCGTCCTTCATACCGTCCCCATTAAGATCTGAAAACTTTACTCTCTCTAGCTCAACATAGATGTAATTCTCATCTTCAAGAGGATTCGTTCCAGGATCATATACTCCATTCTTAAGTTGCACCCTTTGGATATCCGAAAGCACGATAACATCATAACCCGCATTGGCAACAACCTGTTCATTAATTACAGCCCCTGTAGCGCCATAGAGTAAACCACAGTAAAAGGTATAGATCGTAAAAAATATAGTGGCTAAGCTACATCTAACTTCCATAGCTTCACCCTATCTCTTACGAGCCCCTCAATCTGAGGAAGAGTTCTCCAAAAAAAGTGGTTCTCTCCCTCTATGACAATAAGGGAATTAGGAGAAGCCATACTTTCCCCAAGCCACAATTGGAGACTCCTCTGAGAACAAAATTCATCCCTAGAGCCAACCACTATTAGGCTAGGGATCGACATGGGCAACTTCAGCCCTTCGAAATCCATAACGTCCAGAGGCGGAGCGATCAAAACAAGCCCTTTGAAGGATTCTCGCGAATAACCTCTTAGGAGAATCCAGCTCCCAAAGGAATACCCTGCTCCATAAAGGGTTATTATCCCTCTAGATCTCATAAATCGACAGGCAGAGATGAGATCCTCCACCTCACCTCGTCCATCGTCGTAACTCCCTTCACTGGCTCCAACTCCGCGGAAGTTAAATCTAAGCGTGCTCATCCCCAAATCGGAAAAGGCCCTCTGAATTGCTACTACCACGCCATTTTCCATATCTCCTCCATAAAGAGGATGGGGATGGCAAATAACAACCCCTCTAGCACCATCCTCCTGTCTTGATGATGCAGAGAAAAAACGGCCCTCAAGCCTTATAATCCTCCCCGAATCATTAACCTGAATCCAAAGGGTCTCTTCCATTATTTGATTTATCTCTCCCAGACGCTACAGTTGTAAAAATGATGAAGAGGTCTATGGCCCAATCCTATACTAAGCCCCTCCGCCATGGCACCAAGGACATATTGCTTCGCCTTCCCTACAGCCTCTTCTACATCCATACCCTTCGCGAGAAAAGAAGCAAGAGCCGCCGAAAAGGTGCAGCCCGTCCCATGGGTATTCTTAGAGGTGATACGATCACTTTCGTAGGTTTTAAACCTCTTGCCATCGTATAGGACATCTACAACCTTTTCACCCCGCCCATGACCTCCCTTGAGAACGACATACCTAGGGCCAAGCTTGTAAATACCTTTGGCAGCTTCCTTCATCTCATCGAGAGAGTCAATAACTATTCCACCAAGTATAGCCTGAGCTTCTGGAATGTTAGGAGTTACAACATAGGCAAGGGGCAAAAGATCGGCAACTAAGCTTTGCACCGCATCGGATTGAAGCAAAAGATCTCCACTCTTAGCGACCATGACAGGATCAACAACTAGTTTTTCAATCTTCCACTTTCTGATAGATTCAACCACCGCAAAAATTATCTCCCTTCTGTCGAGCATCCCAGTTTTTACGGCATCTGTTCCAATATCCTCCATGATGGCATCGATCTGAGCCGTCACAAAGTATGGATCAACGGAGAAGATACCCTTTACAGAAAGGGTATTTTGCGCCGTAAGAGCTGTAACAACGGTCGTTGCATAAACTCCAAGGGCAGAACAGGTCTTCAAATCGGCCTGGATCCCTGCTCCCCCTCCCGAGTCAGATCCTGCAATAGTCATAACCCTAGGGATACGCCTAAGACTCATACTTATCAATTCCTGAAATGATCCCAACCACCCCTGGGTATAAAATCTGAGGCGGGAAAGATCCTTCCTTTATCATCTAATATAAAGACCTTGCCCGATCCTTCTACAAAACGCCCAACGGAAGTTATTCCAACACTGGAAGCCTGCTTCCCTTGATAATACCTTAGGAGGTCATCTACCAATTCTTCAGGCACCGTAAACAACAGCTCATAATCTTCTCCGCCGGAAAGAGCCCAATACAGGGAGTCATACCCCATAAGACCTGCCACCTCCACACATACGGGATCAATGGGAATGTTGAAAAGCTCTATAATAGCATCGAGCCGATTTTCCCTTGCCAAATGTCCAAGATCCTGTATAAATCCGTCGCTTATATCTATCATCGCCGTAACACAACCTGATCCAGCCAGGATGGATCCCTCGAAAACCCTAGAAAGGGGACGAAAGAAAGACTCTTGAGCTCGCTTAAAAACGATTTCATCGCATCTTTTCGCCTTCGCCTGATCACCAATCACTAGTTCAAGCCCCGCTCTAGCCTTCCCTAAGGTCCCCGTCACGAAGATAATATCACCGGGTGAAGCGCCTCTACGCTTTATGAGCTGCCCCTTTGAAACCGTCCCCATAAGAAATAGATCAATGACAATTTCTTCCCTTGTTCTAGAGCAATTTCCCCCAACGAGACTCGCTCCCATCCGTATTAAAGCATCCCCTATACCTGAATAGAAATCCTCAAGAAACTTTAAAGGCGTCCTCGAGGGAAGATTGAGCCCTACGAGAGCCCATTTTGGTCTTCCTCCCATCGCTGCAATATCACTTGCGTTCACCTCAACAACCCTAAGACCAAGGTCATAGGGCGGTATAAGCTCTAGGGGAAAATGGACGTTTCCTATTTGAGCATCACAGGTGGCAAGAAGGTATTCCGGTCCCCCTAAGTCTATAACGGCCACATCGTCCCCAATTCCCACCACAACATCGGAACCATACCTATCGCCAAAACGAGAACGGAGCATCTCGATAAAACCGAATTCGCCTTTATCAGCAAGGGTTATATCTTTTTTTGTTTCCATAGGGTTATGAACCTTTTGGAGACCTTTTGAGGATCTTCTGAACCAAGGATCGCAGAAACAACACAGATCCCCCTTATCCCCGTTTTTGCAAGAAGCTCAAGATGTTGTTCCTTAATTCCTCCTATGGCGACAGAAGGAAGTCTACTGAGAGATGCGAGGCGGGCTACCCCTTCTATACCAAGTGGAGTTTTGTGATCCGGCTTTGTCGATGTAGGAAAAACCGGTGCAAAGGAGACGTAATCAATAACGTCAAGGAGTTCATGAGCGAGAGAAAGTTCTCTTTCATTATGCACAGTGAGCCCTATGATCTTTCCCGGTCCCAGGATACGGCGGGCAATAGGAGGAGGCATATCATCCTGCCCAAGATGAACTCCATCGGCATCTACAGCCATGACTACATCCAATCTATCATTAACAAGAAAGGGCACATTAAAGGAACGACAAAGATCTCGAAGAGCCATAGCCTCTTCAACCATAGCCCCAGTAGAAGCCATCTTCTCTCGATACTGTAAAACCGTTACCCCGCCCTTCAAGGCCTCCTCAACCGCCTTTAAAAGACTAATCCCCTTTAGGGCCTTTTTATCCGTTACAAGATAAAGACTCCAATCTATCATCGGACTATCCGTTTCGAATAATCGACGTCAATCTTTAGGCCCTCTATGTCCGTTGTCTTTTCACCACGGGCAGCCTTTATATTGTCTATGCCACGCTTTACAACAGCCCTTTGGGAAGCATAGGTGATAGCGGTCTCTTCGGTTATTAACCCCTTTTCATAAAGATCTAGTATCCACATGTCAAAGGTGGTCCACCCAAAGGGTTTTTTCTGCTCCATCATTTCGTAGAAGGTTCTACCCTCAGATTCGCCGTGAATGATAGTCTCCCTCACCCTAAGGTCCGAACCCATAATCTCAAAGGCTGCTATCCGTCCCCCTCCAACCTTTGGAAGTAACCGTTGGGAGATGATCCAGCGCAGAGATTCGGCAAGGCGGATGCGAACGAGGCGCTCCTCTCCAAGCTCAAACATGCCAATGAGGCGATTTACTGTGTGGGCAACATCAATGGTATGAAGGGTTGTAAAAACAAGATGACCCGTTTCACAGGCGGTTAGAGCGATCTCTGCCGTTTCTCTGTCTCTCATCTCCCCCACAAGAATCACCTTAGGCGCTTGACGAAGGGCAGCCCTTAGACCATTTGCATAGGTGTCAAAGTCAACCCCTAGCTCCCTTTGGTTAAAAGTAGCCCTAATGGGTTTATGGACAAATTCTACGGGATCTTCAAGGGTAACTACATGAACCGGGAAATTAATATTAATCTCATGCAGAATGGCAGCAAGAGTTGTCGATTTACCGCTTCCTGTGGCACCTGTCACAATCACAATGCCGTTCTTTTCACGGGCTACCTCCTTTAGAACTGGCGGAAGTTCCATCTCTTCCATGGAGGGGACTCTGGTGGGTAGCTGCCTCATGACTATAGAGATATTCCCCTGTTGAGAGAATATATTTACTCGGAACCTAGCCCTTCCTGGAACATAGTAGGAAAGGTCAGTATAACCATAACGGAGGAGATGACTAATCAGACGACGATTCCCTCCCATAAGGGCTAAAGCGATCTGCTCGGTATGATACGGGATGAGCTCCCTGATACCAAACTCAAAAAGGACTGGTCTAAGCACCCCATGAACTTCCGCCTGGGGAGGATGACCAACGGTAAAGTTTATATCCGAAAGGTGTGGATATTCATCCAAAATCTTAGAAAGTAAAAAATCTAAGTCTTCCTTCTTCATAACTCTCCCACACTTTCTATACAACTTCCGTAAAATCTATGGGAGCATCGGTAAGGAAGGGACGGAAGATCTCCTTATTAGAACACTTCATATAGGCCTCCTGAGGAGAAACACGTCCCGCCTGAAGATGCTCCATTATGGAATCGTCCAGACTCTGCATCCCATATTTCTTACCGGTTTGGATGGCCGAGAGGAGATGTTGGGTCTTCTTTTCCCGAATCATAGCCCTTACACCATGAGTCGCTATGAGAATTTCGAGTGCAGCAACACGACCAGGCTTGTCCGTCCTTTTTAGTAACGTCTGAGATATAACGGCTCGAAGAGCATCGGCAAGCATGTGCCGTATCTGCTCTTGCTCATCTGTGGGAAACACTTCTATGATTCTGTTTACCGTCTTAGAGGCATATTCGGTATGAAGTGTAGAGAAGACAAGGTGTCCCGTCGCCGCAGCCTCTATGGCAAGCCTCATAGTTTCAAGGTCTCTCATTTCACCTACAAGTATGATGTCCGGGTCCTCACGAAGTGCGGCACGAAGGGCTTTAGCAAAGGATTGTGTATGAGTCCCAACTTCCCTATGGTTCACAATACAGTTTTTACTCTTGTGGACAAACTCTATGGGATCCTCAATAGTGATAATATGATCCTTTCGTTGCCTATTAGCCTCATCGATAATCGCCGCCAAAGTGGTTGATTTGCCGCTTCCCGTAGGACCCGTTACCAATACAAGTCCTCGAGGAAGAAGAGCGAGCCGCTTTAGGATGGTTGGAAGCCCCAGTTGATCAATAGTTTTGATCTCTTGGGGTATTTCTCTAAAAACCGCTCCAATACCGTTTTTCTGCATGAAGTAATTAGCTCTGTAACGACCAAGTCCCGGGATTTCGTAGGCAAAATCTACATCGCCTGTTTCTTCAAACTCCTTTATTTTCTCCTCAGGCGTAATCTCGTAGAGCATGGTTCTAAGATCATCGTTGTCAAGGACTTTGTATTTCACCCGTTCGAGATCGCCATGGATGCGAAGAACCGGTTGCTGGCCTGCAACCATGTGAAGATCTGAAGCCCCATAGTCATGCATAAGCTTAAAGAAGGCATCAATCTTTGCCATATTCTATACCCTCAAAGAGGTTTAGGCTACCTACCAGGCAAAATAGAAAATCTCCTCCGGAAGCTGAATACAGGTAAGTTTTCGTCCATAGCCAGCTCCCGTGTCAATACCGATTTTGTCTTCCATGACAAGGGGTTCATAAAAGGGGGTATGACCAAATACAACTCTTTTCCCAAGTTCAATTCGAGAAAAGATAAATTCATGCCTAATCCATAGAAGATCCTCTTCGGTCTGTTCATCTAAAGATAGATTGGGTCGAAGCCCTCCATGGACAAAGACATACTGATCAATCTCCACTAAGCAAGGAAGTGATCGGAAAAAATCGACATGGCTAAAAGGAACATAGACTCTATAATGCCCCTCTAGATCTTCTTCATATCCATAACTTTCAAGTGTAGATTTTCCTCCGTTTAAAAGGAAAAGAAGTGTATCAGATCTCCTAAGAAAGTCTAAAAACATCTGTTCGTGATTTCCCCGAAGACATATTACTCGTTCGCTTCGGCGCCATAGATCCATAACGGTTTCGACAACAAACTTTGACGCAGGACCTCGATCGATATAATCTCCCAGAAAGATTAAAATATCCTGACTCAAATCGTAGGGAATTTCGGCCAGTAATTTCTTAAGCTTTTTCACATGGCCGTGGATATCTCCTATGGCAAAGATGTGTCTATAGGGAATTTTTAACGTTCTAGAAAGAGCCACTTCAAAAAACTCCGCCGATCATCAATTCTAGAAAGCCCCAGTTCCTGAGCTATCTTTAAGGCTGCTAAGTATTCTTCGTGCCTAAGCATTCTAAGGAGATTCCTATCCACCTCGTCCCAGTCCCTCTCCTCAAAGAGCTCTCCCATAGGACGATATTGGTTCATAATGTTTACGTAGGTGTTTGGAGAAATCTCTTGAGCGATAAACCTAAGTATTTTTCTCGTATCCTCAACAAAACCAGGCATTACAAGATGCCTCACCAAAAGCCCCCGCTTAGCGAGGCCATCCTCGATAATAAGGTCTCCCACCTGTTTGTGCATCTCCTTTAAGGCGGCCCTTGCACGCTCAGGATAATCCTCCGCATCGCACCACTTTTTGGCAAGAAGGGGATCCCAAAACTTAAAGTCGGGCATATAGATATCCACTATTCCCTCTAAAAGCTTAAGAGCCGATACCCTATCGTAACCGCTTGAATTATAGACAAGGGGAACTTCAAGCCCCTTGCCTATGGCATAGGGAAGACTTTCGAGGATCTGAGGTACAATATGACTTGGAGTCACAAAATTTATGTTGTGACATCCCATACGCTGAAGTTCCATCATAATCTCGGCAAGCTGAACAGGGAATACCACATAGCCGTGGTTTGTATGACTTATATCGTAATTCTGACAGAAGATACACCCCAGATTGCAACCTGCAAAGAATATTGTCCCTGAGCCCTTCCGACCTACGAGAGGAGATTCTTCCCCAAAATGGGGACCATAACTCGCTACCACCGCATATCTTCCGATGAGACACCTACCAGCCTCGTTCTGGAGCCTATTGACCTTACACATTCGGGGGCATAGGGTACACTTACCCATCCAGGAAAGGGCCCTCTTAATCCTTTCCTGTAACTCCCCCTTTTCATAGGAGATTCGATAGGAGGCGATCATAAGACTATCCCGCTTTATTTAAAATAACAACAGGTACTTCCCCTTCCAGGGCCTTTGCAAAGTTTTGGGCATCCCTTAAGGACCCAACAATAGCCCCATAATGCATCGGAACAGCAATCTTAGGCTTTATAGCTCGAGCCGCTTCAACGGCCTCTTCAGCCGTCATAACATATGTTCCCGACACGGGGAGAAAGGCCACATCGACTTTGAGATTTTTCATCTCAGGAATGAAATCCGTATCTCCCGCATGGTAATAGCGAACCCCATCCATTTCAACAACGAAGGAAAGCATTCCAGCAGAGGCAGGATGGAATTGTTTATTCACATTGTAGGCCGGATATACCTCGACAGTAACACCCTTTACCGTTAGCTTATCACCAGGCTTAACGGTTCTTACATCGCCAGAGAGCTTTTTTGCCGACATCTTATCCGTGATTATGATGGTATCAGGTTTTTTAATCTTTTCAACATCCTGGGGAGAGCAGTGATCGAAGTGTTCGTGACTTATTAGAATTATATCAGCCTTTGGAGCCGACCCAGGAAGTTCGTAAGGATCAAAGAATACCCTTTGGGATCCCTTTATGCATATAGCATCATGACCAAACCATACCACATTTTTTACCAATTCCTCAGGCTTCATGACTTGCCTCCATGCTGTTTTTGATCATATTGTATTTTTTGATGGTTTTTCAGAATAAAGAGACTATACGAATTCTCGCTAAGTATAAACTCAGGGATCCAAAATGGCAATTCAACAGTTTATAAAACGTCTAAAAAACCCTAGAGAAGAGAGATGGGATATTCTTCACCACGCAGTCCTTGATCCCAAAGACCCAGTCATAGCTCCCATTGAAACCGCAGTCTCCGAAGGCCTCTCGAAGTTAATACAACAAAAAGCCCTAACCGGGAGTGGAGTAAACCTTGTTAGAATGCATTCCTTTAGAGGCCTTTATACCCACCAGGCGTTGGCTCTAAAGGCCATCCGATCAGGGAAACATGTTGTTGTCTCGACCCCCATGGCGAGTGGAAAATCTCTCATATACTACCTAGCCTTCTCTGAAGCTCTCATTGAGAACCCTAACTCAAAGGCCCTCTTTGTATTCCCCATAAAGGCTTTAAGTAGAGATCAGCTCGATGCAGCATCCACTTTCTTCTCATCTATTTTCCCCGATGTTAAAGTAGCAGTCTATGATGGAGATACATCACCAAAGGAACGAATATCCATAAGAGACTCCTGTCCCTCTATCATCATAACTAACCCAGATATGTTGCACTGTGCCCTTCTTCCTTACCACACTAAATGGCAAAGACTGTGGGAAGATCTTTGCTTAGTGGTGCTAGACGAGATCCACACTTATCGGGGTGTGCTAGGAAGTCATGTGGCTCAAATCCTGAGAAGACTCTGGAGAGTCCAGAATTTTTACAAAAGCTCCCAGGTTAATAAAGGCGATCTAAAGTTTGTTTTACTTTCGGCAACAATAGGAAATCCTCTAGAGCTCTCATCCCAACTGACAGGTATTCCAGAGGAAGAGATGATCCTTGTAGATACCTCATCGGCGCCTTTACCACCTCGCCACTTTCTATTTTTAAAAAGCGATTTCCCCCTATCTCTTACGGCCTCATGGATTCTCGCGGAAGCCGTTTCTGAAAATCTTAAAACAATTGTCTTTACCCGATCAAGGCGGATGACCGAACTTATCTTCTTGACTATGAAACAGCGATTCCCCCATCTGGCTAAACACATAAGCTCCTATCGGGCTGGCCTCCTACCCTCAGATCGACGTGAGATAGAACAGAGGTTTTCACAAAAGAATGGACTAAGAGGTATCATCAGCACAAGTGCAATGGAACTCGGCGTTGACATCGGGAATTTAGATGTTTGTGTGCTAGTTGGATATCCCGGAACAATTATGAGTACATGGCAAAGGGCAGGACGCGTAGGAAGAGCTGGTCAAGAATCGGCAATAGTTTTAATCCCCCAGGCCGATGCCCTAGATCAATACATTATAACCCATCCGGAACACCTTCTCTTCGGAAAAACTGAAGTGGCCGTAGCCGATGCGAAAAATCCCCATATACTATCGGATCATCTCCTGTGTGCCGCAGCAGAATATCCAATTCAGCCAAGGGAGCTCGAAAGGAATCCCCACTGGACTGAACATCTAAGTTCCCTAAAGGCTGTAGGAAAGGTATTCTACAGTAAAGATGGGACATGGGTTGCAACCAGTTCCTATCCCCACCGTTTTGTAGATATACGTCAAACCGGAAGGGGATTTACCATATTTCTCAAAGATCTCGAGAAGGATAGACTTCTACCTATCGGTTTTATTGACGGAGTTAGAGCCTTCAGGGAGTGTCACCCTGGGGCTATCTATCTTCATCTCGGGGAAACATACGAAGTTACGGAATTTGACCTTCTTCGACGTCGAATAGTCGTTTCCCCCTTTTCAGGGGAATACTTTACAATGGCAAGCTCTATAAAAGAGACAAGAATCCTTGAAGTCCTTAAATACAAAAGGATCCACAATTTCAACCTTAGACTCGGTAGACTCAGAATTAAGGAACAGATAACCGGCTATGAAAAAAAGTCCGTAAAAAGTCTTGAGATAATTGGTCAAGAGCCCCTCGATCTCCCTCCTCAACATTACGAAACCCTAGGGTTCTGGATTGAGATTGATCCTTCGATTCAAGAAATGGTTAGAAAGCTAGAGCTCCACTTTATGGGGGGAATCCACGCCTTGGAACACGCCATCATAAGTATGTTCCCCCTCCTTATTCTCTGCGACCGTGGTGATATAGGGGGTATCGCCTATCCACTCCATCCGGAAGTTGGAAGGAGCGCCATCTTCATTTACGATGGTTATGAAGGTGGGATAGGTATTTGCGAAAAGGCCTTTGATATGATAGAACCTCTCCTCGACAAGGTAAGACAACTTCTTGAATCCTGTAGCTGCCTTAAGGGCTGCCCAAGCTGTATCCACTCTCCAAGATGTGGTTCCGGGAATAAACCGCTAGATAAGGAAGCGGCAAAGAAGATCGCTCAAACTCTCCTCCAACCAGTTTCCCTGACCTCCATTAACCCAGTGATTTTGGTGGAAGACAAGGAGGTTACCAAGGAAAAATCCGAAGAAACTGAAACTCGTATCGCCTTTATGAATCTAGAAACCCAGTTTTTAGCCCATGAAGTTGGAGGCTGGCATAATACCCACCTCATGAAGGTCTCTGTGGCCGTGGTCTATGACGAGTTAAAAGACGGTTTTATTATTTACCCCGAAGATGAGATGGAAAGACTTATTAGACAGCTTACCGAATACGATCTAATTGTGGGCTTTAATATATTAGATTTTGACTATAGGGTGCTCTCCTATTACACCGATGTCGACCTACGAAAGCACCTTCCCACGTTGGACATCCTGAAAGATGTCTACCTTAGCATTGGACGTCGAATAAGTCTTGAACACCTCGCCTCTGTGAATATAAAGGAGCAAAAAACAGCCAACGGGATTCAAGCTGTCCAATGGTTCCGGGAGGGTAGATGGGATGATCTCGTCGACTACTGTCGAAGGAATGTTATGATAACAAGAAAGCTCTTTTACAAGGGTCTTTCCGAAGGGGGACTTTACTACTGTGATAGGGACGGAAGTATAAAATTTGCTCCTCTTCATTGGTCCTTGGGAAAATCACTCAAAAGGGGAAGCCTATGAGAGAAGAACAAAATTTTGAAGAGATACGCACCCACTGCAGCCGTATGGATCACGGAGGATGTGGACTAATAGTAAGGTTGAAAAAGGGGGAGATTGTAGGCATTAGAGGAAACCCGGAGGCACCTCTTAGTAGGGGCTACATCTGCCCCAAGGGGATCGCATCCATAGAAAAACTTCAACATCCTAAGCGATTGCGGTTTCCCATGAGGAGAATCGATAAACGAGGTGCAAATCGGTGGAAACAAATAAGCTGGGAAGAGGCATTAAAAATCATCTCCGACAAATTTCTCGAGATAAAGGATCGCTATGGAGCAAGATCGGTTTGTTTCTGCCAGGGTATGCCCAAGGGACTTGAACATTTTGTCTTGATACGGCTTGCTAATCTCTTTGGTTCACCAAATGTTGTAGCTGTCCAGGACGTATGCCATGCGCCCCGGGAAATTACAGGTCTTCACCTATGCGGTTTTTACCCCGTTGTGGATTTTCGCCATAAAAGCCGCCTGATAGTTCTTTGGGGAAGCAATCCGATGGCGACAAACGAAGAAGGGGCTACAGGAAAGCTTTTGCTCGAGCAACTTAGAGAGGGCACCCCCCTTGTGACCGTAGATCCTCGAAAGACAGATATGTCCAAGCGTTCTAAAATCCATCTTCAACTCCGCCCAGGCTCGGACACAGCTCTAGCTTTAGGTATTTACCGTGTCATTGTCGAGGAAAAACTCTATGACGAAGATTTTGTAAAACAATGGGTAAAGGGCTTTGAAGCGTTTTCAGATCATGTCAAATCCTATTCTTTAGAGGAGATCTCCAGTATTACTTGGGTTCCTTCAGAGCAAATTATCGAAACAGCGAGGCTCTACGCTACATCTAAACCTGCAGCGATCCACTGGGGAAATGCTATAGAACAGAACCGTAACAATTTCGATACCGTAAGAAGCCTTATTGCTCTGATGGCCATATGTGGCAACCTGGATATTCCTGGAGGAAATATTCAACCCCTTGATCCTCCCATAACGCCACTTGGAAAATTTGTCAGAGCATCAAAGATCCCAGAAAAACCAAAAGAGATGATCCATGCTCACTTCGGCACTATCCCGAAACTCATGACAGTTCCACCTGCCTTCTTCCGAAGAGCCGTGCTCGAAGGTAAGCCCTATGAAGTGCGAGCCGTCTATATGCAATGCACAAATCCACTCATAACCTGGGCAGATAGCGAATTAACCGAGAAGACCTTAAAATCCCTTGATTTCCTCGTGGTGTCCGACGTCTTTTTAACGCCCACGGCTCTCTACGCCGATATAGTCCTTCCTGCTGCAACCCAGTTTGAATTTAACGACATCGGCCATTACGGCCTTGGACACGGTTACATACTGGCTCGCCCCAAAGTAGTGGATCCACCTCTAGAATGTTGGCCGGACATGAAGATCCTAAACGAACTTGGAAAACTTATAACCGATCCATCGGAATGGTATGACAACTACGAAGAACTTCTAGAAGAAGTTCTCAAGCCAACTGGGCTCACCTATCGAGAGTTTGCCGAAAGGGGATACCTTGCAGGGGAGGATAAATTTCTTAAGTACCGAAACGATGGTTTCAAAACTCCAAGCGGAAAAGTTGAACTCGTAATGCCTCAGGCCTCTAAATGGGGAGCTAAGCCTCTTCCAGATGCTAGAGATCTTCCTGATACACTCGATGCCTCATTCCCCCTTCTATTGACAAGTGCAAAGGATAAATTCTACCTCCATTCATCCTACCGATGGATTTCGGGGCTTCGGAAATTAAGTGACCGCCCCTATGTAAAAATCAACCCCGAAACCGCAAGTCGCTACGGGATACAGGATGGTGATGAAGTTATTGTGGAAACCCGAAATGGGAAAAGGATTATTCAGACTGCGGAGCTTACCGACTCGGTTCATCCCCTAGTCGTCGTGGCATCTTACGGATGGTGGTTTCCTGAGCTCGAAGCCGAAAGAGAATATGGATGGAAGATCGCGAACTACAACATGCTCACTTCCGCTCTAGAGCCGGGACAAACCTTTGGAACGTGCAATATGAGGGGTATTGCCTGTAGAATAGCCCCTCTTAAAAAACATGGGGTATAATCCCTCTATGGGTAAGATATTTAAGATTATCTCAGGGTTCGTATTGGCATGGGCAGGGTGTATTCCCTGCTATGGGGATGGTGTTTATCTAGAGGATAGGGGAGGTCGGCTTAAGGGGTTTGTAACAAAGGTCGCAAAGGATTATAACAATTTTTACTCAAAAGATAGGTTGGTTAGGACTGGCATAGTTTTTAGTCTGGGAGCCCTTATGGCCAATACAC
This sequence comes from Syntrophobacterales bacterium, assembly GCA_026417655.1. Classification (GTDB taxonomy): domain Bacteria; phylum Desulfobacterota; class Syntrophobacteria; order Syntrophobacterales; family Thermodesulforhabdaceae; genus JAOACS01. Next base: position 48,444 of record JAOACS010000028.1, read on the forward strand.
CCTGCGATGAAGAAATCCAGAGCCTTTACCAAACCAAGATAAGAAGTTCTATGACAGATGCCTTTTCGAAAAAGGCGAGACTCCTTGGAGAGTGGAAATATCTTATGCCTAGCTCTGCCCTCCTAGCAAGTCTGTCTCTATTTGATGATAGGAGTTATTTAGGCAACCTGGGCGCTAAAACATTGAGATCCTATCTAGTCGGGGGCCTTCCAGTCTTTGTCATGCAGCGTGTCACCGGAGCAAGTAGGCCCGGCCAAGATAAGCATGGATCTTCGTGGGATCTTTTTGGGGACTCTAACGGTGTTAGTGGACACGCCTTCTTTGGGGCTGTTCCCTTTCTTGTATTGGCTAAGACTCAGGAGGCTTCCCTCGCAAAGTATGCCTTCTACGGAGGATCCTTGGCAGCAGCCTTTTCAAGGTTAAATGATAGCTATCATTATTTTTCCCAAATACTTCTTGGTTGGTATTTAGCCTACGAAGCGACCGATGCGGTCTTTGAGACAAAAGGAGTCAATAGAACGCTTATCTTCCCTGTGATTGGCCTTAATAAATACGGCCTCTACTTTGTCACCCATTGGTAGAAGTTTCCATATAGGTTTATATAAATGGAGAGGCAACATAGTCGAGGTAGAGTTTATTCCTTCCTGAAAAAAGCCCTAGAAGAAAAACTTTTCACAGCCGTTGCCATGATAGTGTCGCTTGAGGATCGGATCCTTTTTGAAGCCTATCTTGGGAAGGAAGAGGAAAAAGGAGATATTATAACTAATTGTCACCTCTTCGACCTTGCTTCCCTTACAAAGCCAATTGTGACCGCAACAGGCTTTATGAAGTTATGTTCCGATGGCATCTTGGATCTAAGTGATCCTTTACATTACTTTTTTCCTCGAAGATGGATCCATCCAAAATTAAGGGATTTACCGATTTGGGCTATCTTAAGTCATGCCGGTGGGTGGAAAGATTACGAACCCTTCTACCGTGAATTGGCCAAGATAGAAGATCCTTTACCGCTCAAGGATTCCTCGAAAAACAAGAAGGAGTATCTATTAAAGCTACTTCTAGAAACTCCTCCAATTTTTGAGCCCCTAAGGGGATCAAGATATAGCGATCTTGGATACATTCTTTTGGGTTTTATTTTAGAAGACCTTACAGGAATGGCCTTAGATAGTTTCTGGGAAGATTTATCGAGATCCCTACCAATAAGCCTTCTCTATCTCCCAACAAGGGAGCCTAAGCCTAGTTTAAATGACGTCCCAAAGGGCTCACCTCAAAAGATCGTATCTACAGGTTGGTGCTCCTGGCGGAGAAGGTGGCTAAAGGGAGAAGTCCATGACGAAAACTGTTTTGCTATGGGAGGAGTTGCAGGCCATGCTGGTCTATTCGGAACGGCGGAAGCTGTAAGAAGCTGGCTTGTTGAACTATTTATGGCATGGAAAAACAAGAGATCCTCACTTTTCATAAGGCAAGGAGTGGTGAGACGATTTTGGGAACGCTGTAAAGAGGTCCCAAATTCTACATGGGCGCTAGGCTTCGATACTCCTTCTCCTAAGGACTCGACGACAGGAAAATTATTTTCGCCAAAAAGTATTGGACATCTAGGTTTTACGGGCACATCATTTTGGCTTGATCTAAGCGATGGATTCTCCGTTATACTTCTGTCGAATAGAGTCTACTATCCTGGAACGAAGGAAAGAATGAAGCACTTTAGGACAGAGATCCACAACTTGGCAAGGATAGAATACGGAGACGGGTGAAGTTTCCTAGATTATAGTTTTTAAGGGATTACCCACCAAAGAGAAACAAAACTGTTCACTGGAAGTGAAACCTTCCCTTAACCTTACAAAATTGTGCATCCCTCAAGAATCCCCTATTGCTGATTTCTAGATCTATTCCAAAATGGCACACTTTTTGCCCTAGTCTGTTAATGCCTTATTGAACTTATAGTTAATAAATTTTACACAGACAGGGGGGCCTTATGAGCAGGAGGTTTTTGAGTTTAGCAATTGGAATCTGGTTTTTTGGACTACCTCGAACCAGTTTTGCCTCAGAGGGGCTCAATCAGGGCGATATAGCATGGCTTTTAACGTCCTCGGCCTTTGTTATGATCATGACTCTCCCGGGGCTTGCTCTCTTTTATGGTGGTCTTTCAAAGAGGAAGGATGTCCTAAATACTATGGGCATGAGTCTCATAGCCTATGCTCTGGCTAGCATCCTCTGGGTTATTTACGGGTATGGAATGGCCTTTGGGGAAGACATTTACGGGGTAATAGGCAATCCTGGAAAATTCATCCTGAGTAAACTTCCCAAAGACCTTCCCGCCACGAGTGCCTCATCCATTACCGAAAATCTATTTATTGTTTTTCAGCTCACCTTCGCTGCTATAACGGTGGCCCTAATCTCCGGCGCTTACATTGAAAGGATGAAATTTTCTGCCTGGTTTGTCTTTTCGATCTTGTGGTTTACCTTTGTATATGCTCCCGTCGCCCATTGGGTTTGGGGTGGTGGTTTTCTTGCTAAACTTTCAGCCCTTGATTTTGCAGGGGGAACGGTTGTCCATATCAATGCAGGCATAGCTGCTCTTGTCGGGGTCCTTGTTATGGGAAAGCGCCGAATGCCCTTTCTTATGCCCCATAATCTCACAATGGTAATTCTTGGAACGGGACTTTTGTGGTTTGGGTGGTTTGGATTTAATGCTGGATCTGCCTTATCTGCCAGTGGGCTTGCAGCCCAGGCTTTTCTTAACACTAACACTGCAGCAGCCCTTGGAGCTGTCAGCTGGCTCCTTTTTGAATGGTTAGTTCAGGGAAAGCCCACTCTCCTTGGTTTCGCCTCAGGAGCAGTAGCAGGTCTTGTGGCCATCACGCCTGCAGCGGGTTTTGTCAACACCATTGGTGCGATTGTCATAGGCGTGCTCTCCGGTATAATACCCTATCTAGCCGTTACCTACCTTAAGCCGCAATTCGGATATGACGACAGTCTAGACGTATTTGGCATCCATGGTGTTGCGGGAATCCTTGGTTGCCTTCTCACCGGAATATTTGCCGATCCATCTATAAACAACGCAGCAGGGCTTCTTTACGGCAATCCTTCCCAGCTTTGGGTCCAATTATTAAGCGTTGTAGTAGTGGGTGCCTACTGTGCTATCGTTTCTCTCATTATTCTACTTATCATAAAGTCCACCCTAGGACTTCGAGTAAGACCCGAAGATGAGCTGGTAGGACTCGATGAATCCTTACATGGAGAAAAAGGTTATAACCTTCACATTTAAGGAGCAATCCTATGAAAAAGATTGAAGCTATCATCCGTCCTTTCATGCTTGAAGAAGTATCCAAGGCTCTAACTAACTTTGGTATTCATGGCATGACTATCACTGAAGTTAAAGGTTTTGGCAAACAGGGAGGATACCTCGAGGTGTATCGAGGGGAAAAGAGGGAAGTTAGGTTTCTGCCAAAGATTAAAATAGAGATCATCATAACAGAGGATCTCGTAGATAAAGTTATAGAGATAATCCAGAAGACAGCTTCAACAGGAAATGTGGGAGATGGAAAGATCTTTGTCCTACCTGTAGAAAACGCCGTAAGAATAAGAACAGGAGAACAGGGATTAGAGGCTCTATAGAATGGAGAGGGGTTACATGGGTAAGGTATTGATTATACAACATCTTCCCAATGAAGGAGCTGGAACTATAGAGTGGTTTTTACAACAAAACAGTTTCCCTTTCCTTGTTCACAATGTTTATGAAACAAAGGATGAACTTGGACATCCTGAACTGTTTTCCCATCTTGTTGTGATGGGAGGGTTTATGGGTGTTTATGAAGCCGACCAATACCCATTCTTGACAAAAGAGATGAAGTTTATGGAGGAGTTTGCAAAGATTGGAGGCAAAATATTGGGGGTTTGCCTCGGGGCTCAAATGCTTGCCCACGTCTTTGGAGCAAGGGTCTATAAGGGTGACAAGGGTAAGGAAGTAGGCTGGTATATTATTCACCCTACGGAAGCAGGTTTGAAGGATCCACTTTTTGGAAAGCTTTTTGAAGGCGAAGAGGATCTATATGCTTTTCAATGGCACGGCGATACCTTCGATCTTCCAGAGGGGGCAACACTTCTTGCATCAACCGATACCTATCCTAATCAGGCTTTTTGCGTAGACTCCAAGTTATATGGCCTTCAGTTCCACATTGAAGTATCTCAAGAAATGGTAAAGGAATGGTTCCCGGAAAATCCCGAATGGCACACCCCTCCTTTTGGTTGGGAAAAATTACTGAAAAGAGCTTTTAGTTTCTACAAGACGTTCTTCCTAACATAGGTCTCTACAAACCCCTTACACAAAAAGAGTGGGGCCCAATATCTGCTGCCCTACTCTTTTCACCAGACCTCAAATAGGTGTTTCTTCAAAAATTTACCCAGACTCTTGTCTATTCAAAAGGTAGGTGATAAAAGAATCCTTTGTATTAATCCTTCCTAGAATAGATCCCGAAACATTGCTAGAAGGAGAATCTCCATGAACCTAAGACATCTCATCGGTTTGATAGCTCTTGTACCCATATGTGCCTTTATAATAAGTGGTCTGTGGGTAATCTACAATGTAAAGGGAGAATACGATATCGCCAAAATACAAATTATTAATATGAACCTAATGGATAAAGCCTCTAGGCTCATCTCATTCTTACAGAGAGAAAGAGAGACGAGTTTAATGTTCTTAAATGGGAGTATTCCCTCCGATGAATTAAAATCGGTAAGATCCGCAACCGATGAAAGGCTTAAACATTTTATCTTAGCCCTCTCAAAGGCAAAAATCGACTCAGAGGAAGCCATAAAAGGTGCCTTAGAGATCCCTAAGCTCCTAGAGTCTCTTCGATCGGATGTAGATAGTAAGAAAGACGCGAAAACACTATTTTCCCGCTATACCAATCTGGTTGACCGTCTCCTGGTCGTTGAAAATGCTGTATCTAGAGGAAAGACCACAGGCGGTGTTGGAAAGACCATGGTAAGCCTACAAATCTTAGAACTTATAAAGGAAAATGCAGGAAAACTTCGAGGCTTTGTATCTAATCTCATCACAAGAGGTAAAGCCATCTCCGATGAGGAGTTTAACCAACTCGTCATCTGGTTTGGAAATATTGAATCCTTAGTCCGTTCACCACTTCTTACGCTTCCTGGGGAAGTCCTATCGAAGTTTCAAACCGTTGTGTCGGGAGGCACCTTCTCAGCGGCAGAAGCCCTATCGAGGAGATTATTTAAGGAGGTCCAAAGTAGCACTTTCTCCGTGGACTCAAAGGAGTTTTTAAAAGTCTGGACCGATCTTATTGTCGAAATGGATGAAATCATCCAGATGGCATCTAAAAATGCCACCTCCAATTCCGATCGAATCGCCAAAAAGGCGTCAAATACTTTTTTTGCCTTTTCAGGAGTTGGTCTACTTGTAAGCGTATGTATTATTCTATTTTCCCTATGGGCGTATCGACATGTAACCAAAAGCCTTCAGACGAATTTAAAGGAATTGATCGAAATATCTAGGGAGATCCGAAGTGGTTCAGCTCAACTATCGATCGCAAGTTCCAATCTCGCCGATGGAGCTTCCAGACAGGCTGCCGCCATTGAAGAAAGCAGTGCTGCATCGGAAGAGATGTCCTCTCAAATTCTTCTTACCACGGAAAACCTTAAACAACTCGACAAACTCTCAGTCATTACAGCAGAGGGCATGAGGGCAAGTCATAAGGCCTTAAAACAAACTGCAGAAGCTCTTAAACATGTTGTAGCTAACAGCGAATCGGTCATGAGAATAATAAAACATATAGACGAGATAGCCTTTCAGACAAATCTTCTTGCCCTAAATGCAGCCGTGGAAGCAGCTAGAGCAGGTGAAGCCGGAGCTGGTTTTGCCGTCGTGGCAGAGGAGGTTCGCAGTCTCGCCATGAGAGCCGGTGAGGCTTCCAAAGAAACCCAACAGGTCATAAAGACGATTGTCGAAGCTGTAGAACAGGTTAATAACCTTACACAAGAAAGTCTTAGATTGTTCTATCAGATGGGTGAAAATGCTAAAAAGGTTACGGACTTGATAAGAGAAATCAGAGATGCGGCCGAAGGGCAAAGTAAAGGTATAGAACAGCTAAACCATGGCATAAATGAACTAAATCAGGTTGTTCAAGACAATGCTTCTCAAGCGGAAGAGCTTGCCGCAGTCTCTAAGGAATTAAATACCCAGAGCGGACTACTTTCTTCTCATGTAGTTGAAATAGCTAACTTTTGCGGTATCTCTATAGATAAGACAGAGGAACACTCTAGCCCAAAGGACTAAAGGTCCTAATAATAGAGGGAAAGAGGGATCGCCAGAAGAATTAATCGATCCTAAAAAATTCTTCGCTAAAATCCTCCCTTCCCTCATATTTTTTCAAAAACCTTGAGACGTAACCTTCAGGATGTTCCAATAGAGCTCCATCCAAATGGATGCCTACTTCCCTAAAGGCTTTAACCACTTCATCAGGTTTAGGGGGACATCCCTTTACAAAAATAGGATGGCTAATAGTCGAGTTGTTTCTGTGTAGCCTACTCATACATTTTCCAAGAAGAATTGTATGTTTTTTAGTGCCCGACGGTTTCATAACCTTTCCCGTAAGGACCTCTACTTCATCCCAAGGTGTTCCGGCCCAGGCTTTCGCAATAGCGGTAAGAATTGCGCCATTTAAAAAGGAGCAGTAGGTGCATAAAGTTTCATCATACTTCCAATAGGAAAGGCCTCGAATGCCCATCCTGTCCATAACAGCAGGAAGGGAATTGTCCCTATTATAATCAAAGGAATATTTATGAAAACTAATAAGGTTATTTAGATCCTCTCCCACAACTTGAACATCTGATAAGTCAATAGGTCGCCCTAGAACTTTAGAAGCATGGACAAGATGGGGTACATCGGAAGGTGGATAACCAAGAATTGTAGAACCAACCTTATCGGCAGAAAAGACATCATGGGAGACAATTATTAAATTAGTTCGCCTCGCCGTCCCATCAAAGCCAGGACCTCGTTCATTGCTAAAGATTCCATCTATCACAGTCCATATTGGCGGAAGACCAATAAACAGTCTTCCAACGTAAAAATGGAGATCCCCTTTACCATTCTTCGAATGGCACCTTTTCCTGGAAGGGATATCGATAAGTCCTTTAAGATTTTTGATGCCAAGGCTTACAACCGTTTGAGCGTGAGTCTTTAGCACGGGAATATCAACGATAAGATCGCTTTCGAGAGCTTCGACACTAAAGTTTAGACTTATACCATCGGCTATCTGAACCCTTTTGAAGGGACCCTCAAATAGATCAATAGTTTCAATACCATACCGCCTTTTAAGATGGTAATAACCAAGAGTCTGGAAAGCCTCTTTAGTAATTCCATCCCTTAGCAAACCGCCATAAACAATGCCCTCTCCAATCTTAATGTGCTCAAAGCCCCCTTCCTTCAGTATCCTAACTACGTCCTCGACTATACGAGAAGTGGTTATCACTCCCCATTTAGGGAAAACTCCCCCAGGCACCCAGGTTACAATGTTAGGTTTTATAAAAACTCGAGATCCTGGACTGATCTTCGGAAGCCCTCCCGCTCGTTCTACTGCAATCCTAAGGGATTCATAGGGCCTTTCATATCGAGAAATTCCTACAGTAAATGCCATCTTCCTTTTCCTCCTATTCTCCTGAGAGTGTGAAAGAACCTTTTTATCATCTTCTGGCAACACTGTCGATTTTACTTCTTGATCTTTTGAAAAATATGGTAATCCTCAGCCTGGTTTAAACAAGCTCTCGGAGTTAGCGAAGCTTTAATAAAAGGATGGACAGGTCAATATATGAAATCAGCCCTAGTAATTACTAAACAGGACGAGGTTTTTAAAAGCCTTCGTCAAAATCTTGGACAAAACTGGCATCTAGAAAAGGCATCAGTTGAAACACTCAATATAAATAAATCCCTTTCCCAGTTTGGGATCATCTTCTTAGATCTAGAGATCTTTAAGCAAGGAAAGAACATTGCTTCATCAAAAATCGGGGAAGAGGTCAAACACATTAAGGAGAAGATAGGAAACATACCTCTTGTGGCGATGGTATCTAGCGAAAGGCTCTCCGAAGCTACAAAGGCCTTAAAGAATGGAGCCAATCTCTATATCACTTACCCTATTGAGCCAACCAAATTTAAACATCTTATAGACTCTCTCAAGGTTATAACGGAAGAGGGGATTTCAAAATCCCCTGGAGAACACTTCTGGAAGGTCACCGTTTCACACCTTGTGCGCACCGAAAGCCCCCTTATGCGAAAAGTCTTTGATGACATCAAAAGGGTTGCTCCAACCGACGCAACAGTTCTTCTCACGGGTGAGACAGGAACAGGAAAAAACATGCTCGCAAAACTTATCCACGAACACAGTCACCGAGCTGACAAACCCTTTATCCCGGTCCACTGCGGAGCAATCCCAGAAGGCCTTATAGAAAGCGAGTTCTTTGGCCACGAAAAGGGTGCCTTCACCGGAGCTGTGAGAAGAAAGCTTGGAAAGTTCGAAATAGCCAACGGTGGAACCATATTTCTTGATGAAATAGGAACCATCACTCTGCCTGTTCAAATCAAGCTCCTTCAGGTCCTCCAAGAAGGAATATTCTATCGTGTAGGGGGGGATAACCCCCTTCAGACGGATGTAAGAGTTATTGCAGCCGCAAACGTGAATTTGAAAGCCTTAGTCGATCAGGGATGCTTCAGACAGGATCTTTTTTACCGCCTAAATGTCTTTCCTATTTTCGTTCCACCTCTTAGGGAAAGAAAGGAAGATATTCCTCTTCTTGTTGAAATCATTCTTGAAAAGCTCAATAGAAGGCATCATAGAAATATTAGGGCTGTTGCCCCCGAAGTTATGGAAGCCTTCACACGTTATAATTGGCCTGGAAACATACGGGAACTTGAAAACGTAATGGAAAGAGCCTATATTATTGAATCAAATGACATTTTAACCCCCTCTAACTTCCCCTCTGAGATTATAGTCTCCGCTAAAAAATGCCATGAACACTTCATGGATGCCTTTTCTCTATTGAGCTCAGAAAAGGGCACATTCCCCAATATCTCTGAATTTCGCCGAATTATCGTCGATCATGCAGAGCGGATTTACCTTACAAAACTACTTCGGGCCAACAATGGGCATATCAACGCATCGGCAAAATCTGCAGGCATTACGACAAGGCAACTAAGAAAGCTCATGGTAAAACATGGTCTGAGGAGGGAGCAATTTAAAAAAGGTCCTATGTGCTAAAGATCCTGCTAAGGTTGAAAATAAAACCTAGGTTACTTTTTTAGGCTTGGGTCGAGCATGAGCTCGACCCTATTGGAAGATTCTACTTTGCGATAGTCCAGTTACCCTTTACCACCTGAACCATTATTAGATCTTTTTTGCTTAAGCCGTTATGGTCTGTAGGTGAAAAATTAAAGATACCAAGCTGGCCAATGAAGTTTTGCTTCTTTTCAAGATAGTCCCTAATCTTGGCTCTATTGGGTCCAACGTGAGACAAGGCATCAATTGCAAGGTAGAGAGCATCCCAGGCATGGCCACCAAAGGACGATACCGGTTCATTGAACTTGCTTTCGTATTCCTTCGTATAGGTCATAATGACCTTTTTCTGAGGATGATCCTCAGGTAAAACTGGACCTATAACCACGGGAGGAAGGGGCACGTAAAGACCTTCGGCATCTTCTCCAAGCATTTCAAGATTTTTCTTATTTCCAAAGCCATGACTTTGGAAGAAAAGCGTCCCTGCCATACCAAGTTGACGCCATGTTTTGGTAGCCAAAATTTGCGTAGGACCAATAGACCAGTTAATTATGGCATCGGGTTTTACCCCTTTAATCTTAGTAAACTGAGCTGTAAGATCGGTATCCTTTGGCCCGTAACGTTCATCGGCAACTATTTCTATACCGTAATGGGGAGCATATCTTAGAAGTTCTTCGCGTCCGCTTGCACCATAGCTTGTAGAATCTGTAAGAATAGCGACCTTCTTTACACCCTTTTCTCGCATAAACTCGTAAATCTTCTCTACCACATGACTATCTGACGGCGCTACTTTAAAAATCCAACGTTTTTCTTCGGGTGGAGTGACTATTTTGTAACTGGAGGCACAGGAAATAAGTGGAACCTGTTCCTTTTCCGCAATAGGTGCTACTGCTAGGCTTTCTCCACTTCTTGTCGGCCCAATTATTACTGAAACCTCATCCTTAGAGATAAGGCGCTTAGCTGCCAAAATAGCTTTCGTCGAATCGCTTTCGTCATCATAGATGATGAGTTCTAGTTTATTACCATTGATACCCCCTTTGGCATTTATGGCATCCCGAATCATTTCGGCAGTCTTTTTCTCGGGCTCTCCAAGAAAGGATGCTACACCGGTTACGGAAAAGATCGCTCCAACCTTGTATGGCTCACCTTTGCTAAAGGAATCCTTAATTCCAACAGACCAAACAATCAACGTAGTAAAAAGTGCCATTATAACCCATGCCCTTCCTCTCATCTTTCTCCTCCTAAAATTTTTGTTTGCACCCAACCCCACACCGCTACTCGGAAGAATCTCAGATCAACTCTGGCTTCTCTTCGCCTGAGCCGTTCGCTCCTCCAGTTCAAGAAGTGGCCTTCCTATGACGACATTATAGGATCTTGTCGGTTCCAGCTCTTTAAGATCTTCGGGAAGTCGGCTGTATTGTTCCTGAAAGTATCTCCTAGCAACCTTAAGTCCTCCCAGGTCTCTTACAATACGTCCACCACGGACCACCTCAATAAGAAGAGGTTCCCCCCTTTCAGAGCTATCCCAGGATGTAGTGAGAACATCGTAATCCATCAGGCCATTTTTGTCATAGTACCGAAAAACCTGTTTTGGCGAAACAAGAGAGCGCTTTCCAGGTGATAGTTTCAGGACCGGTTTCCCTTCATATTCCACAAGTTTATAGGCAAGATCTAGATAGGGAGCATCTGCCGATACCCCCATCTTAGTCCCTATACCCACCACGTCAATATAGGCACCACTCGCTAACAGCTCATGTAGACGATATTCATCAAGACTTCCACTCGCCATAATGGCCACGTCATCAAACCCATGGGACCGCAAAATGTCCTTTACTTGATGGCTAAGCTCCACAAGATCGCCACTGTCGAGCCTTACCCCCTTTAGCTTTATTCCCCTTTCCTTAAGCCATCTTGCCACCTCTACCGCTTTATGGGCTGCCCTTATGGTATCGTATGTGTCCAGAAGGAGTACGGTAGTTTCAGGAAAGGTCTTGGCATAAGCCATGAAGGCATCCATTTCATGTTCAAAACTCATAACGAAGGAATGAGCCATCGTTCCAAAGACGGGAATGTCATAAAGCTTTCCTGCCATGAGATTGCTTGTCCCAAGGAACCCTACAAGATAACTGGATCTTGCAACCTTAACGGCAGCATCAACCCCGTGAGTCCGACGAAGGGAAAAATCGACCAGTCCTCGTCCCTTAGCCACCTCTACACACCTAGAGGCCTTCGAGGCGATGAGAATTTCTATATGAAAGATGTTCATCAAAAGGGACTCGAGCAACTGACCCTCTATAATTGGTGCAGTAATTTCTATAATTGGCTCGTAGGGGAAAAAAATTGTTCCCTCAGGAAGGGCCCTTACAGTTCCAGAAAAGCGAAGTCTCCTTAAAAATTCGAGAAAATCTTCCGAGAATCTACCAAGAGATCTAAGGTAGTCTATAGCCTCAGGGGAAAACCTAAAATTTTCCAACACATTGAGAAAACTTTCCAACCCGGCCGCTACAAAATATCCTCTAACCGAAGGGCAGTCACGAATGTAGAGACTAAAGGTCGCTTCCCCCCCTTTTCCCTCTCTGAAATAACTTGCCGCCATTGTAATCTCATAAAGATCAGTGAGAAGTACAGGCTCGTACTGGTGCCAATGGATCATAGCGAAAGCTCCACCAGTATTTTTACACCATAAGTCTTCTCCATCCGTTTCAAAGCAAAGGAGTGCATCTCAGGGTCGAAATCGGCAACACACATGGTAGGAACCACTACGACATAGTCCCGATTTCTCAAGTCAGCCACTGTATCCATAACACAAATAGAGGTGCAGACCCCAACGACCCATACTTCAGCTGGATCGTAAGCCCTCAAAACTTCGTCAAGATTTGTATTAAAAAAAGCACTAAAGCGGGTTTTAGGGATCACGGGATCGCCTGGTTCAGGCTTTAGTTCATCAATTACTGCGCTACCCCAGGTCCCCTTTATAGCATGAGGAGGGAAGCGTTCAAATTCTTTATCCTCCGGATCATGGGCATCCTGAATATATATAACCGGAAATCCATTAGAACGAAACCACCGAATAAGTTTAGCCGTGGGTTCAATAATATTTCGAGCCTCCTCACCACAGTAGAGGACCCCTTTGGGGTGGAGAAAATCATTTAGCATATCTACAACGATAAGAAGTCTTTTCAAGGATAGGTCCCTCCGCTCTTATATAATAACTTCAAGGGCCTTTTTGAAGATCTCTAGATCTTCCTGAGAATACAGACAAAAGACCACCTCTTTAACTGTAGTCTCCTGAGTCTCAAGAAACTCTAAAACAGTTTTTAGCATGATAGAAGCACACCGATCCTTAGGAAAACCAAAAACCCCCGTGCTTATAGCCGGAAAGGTTATACTTAGGCAGCCTTTTTCCCCAGCCCTTAGGAGACTATTCCACGTCGCATTTCTTAGCTTTTCATCTTCGTTACCCTCACCGTATCGAGGACCTACAGCGTGGATAACATACTTTGCCTTGAGATTTCCAGCTCCAGTGACTACCGCTTCTCCAACGTTAATCCTCCCAATCCTATTGCATTCTTCTTGAATACTCGGTCCACCCTTTTTTCTTATCGCCCCTGCAACACCACTTCCAAGAATAAGGTCCTCATTAGCAGCATTTACAATCGCATCGGTTGAAAGTTCCGTAATATCGCCCTGGGTGAGTATGATTTTTTTGCCACCCTTTACCATCCTCTCCATGACAGCCCTCCCCCATGGGTTCAGGTTTTTGAGACCCTGAAAGACCTTAACACTTTGGGAAGTATTCCTCCATGGAGAACATATTCTACTTCGACACTCGTATCAAGACGGCACACGAGGGAAAACTCAATTTTTCTCCCTGAAGATGGATGCAAAGCCTCGACAGAGAGAATAGCTCCTGGGAGCTCAGATTGAGGGTTACCCCTTTGCATCGCCTTAGTAAACCCCCTTATGAAGAAGATCTCTTCTCCCGTGATGCCTAAACCTTCGGCCGATTCACCAGGAAGAAACTGTAAGGGGATTACTCCCATCCCAATAAGGTTACTTCTGTGAATTCGTTCAAAACTTTCTGCAATAACAGCCCTAACACCAAGAAGAGCTGTTCCCTTCGCAGCCCAGTCCCGACTGCTTCCCGTGCCATATTCTTTTCCCCCTATTATAATGAGAGGCACATTACTTTTACGATAGCGCTCCGAAGCCTCCCACACCGTCATAACTTCTCCGGTTGGGAAATAGACAGTCCATCCACCTGTTCTTTCAGGGGTCAACCTGTTCTTTAGGCGAAGGTTAGCAAAGGTTCCACGAATCATGACCTCGTGATTGCCCCGCCTCGCTCCATAAGAGTTGAAATCATGAGGTGAGACCCCCAAGTTTTTTAGATAAACTCCGGCAGGGCTATCCTCAGGTATAGACCCTGCCGGCGAAATATGATCCGTAGTTACAGAGTCTCCAAGAAGGAGAAGCACCCTAGCTTCCTCAATATCCCCAACTCCAGGGGGTTCTAAAGGCACATTTTCAAGAAAAGAGGGTCTTCTGAGATAGGTTGATTTACTATCCCAGGGAAAGAGAAGGGAAGATCCATCTGTTCCACCTGCTTCCAGAGAAAGATTTTCCCACAGGTCATCGCCATGGAAAAGATTTTCCCGAAAGATTTCATAATACTTCGGATTATTCGACTTTTCAAGAGCCTTAAGTACCTCATCCTTTGATGGCATCAAGTCTTTTAGAAAAACCTCCTTGCCATCCAGGGATAGCCCAATTGGTTCTCTGGACCAGTCTATGTCAATCCGGCCAGCGAGCGCAAAGGCCACAACCAAAGCCGGTGAGGCGAGAAAGTTTGCTCGCACAGCGGAGTGAATACGCCCCTCAAAATTTCTGTTAGCACTGATAACAGCTGCCACAACTAGGTTATTTTCCTTAATGGCCCTCATGACAGATTCTGGAAGAGGACCGCTATTCCCTATACAGGTAGCACATCCATACCCAACTACGTTAAAACCAAGAGCTTCAAGATCCTCCATTAAACCGAGTTCAGACAGGTAATAATAAACCGATCTAGAGCCAGGAGCGAAACTGGTTTTTACCCATGGTTTGGGCTTAAGTCCTAGATTGCGTGCATTTCTAGCAAGAAGAGCTGCTGTTATGAGAAGCTCAGGGTTTGATGTATTAGTACAACTCGTAATGGAGGCAATAACAACAGAACCATGGCCAATAGTCGATGAATCATTTAGAGAAACGGTAGTATTTATTTCACCTTCAGGGATCCCATAACCACCCTCCGCTCTTGGTTTTGTAAGCATTTTAGAAAACACTTTGGGAAGATCATCGAGGACAACTCTATCCTGAGGCCTCCTTGGTCCAGCAACGGATGGAACAGCCCTGGAAAGGTCTATCTCTATGATACGCTCAAACAATATGTTTTCTGGAAACCCTAGATCCTCATCTTCACCATAATGTCCAAAAATCCCTTGGAGGCGGAAATATTTTTCAATAAGCTTTACAAGCGATGGAGAGCGCCCCGTCTCTAGGAAAAACCCAAGAGTCTTCTCATCGACGGGAAAGTAACCCATAGTCGCACCGTATTCGGGAGCCATATTGGCTATGGTTGCTCGATCTTGAAAACTGAGCTCTTTAGAAGCCGGCCCAAAAAACTCAACAATTCTTCCAACGACTCCATGCCTTCTGAGCTCTTCCGTAATAAGGAGCGCCACATCGGTGGCCGAGGATCCCTTCGGAAGGGTACCAAAAAGATAAACTCCTACAACCGTAGGAGCAGGGAAGTAATAGGGCTGTCCCACCATCACGGCTTCAGCTTCAATACCACCTATGCCCCAGCCTAGGATCCCAAGGCTATTTACCATTGTGGTGTGTGAATCGGTTCCAAAGACCGTGTCGGGAAAAACAACTGCATCTTGAGAGTTCCCGAAAAGGTCTGTCACAACAATCGTTGCGAGGTGTTCGATATTGATCTGATGTATAATGCCTTTGCCAGGAGGAACTACAAAAAAGTTAGAAAAGGCGGACTGAGCCCACTTTAAAAATCTATATCTTTCACCATTTCTCTCAAATTCACGAAGAAGGTTATATCGAAGAGCCTCATCGCATCCCCAGGAATCTACCTGCAGGGAATGATCAATCACAAGATGAACGGGAATCATAGGATTTATACGTGATGGCTCTTCCTTCCACTGGACCATTACGTCCCGCATAGCGGCAAGATCTACAACAACGGGAATTCCGGTAAAATCCTGAAGAAGAAGTCTTGCAGGATAGAAGGGGATCTCACGGTGGCTGTTTTCAGGAAAGGAAACAAGAATTTCATGTATGGCCTCAAAACCTATTACCTCCTCTTTCTGATTTCTTATAAGATTTTCTAGGATAATTTTCCAAGATATGGGATAGCGACTTAAATTAATGCCAACCTCCTGAGCATAGGCTCTTATGCTAAAATATTTATAGCGCCTACCCTCTAACTCAAGACTCCTGAGGAAATCACTACTTCTAGATGAATGGCAAGTCATAGAAACCTCCACATTAACTTGAAAAGTTTTCCAACTAATGGACTGGGTATAGGTTTTCGCTTATAAATTAGAGACATCCAAAAAGCAAGGATCACTGATGATCTCCCTAGGGGGAGGGGGACAGGAAACTTACGAAATACTTGAGTGATAGAAGATACTTAGAAGAACCATAGGCTTAAAAATCGGTTATTCATGCCTTAGTGCCTCAATAGGATTTAATTTGGCTGCTAACCTTGCTGGGACGAAGCCAAAGATAACACCTATGACAGCCGAAAAAAGAAAGGCAAGAACATTGATCCCCAATTGAAACTCATAGGGCACTTGCATCATTTTAGTAAGTCCCAAAGATGCTACAATCGCCACAAGGATACCGATTATACCTCCAAAAGCGGAAAGCACCACCGCCTCAATAAGAAACTGAAAGAGCACTTCCTCTTCAGTAGCCCCAATGGCGAGTCGAAGACCTATTTCGCGGGTTCTCTCTGTTACAGAAACGAGCATAATGTTCATTATCCCAACTCCACCTACAAGAAGACTTACGGCTGCAACCGATCCTAACAAAGTAGTAAGAAGTTCGGTTGTGCTTGTAAGCATCTTTGCTATCTCTTTCATGTCCATTACGGTAAAATTATCTTCGTCCCCAGGTCTTAATCGGCGCCTTTCCCTCATAAGTCTAGCAATGTCGCTTTGGGCCTTCTCAGTAGGAACACCATCCTGGATTGAAACCATAATCGTTGCAACATTCTGATTTCCTGAAACCCGCCTCTGATAGGTCCTAAGAGGTGTGGCTACGAAATCATCCTGATCGATCCCCGTAGCAGTCTGACCCTTGACCTCTAGAATCCCAATCACCTCACAGGAAAACTTCTGAAAACGGATCATCTCTCCAAGACCGTCGGTAGAGCCAAAAAGCATCCTTCTAACCGTTTCGCCGATAACACAAACGGATGCACCGTTTCTCAATTCAGTTTCATCAAACAATCGGCCCCTTTTGAGCCTTCTGTTCGTAACTGTAAAATAATCGTTTGTGGTTCCTGTAACCTGAGTAGTCCAGTTCTGATTCCCATAGACCGCTGTTAAAGCCTGGCTCGATACAGGAGCCACAGCAGCTACACTGGTAATATCCCTTGCTATCGCTTCCGCATCCGCTTCCTTAAAGGGAATATTTGCTCCGAAGGGCTGTCCATGGCCGAATCGCTTGCCAGGTGTAATGATTAGAACATTACTACCCATACTTGCAATTTGCCGACGAACTTGCTCTGTCGCTCCCTTTCCAATTGTTACCATAGTTACTACAGCAGCAACACCTATAACTATGCCTAAAATTGTGAGAAAGGATCTCATAATGTTCCGTCTGATCTCACGCCAGGCTATTCTGAGCATATTTAAAATCATGGTTTCTTACTCCCATTAGGCTCATCCGACACAACCTGACCATCGAAAAACCGAATAAGTCGCCTAGCATAGAGAGCCATTTCCGGGTCATGAGTTATCATAACCACAGTAATACCATGATTTTCATTGAGGACGGTAAGAAGCTTCATGATCTCATGGCTTTGGACAGAATCTAGGTTTCCCGTTGGTTCATCGGCAAGAATTACAGATGGACGGGTTACAAGAGCTCGAGCGATAGCAACCCGCTGTTGCTGTCCTCCGGAGAGCTCAGCCGGAGCATGTTTCTCCCATCCAGAAAGCCCAACAACCGCAAGAGCTTCCTTAGCCCTACTTCTACGTTCTTTTGGAGGCAAACCTTGATAGATCAAAGGAAGTTCAACATTTTCAAGAGCATTGGTTCTTCCTAAAAGATGAAATCCCTGAAATACAAACCCCAAATGATAACGTCTGAGAAGAGCCCTCTGGTATCGGCTCATCCCAGCCACATTGATCCCCTTAAAAAGATATTCCCCCGACGTGGGCGTATCCAAACATCCCATGATATGAAGACAGGTTGATTTTCCAGATCCGCTCGGTCCCATAATCGCTACAAATTCGCCCTCCTCAATACGAATATCTACTCCTCGAAGGGCCCTAACGGCAGCTTGTCCGACACCGTAAGTTTTTGTAACAGATCTAAATTCTATAAGGATCATCGTCTAATAGATCACCGTTTCTTACTACTATAGATCACATCAACCACAACATCCATGCCAGGTTTAAGCTCCCCACCCGTCACCTCAGTTAAGACCCCATTGGTTGCTCCGGTAGTTATAGTAAGAGCGGTTAGCTTGCCATCTTGCAATACCCAGACCTGTTGTTCCTTTGGTAACACCGTCTCGGGTGTCAAAGTTCTTATGGGGGAACCACCCCCAGCCCTACTTCCAGGAAATCTTGGAAGAAGCTTTCCCACAAGTCCACCACCCGAGGAGGTCAATGGCTTCGTCTGAACCGTTGGAGGTGAGAATCTAAGAGCAGCCGTTGGAATTACGAGCGCATTACTTATCTCCTGCACCGAGATTCTAGCTGTAGCCGTCATACCGGGTCTTAAAGCTAAATCCCTGTTATTAACGTCAAGAATAGCTTCATAGGTCACAACCCCCGATACGGTTGTTGAAGCATATCTTACCTGTTTGACTGTCGCCTTAAAAACTCGCTGAGGATGGGCATCTACTGTGAAGGTAGCTTCCTGTCCATCCTTCACCTTGGACACATCCGCCTCATCGACGTTAACATGTAAATCCATTTTTGTAAGATCCTCTGCAAGAACAAAAAGTTCAGGCGCCTGCAAGGATGCGGCCACGGTTTGTCCTGGTTCAACCTTCCTATTAAGGACCACGCCGTTTATAGGAGAACGTATAATAGATTTGGAAAGATCGGTCTCAATAGCCTGAATACTTGCTTTAGCCTGAGAAACTGCGGCCCTTGCACTCGCAAGATCGGCCTGGGCTCGCTCATAAGCGGCTTCCGCAGCGTCCATCTCTATCTGAGACGGAACTTTACCGTCACTTAGGGATCGAAGCTGTCTGAGTTGAGAAAGTTTCGCTTGGGTCTCCTTTACCGTAGCCTGGGCTTGTAGGACCTTAGCCTGAGCGGATTCAAGATTAGCTTTCGCCTGGGCAAGTTGCGCCTCCAGTTTAGAGGTGTCAAGCCGAGCTAGTACCTGACCCACCTTTACCCTATCGTTATAACTTACCTCCACACTTTTTATAATTCCCGAAAGCTCGCTTCCCACACTTACCGTATTGGTTGGCTGTAACGTTCCTGTCGCAGTTACTATAACAGTAAATCCCCCTATTGAGGCCTGTTCAGTTTTATATCTCTGTTCCAAATTGGGATTGGAATAACGGGTTAGAATAACAATCCCTATCGAAGCAAGAGCTACCAGAATGATCATAATAAGTCCCTTTCGCCTTCTCCAGCGAAAATAAGGACTGTCCATGGAAAAGATCTCTGTCACATCAGGTCTTTTCTGTTTTTCACTCATCACTTCCGCTCCACTTCATACCAAGGAGAGGTTACTTCCCATCCACCACCAAGGGCCCTATACAATCGGATCAAATTAGAAATCACTGCACCTCTAGCTCGAGTTAACTCATCCTGAAAAGCAAGGTGAGATCTTTGAGCTTCAAGAACTGAACCAAAATCTACAAGGCCTGAAGCATACTTATGGTTAGCCAACTCGGAAGCACGTTTTGCCGCCATTTCAGCCACTACTAGAGCTTCATACCGCCCCTGCTCTTCCGAGTAGGCCTTCAAGGCGTTCTCCACTTCCTCAAGAGCTTGTAACACCTTTAAGCGATAGGTAGCAAGAGCCTGTTCCACCAAAGCCCTTTCGACTTCAAGGGCCTGCTTTAGCGCTCCACCTCTAAAGATAGGGAAAGAAAGAATTCCCCTTCCTATAAGAACTTTCGTAGCTGATGAAAAAAATCCTCCGGGAGATAGAGCTTCAATGCCTATAGTTCCACTCAAGGCAATGGAAGGATAAAGCTCTGCCTCTGCAATACCTACCCGCGCTACTTGAGCAGCAAGTTCCCGTTCCGCCTTTCGAATATCTGGACGGCGTCGAAGCAGATCCGCTGGGATCCCTACCACAAGATCCTTTGGCGGTGACGGGAGTGGAGCGATGTTTTTGAGTTCCTCCTTAAGACTTCCCGGTGGCTCACCCAAAAGCACAGCGAGACGATTCATAGCCTCCTCAACGCCAGTTCTTAAAAGAGGAATTTGAGATCTTGTGCTTTCAAAATTATACCTAGCCTGTTGCACTGCTAGCTCATCACTAAGCCCTGCCTCATATCGCCACGAGGCTAAATGTAAGGATTCTTCCTGAACAGTGAGATTTTCTTCCGCCACTGCCAGCCGGTTTTGATAAGTCCGGGTCTCTACATAGGCTAAAGCTACCTCGGCTGTAAGTGAAACAAGAACATTTCTTAGCTCCTCCTGGGTTGCTTCAAGAGTTCGCTCGGCTGCTTCAACGGCTCGACGTGTTTTCCCAAAGATATCCAACTCCCAGGAGGTATCTATTTCAATGGTATAGAGATCTTCCGTTGTAGTGTAACCCCTGGGGGGATCTCGGTATGTTCCCGCAGATGAAAAAGAGGAGCCAATTGAAGGAAATAGGGACGAGAGAGCAATGCCACGTCTTGCCCTGGCCTCTCTAATCCGAGCGTAGGCCTTGGCTATATCTAAGTTTCCCTGAATGGCTCTTCCAATAAGTTTTACAAGTTCTGGATCTCCAAGGGTCTTCCACCAAAAGGCTAACCTTCTTTCATCATCTTCTGAAAGAGCTACCGATGATAGAGGCGCTTCCACATTACGCCATGCTTTAGGAAGAGAAATTTCTGGCTTTACATAATCGGGTCCCACCGAAAAACATCCGTAAATAAAAACCACCGTCGCTAGCTTAACAACTCCTACAACCCATCTAACCACTGTAATCTTCCCTTTTTATACATTGTTTCTTCTTTGCAATAGTATGTCGCCTAAAAAAGATATGGTTACAATCTGGAAGTTCATTCTTCTACATAAACATTTTGGTGTTGGGGAAGGAAACGTAAGACCTAAGAACCCTTACTAAATACCGTAGGGTATAGTTAAAAACAGGCATTAAAGCTACCAGGGTTTTTTAGTTCTTACTCGTCCTTTATTCTTACAGAAAGAACCTCCCTATACCTTTTTTCAAAATCAGAAACCACCTCTACCCATACAATAGAGGGAATAGTCTCCATTTGATAGATTCTAGAGAATATACCGGCCCTCTCAATAACTCCTTTGACGTCCTCTTCGTCTGCTACGTAGGATACCTCTATGGCTATGAGAACCTCCTTGTCCTGGGAGGGTATTTTACCCCTAAGGAGAACGTCCAGTTTTAGGGCCTCCTCTCGCTCCTAAGGCATCATCTAACCTTTCTAGCCATTCGTAAATAGGTATTAATTTTACCTTCCTAAGAAATTTTCCAAAATAGGAAGGTGCCTTTTCTATAATCTTTCTCTCAAGATTGTCGCCTTTGAGGTTTCCTACATCTACCTTAATAACTCCCATATCTTTCTTAAGAATTGCCACATCCTGCTTTAATACCGATACATCCTGTTTTTATGATCTCCACATTACCTTAAATTTTATTCGTTCTACTTTCCAAGGGCTCAAATCTCTCACTAACAAACTCATTGAACTTTCTCGGCAATTCGATAAGTTCCTCTGTAAAAATGAGAGCTCTTAGCTCCTGAAGCCAATCCTGATTCTCTTTAAGAGCCTTTACTAGATCCCCGAAAGTTCTGATAGTATATTTTTACCTAGGAGACTTTTTAGAGGTTTTCTTTACCATCTTCTAATTAACCCTGTAGCTGGCTTGATTTGCTTCCCCTTTGTCTCTTAAGTTTATATTCCATGGATTAACAAGTTTACCTAAAGCTCTCTAGTTGTAGCCTCCACCTCTAATTGACGTAGATGAAGTCTACCCCTCTTAACACCCTCTTTATCTTTTGGTAAACTTTTATAATTTACTCTCCAATTTTTTGCCTTCCTACTCCACCGCTATCTGTCTTTTCCCACCTGTTTCCCAGAACATCTTTCTGAAATGATAACCGTAAACAGCATAAGTTATTGCTTCGACAAGGGCGGATCTATGATTTAGCAAGGTGTTCCAGAGTGATTTCCAGTAATGGAGTCGGGCCTGGGCCCTATCCTTTATTCCCAGAAACCACAACGACCTTAGAAAGGCCTCAAACTCTTCCAATTTTGGTTTCTTTGTCATTCTAGGTCTATAAAACTCAAGAAAGCGTTTTATCCGATCGTAGTAGGTTTTTGGCTCGTAGAGTTTTGCCATTAATTTTCGGTAGTTTTCAATTAACCATTCTCGATCTAGCTTAGGAATGAAATTAAGGGCTCCATCGGCATGGGTGTTGTCACCTGAAGGTTTAAAATTCGAAAGTAAACGTCCTTCCCTTTCAAGTCTTTTGTAAAGTCTCGTTGTAGGAATTACGGAAAGAAGCCCAACCATTGCGGTAACTATGCCGTTTTCCTGAATAAACCGATATTGCTTTTCGAAGATATCAGGTTTATCATGATCAAATCCGATGATAAACCCACCCATCACAGCAAGCCCATTGGAAAGAATGGTTCTAACCGAATGGGATAGGTTTTGACGGAGGTTCTGATGTTTTCCACACTCCTTTAGACTTTCCTCCTCGGGGGTTTCAATGCCAAGAAATACCTTATCAAAACCAGCTTCGACCATAAGTTTCATAAGGTCTATATCAGAGGCAAGATCGACCGATGCCTCCGTGAAGAAGGTAAAGGGATAGTTCCGCTCCCTTTGCCATCGGATAACCTCTGGTAAAAGCTCCTTTACATGCCGTCTATTACCTATAAAATTGTCATCGACAATAAAAACTGATCCACGCCATCCCGCATTATAGAGGGCCTCAAGTTCAGAAATGAACTGGGAAAGACCCTTAGTTCTTGGGCGACGTCCATTCATAACGATTATGTCACAAAACTCGCAATCATAGGGGCAACCCCTAGAATACTGGATACTCATAGTAGCATAGTTTGAAAGCTTAATAAGGTGCCATGAGGGAGGAGGAGTATTGGAAAGATCGGGGTGTTCCTTCGAATAATATTCCCGCCTTGCCTCGCCCTTTTCAAGATCTATCAAAAATTCAGGAAAGATCGCCTCGGCCTCCCCTAGCACGAGATGATCCACATCGGGAAATTCGTGGCCGTAACACATAAAGAGAGGACCACCTCCGACGGTTTTTACTCTGTGGCTTTTACACCTTCTTATAACCTCCTCGGTAGATTGTCTCTGAGCAACCATTGCGCTTATAAAAACACACTCCGCCCAGCGCAAATGTTCATCAGTGAGAGGTTCCACATTAATGTCAACGAGACGCTTTTCCCAGGAATCTGGTAACATAGAAGCAACAGTAAGAAGTCCAAGGGGAGGAAAGGCCGATTTTTTGCGAACAATTTTAAGAGCGTGAACGAAACTCCAAAAAGTCTCCATCACTTTAGGATACACTAGTAAAACTTTCATAACTAAAAAACCTCCCCTAAAACCCCTTTTTCAAACCACTCCTATGACTCTTAACCAGTTTAACCCTTTATACCCTTTCCTTTTAGATTTCAGGACCTCTCAAAACAGTAGATGTCCAAAGGGTATTTTATAAAGAATGTCCGAAAAGGAAATAGGCGATTAACTTATAAATAAGCTTTGCGGCCAGAAAATCAGGGGCGACCAAACTAGGTATAGGTTTTAACTCCATAACATCGAAGCCAATAATAGTCTTTTCCGCAAAAATCATTCTCAGAAAGGAGATCATCTCATACCAACCGAGACCTCCAGGTTCAGGAGTTCCCACAGAGGGCATGATCGATGGGTCAAAGGCATCAAGATCAATGGTCACGTATATCTTTTGGGGTAAAAGATCTAGGATCCTATCCCATAGAACCCTGTTTTCAATAAAGTCACGGCAAAAGAAGATAGGCACAGGATGAAGCTTTGCAAACTCGAACTCCTCTTTGGTAAGAGAACGAACACCTACTGAGACCACGGAAGTATAGTTTAACACAAGTCTCATAACGCAGGCATTGCTAAAGGTGCTCCCTTGGTAACTTTTTCTAAGGTCAGCATGGGCGTCAATATGAAGGACACCCCAATCAGATCCTAGCTCCGCTATTGCCCTTATCATGCCAAGAGTAAGAAGATGTTCTCCACCTATCATAACGGGTAATTTGCCAAGATGGATAATTTCCCTTCCCACCTCAGTAACCTTCGAGACCATCTCCTCCGGGGAACGAACGATCACATCCAGTTCATTTAAGGTAAAGATACCATAGCGATACGGCTCTGTACCCGTTTCTTCGTCGAAGGGCTCCAGCTCTCTGGAAGCCATTATAATAGCCCGAGGTCCTTCCCTAGTGCCCGATTGATAGGTCGTCGTCCCGTCGTAAGGTACGGGAAGAAGGACAACTCTTGCATTCTCGAAGGCCTCGGAGGTCTTTTCAAGGCCAAGAAAAGAATAGGGGGAACCTCCTAAAAGGATCCCCCTCGTTAAAGTATTTTTTTGGGACATGGGCGTCTATCTTCGTCCTCTAAGTATCCTATCCATCCTCACGACTTGGGCCGAATCGTGGATAGTATTGGGAAATTCCTGACCACGGTCAAGAACATGGATTTCAGCCTTTTGAATATAGAAATATTCCTTGAGTGTCTCAATAGCCTTTTGGGTATCAAAGGGCTTACAGGAAAACATATCAACACTCAGGTAAAGCTTCTCCGGAAAAGTGTGGATACTTATATGGCTTTCTGCAATGAGAACAAAACCCGATATTCCCCAGTCCTCCTTGACGGGTCCTTCGTAGCGAAAGACGTAGGGAGGCATAATCTTGGTCATCTCCATCTGAGCGGGGTATTTATCGAGGAAATCGTAAATATATTGTATATCCACAAGTGTTTCTCTCTTGCAGCCGTATCCATCTAGCATGAGGTGGACTCCAAAGCCAAACTCTGGTTTTTTCATGGCCATTATTTATTACCTCCCTCTCCTGAAAAACGTTTTGCCACCAATTTACTAAAATACCTCACGCTTGGTTTTCAAATCTAAAAGGTGTAATAACCCAAAGGATATGAGCTTCCCCACTCCCAACGTTTTCAATCCAATGTTTGGTCGAACTCTTAAAGGAAAAACAGTCACCCGCCTTTAGCTTATGGGATTGCTGATCTAACCATAGAAACACTCTTCCTTTGAGAACGAATCCAAATTCTTCCCCCCCGTGGGCATCCTCTTGAGGTGTCTTTGCTCCCCTTCCTAATACAACGAGAACAGGATCCATAAGCCTTCCAGTAGCGCCTGGCAACAGGTAATAGATTTTACATTCGTCGGTAGACTTAGGGCTAAGCACACGTCTTCTCTCATGCCCAACCACCGGATGATGTCTTACATCCCGAAAGAAATCAGCAAGGTCTACCCCTAGTACATCCAAAATAGACTTAAGAGTAGCAATGGATGGTGAGGTAAGATCCCGTTCAAGTTGGGATATGAAACCCTTTGTTAAAGATGCTCTACTTGCAAGCTCTTCCTGAGTGAGACCCCTCTCCATTCTTAGCCTCTTAAGCTTAATCCCTATATTAAGCTCATTCTCCATAGTTTACCTTCATTAAACTATAAGTTTAGCAAAAAGTGATGCTCATATAAAGATTATCACCGAAAATGTCAAGCAAAGAATGAGCCTACCCGACTCTCAAGGTAATTTTTACGGACCAATTCTTAACCGCTCAGTTAACCTGCCGTCCTGCCAAAAAAGAGGGTAAGCCTTTACGGAAGTGCCAATAAGAGACTGTATCACCCCTTCAAAGGCGGTTATTTCACCAGTAGTGTAATAGGTGACAAGGCCTTGAGAAGGGTCCTCCTTGTAAAGCCCACAAAGCTCTAGAACTCGTCTAACCTGTCGAGCCACGGCCGGTGCAGGATCGATCACCTTTATCCCTTCTCCAACTATGGATTTAATCACTGGAATTACAAAAGGGTAATGGGTGCATCCTAAAACGATTGTATCAATTCCCTGTTTCAACATCGGAAAAAGAACGTCTTCGAGTATCCTTCGGGTTCTGTCGTCATAAATAAGGCCCTTTTCAATAAGGTCCACCAATCCGGGACAGGTATGCTGCAGAACCTTCACCCCATGGGCGAATCTCTCTAAAACCGAGGCGTAAAGTTCCCCCTGAAAGGTAGCTTCTGTCGCTAACACTCCGACTACACCACTTCTAGTCTGTTCTGTTGCGGGCTTTACAGCTGGTTCCATACCCACAAAGGGTACATAAGGAAAAAGGCTTCTAAGATAGCGTAAGGCTGCAGCTGACGCCGTGTTGCAAGCAACAACTATAAGTTTTACCTGTTGCTTCAGAAGAAACTCCGTGATACCAAGAGAAAATCCTTTTACCTCCTCAAGGGATCTGGGACCATAGGGAACGTGAGCCTGATCAGCAACATAGACAACACTCTCCTGAGGCATTATATCCACTATGGCGCGAAGGACTGAGAGTCCCCCTACTCCAGAATCGAAAATCCCAATAGGAAAACTCTTCTTCTCCACCTCTCTAACCTCTTAAAAAATGTCCAAGCAATCGAATCACGCGGCAAAGAAATAAGCTAAAGCAGCTACTCGGGTCAACAATTGAAGTGGAAATACCGCCCGATTGGCTTGACTTGGAACCTACCTGTGTTATCTACTTAGTCGCATTACAATTTGGCAAGCGTGAGGCGGTTTTTTCCGCTTTTAATTTTTAAGCAAAGAGGGCGAAAGAGAATGGACTACAAGGAAACCTTAAATCTTCCTAGAACAGATTTTCCCATGAAGGCGAATCTTCCCAAGAAGGAACCAGAAATTCTTAAAAAGTGGGAAGATGAAAAGCTCTATGAAAAACTCCGCCGTATTTCCAAAGACAGGCCTCGATACGTCCTCCACGACGGTCCACCCTATGCCAATGGGCATATCCATCTAGGCACGGCTCTCAATAAAATACTAAAGGATATGATCGTAAAAACCAAGCAAATGAGTGGTTACGATGCTGTCTATGTTCCTGGATGGGATTGTCATGGCCTTCCGATAGAACATCAGGCCGACAAAGAGTTGGGTGAAAAGAAAAAGAACATGTCTCCTGGGGACATTAGAAGGTACTGCCGAAGTTATGCCGAAAGATTTATAAATATCCAAAGAGACGAATTCAAACGACTTGGGGTTTTAGGTGATTGGGAAAATCCCTACTTAACCATGTCATACGATTACGAGGCCATAATCGCCAGAGAATTGGGTCGCTTTTTTGAAAAGGGAAGTGTAATCCGATCCAAGAAACCAATTTATTGGTGTCCTAGTTGCCGAACGGCTCTCGCAGAGGCAGAGGTGGAATATGAGGATCATGAATCACCGTCCATTTATGTCAAGTTTCCTTTAAGGCCTGAATTCGCAATAGAGATCACCAACGGTAGTAGCTCCCTCCCTGTAAGTGTGCTCATTTGGACAACAACACCATGGACCATCCCGGCAAATCTCGCCATCGCTCTACATCCCGATTTCGACTATGTGGCTGTAGAGCCTCAAGATAGAAAGGAGATATGGATTCTTGCCAAGGGGCTTATTGACCGTTGCATGGAAGAATTCGGCATAAAGAGCTATCGAGTCGTGAAACACCTTAAGGCTAGTGACCTTGAGGGGAAAACCTGTTCCCATCCCTTTATAGATAGAGAGTCTTTAATTGTTCTCGGCACTTACGTCACTCTCGACACAGGAACTGGTTGTGTTCATACCGCCCCTGGTCACGGTCGTGAGGATTACGATACAGGAATTAAATACGGGTTGGAGATCTATTCCCCAGTAGATGATGATGGTTGCTTTACTCAAGATGTGCCCTTCTTCGCTGGTCAGTTTGTATTCGATGCCAATTCATCGGTGGTTAACAAACTTCGAGAGGTAAATGCTCTCATAAAGGATGGGATGATCATCCATAGTTACCCCCACTGTTGGAGATGTAAAAGGCCGGTCATTTTCCGATCCACTCCCCAGTGGTTTATATCAATGGATAAGACAGGTCTTAGGAAACGGGCCCTTGACTGGATTAATAGGGTTCAATGGATCCCTTCTTGGGGTAGAGATAGAATCTATAACATGATAGAAAATCGTCCCGATTGGTGCATATCGCGACAACGTGCCTGGGGAGTTCCAATAACGGTTTTGATTTGTGTTGACTGTGGTGCGCTGATTGCGGAGAAGGAAATTTTTAACCGAGTCGTCGAGATCTTTGAGCAAGAAGGAGCAGACAGTTGGTTTGATCGGCCTGTGGAAGATTTTCTCCCTGAGGGGTTTTCTTGTCCAAATTGTGGAAGTCGGCAGTTTTTGAAGGAGACCGATATCCTGGATGTGTGGTTCGATTCTGGTGTATCCTTCGCGGCTGTATTAGAAAAAAGAAAAGATCTAAAATTTCCCGCCGATCTCTACCTTGAAGGGAGCGATCAACATCGTGGATGGTTCCATTCAAGTCTTCTTGCGGCGGTGGGAACTCGAGATCAGGCACCCTATCGGGCGGTTCTTACTCACGGATTCGTTGTGGATGGAAGCGGATACAAGATGTCAAAGTCCCTTGGAAATGTTATCTATCCCCAAGAGGTTATAGAGAAATACGGGGCGGAAATTCTAAGACTATGGGTTGCCGCGGAAGATTATCGAGATGATATCCGCATCTCTTCCAATATCTTGAGTCGTCTCAGTGAGGCCTACAGGAAAATCCGTAACACCTGTCGATATCTTCTCGGAAATCTTTATGACTTTGATCCCTTCCAGGATCGCATCCATTATAGCGAAATGGAGGAGATCGATAGGTTCGCCCTCCATCAACTCCAAAAGGTTATAGGACGATGTAGGGATGCCTTTGAAAGGTTCGAATTTTTCAAGGTTTATCATCTTCTTTTCAATTACTGCACCGTTGACCTAAGTGCCTTTTACCTGGACGTTCTTAAGGATAGGCTCTACACCTCTACTCCTACGGGTAGAGAAAGACGATCGGCCCAGACGGTTATATACGATATTTTGGTAGCGCTTTTAAAGCTAATGGCCCCTATCCTTTCCTTTACCGCTGAAGAGGCCTGGGGATATGTTCCAGGAAAAGTCGATGGAAGGTCTATCTTTGAGGAATCCCTACCGGATGTCGATCAAAGTCTCATTGATGAAAAGCTTGAAGCCAGATGGCAACAGATTTTGAATCTCCGAAGCGAGGTATTGGTAGCCCTTGAACGAGCTAGAAAAGAAAAACTCATCGGTCATTCCCTTGAAGCTAAAGTTATTCTCTATCTTCCCCCATCTCTTACAGAAACTTTGAAGGATGATCCCGAACTCCTTAAAACGGTATTTATTGTTTCTCAGGTAAAATACGGAGATCCTAGTAGTGAGGGAGCCATGGTGGTGATAGAAAGCTCAGAGATAGCAGGATTAGTTGTGGGAGTTACAAAAGCTGAAGGTACCAAGTGTGAAAGATGTTGGGTATGGGACCGAAGTGTTGGGACCTATTCGGACCATCCGTCCCTTTGCACAAGGTGCCGAAATGTCATCTCCTATAGCACCTAGCCTTTGTTCATATAGGAAGAGGGGAAGAAAAATGGCTATAAGATCAAAAGCTTGGCTGCTTTTTGCAATTTCCCTAGTGTTACTTGCTTGTTCACCTTCCTATAAACCCCTTTCGAGGCCTTACTACCCCTATCCCCCTCCTCCATCAACCTCACCTCCTCCTGAATCAGGCCTCATAAAAAGGAGCCCCATGGAAAACCTGTCTTCCCCTACAGCATCACCACCCTCAATAGTAGAAAGAACCCTCGAAGATTCATCCCCAGCAATTCAACCAGCACCCAAGGAAAGGACTCCTAGTAAAACGATAGAACCTCCCACCTCTAAGGGAGCTCCCCAGGCTATGGCATCCATAAAGTTGGTCGATAATGCTCGACAGCTTAGAGTGAACGGTAAAGTAGATGAAGCCATAAGAACCCTTGAACGGGCTATAGAGCTCGATGCATACAATGGAGAAGCCTTTTATGAGATGGCTCTCTGTTGGCAAAATAAAAAGGATTTCAATAAAGCTTTAAAATTTGCGGACCGTGCCGAACAGGTGTATTCTAAGAACCCAGAAAAATTAAAGAAGGTGTACCTACTTAAGGCCCAGATTTTGGAATCTACCGGTAAAAAGGAGGAAGCTTATAAATACCGTCAAAGAGCAAAATAAGCTGCAAGGAATAGTTCATGGAAAGACAGTCTGAGCTTTACCGTCCCTTTATGCTCTTCCTTTTAATCGTCTGCCTATGGCTTGCCTACTTAGTCCTAAAACCCTTCATGCATACTATCATTTTGTCGTTCCTACTAGGAAGCATTGTTGTGCCGATTTACGAGAAACTACTCACTAGGCTTAAGGGACGGAGAAACACGGCAGCAGCAATTGTAGTTATAGGGCTTATTGGTGTTATATTTATTCCGATGGTTTTATTTATTTCAGCCCTGGTGAATCAGGCCATCACCACCATTTCTCACATAAATGAATGGCTCCGAGCCGGAACTTTACAAAACCTTATACAGAAGAGTGAAATACAGCTTATCTTCTATAAGCTCAATGCATTCCTTGCAAGATGGGGTATAGAGGAGATAAATCCAAAAAACTGGGATATAGGAACACCCCTTATTACAATCACTAGATACATTGGCCAGTTTATCATCTCCCACGGAAAGAGCTTTTTGAGTAACATTATGAAGCTTGTCATTCACCTTCTTATCATGGTTGTGCTCATTTTCTATGTAATCCGTGATCATCAGAAGATCCTTAAAAAACTAAAGGATCTCTCCCCCCTTAAGGAGGAACAGGAAGACCGGATCTTGAACATTATTAAATCGGTTGCTAAGTCCGCCATATTAGGAAACTTCGCTACGGCCCTATCTCAGGGTATTGCAGGAGGTATAGGATTTTACATAATAGGCATTCCCCCAATATTTTGGGGAACAATGATAGCCATCTCCTCCCTCATTCCCGTGATAGGAACAGCGATAGTGTGGATTCCTACGGTCATATATCTTTTGATAGCTGGAAAAATTAAGTTAGCCATATTCTTTGCTCTTTGGTCAACAATTGTTGTGGGAACCCTTGATAACGTCATACGTCCCCTTTTCATGAAGGGAGCAGGAGAGATGTCAACTCTTCTTCTTTTTATGGCCATCATGGGAGGCGTCCAGTATTTTGGCTTGCTAGGTATTATATATGGTCCTCTAATTCTTGGCTCTGCCCTGGTGTTGATTTACATATACGAGATGGAATTCCTAAAATCGAAAACATCTTCTTCTCTTCAGCCTAACTCTTGCCCACCGCCCGAGTCTCAACAATAGAGACCTTTTGGGTTGACGATTACTTGAAGTCTTAATATTAACTTTAAACAATCGTTTGTAACGACCCAAACCTTTCTGTTAACCACCCATTTAGGAAGGAGTGGTGTCACATGAGAGCCATAGCAATAAACGGAAGCCATAGGAAGGGGAAAAACACGGCAATTCTTCTTAGGACCATCCTTGAAGAACTTTCGAAAAAGGGCGTTGAGACTAGATTATTTGAACTTGTTGATCTACGGATAGAATACTGTAGAGCCTGTAACAGATGTCTTTCTGAACCTAAGTGCTCTATTGAAGATGATGACATGGCTATGCTAGCGGAAGAGATGCTCCGATCGGATGTTATAATCATCGGTTCCCCAGTCTACAACGCAAATGTAACCTCTAAACTTAAAACCTTTATAGATAGGACCCGATGGATGCACATGAAAAGGGAACTTCTACAGGGGAAGCTTGGGGCTTCAGTTACCGTAGCAGGACTCAGAAACGGAGGACAAGAACTCGCCCATGCGATTATAGAAAGATTCTTCCTTTCTCGGGGCATGAAGATAGTCGGAGTAAGGGACCCGGAAAGAGGCATATACAACATGGGTGTTATGGCAACACTTTATGACCATCTAGAGGGAGAAGCTGATCTACCTTCTATTAAATGGAAAAAAACCGTCTCCGATGACCCTCTAGCCATGGCAACTTGCCGTTTCCTCGCTAGTAATATTCTTAAAGCCCTAAAGGAGTAGGCCCATGGAAGTCGAAAAATACTTTATGTTAGATCGGTTTGCAGAGCATCTTGGTATTGTTTTGGTTGAAACATATCCAGGTTATGCGAAGGTTAAAATGAGAATTGGTAAAGAACATTTAAACGGTGTTGGGATTGTTCATGGAGGGGCTATTTTCTCCCTTGCAGATTGTGCATTCGCTATAGCTTCCAATTCCCATGGCACTGTAGCCCTGGCAATAAGTGCGGCTATTTCCTTTTTTCGGGCTACCCAGGAGGGAGAACTCTTTGCCGAGGCTCGAGAGATAGCTAAAACCCCTAGACTTGCTACCTATGAGGTTACTGTAACCGATGGTGAGGGGGAACCGATTGCACTATTTCAGGGTACGGTCTATCGCAAGAAGGAAAAACTTTCGGACATTCTTAAAAAAACCGTAAATTAAAAAGGAGAAGGGTATGGATCCTCTGGAGACCTACTGGAACATTAAACTTGACTATGTAAAAAAGAACCTTTTAGAAAACGGCTTCGACGCCTTTGTGGTTCCATCCAGGAATGCTGCAAAGGATTTAGTTATGGGGGAAATAATACCAGCCCTTAAGCCATCGAGCATAGCCTTTGGCGGATCTATGACGGTAGTTGAAACTGGTGTCTACGAGGCGGTAAAATCCCTTTCTGGTATAGAAGTAATTGACACCTATGATAATAGCCCGCCACCAGAGGAGCGGATAGAGCGTAGGAAAAGGGCCCTCCTTGTTGATCTTTTTATTACTGGAACTAATGCGGTTGTAGAAGGTGGACAACTTGTTAACCTCGATGGCATGGGAAACCGCGTTGCTGCTTTGGCTTTTGGTCCCAAATCGGTGTTGATCCTATGCGGCCGGAATAAAATAGCTCAGGATCTAGAAAGCGCGTTTATGAGGGTCAAACATTATGCCGCTCCAGCAAATGCAATGAGACTTTCCAGAAAAACCCCTTGCACTCAATTATCTTATTGCGATGACTGTTCAAGCCCCGAGAGAATATGTAATGTCTGGAGCATAATAGAAAAATCCGCTCCAAAGGGACGAATCAAGATTATACTAATAAATGAAGAGATGGGTCTCTAATCCATTGCCCCTGGTCCTATGAGAATCAAGGACAGGCTTAGAGCCTGTCCTAATATCAAAAGGTATGGTTATTTTTTTAACCACCCCTTAACCTCTTCTTTTGTCGGAACCTTGCCAACCGACTTAACTTCCCCATCAATAATAACTGCAGGCGTTCCAAAGACGCCATAGGATGCGATCTCCTTCGGATCGGTTATCTTTTCTACATTAGCGACAATACCACTTTCCGCCAATGCATCCATCACTATAGACTCAGTCTGTTTACACCTTGGACAACCTGGCCCTAGGACTTTAATATCCATCTTACTCCTCCCTATTTCTTACAATCCCAACAGCTCCCTTCCTTTTAAAAGCCGCCTTTTCGCATATTTCATACCGGTCTATCAGATTCACTCTTGAGGTGAGATTTTTTATAGTGGGATCATCTTCAAGCCACTCATCTAAAAGTGGAATGAGAGTCCTAGCATAAGGATTAGGAGTATCTCGATATAATCGGTAGTTAACCCATAGATTTTCCTTGAAGGACTCAACTAGTTCAGCATCCTCAAGGGCTTTGAGATGCTTTGAGACCGTGGGTTGAGCGAGCCCTAAAAGGGCTTGCAACTCACAGACACACATTTCCCTCTTAGCAAGAGCCTTTAGGATCTTCACTCTATTTGGTTCTGAGAGAGCCTTCATGACCCTTATAAAATTTTTCATGTTAAGCCTCTTATAATATTTACAAATGCTCATGTAGTAAATGACACCTTCTAAGTCAAGACCTTTCCAAGATTGGAGAAACTTTTTTCGGTACGCCCCGTTTTTGAATTACCCCCTATTTTACTTTTCCCACTATAATGCCAATTTCGTTTGGAAGAGCAGGAAATTCTAAATCTTTTAGGAGGTAGATTTATAGCATGAAAGCGCTATCCCAAAAGATTTTTTTACATTCATTATGGATCGGGTTCTTAGCTGGAATGTTTGGTGGATTAGTGGGTATTGGTGGTGGAGTGGTAATGATTCCTCTTATGGTTGCTATCTTAAAACTTTCTCAACATAGAGCCCATGGAACCAGCCTTTTAGCTCTTGTCTTTACAGGCCTTTCTGGGGCAATAACCTATGGGATAAAGGGGGAAGTTGATCTTATGGCGGGGCTAACCCTTGCTATTACCGCCACATTAGCTGCCATAGGAGGAGCCCGTTTTGCCAATAGCCTGCCAGAGTGGAAATTAAAACGATCCTTTGGGGCCTTCCTAATCTTTGCTTCTGTTATTCTTGTGTCAAAACCCTTTCTCATGAGCCATTACCATCTTAATATTGCGGGAACCCTAAGAATTGCTGGATTCATGACACTTGGTATCTTTACAGGCTTTCTTGCAGGCATGATGGGCATTGGAGGTGGCACAGTTACGGTGCCGGCTCTTGTTATCCTCTTCAACTTTACCCAACATATGGCTCAGGGGACCTCCCTTCTTTGCATGATTCCTGCGGGAGCTATGGGATCCTACACTAACTGGCGTTTAAATAATGTGGCCTTTGAACTCGTCCCAGGACTTGTAGCTGGAATCATATTCGGAACTGTTATAGGAAGCAATATAGCATTGGTTCTCCCAGAAGGAACCCTGAGGATCCTGTTTGCATTGATTGTATGTTGGACAGGGGTGAGATTCTTGAGAACCCCTAGACCTAAAGGCGTTACAGCCTTAGGTTAGAGAGGTCCCCTTGGTAGCATCTTACCTCGTTGACATACTTAAACGAAGTTTGATAAAGTTTTCCTGCATATCTTAGGCTACTAAGATACTATTTTAAACTTTCGCAACTCTTCAGGAGGGGAACCTATGAACACCGCTGTTATTGCCATGGCAGTAAGGACACCAGTAGGAAGTTTTGGAAGATCCCTTGCCGGTATTTCAGCAGTTGAACTTGGAGTTATTGCCCTAAAGGAGGCCCTTTCCCGATTGAATCTGGATCCCAAAGAGGTGGATGAAGTCATTTTGGGGAATGTGCTCCAGGCAGGACAGGGACAAAATCCGGCAAGACAGGTTTCTATAAGAGCCGGAATCCCGGTAGAGGTGCCTGCTTACACGGTAAACAAGGTATGTGCCTCGGGTCTTAAGTCAGTTATACTCGCTGCCCAGAGCATAATGCTTGGTGAAGCCGATATTATAGTTGCTGGGGGCATAGAGAACATGAGTCAAGCTCCCTACGCTATACCCAAGGCCCGATGGGGGCATAGAATGGGTGATGGCAATCTGGTAGATCTTATGATCTTCGATGGCCTGTGGGATATTTTTAATGGCTACCATATGGGCATCACCGCAGAAAACCTTGCCCAAAAATATGGAATAACCCGCGAGGAACAGGATGAATTTGCCTTAGGAAGCCAACAGAAGGCGGAAGCGGCTATTAAGGATGGAAAATTCAAAGAAGAAATTGTTCCAGTGCCAATTCCTCAGAAAAAGGGTGATCCCCTTTTGTTCGATACGGACGAACATCCTCGATTTGGAACTACCCTTGAAGCTCTTAGTAAGCTTCCACCGGCCTTCAAGAAAGACGGAACGGTTACCGCTGGAAACGCTTCAGGTATAAACGATGGAGCTGCTATCGTTATCGTCATGTCGGAAAAGAAAGCCACATCTCTTGGTATAACACCCTTTGCTGTAATACGATCCTGGGGAACGGCAGGGGTAGATCCAAGCATAATGGGGATCGGTCCCGCTCCGGCCAGTAAAAAGGCTCTAGCCAAAGCTGGCTGGACTGTAGCCGACCTTGATCTCATAGAGGCGAACGAAGCCTTCGCTGCTCAGGCTATAGCGGTGAATCGAGAAATGGGCTGGGATCTTGGAAAAGTTAATGTAAACGGTGGAGCTATCGCCCTCGGACATCCTATCGGGGCCTCTGGAGCAAGGATTCTTACCACACTCCTTTATGAAATGAAACGACGGGGTGCTAAAAAGGGACTTGCTACACTTTGTATTGGGGGAGGGCAGGGAGCTGCCCTTACGGTTGAAAGTCCTTAAGACTTTTATAGGAGGAAAGACGATGGCCTACGAAAACATACTCTTCGAAGTAAGAGACGATGGAGTTGCAATCCTTACAGTGAATCGCCCTAAATCTCTTAACGCTTTGAATCCCCAGACTCTCGAAGAAATTGATAGAGCCCTTGATGAGGTAGAGAAAAACGATAAGATAAAGGTTTTAGTAATTACCGGAGCAGGCGAAAAGGCCTTCATAGCTGGAGCGGACATTACGGAATTTCCCAAAATGAATCCCCTTCAGGCCTATAAGTTTGCTGAAAAAGGGCAGAATGTATTCTTGCGCCTTGAGCAGCTTCCAAAGCCTGTTATTGCCTGTGTCAACGGATTTGCCCTTGGTGGCGGCTGTGAATTAGCCATGAGCTGCGATTTTATATACGCTTCGGATAAAGCGAAATTTGGTCAACCAGAGATTAACCTCGGTATTATCCCTGGTTTTGGAGGAACTCAACGTCTCGCACGTCTTGTGGGGAGGGCCAAAGCTAAGGAGCTCTGTATGACGGGCGAAATGATCTCAGCAGAAGAGGCAAAAAATATAGGGCTTGTAGCAAAGGTTTTTCCTGCAGAAAATCTTTTCGAAGAAACTATCAAGGTTGCCTCTGCCCTTGCCCAAAAGAGTCAAGTTGCCCTGAGGGCTATCAAGAAAGTAATTGATGAAGGCATTGGTTCAGATCTTAGAAGTG
The DNA here is from genome assembly GCA_026417655.1 of Syntrophobacterales bacterium. GTDB lineage: Bacteria > Desulfobacterota > Syntrophobacteria > Syntrophobacterales > Thermodesulforhabdaceae > JAOACS01. The sequence continues at coordinate 85,125 of JAOACS010000028.1, forward strand.
GTTGCCTCCTTGAAGCCAACGCCTTCGCCCTAACCTTTGCAAGTGAGGACGCTAGAGAGGGTGTCCAGGCCTTTCTTGAAAAGAGAAAACCAAGCTTTAAAGGTGGCTACGACTCATAGAAGGTTACAACTTTTTTCTTGACATGTAACAAAAAAAGGAAAATATAGGTAGCGTTGTTTAGGGTTAATAACTTTACTAAACTTTAAACTCAATGACGGAGGTTGATGTATGAAGCGTTTGGTAGCTGTTTTGATGGCGTTGGCTCTTGTGGTTGTTTTCGGTGTTGGTGCTGCTAATGCAGCCGAAGCAAAGCCCTGCCCCGACACCTTCAAAGCTCTTGACAAGAATGGTGACGGGAAGCTTGCTCTTGATGAATTCAAGGCTGGTGGCGAAAAGAACACCGAAGACGCCTTCAAAGCTAAGGACGCCAACAAAGACGGTGCTCTTACTGTTGAAGAGTTCTGCGGTGCTGAGAAGAAGTAATTTAAGGTAAAAAAAGATATACTTCTAAGAAGAAGGGGATCTTGATGAAGTTCAAGATCCCCTTCTTAGTTTTAAAGCCCTGGATCGCCATATTTATTATTCATATTTTGAGCCGGTAAGAACACGCCGTGTTAAGGCTTAGCGATCTTTAGGGAAGTTATAATCGGGGTTTTTCCAATAACCCAAAGGAAGACTAAACCTTACCTAATGGTAGACTTGTCTTCCCTTGATGAATCCTAAGCTGAACGCATAAGGCGGCGTTCTCTACGTTGTAAGCGCTTAATAGCCTTTTTCTGCTTTATACGCCTTCGTTCGCCCTTAGACAGATAGTAGTTATGTCTACGAAGAACAGGCTGAACATTTTTCTGAAAATCTTTTCTAAGCTTGCGGATCTTCTTCTCAAAGGATTCCTTTACTTCCGCTTCCGCCATCTAGATTTCACCCACCTTTCTATAATTTTTAATGCATGTTCCACCGGCTCCTATCAAACCTTGCCCATAACACATATCGTTATTCCTTACAAGTTTAAAGCTCTAAAAAAACCGCCTATCGGAGATCTAATCTCACAATAGTTTCAACATGATAGGTATGAGGAAATAGGTCAAAGGGCTGAACAGTCTTTACAGAATATTTGCTAAGGAGTTGCCTAATATCCCTTGCCAATGTAGTTGGATTACAGGAAACGGCTATAATTCTTGATGGAGAGAGCTCAAGGAGAGCCTTTATTACCTTTGGATGCATGCCAGCTCTAGGAGGATCCGTAACTACTACCCGAGGCCTTCGATGGGCAAGAGTTGCTATAACTTCCCGAATATCCCCAGCGTAGAATATACAATTTTCTATACCATTTATTTCGGCGTTTTTATGAGCATCCCTAATCGCCTCCTCCACCAGTTCAATACCTATCACAAGCCTAGCCTGACGAGCGAGAAGTAGTCCTATGGAGCCAGTTCCACAATAGAGATCCCAAACTTCTTCAGAGCCAGTAAGATCTGACCATTCTAAAATTCGACCATAAAGTTTTTCTGCCCCTAAAGAATTAGTCTGAAAGAACGAATGGGCAGAAATGGTAAGATTTAGCTCAAGACATTGCTCTCGTATGGAACCTCCTCCCCAAAGCACCTTGGAATCTTCTCCCACAGCCACCTGGGATCTCTGATCATTTGTAGAGTGCACAAATGTTGTGATTTCTATCCCCTTCGTAGAAAGTCTTTTGCCTAGAGCCTCTACAACAGTGTCACCTGTAGAATCTGACATAGTGATTATATGAACCAGCCTCTCCCCCGTCCTTTTCCCCTCCTTGATAACAAGAAAACGCCAAAATCCGCTATGCTCCATTATATTATAGGCTGGCATGGCACTTTCTTTACAAAAGGCCCTCACCTCCTTTAATATCTCTACAGAAGCTGGAGACTGAAGAATGCACTCCTCAACGTCAAAAACCCGATCAAAGGCCCCATGAACATGAAGTCCAAGACCACAGCCTCTATCATGGATGCTTTCCTGAGACTTCTGAATCTCCTCAGGATTCAACCATCGCCTTGCCGAAAAGGTAAACTCCATCTTATTACGATAGTATTGGGTAGAGGGTGACGGTTCTATAGGATAAAGGGGGATCTTCTCTAGGCCAGCAATATGGACAAAGGATTCTTCTACCTGGCGTGATTTCCACTCTAGTTGAGTAGAATAGTCTAAGCGTTGCCAGAGGCATCCACCACAGTAGCTTTCATGTTTACACAAGGGTTCTCGTTCCCATGGAGATTTCTCTAAAACCTCAAGGGTCTTTGCCAAAAAATAGTCCTTTTTACGTCGAGTAATTACCGCCTTTACGGTCGATTTAGGAAAGGCCCTATCCACAAAAATAACCGTATCATCTACCCGTCCCACACCGGCACCACCATAGGCGAGTTTCTCAATCTTAACTATGACCTCCGCACCTTTTCGCAAAGCCCCCCTCATAGGAAGTTATACCCATTATACAGAAGCAATTTTTGCGAGTTCCATTTTTTCAAATAGATTCATAACATCCAGAAGTACCTTAACGTTTCCGTTAGACTTTGCCATGGCCTTTACAAATGGCACACTGACTCCAGAGCCAAACCTTGGGGGTGGCTCAACATCCCGAGCCTTGATGGTTTCAACATGGGATACCGTATCCACCACTAACCCAAGATGGAAGACCTTTTGTTCCAAAGGAATTTCAAGAATTACAATGCAAGTCTTCTCATTATACTCAGCCTGTGGCATACTAAGCTTGAGTCGAAGATCTATCACGGGGATTATTCTACCTCGCAGATTAATAACCCCCTTTACGAAGGAAGGAGCCTGAGGGATTTCTCTAATTGGCATTATACCAACGATTTCCTTTACATTAAGCACATCGATCCCGTATTGTTGGTTGCAAAGATTAAAGATCAAATATTTTCCTTCCTGTCCAAGAAGGCTTTTTGCAGATATTCGTTTTTCCCTAATATCCTCGTTGATCCTTGCAATAAGAGCCTTTACATTAAGCAAGCGAGATGGTCTTGGAATGTAGCTACTCGACTCTTTATAGGCCGCATCACAAAAGCTCATATCTACAAAGGATCCGACATCTACATTGAGATCTATAGCCATGTTCTCGCTCATGTAGGAAAGCATCTTATCAAGGGCATCCGTATCTGGTCTTAGATCATCTGTTCTTATACCCTGAGACTCCGTAAGAACATTTTTGAGTATAGGCACCTTTAGTCCAAGAACTTTCTGAGGATCTAGGAAAGAGACCCCTATTTCAGCCGCCTTTTCTGGTTTCCTAGCTATGAAGTTGCCAGCCTCCACCATGAGTCTTACGAATTCCTCTACCGCTTCCCCATGTTGCTCAATAACTTCAGAACGTACCGCCACTAAACAACAAGGATGATTTTGCCAAACCTCCGATGAGAGGAACACCTGTTCTGCTATCCCCTCGGCTATAGCTTTAGTTCCAATAGGTTCCGCAACCATGAATCCACTCGCATCGGGATTCATCTTTAAAAACTCCGGCATCTTTACAGGCGGAACCACTTCATAGTAAAAATCGCCCTCTCTACTTCCAGTTATACCTGCCCTTAACCCCAACTCACTCATGAACATGTGGGAGATAATATGATGAATGGAAAGTTCATGGGGAATGCAGAAAGTTTTATTTCTAAAGAAGTTCTCAAGCGATCTTATAGGCTCTTTCTTTCTAACACAAATACTTCCATTCTTATGGGCAAGCAAGACAACCCTAATGGGAACATTATAGGCGAAAAGATCCATGGCAATGGGGGCAAGAATTAAGGCTCCGTCTACCGTTCCCTTCTCCAAGGCCTCCTGTACAGGGTTCCAGCTAGTCATACAAATAGTCTGAAGGGCGGCGAAATGCCTAGGCGAAACTCTCCCCGTATCTATCAGATACTTTGCCACACCAAGTGTCAAATGATCGGTTATCTGAATGTGAGCAATGTGTAAGATGGGCTTTCCTGAAGCCTCCAGAACTAGCTCCCTTGTAGGTATTTCATCGGAGACGGTCTGTAAGGTACTCCCCGAAAAGGTCTCCTCCATAACCTTGAGAAGCTCAGCTGGTGCAAAGGGTTTGGTAATTATATTGCTTGCCCCTGCTTCCGCTGCCTCCACTACTTCTTTTTTCTGAGCTCTTCCGGTTGCGAGAATGAAAGGAAGGTTTCGATACTTCTCTTGCTGGCGAACCCATTTGAGGAGCTCAATACCCCCCATGTTTGGCATATTCCAATCGCTGATTATTACAGCTACATCCGGATGTTTTGAAAGAAGATCTATCGCATGTTCCCCATCGTCGGCCTCAATAACATTATTGAAGCCAAGATCGTTTAGGACCTTACATTCCATCCGTCGAGTTATCTTTGAGTCCTCAACTAGGAGAATCTTAACCGTTTTGTCTATCGATGACATTATTGCTTACTCCCTGTTGTTCTGACAAAGGGTTGGTTTAAAACCATCCAATATCTTTGAAATCTCATCGGAAGAAGGTGGTGCAAGCTCTGAAAGGGAGGAATAACCCGTCTCCCTAAAGAAATCCTCTCCAAATATAGAACGATGGGGACCCTTGAATATCACTCCTGTAAGAAAGGGTGGATCTGGTTTAAGGACAACCTCTAAAGCTCTATTAAAATCTCCTGGATCATAGTTAGAATCAAGCATTTTCACATTTTGACGAAACCAGTCTAGGGGCCTCGAATCCCAGGTAATGCAGGGTTGAATAATATCAACATAGGAAAACCCTCTAGTCATAATTGCTTCCTTTAGGATTTCCTTTAATTGGCTTCTCTCTAACGCAAAGGCTCTAGCTACAAAAGGCGCCTGGTGTATAATAGCTATAGCTAAGGGGTTAAGAGGTGGCTGAGATACTCCCACAACGTGAAGACTACGGCGTTCTCCAATGGGGGTGGTAGGGGATGCCTGCCCCTTCGTTAAGCCATAGATAGCATTGTTATGAACCAAAAGAGTAACGTTAGGATTCCTCCTTATAGTGTGGATAAAGTGGTTTCCTCCTTCTCCATAACAATCTCCATCACCGGTTGTAACCACGACGGTTAAGTCGGGTTTTGCTACAGAAATGGCCGTAGCAACCGGTAGAGCCCTCCCGTGGAGTCCGTTAAAGAAATTACATCGCATATAATGGGGAAGCTTTGCAGCCTGTCCTATTCCGGAAACCAAGCATATCTCATGGGGATATTTTTCTAGCTCCGTTAAAGCTTCCCTTAAGGCATGAAGGATAAGATGGTTAGGACATCCAGGGCACCACTGTATAGGGGTTTGTATATTAAATTCATTGAGGTCCACCATAGAAACGTCTCCTTATATCCTTTGCTGTCACAGGCAAACCGTTATAGAAAAGCATCCGCCTCGGTTTAATATGGGGTAGCTCTCTGCTTAAGAGACTTGCAAACTGCCCTATGGCATTCTGTTCTATCACTGTAACGGGAATATCGGGTGGAAAATACTCACTAGGAGAGATTTGTGGAAAAGGCCAGATTTCTGTAAAATGGATCGCTCCTACCCTTTTACCTTCCCCTCGGAGTATCTCTACGGCCTCGAAAATGGAATTTTTTGTGCTACCCCAGCCGACCAGAATTTCCTCCGCGTCATCCAGGAGGAATCTTTCAGGAGGTTCAATCACCTGCCGAAGTCCCTCTATCTTTCTTAGTCTTTTTTCAATCATTGGAACCGCTATACCATCAAGGTCCTCCGTTATATGCCCCTCCTCATCATGTTCATCACTGTCGGCTGTAACAAGGTGTTTGCTCTGACCAGGATAAAGTCTTGGGGAGATTCCCGATGGAGTAATGGTATAACGTCTATAATCTATAAATCCCTCCGGATCGGCAAAGAAAAACTCGGGCTTAGATGCTTCAACATCGAAACCATCTATAGAAAATTGTGAGTCTGCAAGGAACTGATCGGTCATAACAATAACAGGGATCTGATACTTATCGGCAATATTAAAGGCACGAACCATCTTATGGAATGCATCGTAGGGATCGGAAGGAGCAAATACCGCCCGTGGAAACTCTCCATGACCAGCATGAATAGCAAAAAGAAGATCTCCCTGAGCCGTCCTAGTGGGAAGTCCCGTCGCTGGACCGGGTCGTTGAGCAAGAACTATAACAACAGGAACCTCAACCATTCCTGCGAGACTTAAGGCTTCCACCATTAGAGAAAATCCACCACCGGATGTGGCTGTCATAGCTCTTGTTCCGGCAAATTGAGCTCCTATCGCCATATTGATCGCAGCGATTTCATCTTCAGCCTGTTCCGTGAAGACCTTACATTCCCTATGCTGAGCTAGAAAGGTAATAATCCCCGTTGCAGGTGTCATAGGATAGGCTGCCATGAAACGACAGCCCGCTCTTACAGCTCCGAGAGCGATGGCAGGGTTTCCCGCTATCAGATAGAAGCACTTTGGCCCCTTCTCTAGCCTCCATGAGCAAATACCCTGACAGGACTCTTCAGCATAGGTGTACCCGTCCCGGGCAGCCTCAACATTGGACCTGATAACCTTTTCCGATTTCCCGTAAAACTCTTCCTCTATAGCCTTCCGAATGGCTTCAAACTCACCGCCTATGACCGACCATAGAGCACCCAATGCGATAGTGTTCGCATAAATGGGATTTTGCCATTTGTCCCTCGCTAGTTTTCCGAAGGGAACATAAATCTCCGTTGCATCGTCGGTTTCATCCCTTTCCTCTGCAATGATAAGTCCCCCTGGATTTAGCCATGAACGGTATTTTATTCGGGCCTCTTTTCTTAGAGGAAGTAGGACGTCCGCGTCTCGTCTCGGAGCATTCTTAAGGGAGGTTGAAACCCTAATAGAATAGCTGTTAAGACCTCCTCTTATTCGAGATTCATACTCCTGCCAAGAAAAAACGGCTAATCCACATCGAGCCAGGGCATCAGAAAAGATGGATCCTACCGTCTGGATACCTTCCCCGGCAGCACCGCCAATTACAACATTAACGTCCATCATTTTTCACCCTTTTTTTACCCATAATAAGTTTAATGAAGTTCGATAGACTTAACCTTTTTTCTGAAATCGGACGATCCTTTATCCAGGCAATAAAGTTACGTACCCACATATCGAAGGAGTTTTCCACCTTTTCAATTTTTCCAAAGGTGTCCACAAAAAAGACCTCAGACGTTTCAGTATCCAAGCCTATAAAAACATCGAGTTCCATTTCCTGGTGGTTAATGATCACCTTTTTTAGGCCAGCATAACCAATTATTACCAGTTTCTTTGGAAAGTTATCGAACTGATTTCGGAAGGCTTGGGTCGTCCCAATAACGAAAGAGAGATTACCAAAGCCGGATTTCCGGCAACAATGATCCGCTGGATCGTCATCGAGGTCTTTAAAGTGATTACTTATGAAATTAAGATAATCCTCCGGAAGTCTTACCCCCAGCGAATTGTAGATCATATCATCACAAACAAGATTCTTTGACATATTAGCATTACCCCACGGGAAGTAGTTTCCACCCTAGAACTTAACCATCTTAATGATTTCTTCGTAGGCCTTAATCTCTTCAGGAGTGAGCTCACGATGAAGTAACTTTTTGTTCACCATAATTGGGATGCCCTCATGAAGAGCTAGAGCTACTGCATCACTTGGACGACTATCAAATATCCTTTCTTCACCATGAATTCTGGCATATACCTTAGCATAGAAAGTATTCTCCCGAACATCATATATCTCAATCTTATCAAATACTACCCCAGCCTGATGCAGAATAGAAAGATAAAGGTCGTGGGTGAGGGGTCTTTTGGGCTCAACAAAACCCTTTTCCTTGGCAATCGCCGTGATCTCAGCATCTCCAACAAACATCATGAAATAGTATGGTGAGCTTTCGCTTTCCTTGAGGATAACCATATTTCCCTGGGTTCTGTCGGTTTTTATGTAAACCTCCTTTGCTTCTATATAGGAAGTTTCCTGAGAAGCCTTTTCCAGAATCGGATTTTTCTCATCCATGATCTCCCACCTCCTATAGGGGTTAAGACGTGATTTATTACCTATACTACACGCCATCTAGTTCCCTGAGGAGTATCTTCAAGTTGGATCGATTTTTCAGAAAGCATGGCTCTTATCTGATCGGCCTCTTCAAACCTTTTTTCCCTTCGAGCCTCAGCTCTTTTAGCAATCCATGATTCTAATTCCTCCACCGTCATCCCCGTTGTTTTTAGCTTTAGGAGATTCTGTTGTCGGAAAAATTCTTCCGGAGGTTGTTCAATAACACCAAGAATAGAACCTGCTTCTTTGAGAAAGGCAACGGCAAAACTAACAAGTTCTTCCGAAGGGCCCTTCAGTTTTTTCCGTCCCGAGACCTCAAGGAATCGTTGGAGAGCGTTTCTTAAATCAAAAATCAGTCCTATAGCCTGAGCAGTATTAAAATCATTATTCATGGCCTCAAGAAATCTTTCTGGAAAGGAAAAGGTCTTTTCCCAAAGCTCGGCATCAAGAGTTTCATAATTCTTTGAGTGCCTAAGGGACGTGATGGCCTCAAGATCAAGAAGAATCTTCCTGTTAGGCTCTAGCTGTTTCGTCTCTCCAAGTCTTTCCATTGCATCGGAGATTGTCATATAGAGCCTTTCCAGCCCTTTTTCCGACTCTTTAAGAGCCTCATCGGAGAAATCTACTGGACTTCTATAGTGCTTACTTAGAACAAAGAGTCTTAAAACTTCTGGATGAACCTTTTCTAAAATTTCCCGGATGGTAAAGAAATTGCCTAGAGATTTCGACATCTTTTCATTGTTTATATTAACAAAGCCATTGTGAAGCCAGTATCTAACAAAGGTTTTTCCAAAGGCTCCTTCACTTTGGGCGATCTCATTCTCATGATGGGGAAAGATAAGATCCTTTCCTCCACCGTGGATATCAAAGGTTTCCCCCAAAAGTTTTGCGCTCATTGCGGAACATTCTATATGCCAACCAGGGCGGCCGGGCCCCCAGGGGCTGTCCCAGGCAGGTTCTCCTTCTTTACTACCTTTCCAAAGGACAAAATCAAAGGGATTTTTCTTGTGTTCGTCTACTTCGACCCTTGCCCCAGCTATCATATCCTCAAGGCTTCTACCTGAAAGTTTTCCATAACCGGGGAAATGGTCAACAGCGAAATAAACGTCACGTCCAGCCTTATAGGCATACCCCTTTTCGAAAAGTTTTTTGATAATCTCAATCATATCTTGAATATGTTCAGTGGCCTTTGGCTCCAGGGTGGGACGAAGAATACCAAGTCTATCCATATCTTCATAGAACGCTTTGATGTAGCGATCTGCTATGGTTTTATAATCGGTCCCTTCTTCCTGAGCTCTTTTTATTATTTTATCGTCAATGTCGGTAAAGTTTCTTACGTAGGTCACATCATAGCCTAGAAACAAAAGGTAACGATAGATAACATCGAAGACCACGGCACTACGAGCATGGCCAATATGGCAATAATCATAAACTGTCACTCCACAAACATACATCCTAACTTTCCCCTCCTCCAGGGGAATGAATTCTTCCTTCTCCTTCGTAAGGGTGTTATAGACCATGAGCTTCATATCTTTTCTCCGTCGACTTTTTTATAGATTAGGCATACAGCATAAACGGCTATGCCCTCTTCCCTTCCAGTAAATCCAAGCCCTTCGGTAGTTGTCGCCTTTATATTGATTTGGGAAGCTCTAAGGCCAATCCCTTGAGTAATGGTTCGGATCATCTGATCCCTATAGGGAGCAATACGAGGTTTTTGGGCAACAACTGTTACATCAATATTTCCGACGGCATATCCAGCCTGGTTAACCATTTCCAGAACTCTTTGAAGAAGCACCATACTGGATATCCCCTTATATTTCGGGTCCGAATCTGGAAAGTGCCGTCCTATGTCTCCAAGACCGGCGGCTCCGAGGAGGGCATCACAAATTGCATGTAACACAACATCAGCATCGGAATGTCCTGCAAGTCCAAGCTGGGATGGAATTCTGATTCCTCCAAGCATAAGAGGACGATCCTTTACGAAGGGATGAACGTCATAACCAATACCCACTCTTATTTCCCAATCTTTCTTTGAAGATGCCATAAAAGCCACTCCATATCTTCCCTTGATGTTACCTTTATATTAAGTGGATCTCCTTCCACAATGGCCACTGGATGATTTAAACGCTCTACAAGGGACGCATCATCGGTAGCTGTAAAATTATAGCGAAGGGCCTCTTCGTAGGCCCTCATTATAAGCTCCTTCTTAAATATTTGGGGTGTTTGGGCGAGCCATAGGATGGAACGGTCAAGGGTTGAGTTAATAAAAAGACCATCGTGATCCCTTTTAGCTTCCTTAACCGTATCTCTAACGGAGAGGGCCGCTATTGCCGCTTGAGCAGCCTTAGCCTTTCGAAAGACTCGTCTAAACAGCTCAGGAGAAGCCATAGGACGAGCTCCATCATGGATCACCACCCATTCGGTGTCTTCCGGAAGCTTTTTTATCCCCTCCCAAACGCTCTCTTGACGTTCAGTCCCTCCAGGAACAGTAAATACTTGGCGATTTCTAAGAAGAGTAGAAAAATCCACTAACCATGATTCTACAATCTCTCGATAATGCTCAAAATCATCCTTTGGAAGCACAACGACAAGATAGGAAATAAAATCGATTTCAAGTATCGCCTTCATAGTCCAGAAAAGCAAAGACTTATCAAAGATGGGTACAAACTGCTTGGGAATCTCCCCTCCAAAACGCCTTCCCTGCCCAGCAGCAGGAATAATAGCGGCAACCTTTTCCACAGAAGGCTTCTCCCATGAACATTTTCTCACTTATCTAGTTAGATCAGGCGGAGAGCCGGTCTATAAGCCGGGTTCTGTCCTACCACCTTAGAAAAGGTGGCGTCACGATCATTTCTCTTGTCCCTCCGTTACCGAAGGGATCTAGCGACCTACCCGGGAGCTCGGGCGGGCCACCCTCAAACGCTCCCCTATTTGGTCTTGCTCCAGGTGGGGTTTACCTAGCACTCGATGTCACCATCGAGTCTGGTGAGCTCTTACCTCACCGTTTCACCCTTGCCGGGTTCTTACCCCACACCACTAGGTGAGGTAAAAACCTTAGGCGGTCTCTTTTCTGTGGCACTTTCCTCCCGTCACCGGGACTGGGCGTTACCCAGCACCTTGCCCTGTGGAGCCCGGACTTTCCTCCCCGTGATCCAGTCACGAAGCGATCGTGCAACCTGCTCTCCACCTGAAAACTCCAATATTATTTAACACCGCAAGCAGTTAAGAGCAAGAATATGCGATGGGTCTATGAAGAAACTACTGGCCTTCTCCCCACACTATAATAGATAAAGCCCGCTTCCTCCATCTGCCTTCGGCGATAGACATTTCTAAGATCTATAAAAATTGGCTCGAGGAGAAGCTGCCTTAACCTATTAAGATCCAAAGCACGGTATTCCCTCCATTCGGTCATAAGAACCACCGCATTACTCCCTTCACAGGCTTCATAGGGATTGGAGCAATAGATGAGGTCGGGGAGGAGCTTCTTAGCCTCTTTCATACCCTGGGGATCATGGGCTCGTATTCTGGCTCCCCGCTCAATTAGTGCAGGAAGGATAGTAAGAGAAGGGGCTTCCCGCATGTCATCGGTCTCCGGTTTAAAGGTAAGTCCTAAAACGGCTATGGTTTTCCCCGTTTCAGAGCCTCCAAGCGCCTGCCGAATCTTTCGAATCATTCTGGCCTTTTGAGCTTCATTCACTTCAACGACGGCTTCAACAATTCTTAGAGCAACACCATGTTCCTGGGCTATCCTTAGAAGAGCTCTGGTGTCCTTAGGAAAACAGGAGCCACCGTAACCAGGACCTGCTTGAAGAAAACTTCGACCAATCCTTGTATCAAGTCCCATGCCCTGAGCCACATCAAGAACATTGGCTCCTGTCTCTTCACAAAGGGCGGCAATCTCATTGATGAAGCTTATCTTCGTGGCAAGAAATGCGTTTGAGGCGTATTTAGTAAGCTCTGCCGACTCAATTGACATCGTAACAAAGGGAACTTCAGCAAGAAGCAAAGGACGATAGACCTCCCGTAGAATCTTTTCCGCTCTGGCGTTATCCACCCCAATGACAACCCGACAGGGCTTCATAAAATCTCCGAGAGCTTCCCCTTCCCGGAGAAACTCTGGGTTGCTTGCTATATCAAATTCAGCATTAGGATTGGTTTCTTTGATGATTCTCGCAACTTGCCTCCCTGTCCCTACAGGGACAGTGCTCTTTATGACAATAACCTTATGATCGTCAAGAAGGGGAGCTATTTCTCTAGCCGCATCATAGACGTAGGTAAGATCAGCGTAACCATCCCCTCTTCTAGAGGCAGGGGTTCCCACAGCAATAAATACTACCTGGGCTCCTGAGAGAGCCTCTTCTGTCTTCGTTGTAAAAGAAAGCCTTCCAGCACGGCGATTCTTCTTAACTATCTCTTCAAGACCAGGTTCATAGATAGGCATATGTCCTTCCAGAAGGTCCTTTATCTTGGCTTCATCCTTATCGATACAAATAACCTCATGGCCAAGATCAGCGAATCCCGCACCACTTACAAGCCCAACATACCCTGTCCCAACAACTGCAATCTTCATGGGGTCATATCCTCAACTATTTTCCTTAGTTCTTGGGGAAGTTCACAGGCTTTCCAACTTCGATCAATAGCAACTATTACTACATAACCTCTAGCCACCAGCTGGAGGTTTTCCCTTTCATAGAAAGAAAACTCAAAGGTTATAGACTTACTTTTAACATCCTTTACCTTAACATCGAGCCAAAGCTCATCTCCGTAACGAACCGGTTTAAGGAATTGACAGGTGGCTTCTACTACAGGAAGACCAAAGCCACGCTCAGGGTTACGAAAATATTGATGGGGCGGCAGACCGTAATGACGAAGAAAAGCTTCTATGCCATGATGGCAATATTTAAAATAGGAAGCAAAATAAACCACTCCGTAGGGATCGGTATCTCCGAAGTGGATCCTTATGGGAATTCTTAGGGCCCTATCTACGATCTCCTCTGACATCCTCATCTCCTTTTAGGGCTAGTTCTATCATAAGCCGGCTTGTATGCTCTGCAACATCAGCTAAGGCATCGACTGGCATAAAGGGATATTCCGAAGAAAATAGACATTTCGCCTCGGCAGGGAATTCTTCATCGGGAAGGTAGAAAATATATAAAAGAGGTAGCTTAGGAAGAGGAAATACTATAAAAGAAAAATCCCCCGGCATATCCACCACCTGTCTTCCCTCAAGATATTTAAAAAGTTTCTCCCTTAAGGAAAAGATCCTTTCAACAAAGGGAACTAGCGGCTCCTCCACATTCGATCTAAAGGCTCCCCAGTAGGGCATAGTGTTGGGAATATCCCTAAAGGCTTTCCATGAAGAAGGAATTACCATATCGGCATCTGGAACATGGGAAAGATAAATGCTTATGAGAACCCCTTTAGCTCCCCTCTCCTCGAGACTATCTAAGAAGATACCTTGTTCGCTTACATAGCATATCCTTCCAAAGGCCTTAAACATGAGACCCCTATCGGTTAGTTCAGCTGGAATGGCTTCCTTAAGTCTGGAAGTCCCTCTAGAAAATGCCTTATCGAGATAGGATCTGATAGTGGATCCATAATTTTCACTACCCATGGTTGACCTCTCTTTTCTTATCAATTGCGTCCTTTGCATAAACGTGGTTAAATTAAAATGTAGCGAATTTTCCCACAATCGAGAAGTAAAAAGAAAGGAGAAGATCGTGACTATTAGAAGACCATCGGCAAAGGAACTTTCCCAAATGACTCCCTTCTCTATGAAAAATCCCTATATCCTGAATTTCTGCAGAGTGTTAGTAGAGAAGAAAGGAGAAAAACACTCTCCCGAAGGCCTTAAAAAACTACTAAACGACATGTATAAGCTTTTTGAAAATCTTCTCGGTCAGAATATGGTAAAGGCCCTTCCAGAGGATAAGAGAAAGGAGTATCTCACTCTTTGCGAAGATCTAAATCAGCTTTCCTACGAGCGGATTGCAGAGATTTTCGATAAACACGTTCCAAATTATCAGGAAATCATGAAGGAAACCATGAAGCAATTTGCTGACCTATTTATGAGAAATCGAAACTTTGACCCCAAAGAATTTGAACAGGCCATGAAGGAGAGACCAGAGCAGGACGAATAGACATTTGAGAAAGGAGCGAACAACCTATGGAACAGGAACAAAGGAGTAAAACCATCTGCCCTCACTGTGGCTCGCAAATGAAAAAATGGCGGGTACCTCTCTTTTCCACATGGACATCAGAATTTTTCTACGTCTGCTTTAACGATGACTGTCCCTACTATCAGCGTGGGTGGAAACACATGTTTACAAACTACAGAAACCCATGTTCCTATAGATATCGTTACGATCCAGACTCAGGCCAATCTGGCCCCCTTCCTGTATGGTCCCATGAAGATCTAAAGGATGGAATTATAGAATAGAAACACCTTGTGGTCTAAGAGGGAATACTTGTGATCGCTGACTTTAGCAAGCGACTCCGCATATTCAATGTTATGGAGGGGCTTACAGAAGGGCTTTCTCGATTCTGCGGAAGACCTACAAGAGTTGCTTTTCTTTATGCGGAAAAATACGATGATCCCCTTGTATTATATGATCCCCACAAACTGCTCGATGGTCACGAGTATCGCTTAAAAGAACTCTATGTGGATTCTGCCATCTGGCGTAGCTGTCCCTTGAGACTTGATGGATTAACGCTCTTTGGGGAGATGTTTCCAGAAAAGGATTTAGGGTTGAGTGGGATCATTTCATACGGTGGGCGAACGGGAAATATTTTTTATCAGATGTGGTTTGTAGAACATCATCCAGACGTTGCATCCACAGGCCCTATAGAAAGATGGCTAGAAAATGCTGTCTGTGTGCTTTCCCATGATTTCGCCATTGATGATACCTTTTACACCGCTACGTCAAGATTAGTTCTTAGGGAATATGCTTCCTACGCAGTGAGAGATTACATCATGGATGAACTGAACTTACTCATAGGTTGGGATATGCCGTATATGGTCTCAAGTGTGCTTGAAGCTATTCTTGAAATCTCCAGAACACCTGAGGAAGGATTCTTTCCAGAGGGAAAGCTTACCATTATAGAACCTTCCAAACTCGACAGTGTAAGGTTACTTATGGGATTTCCCCACGATGAACAACCGAGTCTTTTCAACAAAAGACACGTAAGGAAACTACTAACCGCTGTAAAACAGTCTTCCACTACTCTCGTTTCCGACGGTAAGAAAATTTTAGGAATCGCCTATGATACAATTTCCTCTCCCGCTATAGTTGCAGATTTTCGAAAGGCCTACGGTTTCTTGTTTATAAACAGAAAACTTGTCTGCAGTTTCGCCGAAGGTAAATTCTTCGCTACCACTCGAAGGCCTACCCTGGTAGAGTTTGAAGAAATTCTTGTAGAGTCCGATCTGGATAAGGATACAAGAGATGATCTTCTTTCCATTGTCACCCACATCGTTCAGGAAGCCACTGAAAAGCAGCACGGAGCCTCCATAGTGGTGGATCTTGGATCACCACCGCTAAAACTCTCGGGACAACACCTCGACAAGCCATTACTCCTTACTAATAGGGAAAATCTTGCTCTAGCCTGCCGGCTTTCAAAACTAGATGGTGCTATCCATATAGGTAGAGATCTTCATCTTTATGCCTTTTCATGTCTTCTAGACGGACTAGCGGTTCCTAATGAGAATAGATCCCGGGGGGCTCGGTTTAATTCTGCTCTACGCTTTTCTCATCAACATCCAGAAGTTGTTGTAATTACCGTTTCGGCCGATAGGCCGGTGTCGATATTCCAAAACGGGATAGAACTTACCTCCACTATACCCCTCGAGACATCTCTTAGTTCCCTCTACAAGGCCCCATCTCTCGAAGCCTGGCTTGGCTTGAAATAAAGGGATCAGCAAATTGCAACAATTTGTTGACTTTTTTGTTGCAAACATCTATAAAAATTTATTGATCGATCAGTTAATTAGATTCTAAATCGGAAGACAAAACAGGAGAATATGCTCCAGGAAGTGCGAGATAACAAAAAGGATCGGGATTCAGAGTTGACAAGAAAAATAATACTTGATGCAGCAGAAAAGCTATTTTCTGAGCGAGGGTTTGCGGGCACTTCTGTTCGGGATATTTCTGAAGCCTCTGGTGTGTCTCAACCCCTTATTCATCACCACTTCGGTAGTAAAAAAATGCTTTACCATGAGGTAAAAAAGAGAGCCATCGAACGTTTTTGGGAAAGGTGGACCCACAGATCGCTTCCCGATGAAAGTGGAAGGGATCTAAAACCGGAAATATTTCTTTCTGAAGGTATTGAGTCCTTTTTCTGGTTCGTCCGGGACAACGAAAATATTATTCGACTTAGTATATGGGCCTGTCTTGAAGGAGATACGGATCTATGGCCTGGTGAAAAAGAAAGTGTAGAAATTCTTGCCCAGCAGGTTGCTCGAGCTCAGGAAGCGGGAATCATAAATCCCAATGTAGACCCCCGGATGTTCACAATAATGATAGAGGCGGTCACGATCTTTTGGTGGCAATATCGATCGAATCTTGTTAGGCTTTTCTTTGATGAAGGAAAAATTTTTGATAGGAAGGTGTTAGATACTCTAGACCGATTATACCTTGATAATGTATTAAGAATTTTTAGCGGTTGTAAAGCAGGGGCTCGGCACGAGGAAGAAGGGAAAGAAAATAAGTAACAGGATAGGGGCTTATGGCGGGAGTCGCATGCAAAAGTGTAGAGCCGGATAAGCTAGATCAATCCATCCACGAGGCGGTTGAGTGGCTGAAAAATGCCCAAAAGCCTGAAGGTTACTGGATGGGATGGCTTGAATCTAATAGTTGCATGGAAGCGGAGTGGCTTCTTGCCCTTCATTTTTTAAGCATTGACGATCCCGTAAAGCGACAAGGTCTTGTGAAAACCATCCTTAATACTCAAAGATCCGACGGATCTTGGGAAGTTTACTATCGTGCCCCTGAGGGTGATATAAACGCTACGGTTGAATGTTATGCCGCTCTTCGAGCTGCAGGGCTTTCGGCAGATCATCCAGCTCTAAAGAAGGCTCGCGAATGGATCCTTTCTCATGGAGGTGTAAATTCCGTAAGAGTTTTTACCCAATATTGGCTTGCCCTTATAGGTGAATGGCCCTGGGAAAAGACCCCTACTGTCCCACCAGAATTTATTTTTGCTCCCGATTGGTTTCCCATAAACATTTACGAATTCGCCTCCTGGGCAAGAGCTACTCTTGTGCCCCTTATGATTCTTTCGGCAAGGAGGCCTGTTAAGCCCCTTCCTCCTGGATCAAGGCTCGATGAGCTCTTCCCCGATGGTCGAGAAGGTATTAAACCTAGCCTTAGAAAGCCAGCAAGCTTTCTCTCCTGGGATAGTTTCTTCTACTGGGTAGATAGGTTGCTGAGATATTACGCTTCCTTTCCCTTCAAACCAGGTAGAGAAATAGCGATAAAACTTTGTCTGGAATGGATCATTAAACATCAGGAGATAGACGGAGCATGGGGAGGTATTCAACCTCCGTGGGTCTATGGACTTATTGCTCTTTATGTTGAAGGTTTTACCCTCGATCATCCTGTAATGGCTAAGGGATTGAAAGCTCTAGAGGAGCCGCATTGGTCCTATTGGAGAGATGATGGTAGCTGGCATGTTCAGGCAAGCAACTCACCCGTATGGGACACCGTTCTTGCCATGGTTGCTCTTTTAGACGTTGGCTTCGACTATCCAGGTGTAGCCCAAATGCTTAAGTCCGCAATGGATTGGGTAATAGAGAATCAGGTAATGGAAAAGGGAGATTGGTATTACAAAGCCAAAGCTGAGCCTGGTGGTTGGGCCTTTGAAATGGCAAACCGCTGGTATCCAGATGTTGATGATACGGCGGTCGCCATGATCGCTCTAGCTCGTATGCTTCCCTATTTAGGCGCCTCTGAGGCAAATAACGTTCACAGAGCCCTTATAAAAGCCGAAAGATGGGTGCGAGCTCTTCAGTCATCGAATGGCGGTTGGGCAGCCTTTGACAAAGACAACACCAACCGACTTATTACTCACATACCCTTTTGTGATTTTGGCGAAGTCCTCGATCCCCCAAGCGTTGACGTTACAGCCCACGTTGTGGAAGCTTTCGCCACCATTGGCCGCACCTCTCGCGATCCCGCCATTAGAAGAGCCCTTCAATATATCAAATCTGAGCAGGAGAAGTGTGGAAGCTGGTTTGGCCGCTGGGGTGTTAATCATATTTACGGAACCTCAGCCGTTCTCCAGGCTTTGAAGGCCCTAAAAGAAGATATGAGGGCACCTTATATTAAAAAAGCTTCTCAATGGATTGTCGAACATCAGAACGAAGATGGAGGATGGGGAGAACTACCTGCTTCTTATATGGATCCATCCTTTTGGGGTGTAGGTCCCAGCACCCCTTCCCAAACCGCATGGGCGCTTCTTGCCTTGATAGCAACGGGAGACCCCTGTTACAAAGAGGCTGTTTATAGAGGAGTAAAGTTTCTTATTGAAACCCAGCGGGACGGTACTTGGGATGAGCCCTACTATACAGCTACAGGTTTTCCAGGTTATGGCCATGGTGAAAGAACAACCCTTGATAAGAATGAAGATACCCTTGATCAGGGAACCGAACTTAGCCGTGGTTTTATGATAAATTATAATATGTATCGTCATTATTTTCCCCTCATGGCCCTTGCGAGGGCAAGATCATATCTTGCTATACCTTCTTAACCATTCCTAAAGCCTACTTAATCAGCTCCCATTAGAATCCTAAAGAGGCATACTTTTTGATTCGCCCTTATAACGTGATCTTGGTACATACAAATTCACATTCCTTTAAAAGGATTGAGCCATGGATAGAGACATTAACATCTTAATTGTGGATCCTGATGAAGATATGCAAGATCTATTTTTCAGAGCTTTGGCTAATCAGAAAAACTTCCGGTGTTTCGTTGCAAAGGATAAAAAGGAGGCTGTAAGGATTCTTAATTCATTTACCATTGATTTGATACTTCTAGATATTAGCATCGTTCTTCCATCCCATTTTGATTTGGTCCGAGAGTTTGCCTCCCTCTGTCCTCATGCAATTCTTATAGTTAATGGCTCTATTCATCAAATGCGTCACCTTAAGGATTCAATCTCTATGGGGGCCCATGGTTACTTCATAAAGCCTATATCGTTGTATTCATTGAGAAAAATAGTAACATCCTTTGCTAAAAAGCTTAACCTGTCACCAGAAAGTTACGAGCATGTCTCCTCTTAGGTTCAACATGCCTATCTTCCGTGTTGAAGAACTCCATAATTAAAAGCCTAGCCTAGGTGGCACGGTCGTTGCCTAATAGGGTGCCTTGAGAGGTTATGCTGAAGGGGATCACCATTAAAGAGAGGAGGCTGAAAAGATGGGACAAAAGATTCTAGTGGCAACGGATGGATCTGATCATGCCATGAAGGCGGTAAGAAAAGCTCTTGAATTGGCCGAGAAGGAAGGAGCCGATGTAAGCATTATCGCTGTAGCCTATTATGCAAAGGATGTATTTGATGAGATGCCACTTGATATTCAACTAAGGCTAGAAAACCAAGCCCAGGATGCACTCGATAAAGCTAAGGCTTTGTTTGAAGAGAAGGGTATCTCAGTGAAGACCTATCTGGAAGCTGGGTTGGTTCCTGCAAACAACATTCTTCGTTTTGCTCAAGAACAGAAGTTCGACTTGATCATTTTAGGTAGCACTGGAATCACAGGTTTTATGAGAACTCTTATAGGTTCCACTGCCGCTAAGGTAGTTTCCCAGGCGCCATGTAGCGTCTTGGTAGTAAGATAAATGAAAGGAGGTATAACTATGAAGCGGTTATGGTCAATGATTATTGGTTTCTTAGGGGTAACTATGTTTATCTTCCCTTCAATTGTCCAAGCAGCAGGTGGAGGGAAGGTAGCTAACGTGGTTATTGTAGCGGATCCAAGAAAGGTCCACGGTGTTCTTGCCTGGTGGGCCAATCTTTATAATGAGAGTCACCTATATTTTACGTTACTTACGATTATAATAGTTCCTTTAATAGGTGTAGCCTTCGGATTCTTGGCTGATTTCATAATGAGCGCTATGGGGATCGATCTAAAGTCCAGAGAGCTTGCAGAACACTAATAATAGTTTAAATAGGGGAGGGACAAAAATGGATTGGCTTTATATTACCATGCCTATTGCTGGAGTGCCGATTTTTTGGCCAGGACTAATTATCCTTGGTGCTGGAGTTGGAATTATCGGTGGGTTTTTTGGAATGGGTGGAGCCTGGATGGTAACCCCTGGTTTAAACATCTTGGGCTTCCCAATGGCTTTCGCTATAGGAACAGATATAGCTCACATGGCAGGAAAGTCTCTTATTTCTACAATGCGTCATGGAAAATTTGGCAATGTTGATTACAAACTGGGACTAATAATGCTTATTGGAACGGTTGTAGGCTTTGAAGTGGGTGCCCAGATGGTTATGTGGCTCGAAAGGATTGGTAGTGTGGAAAAGGTGGTTCGATGGCTCTATGTTTTCCTACTCCTATTCATAGCATGGATGGTTTTTTATGATGTAGCAAAGAGAAAAAGAAAGGAACAGGAGGCTCTCAGAGCTGGAAAGCAAGTTGACAAACTCGCAACAGGTATCGAATGGCATAAGACACTTCACAAGATTCACATTCCCCCAATGATGCATTTTAAAGCTGCGGGTATTTACTGCTCTATGTGGCTTCCGGTAATAGTTAGCTTTTTAACCGGGTGGTTGGCGGGTATCCTTGGAATCGGTGGTGGATTAATCCGAATGCCAGCTCTTATTTATCTCGTTGGATGTCCTACCCATGTCGCCGTAGGAACTGACCTTTTCGAGGTTATGATCTCTGGTCTCTATGGAGCGGCAACTTATACATACAAGGGCCGAACTGAGCTTCTAGCCGCTTTGATAATGCTGGTCGGTGCCTCAGTAGGTGCCCAGATCGGAACAGTCGCTACGAAGTATATTAAAGGTTATGGTATTCGTATAGCCTTTGGATGGGCTGTAATCGGATGCATGATTTCGGTAGTATTAAAACTCATTCCTTCCTACGTTCCTAGTATAAAGAGCACGTGCGATACCCTTGCGACTGTTGTGGTTCTCGGGGTCGTCTCCGTCCTTAGTCTCTATATTACAGTCCGAATGGTACAGGGAGCCAGAAAGGAAATTGCTTCGAAGAAACAGAAACTAGTAGCGGAACGAGGTGTCTAAGACTTTCCATGGAAAAAATGCGGGAGGTGAAAAATATGAAAGCTCTAAGTGGGGGGATTATAGGAATTGTAATTCTGGCTCTAGCAATCTCCGGTTGTAACTTCGGAAAAGTAGATCAAGGAAGAACCGTTAAGTATGACAAAGAAAAAAAGGTTGTAACTATCATAAGAGAAACAGGAGATGAAAAAAATCCAAAATACGAAGGGCCTCCAGTATCTTACAAAATGCCAGACGATCCTGATGAAATCGGACCTGAGCCGAAGGAGGGTGGTAGATTAAATCTGGACGTGGCAAAACAACAGATAACCATATTCAATCCTGAGTCCCAAAAGGTAGAAACTATCCCTATCACCATAATAGACAAGAAGGAAAATGTTGAAAGGGAAAACCCCCTAGTCTTTGATACGGCGGAGAAAAAACCTAAAAAATTCCCCATCGTAGACAAGGAGCGTAAAACTATCACGATCTACTCTTCTAGGCAGAAGCTTCTTGTAACATTTTCGCTTCCCCAAGAATACTTCAATCTTCCACCTAGCACCTGGGACTCGGGTGATGTGGTGCGGATTTATTACAAAGAAGAGGGTAAAGCCAGTCGATTCATGAATGTGACAAAAACCGATATCTACAAAAAGTAAAGATCTAAAATTAGGTAAAGTATAAAAATAGGGCGAGAGAGAGTAAAACTCGCCCTATTTTTATCACCTTCCATAACCTACTGGAGGATCCTATGGATCTATCTCTTCTAAAAAAGCGAAAAAGACTAGGCATCCTATGTGCCTTTTGCTGTATCGTTCTTTTTGTATCCCTCCTTGATGGATTACTTGCCCGCTTTAGACAAAATCCCCACGAATTCCATGTGCTTCCTGGATCTGAGATCCCTGTCATGGGACCTCTTCCCCATGATATAAAGAATCTAGAACTTCTTAAGGTATCAATCCATCCAGACAATGGAGTAGGATTTGCTTTTGTTGGGACCCAGAGCGGCTATTGGCTTGGTGGCACCTTTTGGCGGGCATTGGTGGAAGTCCCAAAAAGAGTTCCAGAAGGTAAATACATCATCACGGTAAGCGCACCATTTCCCTACGACAAAAAACCTCTAGGGGTATTTACTATTTGGGTTCACGAAAATCCTAGAGCCATTCAAAAAACTTCTCTCTCTCTATTCAGACGTTACCTAGGCTTGAACCCTTGGTTTATTTTCTCGGCAACCTTTGGGATAGTCTTTCTACTTGGTGGATGGCTTTTTCTAGTCTCTTCTAGGATGGAGAAGATTCTTAAAGAAGAAGGTATAGGGGAAATATACAGAGTTCTCGTCGATAAGGAGCAAAACCGGACCTACGTTCTCTTCAGTATCGGGAAAAATTCTGGTATTTCAGAAAAAGACTCTCTTGAGGTTATCGATACAAATGGAAAGGTCGTTGCATCTGTTGAAGTTAAGGAACTTTTTGAAAACGACGGCGTAGGGCTACTTCTAGAAGCCAATAGCAAAATAAAGCCTGGACTATTTATTAGGAAAGGGAAGGGCTTTACTAACTTAGAACGCCTTACGTAGACGTATATCCACTAATGTCCTTACCGTATCGAAATAGGTTTTGATAAGGGCGATCCGAGCTGGATTCTTAAGAAGGGTCTCCGAAAGATGGAAAAGGTGTTTGAATAATGAGGTATATTCTACTCTATCATTTTTAGATCCCTCTTCTCGGCTTCCCTTTTTATCCAAAAGAAAATCATTTATCGCCTGAATAACAGCTTCAAGTCTAGTCCTTTCTTCATAAGAAATTATCCTAGGAACTAGGGAGTTCTCAACAAGAGAAAGAGTTTCCTCAAGCCTTTTTTTGTTCCATTCTTCATAAAAGAAGAGAGAATTTCTAATGCCGTAGTAAATACTCGTTGAAGATCCCATAAAATCTCCAATGGATGCACCACCCTTGTGATAGACTACAGAAAGAGGATTGTATAAGACCATGAAACCATTACGTATGGCTCTAAGACAGATCTCATTGTCTTCAAAATATAGAAAGTAATCTTCCTCTAAGAGCCCATGAGTTCTCAAAAAGTCGCTTCTAATGAGCATACTGGCACCAGAGACAAATTGAACATTAAGAATTATTTCTGAAGATCCCCCTACTGTAATCTTTCCATGGTAAGAAACGGAAACACCATCAAATTGTATCTTTTCCGTATCAGGATAGCAATGTAGTTTGGAACCTACAATTGCAACCTGAGGAAGGAACTCAGCAACAGAAATGAGAAAGTAAAGAGCGTGGTCTCCAATAATTGTGTCATTATTAAGAAGCCAAACATAGTCAGCATTCCAGGAAAGAGCCATCCTTATACCTTCATTAGAACCCCCGCCAAAACCCTTGTTGGAGGTAAGCTTTACAAAAAAAACCTCCCCTTCGAATCTTGGGCTTGTAGCCTCTATCCTATTAGTTGGGATGTATAGACGTCCCGCACGCTTACAAAGCGATTCTATTTCGGCTGAACGATCCTCGGTAGATCCATTATCGACAACAATTATATTAAAACGTTCATACTGCTCCTTCATAAATAAAGATGAGAGACTATCGACGGTGTCATCCCAACCATTGTAATTAACAATGATAACGGATACCCGAGGTTCTCTCCGCTCTACGTAACGAACCTTTCCCATCCATCTATTGTGAAGAATACGAAGATTTGGGATTGAGTGATCAAAGCGACCAGGAGATGAGCTCTCAAGATGGTAAAGAACACTCTTTGGCGTGTAGACTACTCGGTAACCGGCTGTTCTAGCTCGGAGACAAAAATCCACGTCCTCGTATCCGTTAATGAATCTCTCATCGAAGCCCCCCATTTTTTCAAAACATTCTTTTCTGACAAGCATGCACGCAGCCGTCACAACATCGTAGTCACGCTCAATATTTGCGTCGGGAAGATCCGCTGGTTTTCCAGCATAAATATGAAAAGGCGTAATAGGAAAGGGATAGTTCCGAAACAAGACCCCAGCATGCTGTATTGTCCCATTTGGATAAAGTAATTTCGCACCAACTATGCCAATATCCCTACTCCTTTTGGAAACATCCATTAAAGCCTCAAGCCATCCGGGAAGGGTGACCGTATCATTATTTAGAAAAGCAATATAGTCTCCTCTTGAAACAAGGGCTCCTCTATTACAGGAAGCACTAAAACCCAAGTTTCGATCATTTTTAAGAACCTTTATGAAAGAGTGGTGCCGTGAGAGATAGGCGAGATAATTTCCAGTGTTGTCCTGGGAATAATCATCCACAATTATTATCTCAAAAGGAATAGAGGGAGGATTTTTAAGTATCATTTCTATACATCTCTTTGTGAGCTTTAGCTTGTTGTAAACCGGGATAACAATAGAAACGAGGGATCCTTCATTTCCTTTTAAAACTTCATACCTCATGATTACATCTCATAATATCATCGTATATTTTATGGAAGAAATTATCATCTACGTCTCTTACAGCTCTATCAATACTAGCCAGTTCTTCCCCTGAAAACTTTGCTTCCATTTTCATATGATTTCCCAGAACATGAGCCCAACTAGCTCTGGAAAGGGTCAACATCCGTCCAGCCTCTTGGAGATGGATAACCTCCACACGACCATCGTAAAGCACCATTCCTCCATGTTTCCATATCTGGATATCATGTTCTAAATCGTCCACTTGAGATGGAGAAAAACATATATCAAAATCTGGAATCCCGAATCTTTCCCATCTTCTACGATCAAACAGATGACAACACCCCATAACGGACAGACAGGGACGACGAAAAGAATACTGGCCAAGATCTAATGGAAAGGGCGCTGTTGGTGTAAATCTTATTTTCCTCTCGCCCGTTTCGTCAAAAAAACGATAGATATATTGAATTGTTCTAACTGAACCAGGGTTATAAACCTTCGGTCCTACTACAACAACATTAGGAAAAAGCTCCATGTCCTGAAGATAATAGATAAGCCAGTCCTTAGGAAGTATCACATCATCGTCAAGGTAGGCGATATAGTCTGCCTCTTGAACCTCTGGAAGATACCACAGCCAGTTTCTTGCAGCAGGAGCTCCTATGTTGACGGGAAGGTGTATTATGGTGACGGGATATGATCCGGAAATCTTTTTTATAGCTAATTCAAACTCTTCGGCTGAGAAATTCGTTGAGCCGTTGTTCATTATTACAACATTTGAAGAGCCTATCTTAGAAGACATAAGGGATAGGAAGGTCTTAAGGGTTTCTTCCAATTTGTTGAAGGTATAAAGAAAGATAAATATTTTTTTTCCTTCAAGAAGATTCTCTTGAGGTAGTGGTTGCTCTAACTCCCAGAGACGATGATAAATCCATAACTGAAGGGGTTCCCTTTTTAGGGAATCACTCCACCATCTACGAGCTTCCTCCTTGTTACCTTCTCTGGCTGCAATCTCAGCTCTAAGATTACTCTTTAAGAAAGAGGAAAGGGCAACGTGGGCCCATTCCTTAGCCCTATCCAGATCATCGGCACTAAGAGCTGCGAAACCGAGTAATGCCCCAACTATAGGAGCGTAGGGCGTTTTGAGAAGTCGATATGCCGCTCTAATACATAAATCCCATCTTCCCGCCTTCCAAAATTTCAGCACTCCTTCATAGAGGAGAATAGGATTCATAGCGGATCCCACAACTTGGGAAAGAGAGTCTAAATCATCTCCGTACTGTGAAAACACCTTATCCTTTTCCTGTTTCCAGCTCGAATCTTCTTCTCGTAATAACCTCCTAAGTAGGTTAATCCAATTAGTATCAAAGTCCTTAGGAGTAATTAGAGAAGAGGCTTTAATAAATACTTTCATAAGATCACTATCCATAGGATAGAAAGCAAGAAGTTGCCTAAGAATGGAAAGGAGAAACTCCAAGGAGCGCTCTCTTTCATACTCTGGTAAGTTCTTAGATTGAAGAAGCTTAAAGATCGATTCACTAATTATAGTAGCAGCGGAATAATCAAAGGTTCCATATAATCTGTGGAGCCACAAAATATTATCCAACAGGGACGATTTGCCAGAATTAATCTTCATCTTTTTTCGATCTCTTTTCCTCTAAAGCTTCCTGAACTACTCGAAGTTTTTTTAAAAAATCTTCCCAAAGTAGGGCTCTTTCCCATCTATAGATTTCTCTAAAAGGCTTTCCCGCAAACCTGTTCATCAATTTATACCAATTAGCGTCACCGAGTCTTCTAGCTCTGAGATCCCTTCTATGAAGTCTTGCTGTATTGTTCATGTGGTACACAGTCAGAAAACCGTTATAGATAGCAGGCCTATCCATAAGGGCCATTCTAAAATCGTGATCAAGATCATCAAACTGGGAAGGAGAGTAGCGCAAATCAAAGTCACCGCAGCTTAGCAAGACATCCCTCGAAAAAAGATGACAACAGCCTGTTACATGAACGCAAGGACGGATGTAATCAAATTCCCCAAAATCTTCCAGTTCATAGTGAATTGTAGTCCAGCGATAGGGTGGTATCTCCTTAGAGCTGTCATTATTAGAAATTCTTACAAGGTGATAGTCCACACTTTGCATTAAATAGGGAGTTTCGCTGTCAACCACTTTACATCCATAGGCTCCCCCATTGGGGTAAAGTTCCACTGCCGTTCCAAGACGTCCAAGCCAATCAGGAGGCACTATGGCATCGTCGTCAAGAAATAGGATCCATTCGGATCTCTTTACCTCAGGATGATGCATTAGCCAGTTTCTCGCCGCAGGTGCTCCAATATTAATGGGAAGGGAAATAATGTGGAAACGATCCTTCCCAAACCTATCCTGCCATCCCTTCACTATTTCATAGGAACCATCGGTGCTCCCATTTATAAGAACGAATACGATGCCATTGGGGATCGAACTTTTCGCAATGGAGTCTAGGGTTACATCAATTGCATCCCTTTTGTTATATGAATAGAGGCAAATACTCACTCGACCAGGGGGAGGTTTTGAGACCCTATTGGCACCTACCAATACATCGTGGATTCTAAGGATAGTATTAACGTCCCAGGGATGAATTTTAATATAATGGAGCCAATTGGTTAAGGCCTCTTCGGAGTGCCTTTGCAAAAATGATATGTTTCCTAGAAAATACTTTGTAAATGCATAGGAAAATACATCGCCCCTAGAGGAGATCATCTTCCTTGCCCTTTCCAAGTCTCCTTGGAAAATGGCTGAATCTAGGAGTAGACGTTGTCTTATAAATTCAAGTGATTGTGGAAAATTAACTTGCTTTAACAATTCGTCAAACCAGCTCCAAAGCTTATAAATCGAAACCAAGGCTCTAATATGTCTTAGCCAATTCAGAGAAAAGGGAGGAGAATCTGTGGGGAAGTTAGAAAGTATATGTTGGACGTCCTTGATATCAGCAACACCACAAGGCATAGGAGTGTTCCAAAAATCATGGATAGCCTTAAGAAGATCTTTCTTTGAAGGAGGAAGGTAGTCCCAAAAGGCTTTGACCGAAGAAATAATTTTTAAGACATTTTGATTGAGAGGATCAAATTCCCAAGTTCCTAAAATCATCTTTATACTCATATTGAATACTACATCTGAGATTGGATGAGCCAATTTAGGAATCTCTTCAGCTATTTTAGTAAAGGCACCTGTAAGGTTGTTACTACCCACTGAACCAATTAGGAGCAGATCACGTATCCCCGGTGTAATAATCCTCCATAAGTTTAAAGGCTTTGATTCGAGGTTAAATGAATTAATGTAATTCATACAAAGACCCTTTAAGGTTACTGCTAGTTTTCAATGTCCTAAGTTATTTTCTCTTTTTAGAAAGGAAAGATAGGGATAAAATCGATAGAAGAACTTAACATCATTTCCCATAACGTTCCCAACTTTTTGGAAATCCAATTGAGTCTCTCTTCCTACTCCACCGAGTTGATAATGTACACACTCAACGAGCCCACAATAGATAACATCAAAGCCGTTAATTCTTAAGTCTAAATCATGAGCGATATCATCCATCTGGGATGGGGAAAATCTTATGTCGAACCCTCCTACCTTATCTATAGCCTGCCTGCTAAACACATGACAACAGCCCATAACATTGGTCGTTGGTCTGACAAAATCGTAAGTTTTAGGATCATAATTAATATAAGGAACATCTAAGCTTAAACGAATAAATCCCTCCTTCGCAACGGAAATGTTACGGTAAAGATACTGGAGTCTTTTGGGTCTTCCTGGATAGACCACTTTAGCACCTACGACACCAGCTTTGGGGTAATTTTTCATAACATTTAGAAAGACCACAAGCCAATCGGAAGGTACTTCCACATCGTCGTCAAGGAAGGCCACATAATCGGACTCCTTCGCAGCCGATGTGCTAAGAAGCCAGTTCCTTGCCGCAGGAGCACCTATATTGACTGGAAGGGAGATGATCTCTATGCGACCACCAAAATGTTCCCTGTTTATATGGTTAACAATATCGATAGAATCATCGGTGCATCCGTTGATAAGAATAACTACTCGAGACTTTCCAAGTAAAGAGCCAGCGAGACTTAAAAGGGTGTTTTTAAGAAGGGTTGATTTGTTATAGGAATATAAAAATATGGAGATTAAGGATGAATCAACAACTCCATAATCCACTCTCAAAGGATTAGAAATTTGATTGATCCTGTGTATAATAGGCGTTTGATATTTATCAATCCTAAGAGACTCTTCATACAGAGAAATAGACGTAGATGTGTCTCCCATACAATATGCTATCTCTGCTGCGCAGTTAAGCCATCTGGGACTATTGGGTCTATTCTTCTTGGTTTTTTCGTAATAAACATAGGCCTCCTCCATATTCTCTTGAAGGAAATTGAGCTGCATAAGTAGTTCTTCGAAGATTGTTTTCACTTCGGGAGGGATCTTGACTATGTCCAACCATTCACTTCCCACAGGAACATTCTGGTTTAGGTCCAACAAATAGGCTCTCCAAATAAGATCAACGCTGTAGGGATAAGCTTTAAGATGGGACCATAGAGCTCTACGTTGAACCTCCAAGGCTTGACTGGATAATACACGCCACTGAGAAACAATATGATGAGGCGAACTATATCTTTTTAATATACTCAAAAAGGGATCCCTTATGCCCGTAATATTTTGTCGTAACTCTCTAATATCTTGATCTATCGGATCTAAGTCACAGGATTTGTTTAGTAGATATATGACCCAAGGAAGGTTTCTATCTAATGTTTCCTTATCCTTTAGAAAACGAGAGAGATAAACCCTAGCTACAACTGGATCTAAAAGGAAGTTACCGAGGTAATTCCTCAAATGATCTATAGTCTCTTTGTCGTCCAAAACATTAAGTTCATAAAAGAGTCCACCTGGTATGAATTGATATTTAATCATTGTTTTTTAATCTCTCCAATAAAGAAAAGCTAAAAATAGGATAGAACAAATTTTGCCAATCTTTCACAGGCTTTCCCATCATCGTAGTTACGATGCATAATTCCTGCGTAAACCGACAGTCTCGATTTCCACTCATTCAGATGTTCTACACTATCCTTAAGGGCATATATAACTTCATCGCTTGAAAAACATGTTATACTAATATCATCTTCCTTCAGAAAACTAAATACTGGAATATCTCTATACTGTTTAAAACTCTCAACATTGGGTCTATAATTAATAATAGGTTTACCTAAAATTACATAATCATACCTAATTGAAGAATAATCAGTAATCAAGGCATCTGAGAGCTTCAAATAGGGATAAACATCCTCATTAGGGGTTACTATAGAAAAGTTATCAAGGGCATTACAGATGTTTAAAGCAGTCTTATAGGTATTCGGACATCTTATCGGGTGCCAAGGATGAAGCTTTAAAATAAAGTGAAAGGATGACATGTCCATAGTTTTTCTAAATAGAGCTATCCAATCATTAAATAATGATGGAGCTTCAGGATATGTAGGGCAAATCATTACCAATTTCTTACCTTGATTCTTCAATTCCTTTAGTTTCCCCAGTAGTAATAGATCGTTTCCCATGTAATAATCTTGATCTTCCTGCATGTCGTCGTTGACTAAAAAATCATTTCTTGGAGCCCCAAAGGGTAGGATTTTAGAGGTAGGAAATGAAGAAGAGTAGATTGGAATGAACACCTCGTTTTCGGCTATTACATAGTCACACTCCGAAACTGCATGTAATAAGCCAGTAAAGGAAAAAAAATTTTCTGTCCTTATCAAATAATTTGCACCTACATGCTTAGCAGGAATACCATGCCACAGTTGGATTTTCAAGGCCCCATCAAGACAGCCTTGCCAAAACCATGAATTTATATCCCTAAAATAATGTGCTCCATATATCACTATTTTAGCTTTAAGTAATGTTAATGCAGTCCTTTGCCAAGCTATCTCCGGACAAATGCTTGAAAAACCACTAGATTCTATAAGCTGCTTTTCTGAATAGCTACCAAACCATATAGGCCTGACATCTACACGCCACTTCTTGAAAAATTTAGAAATCCCAATAAAGGCATACTTCGTATTTCCATATATTCCCCCTTCCGATACAAACACCACAATGTTACTATTTCTAGGTTGTCTTTGAACGGCCTCCCTAAGAAGAGACGAGAAGAAAGCCGAATTAGCCATATAAATTAACTTATCCATATGCCTCACGCATAGTAAATCTTTCTTAACATCATTATGGTCATTATAGAAATTCGACAAGTTGAGATAAATCTTTAACTATTAGCTCAGGCCAATCTACAAGATGCTCAACCATATCTCTAGTTGTTTCTCCAGTGAGGGTCAACACAAAGATTCCGCCCACGTTTCTTGCAAGCACCATATCGGTATAGATTCTATCCCCAATGAATACCATGTTTTTACCTTCTGCTTTCCCACTCTCTACAATATACTTAATTATTTCTTTGTTGGGTTTCCCAAAAATTTTCATAGGTTCTTTCCCAGTGGTCACTTTGACCATCTCGACAATCGCACCCGCATCAGGAATGAAACCATGTTCCGTTGGACAAACCACGTCTGGGTGAGTAGCAATATAGTCAATCCCTTTATTTATGGAAATACAGGCTTTTTTAATTTTATCATAGGTAAGCTCGGTATCATAACCTACTACTACAAGCTGAGGATCTTCTTCACTAATAAGAATCCCGGCCTTTTCTAGCTCGCTTCTCATAGATTCAGTTCCTACTAGATACACTTTTCGTATCTTTCTGTTTCTCAGAAAATCCACTACACCATCCGTTGATAACACGATATGGTCACTACTTATTTCAAGTCCTAACAATCTGGAAAGTTTTTTAGCATAATCATTTTTTGATCTCGAGGAATTATTGCTAATAAAGTAGAATCTATAACCCTTTTTTAATAAAGACGCTATAAATTCTCTGCTTCCCGGCAATAGTTCTTCACCTAGATACACAGTTCCATCTAAATCCAAAAAGAATAGATTTTTGCTACTAAATTTTCCTACCTTGGAAAATACCTTATCTGCAATTGCCAGGTCGTCGTAGTTATCGATTTCTACCCATTTCCTTCCTGCAATATCAAAAGGTCTAGACTTCCACTCCCCTGCCTTTATTAGCCTATCTATCGCAACCTCTGTCCACTCCTTAAGCCTACCCTCGACCTCCACAATATTTTTCATAAGAAAGTATAATCTAAGGGATGCTTCTTCCGAAAATTTGTATAAATCCAGCGAGTTACCAAAAGCTACATCCTTAGATATCTCTTTACTTATTCCCGAGACATATCCCAATCCATCAACCGTTACTTTCATGGACTCGATGTTATATGAATTTTTATCAGCTACAATTAAATCCGTCTCTTTCGACTCTGAGACATCCCTTATAATAGAATGCTCATAGACAACATCACCATTAGAAAGAAGAAAAGATTTCCCATAAAGTCCTACCTGTTTCATTACTAGATACAAGGAAAACATATTGTTTGTCACATCGTAGTCTTCGTTCACAACAAAATTAACATTAACATCCCAAAAATCACTCTTTATCAAATACTTTCTTACCTCCTCTTGAACCAAATCGGCCTTATATCCAACTGCAACGTTAATGTTTTTAATCCCAGCATCTATATAAGCCCTTAATTGATGGATAATAATTGGAATACCCTGTACCTTAACAAGACACTTCGGTTTTTCAAAGGTAATCGGCCTCAAACGGGAACCTATCCCTGCAGCTAGTATCACACAATCTTTAACCATATGAGCCCCTTAAGTCTTCTAAAAAACATTACCTTACCCACTATTTGAGAGGTCTAGACATGTATTGACATAAGATCCTTAAAGTCCTTTTAAAAATCCGCTTGAGTCTCTTCCCAACCTGGTCATATAAGCGATATGATTATATACACAAACCTTGCTCTAGATAACAGTTGATAACAACAATACTTCTTCAAAAAAGATCAAAAATCCCATAAAAGTATAGCTCAAATAGAATAGCGCATGAACCTCTAAAAAAACAGGGAGGATAAGAATGAAGAGAATTTTAGGGGTCTTTATGACAGTTTTCTTAGCTATAGGGATATCGAGGGCTTCCTCTGGAGTAAAACTAACCTGTAACGCCATTTATCCAGAGACTAGTCTTATAACGAAAGGGGTAATAGAGTTTGCCAACAAGGTCAAAGAATACACTAAGGGATCAGTAGTTATAGAGGTTAAGGCTGGAGGAGTTCTCGGTTACAAGGGACCAGAATTACTAGGCATTGTTAAAGACGGTATTATTCCCATGTCTGACATTCTTATGGGTGTCGTTCAGGATAGCGAAAAGGTTTTTGGGATACCGTCTCTTCCTAGACTTGTACTGACTTACGAGGACGCTCTAAATCTTTATAACTCCTTAAAACCCTTCTACGAAAAAGCTGCAGAGAAGTGGAATCAGAAAATCCTATACGTTGCTCCATGGCCACCCACCGGTCTTTTCACCAAAGAGGAGGTTAAAAACATAGCCGACTTTAAGAATCTCAAGGTAAGGGTTTACAATAGGGAGCTAGAAAAACTTTTTGGTCTACTTTCAGCCCAACCAATTTTACTTTCATGGAAGGATGTGCCCGATGCTGTGAAGGAAGGAAAGGTCAACGCTGTTCTCACTACGGCAACTATGGGAGGGGAGATAAAACTCTGGGAACAACAATTTAAGTATTTTATACCCCTTCACCTGGATTTTCCTTTAAATATGGTAACTATCAATCTAGCGATATGGAACGGGCTCTCCCAGGATCAAAGGGCTGCAATAGAGAAAGCGGCAAAAGAGATTCAGGCAAAGCTATGGGAAGCTTCAAAGATGGATAATGCAGAAGGGATAAAAGGTCTTATAACCAGAGGTGTGATAATTAACATGGGAGGAGGTGTAACATCGGAGTCTCGCCACGGCATTAAATTGATGGCTGAAAGTGGTGTCCTCTTAACGGGTCTAGACAAAAATTTTCAGATGTCTCTTGATATCACAGCAAAAAGGGTTGTTGAGGATTTCCTATCAACTCTAGAAAAGGACATAGCCGATCTTCTACGGTCCTACATGGCGTCAACAAAAAGATAGTTTGTTGCAATTAGATCAGGAGGGTTGGGCAAAATGGGGATTTTTATTAAACACATTAGGGATCCTTATGATCCTAGAGACGGGCTCCGATACCTTGTTTGTGAAATTCCAGGTGACTTTTCCAAGGATCAACTGATGTTGGATGGTTGGATTAAAGAGCTCTCTCCAGAAGTTCTTTATGACGATATGGACGATTACGAATGGAAACTTTTCAGAAGAAGTTACTATGAGAAACTTATCCAGCCTGATAAAGCCTATTGGATAGAATTTCTCGCTCAAAAGGCTTCCCAGGGGAATATAACTATTCTTTTTGTAGAGTCTCACAAAACTAGAAATCATGCAACAGTGCTTAAGACTTTACTTGAATTGAAGATTAAGGTGGATTCCGAGGGTTATTGAGAACTCTTTAGGGACAGGTTTTATGGCCTGTCCCTCTAGGGCTAATCCAATATTAGCTATTAAATTGGAAATAGAGGTATCTACGGTAAGCTGTCCTATACTTCCAGCCAAACGATTGGTTCTTGATCCAATAAGCATCGCCTGGGGAAGATCAAATCCAACATCGAGTAAAGCGGAAACAATACCGGTAAGAGTATCCCCAGTTCCTCCTATAGCTTCAAGCTCTGGCACATTTGGCTCTGATACGGTATAAGCTATCTGTCCATTTAATACGATATAATCAGTTGATGCCTTTACCAAAAGGTTCCTAGCGGCATTTTCGTGGAGATAGGCTCTTTTTATAAGGGCAGGCACATTGTCTTCTTCGTGAATTATAAAGCCACGAGTATAAAAGGGATGTGGAGCTTCTTCATCAGCGAGAAAGGCAAGTTCTCCAATATCGGGAGTAAATAGATCGTAAAAGCTTGCTTGGCCGCTCATCTTTGCCACATACATAAACCCCGCATCAGCAACAATCAGGGTCTTTCCCTTAATAGGCTCGATGGCCATCACAATTTTTATATGCCAGTCAACGTCTGGGAAAAGGCAGTGAAACACCAGAACATCAGTAAGTATGGTCTTTGGATTTTCTACAATGTAACGATAGATGGCTTGGCTTCCGTCACCCTTTCCAGCATCTCCAGCAAGAACCGCCCTTATAGCTCCCCGCCGGAAGTATTTAATCACCTCATAGGCAGCGGTAAGAAGTGCCAATGTGCAACGTTGAACATGAAAGGATACCCTATCACCAATGGTAACAATACCATTTCGACTCTCCACTACTCCGGTAACAACAGGGACATCAGGATATGGAATAGTTCCTACAACTGTGAGCATAAATTTTTGCTCGATCCAAAGCAAGGCTTAGGGCATAGGCACAAAGGGTATAACCTATCTCCAGAGGAGATGGTGCATCCCAGATTGTTTTCCCCACCATCCGAGCTGCTACAAAGGGAACATCTGGAATCCTCCACCCGAAATATTCACAATTTTACCTGAACGTCTGTCAAAGGAAAGTTTCATGTTAGCAGCTCTAACCATAATGAAATTTCCAAACTCTTTTACTCTAAAAATACTTACCGGAGAAAGAAGTCTAGAGGATACAGAAACAATCTATAGGGGCTCTATGCCATTTTTTTTGAGGCATCTTGTAACATCGGGCTGCATCAATATAGGAAAAACAATAACAAGATCACATCCCTTTCTAAACTCGGGAGGGGGTCCCATCACTTTCACGCTGTACCCAGAACTTCTAAGAACCTTCTCGACCTTTATAACCTCAGAGGTATTCTCGAATATTAACATCCCTTCACCGCCAAAACTTTTTCTTAACTTATCAGGCTTTTTGAATCTCCTAAAGAGAAAACCCAAAATGTTCATTTTATCCTAAAAAACCCTTTCTATAGTAATAATGTATCCAAGTGCACTAGGTTCAACCTCAAGCACTCTCCATCCAACGCTTTTAACCACTATAGTAATATTTTCCCTAGCTGTGTCAGTATCAACAAGCACCTTGAGTTGACTCGACTGAGTGGTTTTTATCTTTTCGATAGTTACCAAAAGGGGTTGAGGACAGGAAAGACCTCTTACATCTACTAGCTCTTCCATATTTCTTCCTCCATCAAACCTCTTTGTGTCTCATTGAAAACCCTACCCAGATGCAGAAAACCAATCCCACTATAAGGACCTCTATGGCATTAGGCCCAATTCCCTTAGGGGTTGACGCGAATCCGAAATTATGGGCAAAGGCAGCTCCTATGATTATACCCAACACAAAAATGGCAGCATCACCGTCTCCCTCCCCTGCAAGAAAAAGCTGACGCCCAGGGCAACCCCCAGCAAGAGCAAAGGAAAGACCGGCAAGAGTCATGCCTAGGAAGTTCCAAAGACTCATAGAATGGGCGATAGGTTGATTGGCAAAGCCGGGTTTGAATTGTCCAAGAATGAGATTTGAGATAAAGGCAAAAATAGCAAGGGATAGGACACCAAGGAAAAGATGGAAATTTCTAAAAAGTATAAGATCTCTGAGGGCTCCCATGGTACAAAAACGGCTTCGCTGGGCTATGAATCCCAAAGCTATAGCAACTCCCAATGAAATGAAAAAAGGAGCATACTTGGAGCCAGGCCCTTCGAGGCTATAGAAAAGAACCCCACTTTGGGGTTGACCCTGAATTGGAGGATAAATGATACGAAGGAACAAAAGAGCCATCACAATTAAGACCATTACGAGGCCTGTGGGAAGAGGGGTTGGAGTGGCCCGTCCAAGAGAATAGCCCCTTTTGAAAAAGAGGGTCCCTATCCAGACACCGAAAAAGAGCCCTAAAAGACCAAAGATAGCATTCCCATCCCCACCGGCAATCCTGAGGAGAGCTCGCCA
Organism: Syntrophobacterales bacterium; assembly: GCA_026417655.1. Classification (GTDB taxonomy): domain Bacteria; phylum Desulfobacterota; class Syntrophobacteria; order Syntrophobacterales; family Thermodesulforhabdaceae; genus JAOACS01. The sequence continues at coordinate 121,738 of JAOACS010000028.1, forward strand.
AGGACACCCTAAAAAAGACAAGGGCACCAACCATCGCAAAAAACCAAGAAAAAACCGGACAATTGGGGCAGAACCAGCTCGAGGCCTAAACTCTCCAAATGTGAGAGCGGCAATGAAGGATCCTAGAACAAACCCTATAATCTCCGGCCTTAAATACTGAACGGTTGCTACACGATGAAGTCCTAAAGCGCCGGCAATATCTCTCTCCATACAGGCAACACAGATTCCCATGTTAGGAGGATTGCCTAACTTCTGAAAAATAGTGGCTAGAATACCTATAACGGCCCCGTAGCGATAATACCCCAGGCAGTTGCAAAGGGATTCCATAATGCTTTTTTCATCCCTCATCTCCCTCCCATTTGTAAGTCTAGAACTAGGATTAATATTAGGACGATTAGAACTTATTATATTGAAAATTTTAATAATCCTTTGATAGTTACATTGAAATGATAAATTAGCCTTAGAAACAATCACAACAGGTGGGGCCGGTGCGGTAACTTCCGTAAAGATATCAAATGCTCTTAGCACCCAAAAATGTCTTTAGTCGACTTTCACAAACCCTCCCTCTATTAGGAGGATGCAGGACCTCCCTTTTCCTTATAGCTTTGGCATCTCTTTCCGGAAAATCGATTTATTTCGGGACCCCTCGAGAAAGGTTCTCTGAAACTTCTCTTTAATGTCGCTAGAATAGGGAGGACATCAGGGATTTACTATAGTCTTTTTAGAGCCATAGCGGTTTTCCACACAAACTTATCCATAACCTGTCGAACCTTCCAGGTCTTAGAAACATTGTTACAAATGTAAGTTATAGCAAAGGGTGGTGCATCATCTTCCCAAAAGACATAGCCAGAAAACCCTACAGCCCTTGCAAGTGTTCCAGTTTTACCCTTCACCCTAAAGGGTGCTCCCACCCAATGGCGCCTCAGTGTTCCTTCACGGCCATTTTCGGCAAGAGAAGCTAAGAAGGGATCTCGGAATGGGGGATTGTTGTAAAGATAGGTAAGAGCCAACCCGAAGGCAGCAGGACTCGCCTTGGTGGTGTAGCTCAATCCTGAGCCGGAATCTAAATAAAACTCCCTTAAAGGAACACCTATATCCTGAAGAACCCCACTTACGACCTTTATTCCCTTTTCCCTTGTGCCCGGTGCTCCCATAACCTCACCGCCTAAATGTCTAAGGAGCATCTCCGCCATAAAGTTATTGCTATGGCGGTTAATCCCGTGAAGAACTTCGGCAAGGGTTGGTGTTCGACATGAGAAAATGGTTGTTAAACCTTCTCCCTGAATAGGCATGACACTACTTCCTATCTTCACTCTATTGGCCAAGAGAAGGTTTTTTACAGCTCCCGAAATGATTTTAGAAGGATCATCAAGCTTTATAGCCAATGTTGTTCCGCATTTGTCCTTTATGGAAATGTTTCCACTAAGGACACCAACAAGCTCTCCCGACTCCAATTTAAGTCTTAGGGAAAGAGCCGTCCTTTGCTTTTGTGATACCGTCTTAGTTAAATTTCTTAAGGGTATTGGCGTAACCCACGATTCTCCCCATCCAACTCTGGCCCTTTCTCCAATCTTTTGCCCTGGATAAACGGAAATCGTAAGGGTATTGAAATCTACAGCTACGGCAGATATGGTTGGATTGTAGGATTTATGACACTTCCCATCTAGGCATAGTCTCTCCACAGAAGGAAGAAAAAATCGTTGATCAACAATAATACCTCCCTGAATTGCCTTTATTCCGAGAGTTGATACAAAGCTTTCTACGCAATATTTAAGATCCTTTGAAAACCAGAGAGGATTTCCATCACTTACAACGAATAGATTTCCTTGAATCACACCGTTTTGAGGCCTCTGACCTCGAAACTCTGTCCTGAAAACATGATCGGGACCAAGTTTTTTAAGAGCTGCAAGAGAGGTAAGAACCTTTGTAAGAGAGGCTGCCACAAGGGGAACATGATTATTTTCACTTAAAAGTACTTGTCCATCGGGAAGCCTCCTTATCTCGATACCACAAAGGTCTGCATCACCTGAAATTTCTGACTTCGCTGTAGCCCACTCTCGAACAAAGACCTGGGATGCCGAAGGAGAAAAGAGGGCATTACTGCCGCACCATCCCTTTGACGTAATTAAAGCAAAGACTGCTACTAATGTAAGCCTAAGATAAGCCATAGACAAATTGCTCCCATACCTGCCAATAATTTGGAAAGGACTTACGAACTACATCAGGATTCTTTATACGAACTCCTGGAATCTTTAGCCCTGCGAGAGAAAAAGCCATCGCTATACGATGATCATCGTAGGTTTCTATTTCTGCTCCTCTGCTGGCCGTTTCTCCGTGGATGATAAGAAAATCTTCTCCCTCCTCCACAACGGTGCCAAGTCGAGAAAGCTCTGATGCAACGGCTCTAAGTCTATCGGACTCTTTAATACGAAGGTGTCCAACCCTTTTAATAACAGTCTTCCCAGTAGCAAAAGCGCCAAGAACTGCAAGGGTTGGCACCATGTCAGGCATATCATTCATATCAACCTCTACCGAATGTAGCCTATCGGGTCCTCTAACCTCAACCCAAGTATCGCCCCTCCTTACAGTGCATCCCATAGATGAAAGAATCTCTAGGAGTCCAGAGTCACCTTGATAGCTTTTCCTAAATACTGGCTCCGTCCTTACTAATCCCCCAGTGAGGGCTGCCGTAGCCCAAAAATAGGATGCCGAAGAACAATCGCCTTCCACTATCCAGGTTCCCCCCTTGTAGACCTGGGGTGCCTTCACAAGGAGTTCACAGGAGCTACTACGTTCCACCCTTATTCCTCGTTCTTCCATCATTCTTATGGTCATGGAAACATAGGGATAGGAGGCCACAGGATCGAGCCATCTAATTACAACATCTCTCTTGGCCTGAGGCGAAGCGATAAGGACAGCCGAGAGGAACTGACTGCTTTTCCGGGCGTCCACAATGACAGTTCCACCTTCGAGTCCGCAAGAAGTAATCTCCACAGGAGGATACCCTTCATGTTTAAGAAATTTACAGTCTACGCCAAGCTGTGAAAGCGATTCCACCACAGGTCCCACTGGGCGTTCTCTCATGCGCCCACTCCCGTCCAATACAAAACGCCCTTCGATAGCCCCGAGAAAACCAATAAGAAGACGCATTGTGGTTCCACTGTTTCCAACGAAGAAATCAATGGTCCTATCCTTTCCAAGACTTTTATGGCGAAGCGGCGATAGCTCAAGTCTACCCTCCTCTATCTCCCATTTTAGTTCGCATCCTAATTTTTCCAGGGCCTTGGCCGTATAAAGGGTGTCTTCCGATTGGAGCGGATTAACAATTGTAACCGGCCTATCCGAAAGGGCTCCCATCAACATAGCTCGATGGGTCATAGACTTGGAACCAGGAAGTTTTATACTGCCGTAAACTTTCCCGTCAACCGGCTTAATCTCTTTAACCATTACTTTCCATAACCTCTCTTGCCTCAAGGGCATTCTCTAGAGCTTCCCTCATAGCCTCAATAGGCGCTCTTATACCAAGCCACCATTCGAACTGATGAGCTCCCTGATATAGAAGCATCTCGGAACCAAAAATTATGTGGGCTCCTCGCTCTCTTGCATCCCTTAGAAAAACTGTCCATTTGGGTGTATAAACAATGTCCATGGCTACAACCTTTGGAGAAAATAGGGAAGCAGGAACAGGCGACCTAGTTTCGTCATAGCCCCTCATACCAACAGATGTGGTTTGGACTATTAGGTCCCAGCTACCGGTTTTTAGGTCTTGTAAAGCTTCGAGAGAGATAACTCGGCATGAAAAATGGCGGCCGATAACTTCGGCTCTCTCTATAGTTCTGTTAGCTACAGTGACATCCATTCCCATTTTTCTTAAAGCAAATACCACCGCCCGGGATGCTCCACCAGCACCTACCACCAGAGCTCTTTTGCCAGTCCACAAGGAAGAAACTTCCTCCAGGGCTCTTATAACGCCAAGCCAATCCGTATTTTTCCCCTCCCATCCATTATCAAATCGCTTCAATGTGTTGACGGACCCAATAAAGGCTGCATCAGCGTCAACATTGGAGATAATCCTCATAACATCTTCTTTATATGGGACCGTCACACTAAGGCCCTCAAAACCTACTTTTGAAAGGATTTCTAAATCGCCTTCAAGCTCTGTTACTTCCATAGCAAGATAGTGGCATGGCAGCTTACAAACCTCAAAGGCCCGATTCATCATAATAGGGCTTAGGCTATGCCCAACAGGTTGTCCAATTACACCAAAGAGTCGTTCCTGGGCCGGTCGTATCATTTTGGTTCTCTCTCTGTCCCATGCTCAAAGGGAGACTTACTTTCATGCCTTGCCATTTCTTCACAAACCCTTAGAGGGTTTTCCATGGAGGCTTTGGGATAGGATCCAAGGATTTTCAAAATAGAGACAACCTTTTCCATCTCCTTTAAAGATCTTTTGACCGCTTCATTCTCTTGGTGACCATCAAGATCGACAAAGAAAAGATAATGGCTAGGCAATCTTCGGTTGGGTCTTGATTCGATACGACTCAAGTTAACACCATGCTCAGCGAAGGGCTGAAGAGCCTTGTGAAGCATACCAGGACTGTGGTAGCTAGCGAAGACAATAGAGGTCTTGTCATTTCCGGTTGGCTCAGTTTTAGCTCTTCCAAGGGCAATGAATCGAGTAACCGCCCCGGGATAATCGGCTATATTCTGCGCAACTACGGAAAGGCCATAATGGTGGGCAGCGAAAAGATTGCAAAGAGCTGCCCTTCCCGGGAGTGGATTGTCTTTACAACGCTTTGCTGCCTCTGCGGTGGAAGCGCATTCTACATAATTTACCGACCCGACGTGTTCTGCAAGCCACCGCCTACACTGATTCATTGCTCTCGGATGGGCGTAAACCTCCGTGATTTGAGAAGAAGATGGATCGGAAACGGCAAGGACGTATTCCATCGCCATATAGCTCTCCCTGATGATTGAGAGATCGTAATCAAAGAGAAAATCCATCGTTACACCTATACTTCCCTCCAGAGAATTTTCTATAGGAACAACCGCTATAGAACAAAGATTTCGAGAAACCGCGTCAAAAACATCGGAGAGTGTGGGAAAGGGTTTGTATTCCACTTGACTTCCAAACATAAACCTCGCAGCGACATGAGCATAGGTCCATTCCGGTCCAAGATAGGCAACACTTATAGTGTATTGAATAGATCTAGAGGCAGCAAAAATTTCCCGATATATGGCTTGAAGAAAAGCCGGTTTTAAAATAGGCTCCCTATTGGAAATTATTAACTTTCTAAGAAGCGCCTCCTCTCTATGAATGTCAAAGAGAGGAAGCCCTTCTCGCCTCTTAATTTCACCAATTGCTTTAGAAAGACGCATTCTTTGGGAGAGGTTCTCAAGGATCTTCATATCAACTTCATCTATAAGCCGACGAAGCCTTTCTAGTTCCTCGCTCATATTCGTTATTTTTCCGAAATCGTCTCTTTGATGGCTATCCCAAAATGGCGACCTGGCATATCGACTGTAACAAGAACCCGATCGCCCTCCTTAAGTTCAACAACGGATACAGGCTCTCCCTGGGGAGAGACCAATCTGATAGTTTCAGCGTTTTGAAGTATAATACTTCCCGAAAGGGGAGTTGACGAAGTAGTTTCAGGGCCCCTCTTCAGCTCGGCCGTCACAAGAAGTAAGGGACGACGTTCAATTTTAACACGCCCAACTATGGCCTCCCTACTTTGACCATTCGGAGAAACAACCAATACACCATCACCAGATTGAAGCTCTGAAAGATAGCAGGTTTTACCTCCAGGAATCCGAGTATAAGCATGAACTCCCCCTGCATTAACCCTAAAGGGACGGGGATTAGCATAGGGATTTTCAAGTGTTTCACCGTGAACGAGGAAGAGAAAGGAGCTCCTATCTCCAACCAGCAACCCTTCCCCTTCTTTTAACATTAAGGCCATATCTACGCACACTCGATCGCCAAGCCCAATCGGTTTTATAGATGTAAGGACCGCCTCCTCCATGGGAAAGGCTTCAACATATCCTCTTGAAATTGAAACAATGTCTCGAAGCAATCCAGAATCTTCGGTCCTTATCAAAACACCACTTACTCCCCTTTCCAAAATAGTAAGGGCAAGTTTAGCCTCCTCAACACCGGACACTTCCAATAGAAGGGTTCCACCGATAGCTACAAGATTTTCCGAAGCTATAATATTCCAATCGGTATCTTCAATACAGACAACGGAATGTCTCAAAAGGGTCGCAATCCTTTGCATATCTTCAGGAGTTTTTAGACGTTCAAAATGGACATCCCTTCCTGGAACCATGTCACCCTTTGGGGAAATGACTGTAACACGCCCAAGTTTTTTAATTAAGGGGGCAATCTCCTCTGGACAAACAATCCCATCTACTCCAAGTTCAATGGCAGAAGTGACAAATTCCCGATCCCATTTATCTACTAGCACCCATAAGAGTTTTTTCATAGCATTTCCCAGTTTCCCACCAATAGATTGTTTGCTCCCTGAGCCAGAGCTGACTATAACATGTTCTTACAGTTTGGAAAACCCTTTAGCTGGAGGTGTGTCCCGTGTGGTATCAGGATCTTCAATCCTTTGTAACAGCCCTTGAAAGGGCTGGAGAGCTTCTTCGAATTAAGGCTCCGGTTTCCAGGGAGCTTGAAATTACCGAGATTACAGATCTCGCCTCTAAAGCACCTGGTGGTGGTAAGGCTCTTTTGTTTGAAAAGGTGGAAGGTTTTCAGTTTCCGGTCCTAACAAATGCCTTTGGTAGCGAACGACGTATGTGTATGGCCCTTGGTGTTAGGGATATTGAAGATCTTGTCTCAAGACTTAGGAATTTCATGGAACTCGGAGCGGGAAAAGGGTCCAAATCTATCTTTAGAATGCTTAAGTTAGGAATGGAGACTCTAAGTTTCTTCCCTCGAAGGTATAGGGGAAAGAACCCACCATGCCAGGAGATTGTCCACATAGGAAAAGAGGTAGATCTTTCGAAGATTCCCGTGCTCAAATGTTGGCCCAAAGATGGGGGTCCCTTTATAACACTTCCGGTTGTAATAACCAAAAGCCTTAAAACCCAACAGCGTAATGCCGGTATGTATCGTTTACAGGTCTATGATCGCAACACAACGGGGATGCATTGGCATATTCATAAGGATGGTTCCCACTATTTTCAAGAGTATAGAGAAGCAGGCAAAAAAATGCCAGTGGCCGTATCGATAGGAACAGATCCAGCAACTATTTATGCTGCTACAGCGCCTCTTCCAAGGGGAGTTGACGAAATTCTGTTTTCCGGGTTCATAAGGAGAAAGCCAGTTCTAATGACTAAGTGTCTTACCGTAGACCTTGAAGTTCCAGCCTACTCCGAATTTGTGCTTGAGGGCTACGTTCCCCCCAACGAATTTAGAAAGGAGGGTCCCTTCGGGGATCACACGGGCTATTACTCTCTTGAGGATATGTATCCAGTATTTCATGTAACGGCTATTACCCACAGAAGAAATCCCATATACCCAGCCACCATTGTAGGACGTCCTCCAATGGAGGATTGCTACATGGCAAAGGCAACGGAGAGAATATTTCTTCCGCTTCTTCAGATAATCCTTCCCGAAATTGTGGACTATTGGCTCCCATGGGAAGGGGTCTTTCACAATATAACCGTTGTAGCGATTAAAAAGGAATATCCCCGTCATGCTTATAAAGTCATGAACGCCCTCTGGGGACAAGGACAGATGGCTTTTTGTAAAGCCATTGTTGTGGTGAACCACAATGTTGATATAAAAAACCCTGTAAATGTTCTTCGCCATATTCTTAATCACACGGATTTTGATAGGGATCTTCTTTTTTCCGAGGGTATTTTAGATGTTTTGGATCATAGTGCTCCTAACCCCTTTTACGGTTCGAAATTAGGTATTGATGCGACCCTACCAGGGGTTTTTGAACCCGCAAAGGATTTGCCAATAACCAAGGAAGTATTGGTCCCAAGAGATGAGAAAATTCGTCTCATCCTTAGGAGTATAAGCCCATCCCTCAATAACCATTTTGTCCCCGATCTTGGAACTCGTCACCGTCCCATCCTCATAGAATACTCAGAAAACGACGGGTTCCGTCCCTGGCAGATAGCACCAATTCTTCTGGAACATCCTGAGTTAAAGAGTTTTTCTATCTTTGTGTTATGCGACAGAAATGTTAATCTTCGCGATGGCTCCATGGTCTTATGGAAAATCTTCAATAACGTCGATCCTAAACGGGATATTATAATTCAAAGGGGACGAATAGTTGTAAACGCCACTAAAAAGGACCAAAGAGATGGTCATACTAGGCCTTGGCCTGAAGATATCGTTATGGATGAAGAGGTTCGACAGAGGGTAAGAAATAGAGCTAAGGAGCTTGGAATAGAAGAATTTCTGTAGTAAAATGAAAGAACGGAGGAGAGAACAAGGTGGGAGATAGGCTATACCAATCTCACTATAGGTATGATGTGATTGTGGTAGGAGCAGGACATGCAGGTTGCGAAGCTGCTTTGGCTGCCGCTCGTATGGGATGTCGTACACTCCTTCTCTCGATATATCTTGACACAACAGCTCACATGCCCTGTTCTCCATCCATAGGGGGAATCGCCAAGGGCCATCTGGTAAAGGAGATCGATGCTCTGGGTGGATACATGGCTAGGATTGCTGATAAAACAGCTATTCAATTCCGCATCCTCAACACTCGAAAGGGTCCAGCAGTCCGAGGCACCCGAAGTCAAAATGACAAGGTTCGCTATAGAACTTTAATGAAACACCTAATTGAGAGGACAGAGGGACTCGACCTAAAACAGGCTCTCGTGGAAGAGCTAGTTGTGGAGAACGGAACAATCAAAGGGGTCATAGACCAAATCGGCGTCTACTATGAAGCTTCAGCGGTTGTTCTTGCCACGGGAACTTTCCTCCATGGTTTAATTCATATAGGAAGACAACAGATACCTGCAGGACGTGCGGGGGAGTTTCCTTCAAATCGCCTTGCCGATCAACTTCAAAAACTGGGCTTTACCCTGGGACGAATGAAAACCGGAACCCCCGCTAGAATCCATCGTAGAAGTATTGATTTTTCTAAATTTGATAGACAAAGGGGCGATGAATACCCCAAGCCCTTCTCGTTATTTACCGATAAAATAGAACTTCCTCAGGTTGAATGTTACATTGGAAGGACAAATCAGGAAACTCATCGCATCGTCAGAAATCATATTCATCTCTCTCCCCTTTATAACGGAACCATCAAAGGAGTTTCGGCTCGTTATTGTCCCTCCCTTGAAGACAAGGTAATGAAATTTCCTCAAAAAGACTTTCACCAGATTATTCTAGAACCGGAAGGGTTGGAGACGGAGGAAATTTACGCAAGCGGAACAGGGAACTCTTTGCCCTACGAGATCCAAATAAAGATAATACGTTCAGTTCCAGGTCTCGAAGAAGCCGAGGTAATGCGACCTGCCTATGCTATTGAATACGATTTTGTGCAACCTACCCAACTCTTTCTGACTCTCGAAACAAAACTTGTGCGAGGGCTTTTCTTTGCTGGTCAAATCAATGGCACATCGGGTTATGAAGAGGCAGCTGCTCAGGGGCTGTGGGCAGGAATAAATGCAGCTCTTAAGGTCCAAGGACGTCCTCCTTTTATTCTCGATCGCTCCGAAGCATATATGGCGGTTCTTGTGGATGACCTAGTCACGAGAGGGACCAATGAGCCTTACAGAATGTTTACATCACGGGCTGAATATAGGCTACTTTTAAGGGAGGATAACGCCGATTTAAGACTACTTGAAAAGGGTTATCGGTTGGGGCTTCACGACATTAACACCTACAAGGAACTTCTCGAAAAAAGGGAGGCGATTAGAGAAGAAATAACAAGACTAAAAACGACCATTATACTGCCATCAAAGGAGGTAGCGGCATTTCTTGAAGCCAAACAATCATCGCCCATACAGGAGCCTACAACTCTTGATAAACTTCTTAAGAGACCGGAACTTTCTTACGATGATATTTCGGAGCTCTCTCCCCCACCAAAACCAATTCCAGATAGGGTTAAGGAGCAGGTTGAAATCTCCTGTAAATACGAGGGCTACATTAGAAGGCAGGAAGCGGAGGTCAAAAAGTTTAAAAATCTGGAAAATATTCGTATCCCCGATGACTTTTCCTACAGAAACATACCAGGTCTATCCAACGAACTGGTGGAAAAGCTTACAATGGTTAAACCCCGATCCCTTGGTCAAGCTTCGAGGATCCCGGGCATTACTCCGGCAGCTCTATCCATCCTAATGATTCATCTGAAAAAATCCTCTCCTCCATCACTCGAGGAAAAAGCTCCCCAGGGTGATAGTATTACCCTTGTCCTTTAACCCAAGTAACAACAACTTCATAGACTAAAGGAGGAAAAGCATGAAAAGAAGGGTAGTATTTTACTTTTGGGTATCGATTTTCACGAGCCTTTTAATGTGGAATTCGGTAGGATTTGCCCAGATTGAAACAGATGGGGTCTTGGTAAATCTATCTACAAGGGGTTACGTAGGAACCGGCGACAATGTAATGATTGCCGGGTTTTGCGTATCGGACTATCTTACTTTGGTAATAAGAGCCCTAGGGCCTAGTTTAGGAGCGAGGGGAGTCTATGGCGTGCTTTCGGATCCTAGAATAGACATCTATGATTCTAGAGGACTCCTTCTCGTATCAAACGATGATTGGCAACAATATCCAACGGCTTCTATCTTAAGACAAATAGGTATGGCACCATCAAGTCCGAGGGAAGCCGCTATATTAGATACAGCTCCTCCCGGTTGCTATACTGTGGTAGTAAGAGGAGCTGGAGGATCGACGGGGATTGCTCTGGTAGAGGTCTATGATATTACCCTTTTCATTTTATAGTATGACCTGGTCTGGAAAGGCATTAGGTAGTGCCTTTCCAGATAGGTTAAAGCCTCTCAGGGATCTTAGGAGTAAGGAGCTTATAGTCTCCATCATCCGTCAAATCGTATTCTTTCCCACCTACAGTGAAGTGGCTCTCGTAACCAAAGGGTAAATGTAAATCCTCTGCCTGCGACATAGTTTCAAGGAGCCATCCAATTACACGGGCATACTCCTCTATTCTACTTAAGAAATCATCGGAGCGGATCCTTATCTCCTTTATATGGAAAAGATCCCTAAGTCCCTTTGTAACGAAAAAGCTATTTTCCTCGTCCCAAACAACTTCAACCATCTGGGTAGGATCCTTACTGTTATGGATCCTTAAAAGAGTCTTCGGTTCGGACATTATGATACTCCTACTCAAAGTCTAAAATAAGGGAAGGATCGTAAAAGTCTGGTGGATCAAAGCCTAAGAGCTTAAAACATGTGGCCGCAATGTTTGTAAGGCCCGCTCCCTTAAGTTCTGGATTAAACCTTATGGTCTTACCATGTTTGATGCCATAGGGATCGTAGATTATAAAAGGCACGGGGTTAAGAGTATGGGCGGTCTTAGCCTTAGGCTTTCCACTGCTATCATACTTTACCTTACCGGTCTTCTTATCTAACTCATACATCTCTTCCAAATTACCATGATCGGCCGTAACAATAAGGATACCATTTACCTCCTCTATTACTGGGATAATTCTTCCAAGACATAGATCTACTGTTGTCCCCGCTATAAGGGCTGCCTGATAGATACCCGTGTGCCCTACCATATCGCCATTAGCGTAATTGACCCGAATAAAATCATGCCTTCCCCCTCTAATCTCCTCAAGAAGTCTATCGGTTACTTCGGCTGCCTTCATCCATGGTCGCTGTTCAAAGGGCACAATGTCTGAAGGAACTTCAATATAGGTTTCCAAATGTTCATCAAACATACCAGATCGGTTTCCATTCCAAAAGTAGGTCACATGGCCAAACTTTTGGGTTTCAGCTATAGCCATTTGTCTGACTCCCCTTTGGCATAAAAGCTCTCCCATAGTTAGCTCTATATGGGGTGGCTCAACAAGATAAAGCTTAGGAATGTGAAGATCGCCATCGTACTCCATCATACCAGCATACATCACCTTAGGATAGGGCCTCCGCTCAAATTTGGTAAAATCCTTCTCCTCGAAGGCTCTAGAAATCTCTATAGCCCTGTCACCCCTAAAATTGAAAAAGACTACCGAATCTCCATCCTGTATCGGACCTACTGGCTTTCCTTCCCCATCTACTACGACGAAGGGGGGAAGATCTTGATCAATAACACCTGGGATTTCTCTACGGTATGTTTCAATAGCTTCTTGAGCTGAATGAAAGCCTCGCCCTTCACCTGCAACATGGGTCTTCCAACCCAAAGCTACCATATTCCAATTGGCTTCATAGCGATCCATGGTAATGACCATCCGACCACCCCCACTGGCGATTTTATAGTCTCCACCAGCGCGTCTTTGAAGATCTGCCAGGAAATCCTCAAAGGGGACTACATAATCGAGGGCAGATGTTTCCCCAACGTCTCTACCATCTAAGAGGATGTGAACTCTAATTTTGTGGATACCCTCATAAAATGCGGCATGCTCTATCATCTTTTTTAGGTGATCTATATGACTATGGACATTTCCATCGGAAAGAAGTCCTATGAAATGAAGGGCACCACCATGGGCTTTGCAAAATTCAACAATGGTCCGCCACCCTTTACCCTGAAAAAGCCTCCCAGACTTTAGAGCCTCATTCACGAGTCTTGCCCCCTGAGCATAAACTCTTCCAGCTCCTATGGCATTATGGCCGACCTCAGAATTTCCCATGTCATCATCCGACGGGAGACCTACCGCAGTTCCATGAGCCTTAAGTAAAAGGTGAGGACAATGCTTCCAGAGGAAGTCAAAATGGGGAGTATAGGCATTTTTAAAACCATTACCCTCTTCCGCCTCACGGTAACCTATGCCATCCATGACGACAAGAACAAGAGGACCAGGACGAAGTTTATTAGTCATATGCTCTTCTCCTTATACTCTTTCTAAAACTATTCGCCGTAACCTCGACGTTCTCCTAAATGGACTGTAACCCTGGTAGAATCCCCATCCCACCGAATAATATCGAAGGTAATCTTATCACCAGGACGAAATTGACGAATAAGCCTTGTAACCTCTTCCGCTTCTTTAACAGCTTTCCCATTGACCTTTGTAATAATATCTCCCCCAACAGGAAGGACAACATTTCCTACAACAGCCCTTTTGCTACCCCCTTTAATACCCGACCTGTCAGCAGGACCTCCAGGCACCACATCGATCACCATAACACCATGATCTACCGGAAGCTTCAATGCCTGAGCTATACCTGGAATGAGTGTCATAAGGGTTGCTCCAATCCATGGGTGACTATAGTAACCTTTTGCAATAAGTTCCCCCACCACCCGTTTTACGGTGTTTACAGGTATAGCAAAACCTATCCCTACACCTGTCTCTTATACACATCT
>JAOACS010000007.1 GCA_026417655.1 Syntrophobacterales bacterium
AGATGTGTATAAGAGACAGGGGTATTACATGGTGCAAAATCTTATGTACTTCAGGATGAACACGGCCAGATTAGGGAAGCCCATTCTATAGCAGCAGGATTAGATTATCCCGGCGTGGGACCTGAACATGCCTATCTCAAGGAGATCGGTCGAGTTCGCTATGTGTCGGTAAGGGATGATGAAGCGCTTAGTGCCTTCGATCTTCTTTCCCGCTATGAGGGGATAATACCAGCTCTTGAGAGTGCCCATGCCGTTGCCTGGGCGATGGTGGAAGCCACAAGTAGAAAGTCGAATGAAGTAATTATCATAAATCTTTCTGGAAGAGGCGATAAAGATCTTGAAATGGTGTGGCGGTATAGAAATGGCTCAAAGCAATTGTAAATCGGAGTAAAAACCATGAATCGAATCGAAAAAACCTTTGCTGAGTTCAGAAAAAAAGGTGAAAAGGCTCTCGTTGGGTTCATTACAGCAGGGGATCCCGACATTGAAAGGTCCTTTGAGATTGCAAAAACCCTTTGTAGAGGAGGTGTGGATATCTTGGAACTAGGCGTTCCCTTTTCTGATCCTACAGCGGATGGGCCGGTTATTCAACGATCATCGATGAGGGCACTACGAAGCGGGATGACACTAGAAAAAGTTTTCCCTTTTATCGAGAGATTACGTATAGAGGGTATTGAGGTGCCCGTGATTATCTTCAGTTATTACAATCCACTATTCCGCTACGGGGCTGAACGGTTTTACAAGAAGGCGACTGAGGTGGGAGCCGATGGTGTGCTCGTGGTAGATCTTCCTCCCGAAGAGTCGGAGGAGTTTACGGGAAAATGGGATGGATGGATACCTGGGGTTAGTTCCTTTAGCTTCATAAGGCTTATTGCTCCAACAACCACTAGAGAGAGAATGGAGGGGATTCTTAAAAGTGCTTCAGGCTTCGTCTATCTCATCTCAAAACTAGGGGTAACTGGAAGTGAAAACATTATTTCCCCCTCCCAATCCAAAATCCCTCATGATCCTCTAGACTACAAGACAATAGAGGAAATGGTTCATACCATAAAGTCTATAAAGGAAATGCCTGTTTGCGTGGGATTTGGCATATCAACCCCAGAACAGGTATCAATGGTAGGGAGAATCGCCGATGGAGTGGTTATAGGAAGCGCCTTTGAAAAGGCTATCGAGGAGCACATGGAGAAACCAAATATTTTGAAGGTGCTTGACAACATGGCTTTCACATTTAAAAAAGCTTTGAAGTGCTAAAATACGAGGAGGGAAAAGAGTAGGAAAGTATGTTTTTCTTTTTCATTGGAGGAGTTCAGCCAAAGACGATTACTCTCGATGAGACACCTAGGTTATGTCCTAATTGTGGACTTGCCCAGGCCCGTTTGAAACGTATAGATCACTACCTAAGCATTTTCTTTATCCCCATTGTGCGCTTAAAGAAAGGTGAGCCTATTGTTATTTGTGAAAGATGTGGGTTTTCTAGTCCAGAGAACGAAACTTTCCAGGGTTGGAGAAGGCAACAAACTCCTAAGATGTCCTTAGTGTGTCAATCCTGTGGCGCGACACTTGAACCTTCATTTCGCTATTGCCCTCAATGCGGAACAAAGATATAAGCTTAGTGAATTGTGGGGGTATGATTATCCAAAATCCTTTATTAGAGTGGGGAACGTCCATGGCAAAGAACAGGGGACAGGTAATTCCCTTCCCTTCACCGGCAAAACCAAACATCAAAGAGCTTTTTTCAGAATTTCTCAAAGAGGAACAAAGACGATTAAGACCAGCAACATTTAGAAACTACGAATTGATAATTGAGCTACTAGAACATTGTCTAAATAGTTACGGTTACTCATTTCTTTCGGAACCGGAAGGTCAACTCTATGAAAGACTCTATGAGCGCAAAAATCTAGAGTTTTGTTCCATCTTCGATCCGGAAAAGATAATACTTATACTCCCAACCTTCCTTGGAGACTTCATGATAAGAAAGGTGGCGGCCTCCGAATCACTTCTTAGATATTCTGGAACGGTAACCAAAAGGCTTATCAAATGGCTCGCCGATAGGGGACACATAGGCAAGGCGAAAGCAAAGAAGGCCATAAGTTATGCAGCTGAAGCAACTAAAGTGTTACCTGCCGCTGAACGTCTCGCAAGACTTCTCTACGAATATTCTCATACCCATGCACCGAGATCTTGGAATATGGAAATAGACGATTTCTTCACCATAGAGGAGATCATGCCAGGAAAGGTGATTTTGTCAACCCTGTCGTCTACCGAGATTGACATGGTGGAGCTAAGATTGCCTGAAGAGATTTTAAGCCATTGTCGGGTAGGCTGGCAAATCAACCTACTCTTGGGCAAAACCTCAAGAGGTTGGCAGATTATAGAATCGGGAAGTGTCTATCCTGATCTTTTCTAGGGCCTTTGGAGAAGACGACCCCTTATGAGAGTCACCTTCTCATTTCCTTTAATAAAACAGTATAAGCCAAATATTGGAGATTATGACGCTTATTATCATATAAGGAAATGCTATCTTCATAAAACCCATAAAACTCATGCGATAACCCTTTGCTTCCGCGATACCTATTGTAACAACATTGGCACTAGCTCCAATGATTGTCCCATTACCACCAAAACAGGCTCCTAGCGAAAGGGCCCACCAAAGGACATTATTCTCAGCTCCAGGAATGGACTTGGTGAGATAGGCAACAATGGGAAGCATAGTAGCTGTAAAGGGTATGTTGTCCACAAAGGCACTCGCTATGGCAGCAACCCATAGGATAAGGCATATAGCTGCAGTTAAATTCCCCTTTGAAAGCTGAAGCACCCAGTCCGCAATAATAGCCAAAAGTCCCACTTCTTCAACAGCTCCCACAAGAACAAATAGAAATATGAAGAAAATAAGAGTAGGCCACTCAATATCCTTTTCGAGAAGCTCATAGAGATGAATCTTTTTAGTGAGAAGTCCGTAAATAAACAGGCTTGCCGCTCCAAAGAGAGCAGGAATACTCACTTCCATGTGCCAATAGCCGTGGGAAGCAAAAAAGGCGATCACAATAGCCATTATAATAAGACCATAGCCTAGCAGGACCCTATCGGTGATTTTATACTCTTCCCTTAACTTCGCTATAAAGGCATCTACATCGTCCACTTTACCTTTTTTGTATTCTTTACCGTACCAAAGGCGAACATAGAAATAGAGAACAATGGTCGAAACAACCACTGGAACAGTGAGGTTATATACAAACTCCATAAAGGTAAGTCCTGTGTAGGAACCAATGATTATGTTAGGAGGATCACCAATCAAGGTAGCCGTTCCTCCAATGTTTGAAGCGATGATACCTGGAAGAAGCAAAGTAATAGGAGAAATATGAAGGGCTATCGCTATTTCCATAAGAACAGGGGTGTAAAGCAGCATGGTAGTAACATTGTCTAGGAAAGCTGAGGTAAAGGCTATGAAGATACAGGATATAAAGGATAAAGCCATTACGTTGCCCTTAGCTATCTTGTAGGACATATAGGCACACCACTGGAAAACCCCTGTATGCTTGAGCACACCTATTATGATCATCATGCCCATCAGAAGAAATATGACGTTCATATCTATGGCTGCGATAGCCGTTTCGTAAGAGATAATTCGATATTCGGGATTGATGGTTCCAAGGGTATAACTCACCAGCATGATAAGGGATCCGCCCGCTAGGGCAGCTACAGTTCGATGAAGTAGCTCAAAGGATATAACTATATAGGTCAGCACAAATATGGCTGTTCCTATGTAAAAGGCCGGATTTAGCTTTCTTTTTAAGGTTATATCTTGGGAGAAGTATCCTACACACCCTTTGATCGCTACATTTTCTATAGGAATCGTTACCATGGTTTTTTCGAAGGCGCTCTTGTAAATCTCCAACTCAATTTTGGATTTACCAACCTGGTTTTCCAATATTTGAAAGGCGAATTGGTAGGTTCCGTGAGAAGAGGTCTCAACTTCCTCCACTTCCTTATGATCCGCTATAATGCGATGGGGCTGGTTATTGACGAACAACCTTACTCGGGCAGCCTTCACTGGGTTTTTATGAGGATCCAGTATTGTCCCTGAAAAGTAAAATGTAACGTAGCCTTCCTTTTGCTGAGGGAGCTCATGTTGTTTAGCCGCATTAACAAAAGCTGCCGACACGACGACAAAAAGAATCGTCCAATACGCAAGAAATCTTTTCATTGGTGGTTTCCCTCCATGAAAATCATCGTTTAATTAATGTCTTTCAGTCTCACACATGAACGAGCAGTATACTATAGTAGTCATTGTTTGTTGTCATCCAAAAAAGGATGATATTTTAAAAACATTTTTTTTCTTGAATCGGTAGGTTTAATCGGTTATGAAACAACTGGTTTTTTAGTTTAAACATCCTGGTGCTCTTTAGATAAGGAGAGATCCTTTCTTAGTTAGTAATAGCCCCAGGAAAAGGCTAACAGTAATAGAAAGGACATAAAAGATTTATAAAGGACGAGGTTTCAAAGGATACCAGACTCGAGGTAGGAGTTCTGGTTTTTTGTTTTTTATTGGCACATCAAAAAGAATAGTTAGAGAAGGAGTTTAGAATGAGAACTGTTCAGAAAGGTAATTTTGTAAAGGTCCACTACACTGGAAGGCTCGACAATGGCGAAATCTTCGACTCCAGTGAGGGTCGAAGTCCTTTTGAGTTTCAGGTAGGTTCTGGTCAGGTCATCCCCGGTTTTGAAAATTCTCTCATTGGAATGAAGCTGAAGGAGAAAAAAACTTTCACTATTGAACCGGAAGATGCCTATGGCGACAGAGACGAGCGCCTAGTTCAAACATTTCAGAGGGCAGAACTTCCTATGGATTTCCAGCCGTCGGTTGGTGAGATCCTAGCCCTTCAAACTGAAGATGGAACAAGACTTCACGCTATAGTAGCCAATGTTACCCCTACCACCATTACAATAGATTTGAATCATCCCCTTGCTGGCCAAAGACTAACTTTTGATGTGGAGATAGTTGAAATTAACGATAGTCCTAGCCCATCTCTTTTCTGTGCCCCAGGAGGAGGTGGCTGTAGCTGTGGATGCTAGTCTCCTTTAGATAATCTATTGTAGGGGCATAGAAAATACTATGCCCCTACCACCTTACCAAAAGCTAAAAGCTCATGTTAAACCTAATTCCCCAAATGTAGCCTTCATTCTTTCCGCCATCCCTTAAGTCGTCATTCATGTATTGGAAGTCAACAGAGAAGTTGGCGCTTACGGCTTTGTATTCAAAGATATGAAACTTTAAATAGGTCTCTAGAGCGTGAGTATGTGCAACATCCGAATTGGTTGATCCATCCAAGTAAGCATATCCTATACCTATTTCATCATTTTTACGTCCCCAGGTTGAACCGCTTACATTTAGCCCAAAAGATATGAACTTATCGTAGTATACAAAGGCTTCATCGTCCTGCCAT
Organism: Syntrophobacterales bacterium; assembly: GCA_026417655.1. Lineage (GTDB taxonomy): Bacteria > Desulfobacterota > Syntrophobacteria > Syntrophobacterales > Thermodesulforhabdaceae > JAOACS01. The sequence goes on from JAOACS010000007.1 coordinate 5,445, forward strand.
CCGGCTCTGAAAAATGCTCCTAAAACGTCTTTTATAATCTGCTGATCAAAACTAACCCCAAATCCTCTAAGGGACGCCTTCTTTTCTCCATCCCCTTTGAGGAACTCTTCATTGGTTAAAAAACCGTAGATACGATAATTGCCCTCCCCTAGAGGTGTCTCCAACTTGTAACCTAGTTGGAGTGCAAAATAGGCATAGTTATTACCATCGTCGTTTTTAGAGGTCATACTAACAAACCGTAAATGCCAGGCATCCCATTCTAGCTCCACTGCCCCACCAATATCATAACTGGGAAGATTTGCTATGGGATTGTTCACAAAGACCTCGTTCACAAACTGCCCTAGCTCATCATTGGCATAGGAGTTGTCGTCTATAAAGGCTGTAGCATCAATAATACCACCGGTGACTTTAAAGGACAGGTTTTCCTGGAGCCTTATAGTATGAGCATACCAAAGCTCCTGGAGATGGTCCTGCCATTTATGGCCGTTTATGTTTTTAAGATCATCTTCAAGGTCATCGGCGTTTGGAGAAAGAACAAAGGGACTCTTATTCTTTAAACCATTACCCTTTGCAAAACTTGCTCGTCCTGAAAATTCTCCCCCCTCCCAGGGTTTTATCGAAACAGTGAGATCAAATACTCCCGACCCATCATCCTCATTATCCCCTACCCCAGCCGACTTCTCTAGCCATTGGTAAGTCCCAGTAAAGGTTCCGTAAATGGAAAACCATCTGTTAACCTCATAGCCCCATGCTGGAGTGGATAACACTGCAACCAAAAACAGTAGGAAGCCAACACTTACCCATACCTTGCGATCCTTTCCCATCCTTTCCCCCTATTCTCAATCACTCAAAGGAGATTATCAAAAAAGCTTAAAAGAAATGGTTTCGCCTTCGTGGCTTCTACTACACCAAGCTTCATTCCTGGTAAGGAATCTTTTAACGAATCTACTAAACTGTGTCAAACACTTTACCAAAAGGAACAATAATGTACTGGATAGGTTTCGACAGGGTCCAATATGCACAATTTTGTTACAAGCGTTTTTCAAAATAGTCGAAATAACCTCCTTTCTCCATGGCACAATATTAGCTTACATAAGAGCACGACACACCTTACACCTTATGAAGGGGTTTAAATTCTTATGAAAATTAAAAGGAGGACAGAGATGCGATTAAAAAAGTCTAGTATGAAACAGGGTGAAATAGCACTAGGCCTCATCTTAACATTACTTATATTAGCATCTTGCCCATCAATTGGCTGGAGCGAGGATAAAAAAGAGGAGAAACCTTCTATCAATGCTTCAGTAGGAATATTAAATAAGTATGTGTTTCGAGGATATGAAATAGGTACAGACAGTGCTGTTATTCAGCCATCTTTAAGTGTGAGCTACAAAGGTTTTTCTATAGGCTTTTGGGGAAATATCGATACCGATGAAAATCCAACCCAAAATTTAACAGCTCCCGACAGGGAAGGTAAGGCAAGTTTCAACGAGGTTGACCTAACTTTGAGCTACACCTATACCTTTGACAAGTTATCCCTTACTGGTGGATATATTTACTACGGAACGAAATATGCGCCAGAGACCCATGAGTTATTTATAAGCGCTTCATACGATATTATATCTAAGCCCACCCTCACAATCTATAGAGACATTGCAGAATATCCTGGCACATATATAAACCTTTCCTTTTCCCACTCATTGCCTCTATACAATAATATTACCCTGGATCTAGGAATGGCCTTTGGCTATTTCTGGGGCGATGGCAGTTACTGGAAAACCTACGAAGCTTCAACAGGCACTTATAGTGGCGAAAAATATAAGGCCTTTCACGACGGCATGGTGAAGGCTGGTCTAACCATTCCACTCATGGAGCATTTCTCCTTACAGCCAATGTTACAGTATTGGTTCCCACTTTCTGATAAGGCAAATCGTGAGGTTGACGGCAACTCCTATAATCCAAACGGTTACATTGAGGGCACGTTTGTAGTAGGGGTAACATTTAGTTTTTCGTGGTAGTGACTTAGTAATTAGTAAGTTTTTTCCTTGCATCTCCCCACCTCCCACAACCTAATTCTTTAAAAGGGTAGTCCCTAATTTAGGGCCTACCCTAAATTCTTTTGCCCCTCTAGCCGATTATTATTAATCGCAACCTATGACTTACTAACCATTGACTTTCTCCAGTTCCTATTGTTTATTGACAGAAGGGAGCGGAAGTCTAGGGGTAAGTTTTCGGCTACTTGAGAGAATGTATCAACCCACTAGAAAAGAGGAGGCCCTATGATTCTCGAAATGAACCCTCACCACCCTGAACCTCGGAAAGTCAAACAGGTAGTGGAAGTTCTGGCCAATGGGGGATTAATCGCTTATCCGACAGATACTTTTTACGGTATAGGATGTGATCTCTTCAACAAAGAAGCCATTGAAAAGGTCTATGCCCTTAAAGGGAAAACCCATGACAGACCCTTAAGTATCGTCTGTAGTGATCTAAAAAATATTAGTGAATATGCTCAAGTTACCAATTACGCCTATAAGGTTATGAAAAAGTGCCTCCCAGGCCCCTACACTTTTATATTAGAGGCCTCAAGATTAGTTCCCAAAATAATGCTTTCGAAAAGAAAGACTATCGGCATTCGTGTTCCCAATTGTCCTATCGCCCTTGCTATTGTGGCAGAACTTGGCCATCCTATTATCAACACGACGGCCGCAGACAGAGAGTCGGGCGAAACCCTCATGACCCCCCAAGAAATCAAGTCAAAATTAGGGGATATGTTGGACCTTATAATCGATGGTGGACCAGTTCCAGGAAAACCCTCAAGCGTAATTTCCCTCATCAATGACCAGCCGGAGATTTTAAGAGTAGGAAGCGGAGATGTGAGTCTCTTTTAAGCACTGAGCACTGCGGGGAGAAGAGGATCAGAAACCGTAGATCTCCATATCCTTAATGATCATAAGGCATTGCTTTTGAACCGAGTCCCATTCCAGTTGATAAGCCACGTTACATCTTACTCCTGGTCGAATTCCAGGAAAAAGGGAACCTCCCCGCCATACAATACCCTGGACTTTACCACCGAATAGTAGCTTAAGGTGCTTGTGACCGTCTCCAAAAACCCTTGCATCAACAAGTCTTAAGTTGCGAGAAACAAATAGGGGGGTAGGATTTCCTTGTCCAAAGGGTTCAAGATACTCGAGGGCCTCCACCAGTTCTCTAGAAACAAGACGTATAGGAAGTTCACAATCGATAAAAAGCTTTCTAGTGAAGCACTCCCTAGGCCAGTTTTGTAAAGCCTTCTCAAAACATTTTGAAAATTCCTCGAATCGCTCGTATTCAACAGAGAGTCCTGCAGCGGCCTCATGTCCTCCCCACTTAAGAAGATATTTTTCGCAAAGAGAAAGAGCTTCACAGATATCCACCCCTGGAATGCTCCTACCAGAGGCTCTTACAATACCATCACTATCTACAGAACCAATTATAACAGGGCCATAGTGATATTCCTGGATCACCCTAGAGGCTACAATGCCCACCACACCAGGATGCCAAGCCTTATCGGCTAACACAACACTACGTCGCTTTGTTCCCTCGGTTTCCTCTACATTTCTTAGATAATCAATAACTTTGCGAAAGACCTTTGCCTCTTCCATCTGCCTTTGAATATTCAACCGATTCAGTTCTAATCCGAGATAAGATGTGGTCTCCTGGTTTAGGGAAGTCAAAAACTTAAGAGCTATCATAGGGTCGGATATTCTACCTGGAGCGTTAAGGCGTGGTGCTAGATAGAACCCTACATGGCCAGCCGATAGCTTTCTACCCTTGAGTCCAGCTAGTTCCTTTAGGACAGAAAGAGGCAAAAACTTTTCTTCATTGATCTTTTCAAGCCCTGACTTAGCAATAATTCGGTTCGCCCCTGTAAGAGGCATTACATCGGCTATAGTCCCAATAGCTGCAAGGGTCTGATAACGAGCGTCGAGCCTTGGTCTAGGAAAACGTTCATCCAGAAAATTTCTTAGCTTAGCCAAGAACATAAGGGTTAAGCCAGAGCTACAAAAATCCTTAAAACAGGATGGACAATTTGGATGTTTGGGATTAATAAGCACAGTGGCAGGCGCAAGTCGGCTTGGGTCACCAATCTTGTGATGGTCAATTACGATAACGTGGGCTCCTTTTCCTGTTGCTAGCCGTATGGAATCGATGTCATGAGTTCCGCAATCTAAAGCAATAAAAACCTTAGCATCACTGTTTTCATTTACAGCACGTTCAGGAAAGCCGTATCCCTCCGATCTGTGGGGAATAACAACGGAAAAGTTTTTGTAACCGATGTCATGAAAGAAGAAAACCCATTGAGCGATTGAGGTGACACCATCACAATCGTAGTCCCCCACAATTACCACCTTATGGTTATTAGTGAGATGGTCAGCTATAAGTTTTGCACCCTCCTCAATGTTTCCTATTTGGAGGTAGGGCTCAAGTTTATTCAATGAAGGCTCCCAAAGGAGGTTATTATCGATGCCGCGAAGTTTAGCCACAATCTCAAGGACCTCTTCACAGCTAGAAGGAATACTATGTTGTCTTTCATCTTCTTCGCTATTTCCGGCAAGCTGTCGCATTACCCATTCAAATCGCGTCATCAACCCATCTCCGATTAGGACAGGAAAACTCCTCTACGAAATCTTCGCCCTTCTAGTCCCGAGATATATTCATGGCCATAAGCTTCTTAACCATATTCCCTTCGGAGTCTTTAAATATAACCTCCATCTTCTTTGGGGTTCTCACCTTAGCCACCACACCAAAACCAAACAGAGGATGTTTGATAAGATTTCCCTCACTGTAGGACTCCGAAATAGAGTAAAGGGGCACCCCTTCAGGTTGGGCGTTTTGAAGCAGGGCAAACCATTCTTCATCACTTTTTGGCTTAGAGATACCCATGAAGAGAACAGAAGGAAGCGGCTCATCCTCCGTTTCTATTTCATCGCTCATTATTAACTCTTCGCCTTCGTCGTAAACAATATCTACTACTTCTGAAACAATCGCTTCTTCTTCATCAGCTTCCATATTGAGATCTTCTATCATTTCCTCGAGGTCGTTATCATCCTTTATCGGGGTCATTAAATTCACCTCCTGATAATGTAGTATAGTATATAAGATCCATAATCCTTCTACTCCTCTGGGTGTAACGATGATGAAACAACATCATCGCCTTCTCCGTGAACCGAGAAGCCGTATTTAGAAAGCCTGTATCGGAAAGAACGAAAGCTCATACCTAAGAGCTCGGCAGCTTTATACTTTCTTCCGCCCGACATGGCAAGAGCTTGGGTTAGGTAATGTTTCTCTACTGTTTCCAACAATCCATCAAGGTAAATACCCTCTGGGGGTAGATCCGGAAGCTTTTCGAAGAAGGAGCTAAAAGTTGTGACAGGTTTTTTGAACCTATGGGTGGCTATAGTTAGACTTTCCGGAAGAATAATGCACGTCCGTTCTAGAGCTACTCCCCTTTCGATAATATTTTCCAACTCCCTGACATTTCCCGGAAAATGGTAGGATTTGAGAATGTCGAGGGCATAAGAGGAGATACGTTGGATATTCTTTCCAAGCCTTTTGCTGTAAAGCTTGAGAAAATACTTAGCAAGGATTGGTATATCGCCTTGCCGATCCCTGAGAGCCGGTATTTTTATGGGAATAACATTTAACCTGTAATAAAGGTCTTCTCTAAAGGTTCCCTCAATGACCATCTTTTCGAGATCTCGGTGAGTTGCTGAAATGATCCGAACGTCAACTTGACGGTCCTCATTATCACCCAATCTTCTAATGACCTTTTCCTGAATAAGTCGTAAAAGCCTTACTTGAAGAGCTGAGGAAAGCTCTCCGATCTCATCAAGAAAGAGAGTGCCTCCCTGGGCAGCCTCTACGAGTCCCTTTCTGTCCTGCAATGCACCAGTAAAGGCTCCCTTTTTATAACCGAAGAGCTCACTTTCTATTAGCGACTCAGGCACTCCACCACAGTTTACCGTGACAAAAGGGCGGTCACATCTTTTACTAAGTTTGTGGATAGCACGAGCAACAAGTTCCTTTCCCGTTCCGCTTTCGCCCATAATAAGAACATTGCTATCGACTTTTGCTACCTTTTCTATGAGGTCATAGACCCTGAACATTTCGGGACTTTCGCCTACAATCAAACCAAAGTGGAGTGGAATCTCCTCAGAGATATCCTGTATGGGGGATCCTGTCTTATCGTCCAGTAATTTTTTTTTCTCCCACGCTTCCTCGATAATCCGATACATTTCATCTATATCAAAGGGCTTTGGAAGATAGTCGTAGGCCCCTTCCCTCATAGCTTCTACAGCCGTATCGGGGCTTGCATAGGCAGAGATCATTATAACTACAATTTCCGGATGGAGTCTCTTGGCTTCTCTCAGAACATCGATACCGCTTAGGGGGGTCATCCTTATGTCGGCAATGACAATATCAAACCTTTCAGATTTTAGTAATTCCAAGGCCTTCAGTCCATTAGATGTCACAACAGCTTCATAACCCTTGCGGGTTAGCATCAATTCAAGAAATTCCCGCATTCCTTCTTCATCGTCGACGACTAGAATTCTAGGACCGAGGCGCATAGATATTCCCTAGAGGTGCACAGATTCCGTCAGTGTCCATGAACACAAGGGATCCATCTACTATAGTCATTTGAACTCTTCCACGGAGACTCCAACCCTTAAAGGGGCAGTTACGCGAGATAGAGAAGAATTCATCAGGATTAACAACCCACTCATGGTTAGGATCAATCAATGTAGCGAAGGCCGGTTTGCCAATTTCGATGGAACCTAAAGAAATTCCAAGAATACGGGCAGGATTTGTTGAAAGAAGAGCGATAGCTCTAAGAGGGGAAAGGATCCCCTTCCTTACAAGTTCAAGCGAGAGAGGTAAGGCTGTCTCAAGGCCGATCATACCGAAGGCGGCATTATCAAATTCCACATCCTTTTCAAGGACGCTGTGGGGAGCGTGATCTGTGGCGATCGCATCAATGGTTCCATCGGAAAGACCCTCTACCACTGCTTCGACATCTTCCAGTGTTCTAAGGGGTGGGTTCACCTTATAGACCGCATCATAGCCCTGAAGCGCCTCTTCCGTCAAAGTAAAGTAATGAGGAGCCGTTTCTGCCGTAATTGGAAGTCCCTCCCTTTTGGCACGTCTTATAAGCTCCACTGAGTATTTTGTGCTAACGTGGGCGATGTGGAGCCTCGCACCAGTCCACTTAGCTATCATTATATCGCGAGCGACCATTACCTCTTCCGCAATGCTTGGAAGGCCTCTGAGACCAAGCTTAAGAGATATCATCCCTTCATTTGCAACACCGCCGGCGGAAAGTTGAAGATCTTCGCAGTGGCTTATGATAGGGACGGAAAAAATAAGAGAATACTCCATTGCCCGTCGCATAACCTGAGCATTCATCACGGGACGACCATCGTCAGAAAAGGCCACTACCCCAGCCTCAACGAGAGAGCCCATCTCGGTTAGTTCTTCCCCTAAAAGTCCCTTAGTTATGGCCCCCACAGGATAAACGATGGAGGCGCCCTCCCTTGCGGCCTTATCCACAATGAATCTAGTTACGGTATAACTATCATTTGGTGGTTTAGTATTTGGCATACACGCAACCGCTACAAAACCTCCAGCTACTGCAGCTCTAGTCCCAGAAGCTATAGTCTCTTTGTATTCCTCCCCAGGCTCCCTTAGATGAACGTGCATATCAACTAGTCCTGGAACGAACCAGGAGCCATTGCATGAGAGGACGGGAATAGCCTTTTCACTAGATGGGCGATAGCCCATAGGACGGAGGATATCCCCTATTAGCCCATTAGTTATCACTACATCGGCTTCCTCGTCCCTGTTAGTGGAGGGATCAATCAGTCTGACATTTTGAAAAACCACAGAAACCTTTGGTGCTTCCTTTATCGAACATGCCCACCTTGGCACTGTCTCATCCTTTCTACTTTTTCCTAAGCTCAATTGAATTCATAAGACTTTCTGTAAGTTTTACCATCTCGTCAAAATTGGAGACCCTGGCACTCGTTGCGGTAAATATGATTACATTGCCAGTTTCGGTGTCGAGCTGGTATTGGATATATTTACTGCCCTCATTATGGCCATCGGCTATAAAAACTAGTGTATCACGGCCATTGAACCTCTTTTTTGAACATTCGTAAACCTTAATAGATTTGCCAGCTCTTTCGGAAAGTTCTAAAGGAAGCGATTGACATAACCTCTGGAGCTCCTCTCCACTTTTTGGAACGGTTCCTAGGGATCTATCTACCGCTATTACAAAGCTAGGATTTTCAGAAAAATAATACTCAACCTCTCCCCGGAGAATCATTTCTTTGATAGATGTAAGCATAGCCTTTGTTTCAGGGGACGTATCGCTAGAGACAAAGACTGATTCCACTATATGTTGATTCTCCCTGACATAAGCCTGATCTAGCACTATCCAATTATTGCCGGGGAAAAGGACCCTAAATCCGAAACTACTTTCATAGACCTTACCAGCGGTGGCAACACCAGTAAGTAACACCATGATGATTAAAGATATAAGCCCTCGCATTTAATCTCCTTTCTATTTGAGTTTCCTATAGCTCAGAACCTCGCTGAGCAAGAATATAGAGGATGGCCATACGCACTGAGACCCCGTTTGTAACCTGATCTAGTATAACGGAGCGGGCTCCATCGATCACATCAGAGCTTAGCTCAACTCCCCGGTTAATTGGACCTGGATGCATCACTATAAGATCCTTTTTTGCTCTCTGAAGCCTTCTTGAGTTAATCCCATAAAGAAGAGAATATTCCCGAAGTGATGGGAAAAAGCTTAGTTTCTGTCGCTCTAATTGGAGACGGAGTACCATAAGGACGTCAGCTTCGGGGATCGCCCCATCAAGATCGTAGGTTACTTTAACCTGAGTTCCATAGAAAAGCTTTTCCAAAGTGTTAAGGGGAAGAAGGGTAGGAGGACCACACAGAGTTACTTTAGCACCCATTTTAGTAAAGGCCCAGATGTTTGATCTTGCAACTCTGCTGTGTAAAACATCTCCTACAATGAGTAGCTCTAGCCCTTCCACACTACCCCTATGGTCTAAGACTGTAAGTAGATCCAACAAGGCCTGGGATGGATGCTCATGTTGCCCATCGCCGGCGTTTATGACGGAAACCGGCGTAATGGAAGCTATGCGGTGTGGAATACCCGATTGGGAATGCCTAATGATAAAAACATCTGGTTTCATGGCCTCTAGATTTTTTATGGTATCGAGAAATGTCTCCCCCTTGACCATGGAGCTCGTAGTAGTGGAGATACTGTAGGTGTCTGCACTCAGACGTTTTGCTGCAATCTCAAAGGACATCTTTGTCCTAGTGCTAGGTTCGTAAAAAAGACTTACAATGGTTTTACCACGAAGGGTTGGCACTTTTTTTATGGCCCGTTCATTGACCTCTCTAAAGGATTTTGCGATCTCTAGAATATGCTCAATCTCGCCACGAGAAAGCTCTTCAATCCCTAAAAGATCCTTTTTTCTATAGTGTGTTTCCATTTGTTTACCAACCTTTCCGCTTTGGATAGACACGACGGATCATTATGATAGAAGATCCTATCGTGTCACTGTCGGAGAAACACCTTAGAAGTTTTTAAGAAAGCTAGAATGTTGGTTTTCTTACTTCAATGATTTCCAGGGAGCGAATCCCTTTAGGTGTGTGAACTTTAACCTCATCACCCACTTCTTTGCCCAACAAGGCCTTTCCTATGGGAGAAGAAATCGATATTGTCCCCCTTTCGACCTGAGCCTCAAAGGGCCCAACGAGGCAATAGGTTTCGATCGATCCTGTATCTAAATCCTCCACAACAACGGTAGATCCAAAAACAATCCTTCCATTTGAGTCCTCGCAACCTTCGACAATTTGACACCTCGATAGTTTGTTGGTGATGTCACTTATTTGAGCTTCTATAAGCGCCTGTTTTTCCTTGGCCGCTTCGTATTCGGCATTTTCCGATAGATCTCCATGGGCCCTCGCCTCTTCTATGGCTTTAATAACCTTTGGACGTTCCTCCCTCTGAAGCCTTTCGAGTTCCTTCCTTAGCCGCTCGTATCCTTGGCGTGTTATTGGAACCATCCCATCCATAGTAAATACCCCCCTCATTTAGAGAAGAATCTGATAATCTATCAAGTAGCTTTCTAACTCAGCTAAAAAATTCTTTCAATGGGAACGTGGACTTCTTCAAAGAGATAATGAAATGTGGTATAAGGTATCTTGCAATATGAGGGTTCATCTATGAATCGAGAGATTGTCCCCCTTTACCGTGATTATAGCTCCTATCTAAAGGACCTCTTCGGCTGTCGTGTTCACAAAATCACTGTGGATGCAGGGATGACTTGCCCTAATCGTGATGGGACAAAGGGGGTTGGGGGATGTGTTTACTGTAACGCCAGGGGATCCGGGACAGGTCAATGGGCTAAAGGGAAAACCATTCGTCAACAACTCGAGGATGCGAAGCCCTATCTTAAAAAACGTTTTAAGGCAGAGAAGTTTCTCGCCTATTTTCAATCCTTTTCTAATACCTACGCTCCCATTGAAAGACTAAGAGCTCTTTACGAAGAGGCCCTTTCAGTGGAGGATGTTGTAGGTCTTACCATTGGAACTAGACCCGACTGCGTATCCGAAGAGATACTTAGCTATCTTTCTCATCTCTCCCGGAGTCACTATGTTTCAATAGAGTACGGGCTCCAATCCGCCCATAATGAGACCCTAAAGCTTATAAATAGAGGTCACTCTGTAGAAACTTTTATCAAAGCACTTAGGGAAACGAGAAAGCGAAACATCCCTGTCTGTGTGCACGTCATACTAGGTCTCCCTGGTGAATCTGAAGAGGATATGTTAGAAACGGCTCGATTCCTCTCAAAGCTTGATATCCAGGCGGTAAAGATTCATCTTCTTTATGTAGTTCGGGGAACAGTTTTAGAAAGATGGTATGCCGAGGGTAAATATCACTGTTTATCGAGGGAAGATTATGTCCGTATAGTTAGCCGCTTTCTCGCTCTCCTACCCCCTCATGTGATCATCCAGCGCCTTACGGGTGATCCTCACCGAGAGGAACTTGTCGCACCTATCTGGGCCTTGGAAAAACAGGAAACTCTCCAAGCCATTACTTCCTATATGGCTAGCCACGGTATCATTCAGGGATCCCTATTTCAGCAAAACATTTAGCAAGTCTTACAAAACCTTCCGGAGAGATCTCCTCTGGGCGAAGATGGGGTAGGATGTTTGCCCTCTCAAGACACCCTTGGATTAAATCCGGCTTATAAGCATAGGTCCTGTTTTTCATGACAAAGCTCTTTAAACCATTCATAATGGTTTTTCGCCTCTGGCGAAAGACCTCTGCTACGAAGTTATGGAAAAATTCATAAGAAAGGGGTGCCCATCCGGGAGGGTCAAAAAAACGAAGTCTAACTACAATCGATTCAACCTTCGGAGGTGGGAAAAATTGACCGTGACTTACTGAAAAAAGCCTTTCTGCTATTACGCAATTTTTAAGGATCACTGTGGGGATCCCGTAATCTTTGGTCCCAACTCTAGCTGTCCATCTCAGCCCTACCTCCCGTTGCACCATAAGAACTGCCCGTTCAATTATGGCACGAGCACTAATGAGATGAAAAAGAAGGGGTGAGCTAATATTGTAAGGGATATTTCCTATAACCTTAAGAGATGGGGGGGCCTTCGAGATCTCTTTGCCATCACTTCCTTTAAGAAATTCTCTCCAATCGATGGTAAGAATATCCTGTAGATACCACCTAACGGAGGCTTTACATGGAAAAATAAGGGTTTGCAGAGCCTCCGCTAGATTCTTGTCTATTTCCACAAGGTATAAGTCACAGGGATAATCTATGAGATATCTAGTCAAAGCGCCCAATCCGGGGCCAATCTCCACAACAATGTCACCGGGGGTAATTTCAAGGGCCTCAACTATTCGACGGGCAGTGCGAGGTTGAATAAGAAAATGTTGTCCCAGGCTTTTGGAAGCTCCTTTTCCGAAGCGGTATAGGTATTCTTTGGGACTCAGAAGCACATCTAATACCACCTCGACAAAGCATCTACCGAGAAAAGATCCCGACAGAATCCTTCCCTTTTCCAAACCTCGTAGGCAGCAGCGGCTATCATAACGGCATTGTCGGTGCAGAACGCAAGGGGCGGAAGTCGAAGATCCCACCCCTTCTCCATAGCCCTTTCCGTGAATCGCTCTCTAAGCCTCCGATTTGCCGCTACTCCTCCTACTACGGCCACATGCCTTACCCCTTTACGTTCCGCCGCCATGGTCGTCTTCTCAAGAAGAACATCCACAATGGCCTCTTGAAAGCTCGCTACAACATCTTCCACCCTGTAGGGCAATATCTCTTTGCTAGAATCCAAAGGACTTCCAAACTTTTTAACGAAATTTACAACAGCGGTTTTGATACCGCTGAAGCTAAAGTCGAAGGAATCCCTCCCAAGGAATGACCTAGGAAAAGAGACGGCCTGGGGATTACCCTGTTCAGAAAGTCTGTCAATAACAACTCCTCCTGGATATCCAAGCCCGAGAAGTTTCGCAACCTTGTCGAAGGCTTCTCCTGCTGCATCATCGAGGGTAGTTCCAAGAAGCTGAGGTGGTTCACCGGGCTTTACGAAGTAGAGGGCAGTATGGCCCCCGGAAACAACAAGGCAGACAGAAGGACCGGAAGGGGGGTCTCCGCCCAAAAAGGCCGCCCAGAGATGACCCTCGAGATGATTTACAGGGATAAGAGGCTTATCTAGAGCATAAGCGATCGCCTTTGCGGCGGCAATACCCACAAGAAGGGATCCCACAAGACCAGGTCCGCAGGTTACGCCAATCGCATCGATCTCATCAAGAGAGCATCCAGATTCTCGAACAGCCTTATCGATAACCGGTATAATAGCCTCTACATGCTTTCTTGATGCAAGCTCAGGGACAACTCCTCCGTAGGGACTATGAACACTGATCTGACTTGCCACCACTTGGGATCTAATTATTCGGCCTCTTTCAACAATTGCGGCCGCCGTCTCATCGCAGGAGGATTCAATACCGAGAATTATCATGAAGAACCTCCATCGTTTAAGAATCGCTCAAGTTCAGAAACGTCCTCGGAGCTCCCTATAAAAAGGGGCACCCTATCGTGGAGGGTTTCTGGTTCGATATCTAAAATTCTCCTATGACCATCCGACGCAGCTCCACCGGCTTGTTCAACAATCATAGCAAGGGGAGCGGCTTCAAAGAGAAGACGGAGTTTTCCTCGAGGCTTTTTAGGATCCTTTGTATCGGCAGGATACATGAAAATACCACCCTTTAGAAGATTTCTGTGGAAATCACCTACTAGGGTTCCAATATAACGTGATGTGTAGGGCTTTCCTTTTGCAGGATCTTTTTCTTTAAGTGAATCTACGTATCGTCTTATTGGTTCACTCCAATAGTAATAATTTCCCTCATTTACACTGTAGATCTTCCCCCTTTTTGGGATCTTTATGTTGCGGTGGCTAAGGAGAAATTCTCCAAGGGCAGGATTTAGAGTAAAGCCGTGGACACCCTTGCCTGTCGTATAAACAAGCATGGTGCTAGAACCATATATGAAATACCCTGCGGCGATCTGCTCTGAACCCTTTCGTAGAATCTCATCAAGGGTCACGGGTCCACTCTCTTTAATACGGCGGCGTATGGAGAAGATGGTTCCAATATTTGCATTAACGTCAATGTTGGAGGATCCATCGAGAGGATCGATAAGAAGAATATAGGGGCCTGTAGGATATTGATGGGGAACCTCGATAATGTCGGCATCTTCTTCCGAAGCGATGGCCGCTATATGGCCTGTATGGATAACTCGCCGTATAATTGTTCTGTTGGCAAATTCATCAAGTTTTTGTATCTCCTCACCATAGACATTTTCAGATCCTGTGGATCCGAAGATGTCAACAAGCCCAGCCTTGCTTACTTGGCGGTGTATAATCTTTGCCGCCACTATCAATTCATTAAGAAGCTGAGTGAAGGCGCCAGTTGCGTAAGGCGTCTCACGCTGTTCTCGAAGAAGATGTTCTGTAACTGTAATACCAAGGCCTCTATCGGTCATGATAAGATCCTCCCCTTTGAATTTAATGTTGCACTCTTAAGGTTTTATTCTTATAGCAGAATTCGATAGGAGATTAAACCTCAAAGCCCTTCGTAAAAGAGGAAGGAGAAGGAATTGGCTCTACCTACTTATGGAGAAGAGGTAGCCCCAGGCTCCCTATACAAGACCCCTCCCTACGAAAGGACGGTCGATTATCTCCGCATTGCTGTAACCGACAGATGTAACCTTCGCTGTATCTACTGTATGCCCCCTGAAGGCGTTCCCAGACTCCCCCACAAGGACATCCTTTCCTATGAAGAACTTCTACGTTTCGCCTCCATCGCCCGTTCCTTCGGGATCTCAAAAATCCGTATCACTGGCGGAGAACCACTTTTAAGAAAGGGGATTATATCCTTTATCAATCGCCTTATTAAAGAGGTAACGCCTGAAGAAGTAACCATCACAACCAATGGAGTGCTTCTTGCCGACTGTGCAGAGGAGCTCTTTAAAGCGGGTGTAAGGCGTGTAAATATAAGCTTAGATACCTTAAGGGCTGATCGTTTCAAGGAGATAACAAGAAGCGATTCTCTAAAAGAAGTATTTCGGGGTATTGATAAGGCGATGGCTATTGGCTTTCATCCGGTTAAACTTAATGTAGTGGTCATGAAGGGGATAAATGACGATGAGGTTGAAGATCTTGCTCGTCTTACCTTAAAAGAATCGATTCACGTTAGATTTATTGAATTTATGCCCTTTGGAGGAGAGGAATGGGAGAAAAGATTTATTCCTTCTAGAGAAATTATCGATCGACTCAAAGAGGTGGGAGAGCTTGAATCTACAGTAAGTCTCAATAACAATGGACCCGCAAAATACATGCGATTTAAGAAAGGGATAGGAAAAATCGGTATCATTAGTCCTATGAGTCAGCATTTTTGCAACTCCTGTAATAGACTTCGACTAACACCAGAAGGAAAACTTAGAACGTGTCTTTTCAGCCCTGAGGAAACGGACATAAGGCAACTTCTTAGGTGCTCCGCCTCGGATGGGGAAATTGCCAAGGTTCTTATCGAGGTCCTCAAAAGGAAGCCTTCCCAACGAATACTTGGCACTGAACTTATTAAAAAATGTATATCCCGCCCCATGTCTAAAATTGGAGGGTGATGCCTCCAATTTCTACCAAAAAAAGGAGAAAAGATGAAAATTACACCCCTTGGTGCAGCAGGACAGGTTACCGGTTCGTGTCATCTTATAGAGACAAGTGGTATGAAATACCTTGTGGATTGCGGACTATTTCAGGGTGGAAAGCGGACTGAAGAGCTCAACTGGGAACCGTGGGCCTTCAATCCTTCCGAAATCGGCGCTCTCTTTCTTACCCACGCCCATATTGACCACTGTGGTCGTATCCCTAAACTTGTAAAAGACGGTTTTCGAGGAAAGATTTACGCTACACGCCCCACTATTGAACTTTGCAAGATACTTCTTCTTGACTCAGCTCACATCCAAGAATCCTATGCGGAGCTAAAAACGAGAAAAAACCTTCGTAGGGGCCTCCCTCCCACAAAACCCCTCTACACAGAGGCCGAAGCCATTGAGAGCTTTGCCTTCATGGAGCCCATAGAACCGAATAGAGCCTTTTCGGTGAGTGAAAACCTTAAAATCTCCTTTAGAACCGCAGGCCATATTCTAGGAGCTTCTATCCTAGAGATCTGGGCCAGGGAGGAGGATACAGAGCAAAAAGTAGTCTTTTCCGGCGATATAGGTCGTAACGACCAGCTCATTGTAAAGGATCCCGAGGAAATCTTTGAAGCCGACGCCCTTTTTCTAGAGTCAACCTACGGAAATCGTAACCATAAAACCCTTGAAGAAAGTAAAAGCGAGCTTAAAGAGGCTATTTTGTATAGTTACGGACATAGACAGAAGGTTCTTATTCCATCTTTTGCTGTAGAAAGAACACAAGAGATTTTATATGTTCTTAGAGAGTTTTTTAAAGATAGACTCATTCCTGATATGCCTGTCTTTCTCGATAGCCCCCTGGCCATTCAGGCCACAAAAATTTTCAGTCAAATGCAGGAATTCTTCGATGAGGAAACAAGGGCTATCATAGCTCGGGGAGAGGATCCTTTTCTATTTCCTCAACTTCATTTCAGTCAGACTGTCGATGATTCTCGGAGAATAAACATGATGGAAGGCCCCGCTATAATCATAGCGGGAAATGGCATGTGCACAGCTGGACGTATACTCCACCATATAAAACACAACATATGGCGTGAGGGATGTTCTCTGGTAATTGTAGGTTTTCAGGCGGAAGGAAGTTTGGGAAGACAGATCATTGATGGGGCAAAACGGATACGGGTGATGGGTGAAGATGTGGCTGTTAGGACGAAGGTATTTACCATTGGTGGGTTCTCGTCTCACGCGGGACAGGATGAACTCATAGAGTGGGTAAGTAACTTCAAGAAAAGGGAAATGAAGGTCTTCTTAATCCACGGAGAAAAAACTGCAAGCGAGGCTCTCTCCTTTCTCATTCGAGAAAAGCTTGGACTTTGGACCTACATTCCGCACATGGGAGAGACACTTATAATTGAACCAGTAAAACCTGAAGTGCTACCTGAAGATATTTGCGAAAACTATCTTTACGAAATTGGGAAACGCTTCTTCGAACTCGAACATAATCTTATGCGGTCCCTACCCTTCCTTTCGATGGAAAAGAAAAAGGCTCTTGCAGAGAGACTAAAAAGGATACAACAGGAGATAGAGGATACGATGATCTTTTCCAGGAGATAATTTAATTAGAGCTCTTCCTACTTGATTCAAGAAAGTTACGAATATCCTTTATAAAGTCCCTTATCTCATCACGCACCCTTCTGTAGTGAGATAGAGCTTCATCCTCGGTTTTTGCTCCTTTAGCAAGCATTGGAGGGTCATCAAAGGGAACATGGGCATAAAGAACTTTAGCAGGGAAAACGGGGCAGGCCCTCTTAGCGCTATCGCAGAGTGTAATGACATAATCGAACTCAATAGATTCGACTTCATCGATCGACTTAGAACGTTGATTTGAAATATCAACTCCCGCTTCCTTCATAACTTTCACTGCCAAAGGATCTACTCCATGGGGTGCCACTCCTGCTGAAAAGGCTTCAAGCCAGTCACTATGAAAAAACCTTGTCCACCCTTCAGCCATCTGGCTTCTACAAGCATTGCCGGTGCAAAGAAACAGTATCTTTTCTTTCATTCTACCTCCAAAAGCCTCATAAAGGGTTCCAGGTATCTTTTAAGAACTTCTTTTTTACCAGAAGACAATTCTGGGCACTGCTCCACACTACGGATGCCTTCAGCAAGTTGGATCGCAAAGACCATACAAGTAGGAAGCCCACATTTTTTGCAATTGGTCTTAGGCAAACATTTTAGGATTTCCACAATGTTCGGTTTCTTCTCAGCTGTGCCATCAAATTTTGGCTGAATCTCGTGACGCCGTTCCCAAATATTATTAATTAATTCCTTGAGCCATTCAAGAACTTTTACAGCCTCCTTCTCATCAGCAAGAGCATTTACAGCGATCTTATCAGGATGGACGGTTATAAGTTTTCCATGGTGCTTGAAGGTAACGGAAAGAGGGTCCTTCGTAAACTGGTATCCTCCTAGCTCAGCATTTAGGTAGGGAATTACCTCTTCAATGTTCTGATCCAAGTGGGCAATACAGTGGAGTGATTGGAATCGGGTATTACATTCAGGCCTAAAAATTTCTTTTCTATAACTTTTTAAAATCATACCTTCTTTCCTCCCTGTAGGCAACCTTTCAGGCATTAATTCCTGAAGGCAAAGGGTGACGAGATTTCCATCTTGCTTTATAGAAGTATATCTGTATTATTGTTACCTGTAAATAAGTGAGAGTCAAAAAGATGGGCTTGTCTGAAAATACCCAATCTAGAGCCTTTCTCAGACAAGCCCACAAGAGACGGAAGCCTTGTCCTATGAGATTAAAAGATGTAGTGGTGACCCTCACAGGGGAAGAAGCGCAAAAGGTTCTCGAAATAGATCTTGATGGAACCCCCCAGGATGCGCTTCAATTCATCCGGAATATACTAGCAAAAAAGGTTAGGGAGTCCCTTAAGACGAAGTGAAGGCCGGTCTTTGAGGCTGGATTCAGCCCATCTCAATTAAAGAACCTTCTACCTTAAAATCCTTTTAAAAAGGAGAGGTTATGTCCGTTCTTCATGTTTTCCAGGATGAGTCCATAGGAATGTAAAAAATAGACATAGATCGGGATGAGGCCATTTTATAAAAGAGTTTTTAAGTGGAAGAGAGGGGAATTATATGTTTCGCCTAGACCATAGAGTCGGAGTAGTAACTGGTGGAGCTAGAGGTATTGGGAAAGCTATATCCAAGGTTCTTGCAAAACAGGGAGCCCTGGTAGTGGTAGCTGATATGAGGTTTGAGCTTGCAGAGCAGACAGCCTTCGAAATAAATGCTAGTGGAGGAGTAGCCTTGGCCACCTATGTGGATGTGACCGACATTGAATCGGTCAAAAAAATGGCCCAGAAGGTTCGAGAAATCTACGGACCTATCGACATCCTTGTAAACAACGTCGGATGGGATAAAATGATGCTTTTTTCCGAAACAGATCCTGATTTTTGGAGTAAGGTGATAGACATAAATTATAGGAGTGTTCTAAACTGTGTTTATGTTTTTATGAACGACATGATCCAGAAAAAACGCGGCAGAATTGTTTCAATAGGCTCCGATGCTGCAAAGGTTGGAAGTAGTGGGGAATCTGTCTACTCTGGAGCTAAGGGAGCTATTATCTCCTTTAGTAAGACAATGGCAAGGGAACTTGCACGGTATAACATAACAGTTAACGTTGTATGTCCTGGACCAACGGAGACTCCACTTGTAGAGGAGATAAAGGGGGAAAACGAACTGGGTCAAAAGATACTTGGTTCAATAGAAAAATTCATACCCCTTGGAAGAATAGGAAGACCCGAGGACGTGGCCTATGCCGTAGCATTTCTCGTATCGGATGAGGCTGAATATATCACAGGGCAGGTTCTCAGTGTAAACGGTGGTTTAACCATGTGTTGATAATCCTTATCATGGAGGGCTCTAATCATGAGATTTCAAGATATTATCTATGAGAAGAAAGAAAGGGTTGCTCGGATCTCCATAAACCGCCCGCAGAAGTATAATGCCTGCACACCTGTTACACTCTACGAACTTACAAAAGCCTTCATAAAGGCCTGGACCGATAAAGACATAGGGGTAGTGGTACTTACAGGAGAGGGGGATAAAGCCTTCTGCACTGGTGGAGACCAAAGTATTAGAGGATTAGGGGGATATGAGGGATATACAAGCGCGGATCTCGAAGGCACCGTTGCCGCTCTACCACTGGAGGTGGGCTGGCAGTTCGTGACCTTTCTTATTCGCCATATACCAAAACCGGTTATTGCAAGGGTCAACGGTTATGCCATTGGTGGAGGCCATGTTTGGCAAGTCAACTGCGATCTTTCTATCGCTTCCGATAGGGCCAAATTTGGACAGGCTGGTCCCAAAGTGGGAAGTTTCGATCCAGGTTTTGGCACAGGAGACCTCTGGCGTAACGTCGGTTTGAAGCGAGCCAAGGAGATTTGGTATCTTTGTAGAATCTACTCGGCTGAAGAAGCCTATCAGATGGGATTGATCAATAGGGTAGTTCCCCATGAAAGATTGGATGAAGAGGTAGATTTGTGGTGTAAAGAACTTCTCGAAAAAAGCCCCACATCCCTTAAGATGCTCAAATACGCCTTTCTTGCAGAATCGGATGGACTGGGGGGTATAACGGAGCTCGGTGTAGGTGGTTTAAGTCTTTATTACGGCACCGAGGAGTCGGTTGAAGGTCGTAATGCCTTTATGGAGAGACGAAAGCCCGACTTTTGGAGATATTTTAACAAGGGGAAGGAATGATGGAAACGATAGAAATAATCCAACTTCCGGTAGGTCCCTTTGGGGTCTTTTGTTACATTATCTATGATCCTATAACCAGAGAGGGGATAATAATAGATCCCGCAGGAGATCCCGATAAAATAATAGAGCTAGTTAATGAAAACCACATTTCCATAAAATATATCATTAACACCCATGCCCACGCTGACCACATTGCGAAGAATCAGGAGATTAAAAAAGCTACGGGTGCTCCTGTGGTCATACACAGGCTTGATGATGAGTTTTCCAAAACCCCTGAGTCAATCGAGTGGAACAGAAAACTAGGCTTTGATGAGACTCCACCCCTTGTGGACATACCTATTGAAGACGGTGACGAGCTCTCTTTGCAAAATTTCAAGGTTCGTTTTATCCACACACCGGGACACACACCAGGAAGTTGCTGTATCCTTATTGGAAAGAACCTCTTTACCGGTGATACGCTCTTTGTTGGGGCGGTAGGAAGAACCGATCTCCCAGGTTCCTCCTTCACAGCTTTGCTTGAATCTCTCAAAAAAATTCTGGCTCTTCTACCGCCAGAGACCATTATTTGGCCTGGCCATGATTATGGCGATACACCCACTTCTACCCTTGAGAAGGAGCGAGAAACTAACCCCTACATCACGGATTTCCTGAATGAGTGATCAAAAAACCGTAGTAATTCAAACACCCTTTGGATCTCTTGAGGTGCTCTTTATTGAGAAAGCTATCCTACGGGTTCGATGGATAAAAGAGGAACTAGTAAACCAATATTACACCCATTCCGAAGAACCGATAGCTCTACAGATACAACAAGAATTTTTGGAATACTTTAGGGGCCTCAGAAGGACCTTTACGCTTCCCTACACCTTTTTATACGTAACCCCCTTTTGCCTTAGGGTATGGGAAGAGATCAGAAAAATTTCCTATGGAGAAACAATCACCTATAGTGAGCTCGCGAGGAGGGTAGGAAAGGAAACCTCGGCAGCCCGAGCTATAGGTCGTGCATGTGCTCTAAATCCACTACCCATTATAATCCCCTGCCATCGTGTGATTAGAAAAGATGGCTTCATTGGGCATTATTCAGCCCCTGGTGGGGCTGAATTAAAAATTGGTCTCATCGCCTTTGAACAGAGGGTTTTGAGAGGCGATTTACCAATCGCCTCTCAAGTTTTTAGATGATATTTCTCTGCTTGTATTCATCCAATGTGGATTTTCCGAGGCCAAGATACTTCTTATAAATAAACTCGTTATCCGCCCCCACAGGACGACATAACCATTTAATCCTTCCTGGTGTAAGATTCATGCCGTTAAAAGAAGAGTTTTGAACAAGAAGCTTTCCATAGTAGGGATCTTCTATCATAACAAAGGCCATACGTTCTTTCCAATGATCTCTTTGGATAACGTCGGTTGGATTTTCAAGCCTTCCAACAACAACTGTTCCCTTCTTGTCAGGTCTTCGGCTGTATTGGGTTACGATTTCGAGAATCTCATCTGCCGTATACTTGGCTGTAAACTTTTCGATTTCATGTTGAATCTTTGGTTGATTTTCAGGAGTTAGGCGTTCTCTGATTGTAGGAAATTTTTCCTTTAGATCGGGACGCTCCATTATTTCGCAAAGAGCAGTCCAGTTAGGATCCGTAAATCCAGAGATGAAGGTATATCCATCTTTACATTTAACGTAGGTATAGGGAAACACGGCGTAGTCATAGTTTCCTGCCCGAACCATTTCTTTACCACCGGACATATGGAAATAGGGTATAAGGTAGTTAGCGATAGAAAGAAGCCCCTCCGGTGGAGAGCTGTCTACAAACTGCCCCTTTCCAGTTTTTCTTTTGTATAACATAGCCAATCCAATTCCAAAAACAGCCCAGGCACCACCTACATACCATCCCATCCAATTCCCATGCTTAAGGGGACGCTTATATTCCTGGGGGACCTCAGGATCTAGTTCCGGCTCTCCCGTGATTGACATGATTACCCCTCGAGCCTGAGCAATTATATCATAGTCTGGTTGGTTACCGTACTGGACAGTATCATCTCCAAAGTGGCCATAACTATGAAGGGCGCAGTAGATAAGCCCAGGATTATCCTGGGAAAGGGCTTTATAGCCAAGGCCAAGAGAGTCGAGATAACCAGGTTTGAAGGTCTCTATGAGAACGTCGGCTTTACGAACCAGTCTTCTGAGGAGTTCTCGCCCTTCCTCGGTCCTAAGGTTACAGGTTATGTGGAATTTATTTCGCCCTCCTTCCACAAGATAAGGAAGCCCCGTGTCCTTTATCATCATCCCAAAGGGTGACATTTTCCTTGCAATATCCCCTCCTGGCGGCTCTATACGAATTACTTCCGCTCCCATTTCAGCAAGAAGTGATGAAGCAAAGAGTCCAGCAAAACTACCGTAGGAAGCATCGATTACAAGCATATCATCTAGGGCTTCCGGCTTTTTGAATACATCTGCCGGATTAGTCTCTCTCCAGGCCCACATCGCATATTCACGATTTACCGCAAGACCTATAACCTTTTTTTCCAGTTCAGACTCCTGATCAAGATCTTCACCTTCAAAGGAAACAGTTCCTTCTTTCTTAAGTTCTTCTGCCATAGCGTTGCCTCCTGTTAGAAGATCTCCTAATTTGTTTGGTTAGAACAGCTTAAGACCGCTTTTACCATCCCAATCGGGTGGAGGACAGACCGACGGAACTGCTGGATTCCACTTGAAAATAACCCCCTCGGCTTCAAGCTGTTCTATCTCATTCTTGGAAAGTCCACAGAGAGTGGTCAAAACATAGTGGTTATCAAACCCCAGGGGACGCTGTGCCCATTTGAGACGGCTAGGAGTTTCGCTCATCCTTGGTGGGTAGCAGGCTTCCACCATTTTGCCGTAGAGTTCATCATCGAATTCCTGAATGGCTCCTCTCTTACGATAATGGGGGCTATAGTATGCTTCACGGGTGGTAATTACACGGGATGCGGCAAAGCCATACTCCTGACCCAAGGCTTCAACCTCGGCAACCTTTTTTGTTCGTGTCCACTCATCGATAGCTCTTAGTATCACCACCGCATTCTCTTCCCTTAGCCTAACTGTTGGATCGGCATACTGTTGGAATAGGTCCATACGATTCATAGCTGTGCAAAGGCCTTTGAATTCTTCCTCTGCGAAGGCGGCAAGGGCGATCCAACCATCTTGGCAGTCGAAGAGATCGGAAGGACATATTGCAAGGTCCCTATTCCCAGATCTTGGTCTATCTTGACCGGTTAGGTAAGTATAGAGCCAGGTCCAATCGAGAAGACGGATAACATTTCCTGCCTGCATATAGTCTATGAACTGCCCTTTACCGGTGCGTTCACGGTAGTTCAGAGCTATGATGATAGCTACAGCACACATGATAGCCGTTATCCAGTCGGCAATCCAAACTCCAGATTTAATGGGGCCTCGCTCTTTAAAACCGGTAATTGCAGAAAGTCCTCCCATACTCTGAGCTACAGCGTCGTAGGAGGTTCTTCCTGTCCAGGGCCCCCAGCTACCATAACCGGAAACGTGAAGTTGGATAATACGAGGATTAATTTTACTGAGCTCCTGATAACTCAGCCCCCATGCCGCCATCCGGCCAGGCGTGAGATTATCAGCTACAATGTCAGCCTTTTTAACCATTTCTAAAAAAAGTTCCTTGGCCTTTGGGTTCCCAAGATGCATTCCAACCCAATATTTGTTATGATTCTGCTCTTCCATCCCCGGTGAAACGTTCTTCCAGAAAAAGGCATAGGGAGTAACAAAACGCATCTGATCGCCTCTTTGGCCTTCAAATTTAATCACCTCCGCTCCGAATTCAGCGAGATAATCCATCGCAGCCGGTCCCAAAACAACATAACAGACCTCCAAAACTCTGATCCCCTTCAACGGTTCTGGCTTGTCAAAAAGCTTGCCACTGTTGAAAAGCTTTTCTACTTCTTTTGCATACTCCTTGAGATGCTCCATAAGAACCCTCCGACAAGTTATTAAAAATCTACACAACCTAAGAGATTTCCCCAAAATAGGGGGAAAACCTCCAGCCACAAAGATTCATTCCTTTTTATAATCCCAAAGTTAATGGACTTTTCCAAATTGTCAGAAAAGAGCGTAAACTATACCCTCTAATAGGATCTCAACTTCAGTAGGAAAACCCCATCGCCCGTTTGGAGGAGAATGTTCGAAATGGTGCTTTAAGGATGTCTTGCTATTTTATTCAAAGATCACTAACTACCGAGGATTGCGAAAAACGGCAAAAAACCACAGGTAGGGTTTTTACGATAATGTTTGATCGAAGTCAAGAAAATTTTGTTATCTCAAACAAATGATTCAAAATTTTGGAAGTCTCTATACCAGTTTCCTTTTATAGAGGGGTAGGAAAGGGCCTGATCAAGGAGGTGGAGAAAATCTTTTCTAGGGATTTCTTCTGCTCCCATTCTAATAAGGTGTTTACTAGAGACCTGACAATCAATTAAAGTAAATTCCCAATTCTGAAGTATTCTTGCTAAAAATACGAGTGCTACCTTGGAGGCATCTTTCATTCGAGAAAACATGGATTCCCCAAAAAATGCCCGGCCAAGGGATACTCCGTAAAGTCCCCCCACTAGTTGCCCTTCATGCCATGTTTCAACGGAGTGGGCATAACCAAGGTTGTGGAGCATTTCGTAAGCTTCTATCATTTCGGGAGTAATCCATGTGCCAATATTTTTCTCAATCCGGACGGAGGCACACTCTCTTATGACTTGAGAAAAGGCCTTGTCCATAGATACCCGAAAAATACCCTTTTTGATAACCCGTTTTAGGCTATGGGAGATCTTTATCTTTTCTGGAAACAGCACAAGCCTTGGATCTGGAGACCACCATAGGATTGGACTTTTACCATCATACCATGGGAAGATACCTAAAGAATAGGCTACCAGTAGCCTTCTTGGTGAAAGATCTCCTCCTACGGCCAAAAGACCATCTGGATCGGCAAGTTCAGGATGGGGAAACCTTACTTCCTTCCCTAGCCAAAAAACTGTCATTTTAAAATCTATCCAGCAGTAGCAGTAAAGCTAAACACGAGATGGTCGGTTTTGAAAATTTTCCCCTTTTCATCTGGAGAATACTCTTCTAGAAGCTTTACGATAACGTGACCACCATCCTTTATCGATCCAAACAGAAGCTCATTCGCTAAAGGATCCTTAATCTCAGTCTGGATTAGTCTTCCAAGGGGTCTGGCTCCAAAGGATTTATCATAACCTTTGTCAGCAAGCCATGATCTTACTCCTTCAGAAATCTCAATCGTAACCTTCTTATCAGCAAGTTGAACCCTCAGCTCTCCTATGAATTTGTCCACGATTTTCCCCATGATTTCGGTTGTAAGCCCCTTGAAAGTGATTATAGCATCCAGTCGGTTTCTAAACTCAGGACTAAAGAGCTTCTCTACCGCTTTCATCCCTTTGTGCATTTTTTCGATTGATTCGTTTTGGGCAAACCCAATAGATACTGTCTCCATTTCTCGAGCTCCGGCATTCGAGGTCATAAGAAGAATAACATTTCTAAAATCAGCTTTTCGACCGTTATTGTCCGTAAGGGTCGCATAGTCCATCACCTGGAGAAGGATATTGAAAACGTCCGGATGAGCCTTTTCGATTTCATCCATAAGCAACACACAATAGGGATGTTTTCTTATGGCGTCTGTAAGAAGCCCCCCTTGATCGAAACCGATATAGCCTGGAGGAGCACCGATAAGTCGGGCTACCGTATGTTTCTCCATATATTCACTCATGTCGAACCTAAGAAAATGGACTCCTAGGATCTTCGCAAGTTGTTTAGCCACCTCCGTTTTTCCAACACCTGTTGGACCTACAAGCAGGAAAGAACCTACGGGTTTATCCGGATGTCCTAGTCCAGCTCTAGCCCGTTTTATAGCTCTAGCAAGTTGAGCTATGGCTTCGTCTTGACCAAAGATTACCTCTTTGAGCCTGACCTCTAGGTGTTGCAGCCTTTCCTGGTCAGATTCGGAAATGTTTCGTGATGGTATCCGGGCGATTCTTGCCACTACCTCCTCCACATCCCGCACACCGACTACATGTCGTTTTCGCTTATCTTCCTTGATTCTAAGGGCTGAACCGGCTTCATCTATTACATCAATAGCCTTATCTGGAAGATATCTATCGTTGATGTAGCGGGAAGAAAGGTCTACAGCTGCTTTGATAGCTGCATCGGTATACTTTACCCTATGATGTTTTTCGTAATAGGCTTTGAGACCTTTGAGGATCTTATAGGTTTCTTCAATTGTTGGCTCCGAAATCTCCACCTTCTGAAACCTTCGGCTGAGGGCCTTATCCTTCTCGAAATGATTTTTGTATTCCTCGTAGGTAGTTGATCCGATACAGCGAAGGGATCCCGAAAGGAGAGCTGGCTTTAGGATATTGGACGCATCAAGGGTTCCTCCACTGGTTGCTCCGGCTCCAACTATTGTGTGAATCTCATCTATGAAGAGTATGGCTCCCCTTCTGCCCTTTATCTCGTTTATAACTCCCTTAAGCCTAGCCTCAAAATCCCCCCGAAACTTTGTGCCTGCTATAAGAGCTCCCATGTCAAGGGAATATATTTCTACGTCAAAAAAGCTTTCGGGAACTTCCTTCCTATAAACCTTAAGGGCCAGTCCCTCAACAATAGCCGTTTTCCCAACACCTGGATCACCTACCAAGATGGGATTATTTTTGGTGCGACGACTGAGGATCTGAAGCACCCTCATTATTTCCTGCTCTCGACCTATCAGTGGATCAATGAGTCCCCGAGCTGCCTTCTCTATGAGATTAACCGTAAAGGATTCGAGAGCGCTCCTTTTTTGAGAAGTTTTTCTTCCCGTAACCGTGTCGATAACTCGTTCTTCGTCTTCTTCTTCATAATGAGCAACCTTGGAGATTCCGTGGGATATGTAATTTAAAATATCTAGCCTGGTAACCCCCTGGGATTTAAGAAAATATACAGCATGGGAGTTTTCTTCAAAAAACATTGCTGCCAAAATATCACCCGATTCTACCTCACGTTTTTCAGCGTTTCTAGCATGAAGAATAGCTCTCTGGAGCACTCTTTGGACACTCAAGGTTTGGATAGGCTCTTTCTCCGTGCCGTAAGGAAGAGGCTGAAGTTTACGATAGAAGAAATCTTCAAGGTTTTCTTTTAGAAGCTGAATATCTACCCCGCAGTTATAAAGAATCCGCCTTCCGGTAGGATCCAATATAAAGGCATAGAGAATATGTTCAAGGGTAAAGAATTCATGCCTCCTCTGCCGTGCCTCATTAATGGCGATAGAAATAATAGTTTCCAATTCTTTGCTTATCATAATTAAGCTTCTTCCATGCTACATCTTAGTGGAAATCCATGTTGTCTTGCTAAGCGGTGAACGATTTCCACTTTTGTTTCAGCAATTTCTGCAGGATAAATCCCGCAAACGCCTATACCATTATAATGAACATGCAACATAATCCTCGTTGCTTCTTCTGGATTTTTATGAAAAACCGATTGAAGAATCTCTACTACAAAATCCATCGTAGTGTAATCGTCATTATGGAGAAGCACCTTATACATAGGAGGCTCTTCTAATTCTTCATCAACATCACTAGAGACCTGCCATTCAAGTTCTCTTTCATCGTCCCACCGGGACATGGTACCTTCTCCCCAAAAAAACTTATACCTCTCTTCTTCCCTACTTTTTACCTTACATGATAAAAGATACAGCTTAGAATATTAGAGTCAAGAAACAAGTATATAGGAAAGGACGTTATGGAAAGGATGTCTTTAATTTTTTGAACCCATGCCTTTAGTCTAACCTTAATAGGAGGAGTCCTATGAAAGTTACATTTCTAGGTGTAGGTGAAGCGTGTGACGAGAGACATCCTAACACATCGATATTGTTGGAGGTTGAAGACAACGACGGAGAAACACGAACGGTCCTGTTAGACTGTGGTTTTGCTGTACCCTTCCAGTTTTGGAAATATGTCGCTGACCCGGATAAACTTGATGTCCTTTGGATTTCTCACTTTCATGGCGACCATTTTCTGGGAACCCCTTTACTACTGCTACGTTTTTGGGAAATGAAACGGAAAAAACCTCTTATAATTGTTAGCCCAAGGGGAGGTGGATCTAATATTGAGAAGGCCCTTGAGCTCGCCTATCCTGGATTTATGAGCCGCTTCGCCTTTGAACTAGTCTTTAAGGAAGTGGATGAAGGAGAGGAAGTAAGTATCGCTTCCTTTAAGTGGATGTTTGCTTCCACAGAACACGGCCAAAAAAATCTCTCGATTGCTATAGACACCAACGACGGTAAAATCTTCTATAGCGGCGATGGAAAACCTACGGTAGCGACGGAAGAGATAGCCAAAAATAGTTCCCTTCTTATCCACGAGGCCTTTCATATTGAACCTTCCGTCCCAGGACATGGGACTGTGCAGGGAGTAATGGAAATGGCTGAACGTGTTGGAGCTACCTCGGTAGCCTGTGTACATGTACAAAGAGATGTAAGAAGAGCACATCAGGATAAGATAAGGAAGCTCCTTGCGGAAAGACCCTTTATCAAGGCCTTTCTACCCTTAAGTGGCGATGTCGTTAAAGTTGGAAAAAGTTGATGCAATATTTTTGCAAGTAGGATAATTTAAAATATGCGATTACTTAAAAGCGGATGAGGATATAACTTGTACGATACTGAAACTGCCGTGGTAACGTCAAGTTTCGGACTGTTAGGAGGACAAGATGAATATCTTTCACCAGGAAATACTAAAAAAGCTCAAAGAAAGAAGTCCTAAGGAAGGTTCACCGGTTCTAAGTGTTTATCTCAATATAGATCCATCCTTCCCCTCAAATGCCAAAGGAGGCTACAAAACTATCCTTGATCAGATGCTCACAAGAATAGAAAAGGAGATATCCGGCGATGGCAATCTTAAGAATCATTTCCGTGAGGATAGCCAATGGATAACCAAAAAAGTAGAAACCCTTATCCCTTCTGGAAAAACCCTTGTTGCCTTCTGTGATATTTCTGAAGGATTTACCTATGAGGAAGAAATCCCCCTTAGGCTTCCTAACTTGGTTATTTACGAAGAGGTGCCATACATACGGCCTATAATAGAGGCTATGGACGAATATGAAAGATATGTTATCTGTCTTGTAGATAGTGAAAAGGCTCGACTTTTTCTATTTGCATTTGGTCAATTAGAGGAGATTCAGGATACAGTAAGTCTTGCACCTGTAAAATACAGAAAGACCGTTGGAACAGATCACATGAGATCTCAAACAATCTTTAAGAGACGTGCTGAAACCTGGACGAGCTGGTTCTTAAAAGATACGAGCTCCCGCATATACGATCTTATGGAAGAGTCAAAGGCCCAGTATCTCATCCTTATGGGACCTAGCGAGGTAACGTCGGAGCTTTTCCGGTTACTACCAAAAACCCTTCAGGAGAAGGTTGTAGCTCGATTGAGGATGTCGACAAAATCTAGAGGAGAGGACGTATTGGAGACGATACTTCCGGTGGTGGAAGAAAGAGAGAGGGCGAATGAGCTAAGAATAGTGACTGATCTAATAACCACGGCGAACAAATTAGGAGGAGGATTCGATAAGGCCGTAATCGGTATAAACCCTACAATAGATGTTGTTAACCAAGGTAGGGCTTATCTTTTAGTTTATCCAGCTGGGACACAGATTAGGGGATATTTTTGTCCTAAGTGCGAGGTTCTTCTCGATCATTCTCCGAAGGAAAATAAGTGTCCCTATTGCTCTGAAATCCTTGATGCCACCGATGATTTGATATGGCTTGCCTCGGAAAAGGTTTTGGCCCTAGGAGGAAAGATCGAGGAGGTTAAATCTGAAGATGCTTCTAGACAACTCCTTTCCCAAGGTATTATTGGAGCATTTTTAAGGTAAATATCTTTGGGCAGGTTAAAATCCTGCCCAAAAAAAAGAAGGAGAGGATTTCCATGCCCTATGTCTACCTTGAAGATAGAGCTACCGCCGACGCTGCCTTCAGAGCATGGGGCACAACCCTTGAAGAATTATTTAAATCCTGCGCCGATGCTTTACTAGCGGTTATGGTCTCGGATCCAGAGCATATACATCCCGTAGAAGAAAAAATTGTAAAACTTCAGGGAGATTCTTTAGAACTTCTTCTTCACAATTTTTTACAGGAGATCCTATACTTTAAAGATGCTCACCAGCTCTTTGTTAAGGTTAAGGATATAAGGATAGAGCCGCCCAAAGATGAGCCAATATGGTCACTTCAGGCGACCTTCTCCGGCGAGCTCATAGAACTTCATAGGGACAATCTACTGGCCGACGTAAAGGGCGTAACATTTCATGACTTCTCAGTGGAAAGAATAGACAATCGGTGGGAAGCGGTCGTTATCGTTGATGTGTAAAACTTATCGATCCCTTCGGAGGCTCTTTTAAGACTTAACGAATTTCCATCTCATCTAGATGCTTTTGGAGTAAATCTTCTGCCCTATATCCTTTCATTCTAGCAAACTGGCAAAGATGAACAAAGATATCGGCTAAGGATTGAGATAGATCCGATTTGGAATCATCCAATAGCCTCTTTAAGCTCTCTTTCATGAGTTTCTTAAGAGCGTCTTCGTCTTCAGGGATTGGGGGATTTAAAAGATTTCTTGAAAGTAGTCGATAAGCTCTCATAAGGGCTGGTAATGTCTTTGGAATCTCACTATGACGGCTTTCTACCCTTTTGATCTTTTCCCAGTTATCCTTCACTTCCTCCGCTGAGCTTACCCGAAGGTTTCCGAAAACGTGAGGATGCCTTCGGATCATCTTTTCCTCAATCTGGGCGCATACTTGCTCAAACCTGAAAAAGCCTTCTTCTTCGTAAAGATGAATCATAAATAGCACCATAAAAAGCAAATCCCCTAATTCTTCCATCACCTCCAGGGGATTCCCTGTTCTAATGGCGGCATCGACCTCGTGGGCTTCCTCTACCACGTAGCCCTTTACCGAATCGGGAGTTTGTTTTCTATCCCATGGACAACCGTTATCGCCCCGTAATCTATCTATGATACTCCAAAGCCTCTCAATGCTATCTCCCTTACCCATTTGGCCTTTAATCTCCTCTGCTAGAGCGACCCTTGGATTGGTCTTCCCAATACCTTTTTAAAACTTCGCGACGTTTTGCCAGTTCTTCACCAACGTGTTTTGATATAAAGGAATGTAGAGCCGATGAAGATTTACTTACATAAGGTGCGATCACAGATTCCTTGAGGATCGGATGGGTTAATGGGAGAAAAAGAGTAAGGGCTAAGAAAACCATTCCCTGGATCGCGATAGCAAGAACTAGCCCTATAAATCCCCCCAAGAGGCGGTCAAGAAATTTCAACTTGGCTTTAGCAAATAGACTACTCAGCCAATGCCCTATCCCTCCTATAACAAACCAGGAGAGAAAAAAGACCACAATGAAGGCCACCAAATCTGGCTTAGAAAGAGATGGGATTAGGGATTTTAATAAAGCTCCAACCTGGGGATATACATGGATTGCGGTAATAAAACCGGCAATTAACCCTACTACGTTGAAGAGTATAACTATACCCCCTTTCCAAAGACCTCTAAAGACACACAAGAGAAGAATCGTGAGAAATATATAATCGAGGGTATTAAATCTATCTATCGGGATGGCCATGGACATCTATGCCTCCAAAGCTTCTAAGTATCGATAAACGCTATAGCTTAGCTATCCCTTGGACCTCAACTGAAAAATATAGTAATCCAGTTTGAAATTGTGTATATAGTAGGGCCTCGATTGAAAAAAATAAACTAACATAATTTTAACTCTAATGAATGGAGTCGGCAATATAGACCTAATACAAGACTTTGTTGAAGAGCTTAGATCGGGAAAGGCCATTATTTACGAGGATGGTAATCTCATCACTATATCGAAACCTTCTGGAATACCATCTATCCCAGAGAGGCGACCTACGGGTAATGATCTATTATCAATACTTTCTCGCGAGAGAGGAGAAAAATTTTACGTAGTTCACAGGCTCGACAAAGATGTAAGTGGCATAATCCTTTTCGCCAAGGATAAAGAAACCCATAGAATCATGAATAGATTTTTTGAGTTGAGACTTATTGAAAAGACCTATATAGCCCTTGTGCACGGTATTGTTAAAGACAGGGAGATATCGGTTGAAGCTCCTCTTAGGCGTTTCGGCTCAGGCCGTGTTGGGGTTGATTATAGGAAAGGCAAACCGAGTATTACCCACCTTAGGGTTATAAAACGATTTAGCTCCTCTTCACTTCTTACCGTATTTCCAAGGACAGGGAGAAGCCATCAGATCCGAGCTCATCTATACCACATTGGCCATCCCATAGTAGGAGACCAGTTATACGGTGATCCATCGAAAAAGGCTCTAGTGGCGCATCTAGAAGGTCCAGTCCTTATTGTTCCAAGGCTTATGCTTCATGCTCTATCATTAAAGATCCCTCCTACCGGTTCTAACCGTCCCATGTTCTTCAAGGCCGCTCTTCCTAAAATCTTTCGTCATATACTAAAGGTTGTGGAAAACCTGGAGCTAGAGTGTGGAATTTAACCATTCTTCCACAACTTCATTAAGAAGACGGTAATAAGCTTCGTTTCCTCCAAGACCGGTTCTTCCGAAGAAATAGTTAACCTCAAGAAGCATAGGCTTTTCACCTTCTCTGTCCTTCTCGTGAAAGATAATATCGATACCCGCAAGGTTTATACCCGTTAGTCTTTTTAGGGTAGAAGCCAGCCTAAGACCTGCTTTTTTTCTGTCTTCGTCGGATTCTAGCTCATATCTTGCTCCTTTAGAAATGTTATGAAGAAATTCTCCCTGGGGAGACACTCGCCAGTAGGCGTAAAAACGGTTTCCCATTATGACTATCCGTAGATCCTTTCCATCATTTGGGACATAATCCTGAATGAGAAACCCCTTACAGCCGGATTTTTCCAGAAGAAACATTCTATAGAGAGCTTCTTCCATAGCGTAGCGATCCGATACAAGGAGGACATTCTCCCCCTCCCCTCCCGTATTCCCCTTGACTACGACGGGGTATTTTAAAGAGTCCACCATAAATCGGGGAAAGTCCCTAGTAGAACCAAAAAGGCTAGTTCTAGGATGAGGAAGCCCAAAGGCCCTAAACATTCTTACCTGTCCCGTCTTTCCCGGATAAAGAAACCTACACCGGTAGTTGGGAAAAACCCTAGGACAGTAGCGAACCGCCATCCAGTAAAGATCGGGAGAGCATCCCTGAGGTAGGATAACAGCTCGGGCTCTTTTTATAATCTGAGCATCTCTTTCCTTTGGCTCCCTTCCAGCACAAAGCCGATACAAGTCGGCCTTAACCATAGGATTGAAAGATAGTACGTAACTTCTACTACGCTCCATCTTCTAAATTGGCCTTTCTCCCCTTTGACTTTTTCCCTAACGGGACGTAAAAGATCACAATATCCGGGATAATGAAAGATATTTTACAGGTAGTATGAAGATGCTTTAAAAGATGGGGGAAAATAGATCGTGAGTACAGGGACTCGTATACTCTGTCTTATAGGTGGTATAGGAGTGCTTATCTCCGGAATAATTAGAGTTGTCAAGCAAGATGAGTGGACCCTTGCCATAATAGGGCTTCTCATTGTTGGATTTAGTATTTCAGGGTTTTTTAAAGGCTCTAGTTCATGAAGGCTTGACGTAATCAAAACTTTCTTCTAGCGTCTCGATCTCGTGTGGTTTGAGAGGAACCGTAATTCTTAGCTGAAGGGTGAGAAGGATGGAAGAGCTCAATATCGTAATGAAAGAACGACTAAAAAAAGCTGAGATCTTTGAACAGGAAGGTATAGCGCTCTACCCAAATCATTACAAAGTGGATCACAAGCTGTCGGACGTTGTGGAAAAACTCAAGGATAGGACAGCCGAAGAATTGGAAGAGGCAAAGGAGCGTTTCTGTGTCGCCGGTAGAATTATGGCTATCCGCTCCTTCGGTAAATCCATATTTATGCATCTTCAAGACGATAGGAACCGACTTCAGATTTACCTTCAGAAGGATCGGGTCTCAGAGGATCAGTTTAATTTTGCAAAACGGGTCGATATAGGTGACATAGTTAGAGTTAAGGGGATAGCCTTTAGAACAAAGACGGGAGAATTGACCATCCTGGTGGAAGATTTTGTCCTGCTTACCAAAAACCTTAGACCTCTTCCAGAAAAGTTTCATGGTCTCAAAGACGTTGAAACTCGCTATCGTCAAAGATATGTAGACCTCATAATGAATGACTTTGTTAGAGAGGTTTTCCGTAAGAGAACAAAGATAATCCAGACAATTCGCCAGTTTCTTACGGAAAGAGGGTTTATGGAGGTCGAAACCCCTATGATGCAGATTATTCCCGGTGGCGCAACGGCAAAGCCCTTTAAAACCCACCATAACGCCCTAGGAATAGACCTATATTTGAGAATCGCTCCTGAGCTTTACCTTAAGCGACTTTTGGTTGGAGGATTCGAAAGGGTTTTTGAGCTTAATCGTAATTTCCGAAACGAAGGGATCTCAACTCAACACAATCCTGAATTCACAATGTTAGAATTCTACCAGGCCTATGCAACATACGAAGACCTCATGAGGCTTACGGAAGAACTTTTCGTAGCCCTATGCGATGCTGTGAACAAGGGAAACAAGCAGATTATCTATCAGGGAGAGAGTATAAATCTTTCACCACCATGGCGAGTTTATCAATTCATGGAAAGCCTTGTTGAGATCGGAAAACTTCCAGAAGATAAGATTACTACCCTTGATGGCACCATAGAGCTAGCAAAATCCCTTGGCATTCCAGTAGAACGTTACGAGGGCCACGGAAAGCTTCTTACCAAACTCTTCGATATTGTCGTAGAACCCAAGTTAATTCAACCAACATTTATAACCCATTATCCCCTTGAGGTATCTCCTCTTTCTAGGAAAAATGATGAAAACCCTGACCTGGTGGACAGATTTGAGCTGTTTATTGCGGGACGGGAGATAGCGAACGCATTTTCTGAACTCAATGATCCGAGGGATCAAAGGGAAAGATTTATTAAGCAGATTGAAGCTAAGCAAGCCGGTGATGAAGAGGCTCATGAAATGGATGAAGATTACATAAGAGCCCTCGAATATGGCATGCCTCCTGCCGCTGGGGAGGGTATAGGGATCGATCGGGTAGTAATGCTCTTTACCGACATGCCATCAATAAGGGATGTTATACTCTTTCCCCATCTCAAACCTGAGAAGAAAGGCGATTGAAAGAGTGACGATCCAAGAAAAGCTCCCCTTTGAATGGTTTGTAGGGTTTAGGTATTTTAAATCTAGGAAGAGACAGGGTTTTCTTTCTTTAATTACGGCTATCTCCATCGTTGGGGTTGCCGTAGGGGTCATGGCTCTCATAGTGGTTCTTGCGGTAATGAATGGCTTTCAGAGTGATCTAAGGGAGCGAATTTTAGGTGTTACCGCCCACGTGGTAATAAGAAGCCTTCAGGGGAGTATTCCCGATTATGAATTGGTAGTCTCTGAGATAACCAAAATACCAGAAGTAAGAATCACATCGCCCTTTATCTATCTCCAAGGTCTAGTAAGTGTTGGTGGAAAATCGAATGGAGCGATCATTAAAGGGGTTGATCTCTCCCAAGGTCGCTCAGAAATGATCTCTAGAAATCTCATCATGGGACGAATAGAGGATCTAGAAAAAATTTCATCTCCTAGTAGTGATAGGGAGACCCTTTTACCTGGTATTATTTTAGGAGTAGAACTAGCAAAACAACTCAATGTTCATCTTCACGATGTTGTAAGTGTTCTTGTTCCGTCAGGAAGAATTACTCCCATGGGACAGATCCCAAGAAGCCGAATATACAAGGTAGTGGGACTCTTCCAATCTGGGGTGTACGACTACGACCAGACCTTTACTTTTGTAAGTCTTCAGGAGGCTCAGCACCTTTCAGGTATGACAGGTAGGGTTATGGGAGTAGAACTTTGGATCCGAAACCCCGACAGTGCTGACCGTGTTGCCAACCTAATCCAGGAAAAACTAGGATACTCATATTGGGTCCGCGATTGGATGCAAATGAACAGAAACCTTTTCTCTGCCCTTAAGCTAGAAAAGACCGCCATGTTTATCATACTTACGTTAATCGTTCTGGTGGCGGCCTTCAACATTGCAAGTTCCCTAATAATGCTAGTTAGAGACAAAACTAAGGATATTGCTATTATGAAAGCGATGGGCGCAACGATGTCTCGAATTCGTCGAATATTTATGCTTGTAGGGCTCCTTATTGGGATCTGTGGAACCATTTTGGGTCTTTTAGGTGGTTTCTTACTGTGTGGCATCTTAAAGCGTTACCATTTTATAGAACTTCCAAAGGACATTTACTATATCTCAACTCTTCCTGTTAAGGTTGAGTTTTGGGATGTTTTCTTCGTCTGCGTGGCTGCAGTTTTGATAAGTTTTGGCGCAACAATTTATCCTGCCTATCAAGCCGCAAGACTTGATCCCGTTGAGGCATTAAGGTATGAGTGAAGGATGTTTTGGCTCCGTTTTGATACAAGCTGTAGGACTCACCAAGATCTATGGGGAGGGAGTCAGGCAGGTAGAAGTTTTCAGAGACTTAGATGTTACGGTAAATAGTGGTGAACGAATAGCCATTACGGGGGCATCTGGTGTAGGGAAGTCAACGCTTCTTCATATCCTGGGGCTTCTCGATCGTCCAACATCTGGGCGAGTATATTACAGCGGAATGGATGTTATGGCCATGAGCGACGAAAAAAGGGCTCTATTTAGGAATTCACATGTAGGATTCGTATTCCAACTCCACTATCTACTACCAGAATTCAACGCCTTAGAAAATGTTATGATGCCTGGTATCATTGCTGGCCAACCTAGGAGTGAATTGAGAGAGAGAGCCATAAAGTGGCTTGAAAGGCTTGGACTAGGTGATAGACTCTCCCATAAGATCGGTGAACTCTCAGGAGGTGAACAACAAAGGGTTGCAATAGCAAGAGCCCTAGTGCTCTCTCCTACAGTCCTTCTTGCCGATGAGCCTACGGGGAATCTAGATAGTCGAACCAGTCGTATAATTCACAAAATGCTTGTGGAACTCAACGAAAACATGGGGCTGACAATGGTTGTTGTAACTCACAATATGGAACTAGCGTCTATGATGCACAGGTCCTTGAGACTTGTCGATGGTCGCTTGATCCGGGAAAAGTGAAACGGTAAAAGGTTGGGAAATCGAAGGTATGGTTCTAAGAGTACCAAAACCCTAGACTAACAGGGGAAAAGAATGCCGGGAAAAACTATAGTTTTCACATGGACTGTTTTTCTTTCCCTTATCTTTTTTGTTGGCCCTATAGGTGCCCAGGAAGTGATTGTGGGTATTTCTCCTCCTGTGATTCATGGAACCAAAAATGTAGAAGCTACATCAAAGGCTATTTCCAGCTCCTTGGAGGAACAGTTAAGAAAACAAGGGATTAAGGTAGCATTGGAGCGAGAGGTTTTTAACTCCGATGATCAGGCGAAACGGAGTGGAAGCGTTAAGGGATGGGATTATGCTCTCTGGGGGTCTGTGACGGTTTTTGGGGATGCGTTGAGTATAGATCTAAGGCTTGTTCCAATAAAGAAAACCGGAGATATTTTACCAGTCTTTGCCGAAGCTAAGGGAATGAAGGATATTATTAGAGCAGCGGGAGAAATAGCTGAAAAGGTTGCGAGTAGGGTTTTCCCTCAATGGATAGTCTCTAGTGTGCGCATCGAAGGTAATGAACGGATAGGAGCAGATGCTATAAAGGCGGTTATAACAACCTCTCAGGGTCAACCCTTTTCTCAGGCAAAAGTTCAAGAGGATATCAAGAACATATACAACATGGGCTATTTTGAAGATGTTCGAGTTAGCGCAAAGGATACCCCAGAGGGTAAAGAGGTGATTTTTATCGTAAGAGAAAATCCCATAGTTGATGTGGTGGAGGTTAAAGGTAATTCTGGTATCGACAAAAAGGATATTCTTGCAGCAATTCAAACGAAGCCCTATTCCGTATTAAAAAGAAAGCAGCTAGCTGACGATGTCCAAAACATTCTCACCCTATACCACCAGAAGGCTTATTACGATGCGAAGGTGGATTACACGATAGAATTTCCGCGGGATCCCCGGAAAGCTCAGGTAACCTTCCGGATCCAGGAAGGTAAAAAATTTTTTGTGAGGAAGATAACCTTTGTTGGAAACAAGTCCTTTTCGGATAGAAAACTCAAATCCGTAATGAATACCAAGGAAAAAAGCATTCTATTCTTTTGGAGCACGGAAAGAGGAGT
Source organism: Syntrophobacterales bacterium (assembly GCA_026417655.1). Lineage (GTDB taxonomy): Bacteria > Desulfobacterota > Syntrophobacteria > Syntrophobacterales > Thermodesulforhabdaceae > JAOACS01. The sequence goes on from JAOACS010000007.1 coordinate 43,810, forward strand.
ATTGCAACACGATGTTTTAGAGACAGATGCCGATCGACTAACCGCCTTCTATCACGACAATGGCTTTATGGATGCTAGAGTAGGAACACCAAAGGTTGAGCAAAAAAGCGATGGTTTCTACATTCAAGTGCCCATAGAGGAAGGGGCTAGATACAAAGTGGGATACTTTAGGATTACTGGAGATCCCTTGGAAACAAAGGAAAATATATCCAAAAAGATCCAGACCAAGGTGGGCGAATATTTTAGTCGAGAGAAACTAAGGAAGGACATTCAATATCTTACCAGACTATGTCTTGATCAGGGCTATGCACGCGCAGAGGTGGATCCCCACATTCAGAAGGATTCTAATAAACGTGAAGCCAGTATTGAGCTTGAGGTCAAGAAGGGAGCAAAGGTTTCCATTGGTCGAATCACAATATCTGGCAATATGAAGACAAAGGATAAAGTCATAAGACGACAATTTCAAATAGCCGAAGGAGATACCTTCAGCGCTACAAAGATTGAAAACAGCGAATCTAGATTAAAAAGATTAGACTACTTCGAGGAGATTAAGATAAATCCAGTGGACACCGAAAGTCCCAACCTAATGGATATAGAGGTTCAAGTGAAAGAGAAGCTTACTGGGCATATTGGAGCAGGGGGTGGGTATTCCTCTGACGAAGGTTTTTTTGTGGGCGGTGAAGTTACGCAGAGAAACCTCTTTGGTCGGGGACAGATACTTACCCTTAAGGCCCATTTTGGAGGATCTGTTCAGCGCTATATGTTAAGCTTCATTGAACCAAGCGTTTTTGATACATACTACTTTTTTGCTTCAGATATTTACGATTGGGTTCGAGAATATGACGATTTTACGAAGGAAGCCCAGGGTTTTCAGTTAAGAACTGGTAGGGCCTTTGGTAACTGGAGTAAATTTACGGTGGGATACATCTTCGAAAATACCAATATAACTGACGTCTCCGAAAATGCCTCCTCTATCATTAAAAGACAGGAAGGACGACACATAAAAAGCAGTGTAGTGCTGGGCTTTGAAAGAGACTCGACCGATCATCCCTTTCTACCTACTAAAGGATCTATTGTAAGGGCAACTATTGAAGAATCAACCAGCTACCTCGGAAGTGAAACGGATTTTACAAAGTATGAGATCGCCGCTGGAAAGTATTTCCCTCTTTTCTGGAAATTTGTGGGACTTATAAAGGGAGAGTTAGGGTGGATCATAAAAACTGGCGATAAGGATATTTTACTCTCCGATCGGTTTTTCCTGGGAGGAATAAACTCAGTAAGATCCTATGACTGGGGAGATCTTAGTCCTAAAGATCCTGCAACGGGTGACAAGATAGGAGGTACTAAATACGGCCTATTCAATACTGAGATTACCTTCCCGATTGTGGAAGAGATAAATCTAAAGGGGGTCTTGTTCTTTGATGCAGGAAACGCCTTTGCTGAAGGGGAAAATTTAGATGTGTCAAAATTCAAAATGGGTGTAGGGGGAGGACTTAGATGGGCCTCTCCCCTAGGTCCTCTAAGGATTGAATGGGCCTATAACCCAGATCCAGGTCCAGATGATCCTAAAAGTAGATGGCAGTTTTCAATGGGAGCATTTTTCTAGTGTTGGTTTTGTGGCATAAAGGGAGAGTTAAAATCCCTTTTTCGCTCGTATCGGAGCGATAAAAACAACTCTATGGAGGTTTTCATGAAAAGTATCAGGTGGTTCGTAACGTTATTCGCAGTAAGTGTCATGATCTTCGTAATAGGAGTGTCGCCATCGAAGGCGGAACAAAAGATCGGTTTTTTTGATCTCGAAAAGGTCTTATCCACATCCCAGTGGGGGAAGTCAGTTCAAGAAAAACTTAAAAAGGAAGAGGGACAGATTAGATCTCAGCTCCAAACCAAACAGGAAGAACTCTCTAAAATGAGAGATGAGGTGCAGACCAAACAGGGAAGCGGTAAAGCAGCCGACGAAGCGAAAAAGCAGAAGATGAAAGAATTTGAACAGAAACGGCAAGAGGCGGAACACTTTCTATTCGAATCGAATAAGAAACTTCAAAATCTCTCTGAACAATTAATGAAACCCCTAATAGATAAGATTATGGAAATCGTAAAAGATATAGCCAAGAAGGAAAAGTATGACCTCGTTTTAGAGGCTAGAAGAAGTGGTATGATTTATGGCGATGATAAGTATGATCTAACCCAGAAGATTATCCAGGAACTTGACAAACAGCCTCAGACAGTGGCTCCTGCTCCAACTTCGGCACCTACGGGACAAAAAAAATAGCCCCATGAACCCTGTGGGTAAAGAATACACCCTCTCTGAACTCGCCCGTCTCTTTGGAGTAAAGCTCCAAGGGGACGGCTCCATCGTAATTCGCGGTGTAGCACCCATAGAAAGGGCAGATCGATATCATATCACTTTTATAGAAAGCCGTAAGTTCTTGCCTCCCAAACCTTCTATGATTACGGCGGGAGCTATCGTAACTCATCCATCCCTTGCGGAAAAGCTGTCGGAATTCCCCCTAATTTTATCACCTACTCCTAAGGCAACCTTTGCCCGTATCGCTCAAATCTTTTACAAAGGTCCGGCTTTGCCGACCGGTGTCCATCCTATGGCATGGATAAATCCTAAGGCCAGGGTTGAGGCAAATGTGAGGGTTGGCCCCTTTGTTTGTATAGGCGATGGATCAACTGTTGGGAAAGAAACTGTTATTATGGCCCACTGTTACGTGGGAAGTAACGTCGTTATAGGCAGTGGATGTCTTATTTATCCAGGGGTTATCATTCTGGATGGATGCACAATAGGCGATAGGGTAATAATTCACAGTGGGACCGTTATTGGAAGTGATGGATTTGGTTATGCTCTCGATGAGCAGGGCGAACCTGTAAAAATCCCCCAATTAGGCACTGTGGTAATTGAAGATGATGTGGAAATTGGGGCCAATTGCACAATTGATCGTGCAACATTTGGAGAGACCCGAATTAAGCGAGGTTCTAAAATAGACAATCTAGTCACGGTCGCCCATAACGTAACCTTAGGTCAACGATGTATCATTGCAGGGCAGTCAGGAATAGCGGGAAGTTCGATCCTGGGAGATGGAGTTATTGTAGGAGGACAGGTTGGAATAACTGATCATATCGTTATTGGGAATGGGGTAAGAATTGGAGCCAAAAGCGGAGTTTTTTATGATGTGAAGGATAAAATGGATATATTTGGTATCCCAGCTCTTCCTAAAGAGGAGTACCTTAGGATTCAAGGAGGTATAAGAAGGATTGAACGCCTTAGGAAGAAGGTTAAGGATTTGGAAGAGATCGTTCAAAAATCTCTAACAGGGACAAAGAGATGACAAAAGATGTCAAATGGATTCAGTCTGTATTGCCCCATAGGTATCCCTTTCTGATGGTGGATCGAATCCTTTTTATATCGGCTGAAGAAGCCGTTGGAGTAAAAAATGTAACGATAAATGAGCCGTATTTTCAGGGGCACTTTCCTGACGATCCCATTATGCCAGGTGTTCTACTTTTAGAGGCCCTTGCTCAACTTGGTGGTGCCATGATTAACTTCGGTCATGGCGAAAAGGAGGAAAGAAGAGGCTACTTTGCAGGACTAGATGGTGTAAGGTTTAGAAGGCCGGTCCGCCCTGGGGATCAAATCATCTTAAAGGTGACCCTTATTAAGCATAAAGGAAACATTTACAAACTGAAGGGTGAAGCAACAGTAGATGGCGAGACTGTAGTAGAGGGTGAACTTCTTATAGCTCTTGGTAAATGAGTTATCAACAGGAGGGGAAGATTAAAGTGAGCCAGATTCATCCAACAGCGGTTGTTCACAGGGGAGCGGAGATAGGAGAAGGCACAATCATTGAACCCTATGTTATTATAGGACCTGAGGTGAAAATTGGGAAAGGTAATAGAATCGGAGCCCACACGGTTATAGAGGGCCGAACAACTATTGGTGAGGGTAACACTATTTTCCCCTTTGTATCTATAGGCTTACCACCCCAAGACATATCCTATCGAGACGAGCCAACGGAAGTTGTAATAGGAAACCGTAATATCATACGAGAGGGGGTAACCATCCATAGAGGCACAATAAGAGGGACTGGATTGACCAAGATTGGCGACGACAACTATCTTATGGCCTATTCTCACGTAGCCCACGATTGTGTGATAGGAAACCACGTAATTCTAGCCAATTGTGCATCCCTTGCGGGACACGTAATTATTAGTGATTATGCTGTCATAGGAGGCCTTGTAGGGGTTCATCAGTTCGTTCGAATAGGAAAATACGCATTTATAGGTGGACTCAGCGGGATTTCAATGGATATTCCTCCCTTTATGATAGCCGCTGGCGACAGGGCAAAACTCTATGGGCCAAATATTGTGGGTCTTAGACGCGCTGGCTTTTCTCCTGAAACGATCATGTCTATAAAAAGAGCATACAAGATCCTATTCCGTTCAGGTCTTACGTTACAAAAGGCAATAAATAAGCTTCGAGGAGAAAAGGTCCCATCAAGGGAAGTTGAAGAACTTATTGAGTTTATGGAGGCTCCCTCTAAAAGAGGCGTAACGAGGTAAGAAGGTGATTAGAAAGGAGCTATCCCTTACCAACTCTTCAAACAACCCCATTGGTTTAATAGCCGGAGGAGGTCAATTTCCCATTCTATTTTCTAAAGCAGCAAAGGAAAACGGATTTTCTGTGGTAGCTATAGGGATTGAGGGAGACGCCTCCAATGAATTAGCTAAATGGACAGACTATCTCTATTGGGTAAAACTTGGCGAGGTGGGCAAAATCATTTCAATCTTAAAGAATCAATGTGTTGGTCGAGTGGTTTTGGCGGGACATGTTGACAAAAAACGTATCTACTCAAGAATTAAACTAGATCTTCGCGGTGCAAAGCTCGCCATGAAGCTTATCAACAAAAACGATGATGCTTTGCTTAGAACCTTTGCTGAAGAATTAGAAAAGGAGGGGATAATTGTAGAACCATCTACCCTATTTCTAACATCCCTAATTGCTCCCGAGGGAATTCTTACTAAGAGGGTTCCAACTCCTAGAGAAGTTAAAGATATTGTCTTTGGGTGGAGGTTAGCTAAATCTATTGGTGGAATGGATATAGGACAGTGTGTCGTTGTTAAGCATCAGGCAGTTCTTGCAGTTGAAGCTATTGACGGCACAGATGCTACCATAATTAGAGGGGGGAAACTTTGTAACGGTGGAGCTGTAGTGGTAAAGGTCAGCAAACCCGGTCAGGATCTACGCTTTGATGTTCCATCTGTTGGGCTAGGCACTATTGAGACAATGAAAAAAGTAGATGCAAAGGTTCTCGCTATAGAGGCGGGAAAAACTCTCATATTTGATAAAGATGCTATGATTAAAGAGGCCGATAGTGGGGGAATCGCTATTGTAGCTTTGAAGAATCCAGAGGATATAAAACATCTCCAGAGAAAGGTCGATGGATATAAGGGTATTTTTTCTTTCCTTAGAGGTAGAAAAAAGAGTCTAAAAATGGGAGTAGTTGGCACGGGATACCTAGGGAAATTTCATGTAGAAAAGCTCGCTCAGATGCCCTTTGTTGATCTAAGAGCCGTTGTAGATATTAATGAAGAGGTAGCTAAATCTGTAGGTAACCGCTTTAGAGTTCCCTACTTTACATCCCATCATGAAATTATCGGAGAAGTTGAGGCCGTAACTATCGCTACCCCTACAGATACGCATTTCTCCATAGCACAGGATCTCCTAGAGGCAGGGATACACGTATTTATAGAAAAACCCATAACTCGAAGACTTGAAGAGGCCGATCACCTTATTGAACTAGCTGAGAGGAAAGGGTGTGTTCTTCAGGTAGGCCATATTGAGCGCTTTAATCCTGCCTTTATAGCCCTAAGTAAGAGGATTAAATCGCCATCTTTTATATACTCGAAACGTCTTAGTCCATTTAAAGAGAGAAGTGTAGGTATTGATGTCGTGCTGGATCTTATGATTCATGATATTGATCTACTTTTAAATCTTGTTCCCGGTGAGATATCTAGCTGGTCAATAGATGGGAAGGCCGTTGTGACCCATTTACCGGATGTGGTCTTCGCCCGCATGGACTTCTCCACCGGAACCACGGCCTATCTTGAAGCGAGCCGAATATGGAGTGATGAAATCAGGAAGATGGAGGTAATTGAAAATGGAGTCTGCCTAGTAGCCGATTATAAGAGACAGGAGGTCCATGAGTTCTCTATAAATTCAAAGGCTAATGTCCCTAAAGTGTTAGAGGTGGAACCCATGGATACATTAGAAAGTGAACTTCGTAGCTTCGTAGAAGCTGTTATGTTCTCAAATAAGCCATCGGTTGATGGTCAGGCGGCGCGGCGGGCTCTTGCGCTTGCCCTCCAAATGTCACAAGCCATTTCCAAAACCTTTTAGCATTGATTTGTAGGGACCAGAGAATGGATATCTTAATTTCTACCGGTGATCTTTCGGGAGAAATTTATGGGGTGGAAATTCTAGGCAGGTTAAGGAAGGTGTTTCCAACGGTAAATTTTTTTTCCCTCACAAAGGGTATTCTTTCAAAGGCCGGTGCTATTCCCATAAGTCCAATAACCAACATTGGAGTAGTGGGCATCACTGAAGTGATAACTCAGGCCAAGAATCTATGGAAGCTTTTACAATGTCTACAAAGTTTTTTTGAACGCTCGACTCCAAAGGTTGTGATTCTTATAGATTTTCCTGACATGAATCTCCACATTGTGGCTCGCATGGCGAAGCGTAGGGGTGCCAGGGTGTTATATTTTATTCCTCCTCAGGTATGGGCATGGCGCCCATCCCGCATAAAGCTCTTAAAAAAACTAACCGATAGCCTGATAGTAATACTTCCCTTCGAGGAATCCTTCTATAAGAGAGCAAATATAAAAGAGGTTGTCTATTTTGGACATCCCCTTGTGGACAGGGTATCCCTCAATAGATTTCCTACCTTAGAGACTGAAAAGAGTTTGACCATAGGGCTCTTCCCAGGAAGTAGAATTTCCGAATGGAACCATCATATACCAATTGTAAATGAAGTTGTAAGCCAACTTCGCTCCCTTTACTCCGAAGCACGCTTTCTCTTGGCAGTAGCACCGGGAATGGAAAAACTGGTTTCTAGTTTTGAGCTAAGCCATTATATAGAATTAATTTTTGGATCGGAGTTAGAAACCGCAACAGAAGGTGTCTTGAAAAGGTGTCATCTTGCTCTCATGGCCTCCGGAACTGTAACTCTTGAAGCTGCCCTTCTAGGGGTTCCCATGATCGTATTTTACAAAGTATCCCCATTAAGCGCCCTGATTACCAGAAAACTTATAAAGATTCCCTTTGGTTCACTACCAAATATTATCGTAGGAGAATATATTGTCCCCGAATTTATCGAATTTATCAGGCATTTTGAACCCGAGGATCTCCTAAGGGCTACTAAACATCTAATTGAGGACTTCTATTTATTTAAAAACAATCAACACCTTCATGACTCAGCATGGCAGAAACAAAAAGTTGCCCTTACAAAGGTGAAGGAAAGTCTCGGAACTCCCCCAGTAATGGAGCGAATTGCCGATTATATTTTGTCTTTTATTACAAGATAATTTAGAGGACAAAGAACATGAGATTGATACCACCAGAAGAGAGGCTAATCCTTGCTCTTGATCTTCCAACGAAGGATGAAGCAATAAAGGTCGTAAAAAGAGTAGAGGGCTACATTAGGTTTTTCAAAGTGGGACTTCAACTTTTTCTTGCAAGTCACTTTTACATGGTAGATTGGCTGGGAGATAAGGGATATAAAGTTTTCCTCGATCTCAAACTTCATGACATTCCCAATACGGTGATTCATGCCCTAAATGTGATGTCCCAACATCCTGTTACCTTCACAACCCTCCATGCGGAGGAGTCAATTCTTAGAGCTGGTGTTGAAGCGGTAGGTGATAGGATAGGAATTCTTGCCGTTACGGTTCTTACTAGCGTGGACCCAAAGTATTTTAACTGGGGAAAATCCCTTGAAGAGGTAGTTATAGAAAGAACTGGAATAGCTATAGATGCTGGATGTGTTGGTGTTATAGCCTCAGGAAAGGAGGTGTCTCTCATAAGAAAAGAGTATGGAGAAGATCCTATTATTGTCACACCGGGCATTAGATCGCAATCCACTGGGGTGAGGGACGATCAAAAAAGAACTGTGACAGCCTTTGAAGCAATTAAAAATGGTTCCGATTATATAGTCGTGGGAAGACCAATACTTAATGCTCTAGATCCAAAAACTGTAATTGTTGAAATTGTAAAAGACATAGAAAAAGCCATGAAGAAATGATCATCAACAGAACCACACGCATAAAACGTAAACGTATAAGACCGGAGAAGGTTCAAAAGGGGATGGTGATCGAAATTCCATTACCATGGTTTAAACATCCCTTTTGGCGTTCTCGATTTTTGGTAAAAAGTGACAATCAAATAGAAAAGATAAAAAAACTCGACATCCCCTTCGTATTTATACTTGAGCAGGATTCTTCTAAGGAGGAGGAAAAGAGACAACATGATGAGAAAACTCGTGAAGACAAAATAGTAGGAGTATCGATAGAGGAGAAAGAATCTAGTTATAGCGAAGTAGAAACTGAGAAAAAGCAAACACCCTCTGCCAAAGTTCACCATATAAGATACCAAAAATGTGCTAAAGCCTATGAAGAAACCCTATACGAAGTAAAGGCTTTCATAAATGGGTTACTATTCTTTTCGGAAGAATCCCTAAAAGACTCAGAAAAGATGATGAAAAGAATGGTGGATACCCTGATGAAAGACCCTAACACCATGCTCTTTCTTATAAATGCAAAACAGAAAAAGGAAGAGGTATTTCATCATGCTCTAAATGTTTGTATGCTAAGCCTTCTTCTTGCAAGAGCTAGCGATATAACATCTGAAGAGATGCTCATAATAGGCCTTGGAGCGCTATTTCATGATATTGGAAAACTTAAAATCCCAAAGTCCATACTCTTAAAAACCCAGCCGTTAACAAAACATGAGCGTTCCTTTTTACAACTACACCCTCAATTTGGCATAGAGATTGTTTCTAGAATTAAAACCTTCCCAGAGGGCCCAAAGAAGATTATTGCCGAACACCACGAAACTCTTGATGGAAAAGGGTATCCAAAGGGACTAAAGGAAAATGAAATTAATGCTTTGACAAGAATCGTAAGTATCGTCAATACCTACGACAACCTGTGTAATCCTCCCGTTGCTGGAAAAGCGATGACTCCCTATCATGCATTAGCCTACATGTATAAGAAACTTTCCTCGAAGTTAGACTCAAAACTTGTGGAGCTCTTCATAAACCTCCTTGGTATATACCCTCCCGGAACTATCGTGAGACTTTCCGACAAATCCATAGGTATTGTAGTGTCTAAATCGCCAAACCGTCCTAATAAACCCTCTGTTCTCATTTACGACCCCAGTGTTTCTCCATCAAAGGCTCCTGTAATCTCCCTAGAAGATGAACCATCCCTTAGTGTTGAAGAAACCCTTCATCCCCTTTCTCTCCATCAGGAGGTTTTCAATTATTTAAATCCTCCTCTAAGGATAGCTTACATGGTAGATTCATTTATCGGGAAAAAGTAGTATTGATTTTGCTACTGACGGTGATATAAAAACCTTCCGACGAGGAGAAAGGGTGGGGAAAGTTTTTAACCAGGGCTCCTTAGGTAATATTTTATAGTCAAAGCACTACAGCATCCCCGCTCTCTAGGTATTCTTATCCTTATGGTCGGCAACCAAAAAAGGAGTATTATAATAAATCTTGAGATACACATATCAGGCCGGAGGACAATCTGGAGATGAGGAAACTTTTAATTAGTTTTTACCTTTTCCTAGTTCTTCCATCCTGTGCAACCCTTCAGGTGGGGTATAATAGAGATCAAAAGGTTGAAAAATTACCAACCCTTACTTCCGCTCCCTTTTACTACGCCTACCTAAGGGCTCATAGACTTGTTCGAGAAGAAAAGATTTCAGAAGCGATAGCGGCCTATGAGGAGGCCCTTAAAGGAAACCCTCAATCTGTGGAAATACTCAATGAGCTGGCTTTCCTTTATGTTCGACAGGGAAAGTATAGTAGGGCCCTATCCTATGTGGAGAAGGCCTACCAAATTGATCCAACAAATCAGGAAATCCTGGTTCTTCTAGGAAGGCTCTATGCGAGTACAGACCAGAAAAGCAAGGCTATAGAGGTTTTCGAAAAGGCTCTTAAATACTATCCCCGATCTCCGGAAATCTATTTACTCTTAGGTACCCTATACGCCCAGGTAGAGAAATTCGATAAGGCCGTTAAGACCCTCGATAAATTAACAGAACTCCTTCCAGGTAATCCTCTGGCCTATTATTATAAGGGTAGAATATTTTTAGAGATGAAATATTACGACTATGCGGAGCAAACCTACAAAAGGGCTCTTAAGATAGATCCCTTTTTTATTGAAGCTATGGGTGACCTCGCCTATCTTTACGAACTTACAAATTCCTATAAGAAAGCCGACGAGATGTACAAGAAAATGATAATAACTGATCCAGAAAATCCTGAAGTCATTGAAAGAGCTGGCAATTTCTACATGAGGCAAGGTAATTTCGAAGAAGCGCTAAAGCTTTTTGAAAAACTCTCATCTATAAACAAAAAAGATTTGCAAAATAGACTAAAGATAGGAATCATTCATCTGAAGCAGAAAAGTTACCGAGAAGCTATAGAAGATTTCAGTCAACTTCTAAAGGAAGAACCCAAATATGACCAAGCTCTATTCTACCTCGCAACCGCGTATGAAGAACAGGGTAATATTGAACAGGCTATCGTAAATTATCGATTAATATCAAAGGAAAGCTCCCTATGGAAACTGGCGCAAGTAAGACTAGCTCTTCTTTTTGTAAAGAACAAAGACTATAGCTCGGCAGAGAAGATATTGAGGGAGGCCTTAAACCTATATCCTGACGTATTAGAGTTTTATCTTTACCTAGGCATGGTTTACGAAGATCAAAAAAAATGGGACAATGCTTTGAATATATTTAACGAAGGGATAAACAAAGCTCCACGGGACGTTGACCTCCTATATCGTAAGGGAGTTGTATTGGACAAGATTGGGAAAAAGGATGAAGCTCTTCACATAATGAAGAATATACTTCTCATAGACCCAGAAAGCCCCGAGGCTCTCAATTATGTAGGTTATACTTACGCTGAACAGGGTATAATGCTTGAGGAGGCCGAAAGACTCATTGCAAAGGCTTTGGAAAAGGCCCCTCAAGATGGGTATATACTTGACAGCATGGCTTGGGTTTATTACAAAATGGGGAAGTATCGAAAGGCCCTAGAATATATAGAAAAGGCACTAAAGTTTGTCCCTAATGATCCTATAATAGCCGACCACGCAGGGGATATATATCGAGCTCTTGGTATGAAGCGAAAGGCCATTGAGTTTTATCGTAGAGCCATAGAACTTAAGCATGAAAATGCTCTAGAGATCGAAAAAAAAGTAAAAGAGCTATCAACCAATGGTCAATGACATTAAAAAACTAAAGGTAATTTTATCAGGCCTATGCCTCCTCCTGGGAATAAGTAGCTGTATAACTCTCGATTCCAAACAAGGGACCGGTGATTTTTTCTACAGGGCGGAGAAGAACATAAGTGAGCGATGCTATCATTGGACTACTTTCGAGGCACAGCTTCTTTGTAAATTAAAATTTCCTACCTTCTCAAACAAATACCTTTTGTCAATCCGAAAAGATAGAGATCTGCTCCGTTTAGATTTAACATCTCTATGGGGTAATACCTTAGCGGTAGTAGTGGTAAAAAAAGGTGAAGCTATTTTATGGCTTCCTTTAGAAAAGACTGTCTATAAGAGTCTAGAACCCGATACCTTCCTTGAAAAGATCGTAGGAATAGAGGGACGGTTAACCGATATTTTGGCTTTAGTTACTGGCTGTTTCGAAGCTTCGAAAATCCAACTCTTTAATGTTTCCTCAATTCAACCTCCCTTCCCTACCCTCTCAATGCTTACAGTCCGTCAAAAAGACCAAAATTGGAAAGTCCACTATTCTCCCCCCTTCGCTCTATTTCCCGTAGAACTTACTCCAAAGATAATTACAATCAATACTCCCACATCCGAATTGACCTTTGAGGTAAAGGGGATGGAGAAGCGGCCCGAAATTCCTCATGTAACCTTTGATCTGTCATACCCACCGCAGACTTTGGTAAAGGAATTATGAAACCGGACTATCCCCCAAGAAAATATCGTTTTGTTGTAGACTCCATGCTAGGGAGAATGGCAAAGTGGTTAAGAATCTTAGGGTGGGATACGGTTTACCTACCCCTCAAAAACCAGGATGAGATTAGGTCTTTCGTCGCCTCAGGTCGAATAATAATAACTCGGGCCCTAAGATGGTGTCACATGGATGGCGTAGTATGCATAAAGGCGAATAGTATTGGTGACCAACTAAAGGAGCTATTTTCTATTCTTGGACTTAAATATGATCCGGAAGACTTTTTAGCTCGGTGTGCCAGGTGCAATCTTGAGCTAAAGGAATGTCCGAGAGAGCAGGTCCACGGTAAAGTGCCTGAGTATGTATGGCATACAATTGATGAGTTTTTTATATGTCCTGGGTGTAGTAAAATTTACTGGTCAGGAAGCCACGTATTTCGTATGAATGATCATCTTAGAAATTGGCTAGGTATTAACAGAACATAAGAGAAAGGGAGTCCTGCTATGACAAATGGCTTACCCAAAACTTTACAAAATTTTGCTAGAAAACTTGTTATCTACCTCAAAGAATACGGACAAATTGGTCTTAAATGGTCATGGAAGGTTTTCAAGAGCTGGCGTTACGCCTTACAAAAGGGTTTTGCAAAACGTAGATTTGACAAGATGTTAAAACATTTTGGAAGTGAGGTGTATGTTGTTTTCGTGAAAGAGGGGAAATCCGACTGGATGGAGACAGCATCAATAAGAGAAAAAATAGAAATGTTAAAGCTTACCGAGGCTAATGTAAATCATTTCGATCGGTTAAGGGAAGATCTAGAAAGGCACTTTGAACTTCAAAAGCTTCAAATAAAGAAGAATGCCGAGGCCTCGCGAAGGGCTTTACCCGATCTAGGAGGATCAAAGGAGGAAACATCATAAAATAGGTCCCCGGGGTATCCCCCAGGGGCATGTCCCAATTCACTAATCCCTCGAACATTCCGATGGGTCACCTTGAATTTTCTCAAGGGCGTGAGGTATTGAGACTCTGATAGCCATGAAATTCTCTACCGCTCCAGAAGGACTACCAGGAAGGTTAATAATAAGGCTTTTACCCCTCACTCCCACAATAGCTCGAGAGAGCATCGCATAGGGCGTCTTCCTTAAGCTCTCGGCCCTCATAGCTTCTGCCATACCTGGTATTTCTCGATCGATTACATCTTTAGTAGCTTCAGGCGTTACGTCTCTAGGGCTTACTCCCGTTCCGCCGTTGGTTATAACGAGATCACATCCAACGGTGTCACATAATTCTCTAAGAACTTCCGAAATCCTATCCCTTTCGTCGGGAACGATTCTTAGATCGATAATCCTATAACCTTCCTCCTGAAGAAGGCTCTTCAATTTAGCTCCCGTAAGATCTTCTCTTTCCCCCAATGAACATCTATCACTTACGGTAACTATAGCGACCTTCCAAGACATTGACCCTTTCCCCTATTTCTAAAAATAGATCCCTCAAGCGAGGGCTTGAGGGATTCCAAAGAGGAGTTTAACATTTTGGCCTTACTTATTCTCTTTCTCAGCTTTAGCCTGCTCGACTATTTTTTCTTGCAACTGGGCGGGCACTTCCTCGTAATGGTCGAAGCGCATAATGAATACACCTCTTCCTGCCGTCATAGAACGCAAATCGGGGGCATATCGTAGCACCTCAACCATAGGCACAAGAGCTTTAATGATCTGCTTCTTTCCTTTAGACTCCATTCCAAGGACCTTACCTCGTCGTCCATTTAGATCCCCGATAATATCCCCCATACAATCATCCGGAACCGTTATCTCCATATACATAATAGGCTCCAGAAGAACCGGTTTAGCCTCCATTACAGCCTTCTTAAAGGCCATGGAACCAGCTATCTTAAAGGCTAGTTCAGAGGAATCAACGGGATGGAAGGAACCATCAACCAGATCCACTTTAAAATCGATAGTTGGATAACCAGCCAGCACCCCTTCCTGAGCAGCTTCCACAATACCCTTTTCTACCGCAGGTATAAACTGTTTGGGAATCACTCCTCCTACGATCTTGTCGACAAATTTAAAACCTTCACCTCTAGGAAGCGGTTCAATCTCAATCCAGCAATCGCCGTATTGGCCGCGACCTCCCGTCTGTTTCTTATATTTACCTTGAACGCGTGATCTACCCCTTATCGTCTCTTTGTAGGGCACCTTGGGGAGACGAAGGTTAACTTCGACTCCAAACTTGCGTTGGAGTTTATCAACGGTTGCCTCAATATGGATCTCTCCCATGCCAGAAAGAATCATTTCCTTAGTTTCATCGTTACGCTCCAGTTTAAGAGCCACATCTTCTTCCATAAGACGGGCAAGGGAGGAAAAGATCTTTTCCTCATCGCCTCGACTCTTGGGTTCCACTGCAAGAGAATAAACCACAGGAGGAAGAGGAAGAAGCTCATACATAACGGGCTGTTTTTCGTCACAGAGAGTATCTCCCGTGAAGGTATCCTTTAATTTGGCCACAGCAACAATTGCTCCGGGTCCGGCTTCGGAGACCTGTTTTTGACCCTTTCCTTGGATAGAAAGAAGAGCTCCAAATCGTTCCTTCGACTTTTTATTAGCATTATAGACCGTTGAGTCAGAACTAACAGTTCCAGAAAAGACCCGCATGATGGTGAGTCGACCTGCATAAGGATCATTTAGAGTTTTAATAACGAGAGCACTAAAAGGTTCTTCTGGGAGGGGTCTACGGGAAGTTTCTTCGCCTTCTTGGGTTTTAGCAACTCTAGGTCCTCTATCTATCGGGCTTGGAAAATACCGTGTCATAAAATCTAGAAACTGGGCAACCCCTATAGCCGTAACGCCGGATCCACAAAGTATTGGAACGAGTTTACGGGAGACAATAGCCGCACGTAACCCCCTTTCTACTTCATCTAGGTCTAAGGATCCTTGCTCCAAATACTTTTCTAGGAGTTCATCGTCGGCCTCCGCAACTCTTTCCATAATTTGTTCTTTATAGGTCTCAACCTCATCGGCGAGTTCAGAGGGGATATTCTGAATACTGAATTGCTTCGACTCCGGCTCTGAATATATAAAAGCTTTTCCCTGCAGCACATCTACAACACCTTTAAAATGCTCTCCCGACCCTATAGGAATTACTATGGGTACGCATATGTCGCCAAAGTTATTTCTAATATCTTCGACCGTCCGCTTAAAGTCAGCTCTATCTTTATCTACTTTACTTATGAATATAACTATTGGATGTTCGAGGGCATCGGCAAGCTCCCAAACCTTTTCCGTTTGAACCTTAACTCCATCTACGGCGTCCACAACAACTACCACTCCATCGGCACCATGGAGCACGGTCTGAGTTTCGGTGATAAAGTTGAAATCACCAGGCGTATCAATAAGATGAAAGGTGTATTTATTCCACTCAAAAGTGTAGAAAGCAGAGCTTATGGTGATTTTTCGCTTTAACTCTTCCGGTTCGAAATCAAGAACTGAGTTTCCTTGATCGACCTTATTGAGCCTTGTAGTTGCTCCCGCCGTAAAGAGCATAGCTTCCCCAAGCGACGTCTTGCCTGCTCCTGTGTGAGCTCCGAGCGCAAAATTTCTCACCTTTGCCAGATCTTCCTTCATCGCACTCCCCATTTCAATTAGCAGTTCGACCTCTTGAAACCTTAGCCCCTACTTTTTATCCTTTTCCCCACTGGTTACAAAAACCTGAGGGTTTATATTACCAGAGCCAGGCCCACCACATTCAGGAATGTAACAGCTCACATCTACAAACTCGCACTTTTCCTTACAAGATGGGCATACATCCGGCGGTGTGGTGGCCTGTATAAGATGCCCACATTTATTACATTTCCAGTTTGTCATAGCCCTTTACCCCCTTTTTATTCATACCTTTATTCGATCATATCAGTTCTTTCGAGGTAACTCCTAAGTTGTTCATGGAACCCCTTTGGCGCTATAAGTAGAAAATCCTTTATACGACGGCCATCGGCATATTCGTTTATGTAAAATCTCCCACCGTCGAAATATTCTACACTACCTCCTGCAGATTCCAGAATAAGAAGGGGCGATACCATGTCCTTAAAGGCAACGTTATGAACAATAGCCCCATCAGCACGTCCCTGGGCGACATAGCAAATATGAGCTCCGGTACAACCAAGATTTCTTATTTTACCAGGAAAGGTTGTTCGAAAGTGATCATGAAATCGAGAGTAGGTAAAAAGCAAGCTCTCATTGTTAGTAGGCTCAGTTTCCACAATTTTTCTTTCTCTACCGTTAAAAAACATGGAACCTCCCCCAAGGGCGACCCACATATCCCCTGTAGAAGGCATGAGATAGGCTCCAACGAGAGGCCAAAAGTTTTCCATAACAGCGCAAGACATACCCCACATAGGTATTCCGGCCTGGTAGTTCGCCACCCCATCAAGGGCGTCAAACACCCAGAGATATTTGCCCACATCGTGACGATAGTCACTACCGCTGCCTATAGTTGAATCGTCCCCAAAAAACATATGTCCTGGAAAGGCCTTATTGATCTGGGATCGAACAAAGGTCTCAATTCTTACCTCGAAGGAAGTAACCATGTCCTCGTCGAATTTTTTATCAGGACGACCTTGCCCATAGCCTTCCATGGCGATCCGTCCTGCTTCCTGAAGTATTTCAACGATAAATTTTTTTAATCCTTCAACGTTGAGTTCCTCTGTCACTTTATAAATCTCCTCTATAAAAGCTCTGCCTTTTTAAGATATTGTTCCCATCGCTCATTTACATCCCTTTGGAATGACTCAATCTGCTCTGGCGTCATTTTTCTAAATCTGTCTTGGAGTCTTAGATACTCTTCAACCGGTTTCTTTCGACCAGATCGGGCCATTGTAAGACTTCGACCCGTAAGCCTAAATTTCCCATTTTCTATCTCAAAAAGCACTACGACCGCTGTTTCCACAGCCATCCGCCCTAACTCTACAGTCTTGTTTGTGGGAAATCCCCAACCAGGGGGACAGGGCACATAAAGGTGGATAAACCTCGTTCCACCCATATCTTTGGCCTTTAGAAGTTTCTCATAGATGTCACGAGGATAGGCGGAACAGCAGGTAGCAAGATACGATGGCCTGTGGGCTTCCATAATGGCAATAAAATCCTTCTTTGGTTGTTTCTTAGGTTCAATAGGTGTGGTTGTAGTAAGGGCCCCTTCCGGGGTTGCACTGGAACGTTGAACTCCCGTGTTCATATAAGCTTCATTATCATAGCAAATATATATAAAATCAGTCTGCCTCTCAGCAGCTCCGCTCAAGGCCTGAATGCCCATATCGTAGGTGCCACCATCCCCAGCCATACCAACCACTACGTAACCATCCTGTCCCGTCGCTTTAAGTCCTGCAACAAGTCCTGCGGCGGAGGCTGCAGTACTTGCAAAGGCTGTATTTACCGCATTAACCGCAACGGGTGTTTTAGGATAAATACCATGAAGTATTGTCAAACAGCAGGCCGGCAGAGTAACAATGGTCTTGGGTCCGAGGGCTTTAAGAATATAGCGATAGGCCAGGGTGAGTCCACATCCAGCGCAAGTTCTTGTGCCAGGAAGAATATATTCTCGGTCCGGGATCTCAACAAAGGGTAAGCTCATAGGTTTGCTCCTCTTTGAGGTGAAAAGTCTAATACTCGAGAGGTTTCAAGAAACGAGACGCTCATGAAAGTGTTCATCCTCATGCCACCACAATGGATGTTCTCTGGAAACTTCTCGAGCTACAGCTCGGTATATGCCTATAAGATCTCTGGGTTTGACGTCCTTTCCCCCAAGTCCAACGACCCATGACCATACCAACGGATGATTGGTCCGTCCCAGGCTATAGACTGTCTCTTATACACATCT